>CAMOVK010000054.1 GCA_946627325.1 uncultured Prevotella sp. | reverse complement strand
AGTCGCGTTGCTGGCGATAATCATCTCTGTAATTGTCGTTGTATTGCCTATGTGAGCGTTCGCGATTACGGTCAAAACTGCTGCCGAAGCCCTCAGGGCGAAAACCAGCGTTGTCGCGACGATGGTAATCTGACGTTCCAGCACTTCGCTGAATGCGTATGCGCTGGCGGGGCTGACGATTGTTTGGGTTAATTCTTTCGTTTCTCTTTTCTCGATCTACAGGCTCATAACCTTCACGACCGAAACTCTGATGCTCAGAACCCATCTTCTCAGGAGTTCTTTCGTTTTCAAAATTCATGGTTTTAGTGATGTTTGATAAAATGATAGTTTTGTTATTGGCTTTGTTTAGGTTTAATATAGTATGATATATAGTAATTATTTGTTTTTCTTGCCAGTGTAGTTTTGTGGTGTTATCTGTCTTAGTTCTTGTTTTATGTTTTCTGCTATGTCAAGACTGTCGATAAATCGGCTAATAGTGTCTGCATTCATCCGTTCGTTTGTTCGTGTAAGTGCTTTGAGTGCTTCGTATGGATTGGGATAAGCCTCGCGCCGTAGAATTGTCTGAATGGCTTCTGCAACTACTGCCCACGACTGCTCGAGGTCGTCGTTGAGCTTTTCGAGATTGAGGATTAGTTTGCGAAGACCTTTCAGGGTGCTTTGTAGGGCGATGATGGTATGCCCAAATGGTACTCCAACGTTTCGCAGAACGGTTGAGTCAGTCAGGTCGCGTTGCAATCGACTAATGGGTAATTTCTGTGCTAAAAATTGCAATATAGCATTAGACATACCGAGATTGCCTTCGCTATTTTCGAAGTCGATAGGATTAACTTTGTGGGGCATGGCACTCGAACCAACTTCGCCAGCCTTAATCTTCTGTTTGAAATAGTCCATGGAGATATACATCCAGAAGTCGCGGTCAAGGTCGATGATGATAGTGTTGATGCGGCGTAGGGCATCGAAGATAGCACCCATGTTGTCGTAGTTGCTTATCTGTGTGGTCAGTTGCTCACGCTCTATTCCGAGTTTCTCTTTCAGGAATTTGTTAGCAAATGCCTGCCAGTCGATGTCGGGATATGCTACATAGTGTGCGTTGAAATTGCCTGTGGCTCCTCCAAACTTTCCCGAGATGGGGCATGCTCGCAACTGGCGCACCTGCTCGCTCAGGCGATAGGCAAAAACACCTATCTCCTTGCCCAATCGAGTGGGGGAGGCGGGCTGACCATGAGTCTTGGCAAGCATGGGTATGTCGTGCCATTCTGCAGCGAAGGCGTTCAACTGGGCGATGAGTTCGTCGAGAAGTGGATACATCACGTCATTAAGTGCTTCGCTGATGGACATAGGAACGCTCGTGTTGTTGATATCCTGAGAGGTTAAACCGAAGTGGATGAATTCCTTATAGCGTTCGAAATGAGTTATGGCAGATGACTTTTCCTTGATGAAATACTCCACAGCCTTAACGTCGTGGTTGGTCGTTTGTTCAATTTCCTTCACACGCGCTGCGTCGGACTCGGTAAAGTTCTCATAAATGCTGCGCAACTGTGAAAAAATACTGGTGTCGATATCTGACAATTGAGGCAGTGATAACTCGCATAGAGCAATGAAGTATTCTATCTCTACTCGAACGCGATAGCGGATAAGCGCGTATTCAGAAAAATAGGCTGCCAATGGTGATGTCTTTGAGTGATAGCGACCATCGATAGGACTTACGGCTGTAAGGGCTGTGAGTGTCATGTCGGACAAGTTTTTGGTGGTTTTGTATTTCAAAAGATTTGCAGACTGCCTTCCTTATTGACAACAAGGCTGACAATCTGCAAATTGATTAAAGAACTATTATGTTATAGTTAATTGGTCAATTCTTCAACTGGTTCCAGTGCGAATACTACTACACGGTTCCATTCGTTCTTGCGGTTGTATGGCTGGATAACGTCACCCTTATAGTCTGTGCGCAGACGACTTGGGTCAACACCGTACTTGTCAACAAGCATACGGAAGACGCTGGTCACACGACGTTTAGAGAGCTTGTAGTTGTACTCTGGATAAGCTGTTTCAACGTCGGCGAAACCACAAATCACTACGTTGAGATTTGGATGTGCCTTGATATAGTGGGCTACAGCCTCTACGTTACGTTCCTGAATATCGCTGATGAAGAACTTGTCGATAGGGAACTGCACAGTCATGTCGAGTATGCGCTGCTGCTTGTACATTTCGTTGCGCATATTGCGAGCGTCTGCAATGTCACGACGAGTTTTGTTGATTTTGTCGTTAAGGTCGCTGAGGTCGCCACCAACAGCCACTTTGCGATACTTGAAGCGGTGGTCGCCATAGTGGTCGCGGAAGTGATATTTTGCTCCGAGCATTACCGAAACGAAACCATCGTAGTAGTCGTCGTAGCGTACTCCGTCAATCTTGTCGTCTGCTGCATGTATCAGAACATCAAGGTCGAGGTCGATTTCCTTAGTGAGGATATAGCTCAAACCAAGTCCTGCACGAACAGCGAAGAAGGTGCGGT
>CAMOVK010000053.1 GCA_946627325.1 uncultured Prevotella sp. | reverse complement strand
GCCTTGTCGAGTGTCATCACTATAGTAGGCACGAAGCTCTCACAACTGCCGCCTGACAGGAAACATCCCTTTGGGCATGGGCGCATAGAGTATTTCAGTGCTATCATAATTGCGGTTATTGTGTTTTCGGCAGGAATAACGTCGCTCATCGAGTCGGTGAAGAAAATTATCCACCCTTCAGAGCCTGAATATACTACGACGACACTCATCGTCATCGGAGTAGCAATCGTAGTCAAACTAATTCTTGGCAGGTTTGTTAAGAGGCAAGGTAAACTGTTGAATAGCGATGCGTTAACAGCTTCTGGTTCGGATGCGCTGTTTGATGCCATTATAACCTTAACTACGCTTGTTTCAGCGGGCATCATGTTGCTATGGGGAGTGTCGCTTGACGGCTTCTTAGGAGCGTTGATTTCCATTGTTATCATTAAGGCTGGTATAGAGATGATAGCGTCGCCCGTCAATGAACTGCTTGGGGTTAGCATTTCGGCGGAACTTTCAAATCAGATAATGAAAGAGGTGTCTGCTTTCGAGGGAGTTCACGGAGTTTATGACCTGATACTAAACAATTATGGACCAGAAGTAAAAATCGGCTCGTTGCATATTGCTGTTTATGACACAATGACGGCTCACGAGATTCATGGCATGACACGAAAAATATCTGTCTATATGATGGAACATCACAACATCATCATGACAGTTGGAATATATGCCATTGCTACTGGTCAGAATCGTAGCGCTGAGTTGCAGTCAAAAGTGACAAGGACTCTTTCTGCCCATAAAGAAATCGTTCAGGTACATGGTTTCTACTATTCCGAGAAAGAGAAGTATCTCTCTGTTGACGTGGTCCTTGATATGACTGTATCAGACGAAGCTGCGTTAGTTTGCCGACTCAAAGACGAGATTCAGCATTTAGTGCCAGAAACCCACATAGATGTCGTCGTGGACCATAATTACAGTGAGTAGTTCATATATATCTATGTCCATTCAATTGGAGAAACTTATAGGAAAAATAATATCTATAGAAAAGATGTAGGCGTATGAAGAAGAAGATTATTTGGGCTGTGCTGTTGGCAATTGCTGCCATAGCAGTCGTAGGTACATATATGTATCGTCACCGTTTTGACAAATATGAGCAAAGTAGGGAAGAACAGGTAGCGGGCTTAAAAGCTATCGGAAAGGGCTCACGATTACTCGTGGCTTACTTCTCGTGGCCCAGTCCTGACTATCCCGATTTGGATGCTACGTCAGGCGCAAGCAATATAGTAAAAAACAGCAAACTCTATGGAAACACAGAGTATGTGGCAAACATCTTGAGTAGAAAGTTAAATGCTGATTTGTTCAGGATAGAGACCATGCGTAGCTATCCTACAGAGCCCAAAGCTCTGCTCGATGAGACTAAAATTGAGAGCACCAACCTTTCAAAGCCAGAATTGAAAACGAGTTTATAAAATGAAATGAATCTCCCTAAGTTTATTATCACTATGGATGGCTATTTCCGCCTTGGCATGGTAAACCAGCATAAGGATTTGCTGAAATCGGGTGAGCAATGCATTGGTGGCGGTTATTACCAGTTCGATTGGACGAGCAATCGCTTAATCCTCGATCGTTCGTCATACGATTTTGGGCGGCCTCGATGGCACTTAATCGAAAAACTAAAAATACCTGCAACGTATAGAGGCTTGCGTCTGGTTTATGTTTACGATGACGACTACCATGACGACTTCAACGTAAGTGAAGAGTTGGAAATTGATTATTATTAATAATATGGTTTATAAGACATTAAACAACGGAGTGAAGATACCGATGATAGGCATCGGAGTCTATAACATTCCAGAACGTGACACCCAGCGAGTAGTGGAGGAAGCTGTCAGCGTAGGCTATCGCAATATAGACACTGCAGCAATGTACTATAACGAACGCGGGGTGGGGGATGCTGTTCGCTCATGTGGAGTGCCTCGTGAGGAACTCTTTGTTACCACCAAGATTTGCGACTCGTGCTACACTCGTGAACAGACGCTCAGAAGTGTTGACCACTCCATACATGAGCTGCGACTTGACTATGTCGATTTGATGCTCATCCACTGGCCAGTAGGCAATCCCACGACGATGTGGCAGACGTTGGAAGAACTTTACAAGAAGGGACTCTTCCGTGCCATAGGCGTTTCTAATTTCTACCCAAACACCTTCCCAAAGATTGCAGCCCATTCCGAGGTAATGCCCGCTGTGAACCAGTGTGAAACCCATGTGCTGTATCAACAACGTAAGATGCTCGACTACCTGAAGCCTTATAACGTTGCTCTCGAAGCATGGAGTCCTTTGGCAGAAGGACGTCATGGAATCATTAAAAATCCAACACTTGTCAGAATTGGTGAGAAATATGGTAAGACAGCTGCGCAGATTGCCTTGAAGTTCCTGATTCAGAACGATATTATCATAATACCCAAGACTACTCGCATAGAGCGTATGAAGGAGAATATCCAACTGTTTGATTTTACCCTGTCCGAAGAAGACTTGAATGAGATACACAAGTTAGACACTGGCCACAATGTTACAGGTTGGCCTTCAGATGCGTTGAAATATAATCCAATGACATTAATATGATATGAATATAGAAGACTATCGTGAGTTTTGTCTTTCGTTGGGCGATGATGTTGAAGAGAAATTGCCCTTCACGGCATTCCGATATGCGAGTGGGGTATTGGTGTTCTACGTCTGTGGCCACATGTTTTCATTTTTTGATTGTGATGATTTCAGTGTCGTTACTCTCAAATGTCAGCCAGAGCGGATTGAAGATTTGAAAATACAATATAGATGCATTGTTAAGCCGTTCAATATGACACCTAAGTATTGGATTGGCATTGACGTAAACACTGCTCCTGATGATCTTCTTCAAGAACTAACCAGAAACTCCTACGAGATAGTAAAAGCAAAATATCAGAAACATGGGTGAAATGAGAGAGCAGCGAGAGCAGAGCCGAACTCGTTCGAACTATGCCGAGTCGCGAGCGAATAAGACAGAAAGTCAACAGACTGGAGCACATTTCCGTAAGGATGGCAGATAGTATGACATACCAAGAAACCAGAAGATGCCACTGTGCTTGCGGGAGTGACTGTTGGCGATGGAGCAGTAGTTGCTGCAGGGGCTGTAGTGACAAAGGACGTAGCACCTAATACAATAGTTGGTGGTGTGCCCGCAAAGGTTATAAAGAAAATAGAATAATACAGAAAAAGCCTACTCTAAATGGATAGAAGTTCTCAAATTATTCGTACCAGTATCATAGGCATCGTAGCCAATGTGTTTTTGGCATTATTCAAGGCTTTAGTGGGATTTTTATCTAATTCTGTAGCTATTGTTATGGATGCTGTTAACAACCTAAGTGATGCCTTGTCGAGTGTCATCACTATAGTAGGCACGAAGCTCTCACAACTGCCGCCTGCCGGAATCTGATACATCGTATTGGCATGATCTACGTGTGTCGTCGTGCCCTTGCGCTCTGGGTCGAGCCAGTTCTGTGTCGAGTCATACTCACCCAGAATGGCCTCCGTCACCCGTCCGCCCGACGAGAACACGCCCTGCTTCTCAATCACCAAGCCCTGCGGCTCCTGCTTTTGCTCCGTGCAGCTGATTGCTGCGATGGCGACGGCTGCTACAGCCAGTGCGCCGAAAAGATAACTCTTTCTCATATTGCGTATATGTTTTGAATCTGTGTGCAAAGTCAGTGCAAGCCGAGAGCAAAGCCGAACTTGTTCGAGCTTTGCCGAGGCGCAGCCTGACTTCGCCGTTTTCGACGGCAAAGGTACGAAGAATCCCCGCAACTATTTTGACAATAATTACGGGTCTTCATTCACTTTTTACCGAAAAAATACTTGGTCTATATCGGATATCTTGAAAAGTGATGTAAATATAGCGATTATTCCCATACTTAGTATCTTTTTCCCCTATATTCCTCCTGATTTTT
>CAMOVK010000052.1 GCA_946627325.1 uncultured Prevotella sp. | reverse complement strand
ACTCCTCTTTAGAGAATGAAAATCTCTCGTCCTAGCCGATAGACGAAGGGACCATTGTCATTTATTGCGGGTGCAAAGGTATGTACTTTTCTGATACCCTCCAAATTTTTTCCAACCTTTTTTTATCAATTGTTCGTTTTTTATACTTTTGCAACAAGAATAGCATAGTCGCTTATATATATATAATAATGTGATAGTTTATGTTTTATAAATCGGAAGCCATCGTTCTACGCACTGTTAGATACAGTGATAGCCGCGTGATTGTGGATATGCTCACTGAGGTTCTTGGTAGGCTTTCGTTTGTTGTTAGCCTGCCGCAGGCGAAGTCATCGGGTGGCAAACAGTCGAAATCGAAAATGAAGCGACAATTCTTTCAGCCGCTGACGATGGTAAGCATAGAGTTCGATTATCGCCAGAACAACGAGTTGCAACATCTTCGCGACATTCGTTTGTCGATTGCTTACTCTTCTCTATTTTACGACTACACTAAGTTGCAGTTGGCTTTCTTTCTTTCCGAATTTCTTGTTCATGCCACTCGTCGTGATATTGCCGACAATCATCTCTTTTCTTTTGTCAGAAACAGTTTGCTTTTTCTCGACACTACGGGTGAAGGATATGCCAATTTCCACATTGTTTTCTGTTTGCGTTTGACGCGTTTTCTTGGTGTTTTCCCCGACACTGGCGACTATGAGGAGGGGTTCATCTTCGATTTGCGTGATGGCAATTTTGCTCCTACTCCGCCTTTTCACACCGACTATCTCAATTCTGCCGATGCTCATACGTTCAATACCCTGATGCGTTTGTCGTTTTCTACGATGCACTTGTTTGCTGCTTCTCGTTCCGACCGCAATCGTATCACGGATGAGATAATCCGTTACTACAAGCTCCACATTCCTTCTTTTCCTGATTTGCAAGCGCTCTCTGTGCTCCGCGAATGTGGTATATGATATTTGGATTTTGCGTTTTTGCAATACGAAAAGTGTCCCTGCTCGATATGGTTATCAGCAGGGACACGTGTCTTACATTAGTATGTTATGAAAAATTAAAAATGAGCGAGACTTCACAGTCTCTTTTGATTGTTTTATAAACGTTATGATTATCTTATTAAAGCGCAAAAAATAAAGTATCCTTTTTATCTGTCGTTCTATTGCAGTTTCAGCGTGTCGATAGTGATTGAATCGGTTTTCGCCACTGCTTTTCCTTGCTCTACTCGATTGATTTCGTAAGCCATTCCTTCTGGGTTGTTTTCTTCTCGATCGAATGCAGCCTGTATTGCGTTGCCCAATGTGACAATTATTGCTACTATTGCTGCTGCTCTGAAGAATGGTTTCAGTCTGTACGTTAGGCTTTTGGTCATTGTTTTTTCTTCTGCTGTATGTCCGATAGCCTTTGCCAGTCGTTTGTCGAAATCGCTTCCCAATGTGTTTTCTTTCGCCTCTTTGAGTTCGTAGGTGAATAGGTCTTTGTATGGGATGAGTTGCTCTGGCACTTCTTTTTGGCTAAAGAAGGTGCGCAGTATTGCTTCTTCCTCGAGTGTTGTCTCGCATTGGAAATAGCGATTGAGCAATTGTTCGATGTATTTATAGTCCATATTTGTCTATGGTTTTCAATTTTTCTCTTACTGTTTGTCGCGCTCTGAAGATGTTCACTTTCACTTGGTCTTCGCTTATTGCGAGCACAGTGGATATTTCTTTGTATGTTTTTCCTTCTATGTCTCGCAGTTGTATGCAGCTTCGTTGTTTTTCGGGCAGTGAGTTGATTATTTCTCCCACTATTCTTACTCTGTCTCTCTGCTGCATTTGTTCGTATGGTCCCAGCGCTGTGTCGATGTGATTTTCGAGCACGTTTTCGTTTTCGCTTTCTTTCCGCCGTGCTTGTCGTCGTTGACTATCGAGTGCGAGGTTTCGGCATATTGTCATTGCGAATGCTTCTATCGACTCGATGTCTTGCCACGAGTTTCGTCGGTTCCATACTTTAATGAGCGTTTCTTGAACGATGTCTTCTGCTTCTTCACGATTGAGCGTAATTCGCTGAGCCAAGCGAAACAGTTGGTTTTTCAGCGGCAGCACGTCGTGTTGGAAACTGATTTTGATCATCGCTCTATTTACAAGACGTTTTAATGGCTATAAATGTTACAGAAAAAGGTTATTTTTTTCGCTTTTTATTTTGCTGAATGGAATTGTGCTGTTGTCACGTCGGTTGATATTCCTCCGTCATATCCGCACACGCAAATGACGTAGTCGGTGTCTTCTAAGCCACACGATAGGTTAATGCGTTCTTCTCCGTTGTGTAGCATTCCGTTGATATCTCCGTAGTTTGCTTCGATGTTTATAAATGCTTGTACTATTTCTTTCATTGTCTTTCCTGATGCCAATTGTTGGTCGATTACTGACTTTCGTTGTGCTGTGGCATAGTATGTGTCGTTGTTTGTTGGTGTCACTGTGAAATAGACTCCTCCCAAGTAGGTTTGTATGTCGGTTATGGTGAATGAGTTGTCCGACTGTCCGGGTGCTGGTGTGGTGAAGCGTGTTGTTCCGAGTTGTGTTGTCATTGTTCCATTGTCGTCGATACCATAATAATAGATTATGTATGATGTTTGTGGAACGAGTGAATTTATTATTTCATTCGATTGGAAAGTCTGAGTGCCTTTTTTCATTTGCATTCTCATTACGTCTTCCCACGTTGTGTTTTCGTAGTAGGTCGATAATTCTGTCCACCATGCTTGGTCGTGGTCTTGTATGGTTCCATACTGGCTAATCATGTTGTTGTAAGTTTCTTCAGCCATGATAAACTGATAGTATGTGTCAGTGCTGTTCGATGCGTTTATGGTGTAGGTGGCATGTGTTGGTGTCAGTTCGTCGATGGTGCATGTTAGTGTCAGTTCGCCTGGAGTGGTTTCTACTGTTTCGAAAGTAAGACTATCAATGTCGGCAATGCTGATTGTCTTTACCGTCTTGTCTTTCATGTGGATTACCATGTCGGTTACTTGCTGTGCCATTGTCGCTGCTGCAGATGTAAGAAACATTGCTGCTAAAAGGATTTTTTTCATAATTGTTATTGTTTATCGGGTTATTATTGTTTTCGTTGGTTTTCGCTTGTCAGTTCAGTACTGATAGTACTTCTTTTTCTATATCGTTCATTTGTCTTGCTCCTCTGACGACTATATTGTTTCTGTCGATGAGGTATGAGCATGGTATTGCGGGTGCTGGTGCGAGATATGCGTTGCTTGCTGCTCCGTTGGCATCGCGCACGCTAATCCATGGCAGTGCTGCTGTCTGTGTTTTCCAGAAATGTTCTTCTGTTCCTACTGCCACTTGGAAGATTTCGAATCCACGTTCGTGGTACTTGTTGTAAATGTCGCGCAGTAGCATTATGCGTTCTGCCGAGCCTTCTTTTCCGAACTGATGGAAGTCGAGCAGCACCACTTTACCTTTCAGGTCGGTCAGTCGTCGCAGATTGCCCTTGTTGTCAGTGAGTTCAATATCGATTAGGTTTACTTCTTCAAACTTATCGGCATCGATGACGAGTCCATCTTTTCGCCTATCGACTATTCGCTTGTCGCGCATACTCTCGATGGCTATGTTGTGAAGGTTTTGCGTGCGCAGAGCGTCGGGATAGTTGGCATCCCAGTTTGTTGCTACGGCTGCGAATGTTTTCACATCGTCGGGCGAGCGACGTGGGTCGAATATCATCATATAGGCATCGCCTACCGAGACGTATTGGAACAAGGCGAAATAGGCATACGCCTTCATGGGTTCGCGATAGATATAGTCGATTGTCACGCGGTGTTTGTGTGCATCAATGAGCGACATTATGCTGTCTCGCGATGACTCTACACCGAGTGATGGGTCGGCTACGACGCTGTTGATGCGGGCTTGAAGTTCATACTGTAGTAACGACAACTCGCGTATTTTCTTGCAGTTGTCAGAGCCTTCCACGTCGTACCTCATCGACATCTGCGGGTATTCTGCCTTGACCGATATCGTTTCGGTTGAATCGACCGAGAGGTTTATTATTTGCCTATCTATTCTTAATCTATAAAACTCAGGGGCATCGTTAGCATCGCCGCTGAAAGAGAACTTTCCGTCGGCTTTGAGTATGACCGAATCGATGGTTACGATGCCATCGAGAGCCATGTTTTCGAAATAGAGAACGGAGTCGGTTGCATTAGTTATAGTGCCATCGATATGAAACTTTCGCTGCTGGCACGATGCCAACAGTGAGGCTATTGCCACCAACAGAAGGGCTACTTTATAGTTAAAAAATCGCGATTTCATCGGTCTAAGTTTTATTTTTTCCGTGCAAAGTTACGAGTTAGTGAGCAAAAAGCAAAACAATTTTGGTTTTTCGAACGTGAG
>CAMOVK010000051.1 GCA_946627325.1 uncultured Prevotella sp. | reverse complement strand
GAGAAGAAGAGGACAAGGATAAAGAAAACAGGACAGAAGTAGTCCGCTCCGTAAGTGAAATTGGAGACATGGTGGACTTCCTAAAAGCCAACCCGTTTATGAAGATGGAGGACTACCTTTGGAAGTACAGCATACCGATGATAAAGATAATGGGCATGGACAACTCCCACGTCAATTATCTCAGTGAGAACGAAGCGAAGAACAGAGGCGTGAAGAACGTCGACGTGAACAATCTGAGCGTGGAAGAGTTGAACAACGACCTCGGGGTCAAAATCAAATTTCCTAACGAACAATAAATCAAAAAGATATACCGATATGGCAGACAACGTTAATGACAGTCTAAAAAATCTAAACCAGAATATAAAAGATGCAGACGCAAATCTTGCTAAGTTAAGCAAGGATTTTAATGTAGTATTCACGGAGGCGGTCAATCGCGCAGCACGTGATGCCAAAGTCAGCATCGACCAAATGTTTGACGCCATAGCAGGTCGTGTCGGCGCGTCAAAAGCAAGCAAGTTAAAACTGCTATTTGACATTGTGGATGAGCATGGGAAAACCGCAACGCCACAAACGATACAGCAAAAAATAGACAGAATAGTCAATGCAACACCAAATGCGAGAGGCACAAAACTTCACATTGGGATGGATTGGGTAGATGTCGATACTGCGAACGCAAATCTCCGTCGATACAAGGAGCAGTTGAAACTAATCCAAGATATGCCAGCGGCATACGATTTGGTCAATCGAGCCGTAAATGCAATAATAGGTGAGTTTGACAAAGAGGCAGCAGCAAAACAGAAAATCATAGAGAAGAACGAAAAGATATTAGAGCAAGAAATTGCTATTGAAGAAAAGCAAAGAAGCAAGGCGGCCGCACAGCAGCAAAAGCAAGAAGAAAAACAATATAAAGAAGAACAAAAATGGTATGATGCCAAAGCGAAAGCCGATAGGGAGAATGAGAGAAGAGCGGGAGAGGCAAAGTACAGACAAATGTCTAAAGAAATTGCCGAGTATGGTAAAGCGTTACAACGACAAATAGAACTTGAAACAAAGGCAAATCAGATTCGTCGTGATTATAATAAAATAAAAAGTGATTTACAAGGTGTATCAAAGCAAAGTGAGGAATATAAAAAGGCGCAGCAAGTTTTACAACAATATAGACAGGAACTACACAATGTATATCAAGAGCAAAAGAAGATAGATAATGAGTATAAAGGTACTCGCTCTGCCGTTTACAACCAGCAACGTATTAACGGATTAAGACAAGAATATGAGCAACTTAGAAGGAACGGTAGACAAATTAAAGAGAACAAGAGTTTTCTCGAATCAATGCTCCCCACCCTCCGCCGCCTTGCAGGTGCTTTCGGTGTGGCGTTCTCGGTGCAGGGTCTTGTGCAGTTCGGAAAGAAACTTGTCGAAACGAGAGGCGAGTTTGAAATGCAGTTTGTCTCCATGAAGCAAATTATCGGCGATGTCGATGCTGCAACGAAGATTTGGAATCAGACGATGCAACAAGCATTGCAGTCGCCGTTCAGAGCAATGCAACTTGTTGATTACACCAAAAAACTCGCTGCGTATCGTATTGAGACAGATAAACTCTTCGACACAACCAAGCGACTTGCTGATGTGTCGGCTGGTTTGGGTGTCGATATGGGTCGTCTTATTTTGGCGTATGGTCAGGTTAAGACAGCGAACTATCTCCGTGCGTCCGAGGTGCGTCAGTTTACGGAGGCAGGCGTGAACATATATGGAGAATTGGCGAAATATTTTTCAGAGATAGAAGGACGAGCAGTTGGAACGGCAGAGGTTGTAGAACGTGTATCAAAACGTATGGTACTATTCTCTGACGTCGAAAAAATATTCCAACGAATGACCGACGAAGGTGGTACGTTCTTTAATATGCAGGAGGTCCAGGCAGACACCGTTCGAGGTCAAATAATGAAACTGCACGACGCCTACGACCAAATGCTGAACACTATCGGACAGGCAAATGATGGTACTATACGTAAGTGGATTGGGATTCTTAATGATTTGGTTCGAAATTGGCAGAATGTCGCATTTGTTCTTAAAGGTAATGTCAATTGGATTACAATTATCGGGGCCGCTCTATATGCACTTTCAAGAAATTATCTGAAAGGAGCGACCACTCAAACCCTGTGGTTTGCAAAATCTATGGGGCTTAGTAGTAAAACCCTTTTAAAAAATACGGCAGACGTCAAGATTTTCAGCAAAGCATTAGGTGACTTTACGTTGAGACAAAGAATGGCTATTGTCGCCACAAGGACGTTTCAGGGAGCGTTATCAAAACTTGGTAATGTTGCAAAAGCAATATGGCCTTTAATTGTATTTGAGGGTGCTGTTCTGCTTATAGAAAGATTGTTTAGGGCAAGAAGAGAGTTAAAACGATTCAGGGAAGAACTTGAAGCCGTAACTTCCGATAATGTTGGAAGAATGAATGAGGAAATCAGCGGGTATGATGCACTTGTCAAGAAACTACAAAAAACAAATGAGGGTACTGCCGCTCGCAAAGAAATACTTGATGAAATATCCAACAAATACGGTAAGTACCTTGACTTTATAGTTACCGAAAAAACTACAGTCGAAGAACTTGCAGGTGCTTATGATAACGTTGTCAGTAGTATAAGAAACTATACCGCTGAAAAAATCCGAGAAGAACAACAGCAAAAACTCGAAAAAGGAATTTATGACGAGTATCAAGATTTAGTCGATTCTTTAACTAATAAGCGTATCGCTGATGCACAAGGGAATCAGTTTAAAATTACAAAAGAGCAAGCAAAGAACATAGCAAAATTAATTCAGCAATCGCTTGATAAATACGGAGTGGCGGATATACAGAGCATTTTAGAAACATACTTTGGTAATCCTCTCGAATTAACAGGTGCTGGCGGAGGAAACGCAGGTATAGGGAATATAATACGTGAGTATATTGGCGAATATAAATCATTGAACCAAGAGTTACAGGGTATCCGTAATGACATCGAGGGTCAAACACCAGTGTTTTCGTCTGACGCGGAATATGAAGATTACAAAAATCGCGTGCAGGCTGCAAATGCCGCACTTGCGGAACAGGCAAAACGAAACGAGCAAATAAACAACTTGATAAAAGAAAACAATAAAGAGCAATGGCAGGCCGATGATGCTTTAAGCAAACAGCGTATAGCAAACTCAGAAGCTGAGTTAAGAATCAGAAGGAAATACAATCTTATTACACAACAGGAATATGAAAGTTCGCTCGCAAGACTACACGGTCAACTTGACAATTATGAGACCGATTATAATAACAGGTTAAAAAATGCTCTTCAATCAATGTCATCGTTTGGTCCTTTCTGGTTGACTTTGGACAAGGATGCACGTGATATGTATAATTACGTTGTTTCTACAGAAGATGCGTTACAACAGGGTACTGAACAACGAAACAAACAATTAAAAGAGTCTTACAAGGGATTAAAGGATTCTTTGAAGCAGTATCAGGATGCTCTTGCAGCAGGTGGCGACAAGGATGCCCTCAATAAAAACATTACTTGGACAAAGTTGATGATAAAGGCTATTGAACTTGCCGCAAAATTGAGAGGTATTGATTTAACCGACAATAAAGGAGGTCGCACTGCACGTAATTACGACTCTATATCCTCATTAATTTCCTTGCTCAAGGAGATGAATTCTGAATACGACAAACTGTCAAAGTCGGCATACGGATTTGCTAAATCGAATGAAAAGGTGAGGGAAAGTTTTTCCGACGCTTTTGCCGAGATATTCGGATTTGCAGGAATAGACATCAACCAAGTGGACACTACAAGCAAAAGTGCAACCGTCAAGGCTATGGAACTTGTAAAGAAGACGTTGGATGATAAGAATTTGTGGGGTAGGTTTGGTAAGGACGGTGGTAAAAAGGCGCGTGCAGAATTTGAGAAAGCATTGGCAGGAATGCGTGCAGAGGTCGATATTGAACTCACTACTCGTAAACGTGAAAACGTCGCCAAGCAATTGGAAGACGCTTTCGGCGACTACCAACTGACGCTCGACCTCGAGAAACTTCAATTGCCGAGCGGACTGCTGAAAGATATGTTCGACTTCGACGGCACAGACCTTGCGGCTATGCGTCAGAAACTCGAGGATTTGTCAAAGGATTTGACTGATGAAAATGGCGTGATGACAGGCGACAATCTCAAACTGTATGAGCAGTGGTTGAAGAAACTAGATGACGAGGAACGTAAGTTGCAGCAGCAAAGATTGAAAGACTACTCAAAATATCTTGAATATCAGTTGAGCGACCGCGCCAAATTGGAGATGGAGTATGTTCGCAAGGTCGCCGAGGTTCAGAGTGAGATAGCCTATGACGACACAACACGTCAACGCATCTTGGACGGTCTGCGAAAGGAGTACGAGAAAAACATCGCCAAGCAGGATTGGGAGGATTTCAAGGGCAGCGAGATGTACATCGAGATGATGGAAGACCTTACCAAGCAGGGAACCGCCGCATTGGAGGAGATGCGCAAGAAACTTCTTGAAGTCCGAGACAATGCGGAGAATCTTTCTCCACGCGCACTGAAAGAGGTCAT
>CAMOVK010000050.1 GCA_946627325.1 uncultured Prevotella sp. | reverse complement strand
TTAGTCATCAGTCCGTGTTTCAGAGCAATCTCATAGACTGATTTACCTGTTTTGAGAGCTTCTTTGGCAACCTTCGAACTTGCCTTGTAACCGATATATGGGTTCAGTGCTGTCACGATACCAATAGAGTTGCGAACCATTTTGATTGTGCGCTCCTTGTTAGCAGTAATGCCTTCTACACATTCTATACGCAGAGTGCGCATGGCTCTTGTCAGCCAAGTCATGCTTTCAAGGATAGATTCGAGAATAACAGGCTCCATAACGTTGAGCTGGAGCTGTCCTGCTTCGGCTGCAAAGGCTACGGTCACGTCGTTACCGATTACCTTGAAGCATACTTGGTTTGTAACTTCTGGGATGACAGGGTTAACCTTTCCTGGCATGATTGATGAGCCTGGTGCTTTTGCGGGCAGGTTGATTTCGTTCAGACCGCAGCGTGGACCAGATGCCATGAGGCGCAAGTCGTTGCAAATCTTCGACAGTTTCACTGCCAATCGCTTCAGAGCCGATGAGTAGCTTACGTATGGTGCGGTATCTGGAGTGGCTGCTACAAGGTCTTTTGCTGCAACAAAAGGCTCGCCTGTGAGCTCAGCCAGTTTCTTGGCGCATACCTCTGGGAAGCCAGGAGCAGCGTTCAGACCTGTGCCGATGGCTGTACCACCCATGTTGATTTCGTAGAGTTGTTTTACGTTTTGTGTGAGATTCTTTATCTCGTCTTGTAGTTGGTTTGCAAAAGCAGTGAACTCTTGACCTGCTGACATTGGCACACCGTCTTGCAACTGTGTGCGTCCCATCTTGATGACGTTACGGAACTGGCGTCCTTTCTGACGGAAAGCACCGATAAGTTCCTTCAGACTCTCTACGAGGTCTTTGTTCATTCGGATGATTGTCAGATGGATTGTCGTTGGGTAAACGTCGTTGGTTGATTGTCCATTGTTGAGGTGGTCGTTAGGCCAGCAGTGCTGATAGTCGCCCTTTTCGTAGCCCATAATCTCGAGAGCACGATTGGCTATCACCTCGTTGGCATTCATATTGACTGATGTTCCGGCACCACCCTGCATCATGTCAACAGGGAAATTCTCGTGGAGTTTGCCGTCGATGATTTCCTTGCACGCTTTTTCCACAGCCTTGGTAATCTTCTTGTTGATTACTCCGAGCTCGTTGTTTGTCAGTATGGCTGCCCACTTTACATAGGCAATAGCCTTGACATACTCAGGATAGTCGCACATGCGAGTGTTTGAAATGCGATAGTTGTCAATACCGCGTTGTGTCTGCACGCCGTAGTAGGCTTCTGCAGGCACTTGGAGTTCGCCCAAAAGGTCGGACTCTACTCTGAACTTTTCTTTTGCCATAGTTGTTAGATTATATATTGATTTATTTGTGTTTGAACTTGTATAGCAGTTTTATCGTATATCGATTTCTCGATTATAGCGTTGAAAACGCAAAGATATGAGATATTATTCTAATTGCCAAATATTTACAAAACAATCCGAGCCTGCTCGGCAAAGTAGGCTCGGATTATTGTTTGTATTATCGATAGTGATTATTTCTCTGTCTCGACAATCTTCCAGATTGCTGATGCGAGGACTGCACCTACAAATGGTCCAACGATGAATATCCATAGGTTGGCAAGTGCTGTACCGCCTTCGAATACTGCAGGAGCTATCGAACGTGCAGGATTTACCGATGTGCCTGTGTAGCGGATGCAAACGAGATGAACAAGGATGAGCGACAAGCCGATTGCCAAACCAGCGAAATTGTTGGTCGCACCATTAGTCTTCGATGTTGCACCTAGCACTACGAGAACGAATACACAAGTGAAGATTATCTCGGCAAGTAGTCCGCCTACCATGCTGACACCTTCCTGAAGGTCGTTGGCACCTGTACCAGACATTCCTTCTACATTGCCTACGAGCACCCAAAGCAGTGCAGAACCGATGAAAGCTCCAATTACTTGGAAAATCATATACATACTGCAGTCTTTTGCCGACATACGTCCGCTGAGGAAGCAACCAAGTGTGATGGCTGGGTTGATATGGCAGCCTGAGATACCACCGATAGTGTATGCCATGGCTACAACCGACAAACCGAATGCCATAGCTGTTCCTACAACGGCTGGAATGTTGTCAATTGGATTGCAACCTAAACTAACTGCGACACCGCAGCCCATCAATACGAGCACCATAGTGCCAAACATTTCTGCTAAATACTTTTTCATATTAACGCGGTTTTTGTTTGTGAATAAATGTAAAATAGTGTTGCAAAAATATGTTTTTTCATCTTTTTGAACAACAAAATAAGTGATTATTTTTTCGATAAAGCTCTCCTGCCATACATTGCTACAACGACGAAGCAGATGAGTGGCATTACAAACGATGCGTTTTCAGCAGCCATGCCAAAGACAGTCTTCATGTCGATGATAGAAGCTTGTAGTGGAGGCAAAATTGAACCTCCAAGGATAGCCATGATAAGTCCGGCTGCACCGAGTTTTGCATCGTTGCCTATGCCTTCGAGTGCTATGCCGTAGATAGTGGGAAACATAAGCGACATACAGGCACTGACGGCTACCAAGCAGTAAATTCCGCCACGACCATCGATGAAGATGACTCCCAAAACGAGGAGGCAGGCAACCGAAGCCAATAGTGAAAGCAATCTGCCTGCTTTGATATAGCGAAGGAAGAAAGTGCAGACAAAGCGGCTTACGCAGAAAATTGCCATAGCTATAATGTTGAATTTCTGCGACAAGACTTCAGCTGCTTGCTCACTCATGCCTTCTGCCATAAACACGCGAGTGCCATATTGGATTATGAAAGTCCAGCACATAATCTGTGTGCCGACATAGAAAAACTGTGCAATCACTCCCTCACGGTAACGCTTGTTGCTCATAAGTCGGCGAAAAGAGGCTCGCAAACTGTTGTCGGCAGACGATTGCTCGCCTGTGTTGGGCATTTTGGTAAGCCATATCAGGATAAACATTGCTACGAGAAACAGCCCGATGTATATATAAGGTGTGCTGAGAATTGTAAGGTCGCTGTCGCGTAAGGCATTAAACTGGGCATCGTCGAGCGAAGCTCTTTCTTCTGTACTCAATGGCGATAGGCGGGCTTGAATGAAATTCATTGCTACGAACATACCCATCAGCGAGCCGATAGGATTGAACGATTGGGCAAGGTTAAGCCTGCGAGTAGCAGTTTCCTGTGGTCCCATAGAGAGAATATATGGGTTGCAACTTGTTTCGAGAAACGACAAGCCGCACGTCATGATGAAGTAGGCAAGTAAGAAAGAGTAGTACATACCACTCATTTTGGCTGGCAAAAACAACAAGGCTCCTATGGCATATAGTCCGAGCCCCATCAGCACGCCCGACTTATAATTATACTTTCTGATGAACATTGCTGCGGGGAAAGCCATAACGAAGTAGCCACCATAGAAAGCTAACTGCACGAGAGCACCATCGGTTACACTCATGCGGAAAATTTTCGAAAAGGCTTTAACCATAGGGTTGGTAATGTCGTTGGCAAAGCCCCAAAGAGCAAAACAAATCGTGATAAGCAAAAAGGGAACGACATAGCTTATGCCGTCTTTCTTCAGAAGTTTAGCACTCATAATTGGATGAAGAAATTATAAGGTTTGTAACAACAATTTTTTATTGTAAAAGAGGTTAGTGTCCTCGTTTCGGCACGCTTGGCATCAAATCTTTATACTGCGGATGGAGAAGCGATTTATGCTCAGGATGCTCTCCTGTTGCTTTTTCTATTTTGTCCATCTCTTGATGAAAGAGGTAACCATCATCGGTCACAGCGATGTCGATTTCTGGCAGTATTGGTTTTGGAGTTCGCTTTATCGGTCCGAGTTTAGTTTCGGGTTTTACTACTTCTACTTGCACCGACGCCACTCCCAAATTTATTATTCCAAGTGCGCGGGCTGCTCCCCACGACAGGTCGATGATACGTCCTTTGACGAAAGGTCCTCTATCTGTCACTCTTACAACTACGCTCTTGCCTGTGGCAGGACAGGTTACACGCAGTCGGGTTCCGAAAGGATGAGTGCGGTGGGCGCACGTCATGCTATCGGGATGCAATCTCTCGCCACTACTTGTGCGAGCACCACTAAGTCGTTTGGAATAGAACGAGGCAACACCACGCTGATGTTGACCCATCATGTTGAGCGACAATAAGAGTGAAATGATTATCAGAAAATTCTTCATAAAAACTGGTTTCGTTCCACTTCTGAAAAAGAAAAATCGGCCATTCGCCTCGAACTTGCGGAGGAAAATGGCCGAATTTGTTTAGCTGGGTATTAGATAACGCCCTGCTCGAGCATGGCTTGAGCCACCTTCATGAAGCCTGCAATGTTTGCACCCTTCACATAGTCGATAGTGCCGTCAGCCTGTGTTCCGAACTTAACACACTGCTCGTGGATGTTTTCCATAATCCAGTGCAGTTTGTCGTCAACTTCTTTAGCCGACCAGCTCAAGTGTGCAGCGTTCTGAGTCATTTCCAAGCCAGATGTTGCAACACCACCAGCGTTAACAGCTTTACCTGGTGCGAACAGTACGCCGTTCTTCTGGAAGAAGTGGATAGCGCCTGGTTGGCAACCCATGTTAGAAACC
>CAMOVK010000049.1 GCA_946627325.1 uncultured Prevotella sp. | reverse complement strand
TTTTATTCACTTAATCGTACCTTTGAATAAGGTACTCACGTTCAAAAATGTAAAAACATTTTGCATTTTATTCACTTAATCGTACCTTTTGATAAGGTACTCACGTTCAAAAATGTAAAAACATTTTGCATTTTATTCACTTAATCGTACCTTTGCAGTCACGTTTTTTTGAAAAGCTATGCAACAGGATTTAGTATCTATCATAATGCCTACTTATAATGCTGCGAAATTTCTTCCCAGCAGCATAGATAGTATATTAAATCAGACCTACAGCCGATTAGAACTCCTCATTACCGACGACGGCTCAACCGACGCTGACACACTCAATATATTGGAACGTTACAGCGAACGCGATGAGCGGGTAAAAGTGGTCTATCTTAAAACAAACAGCGGAGCAGGATGTGCACGAAACGAAGCAATAAAGAGAGCAGAGGGTCGATACATAGCCTTCTGCGACAGCGACGATAGGTGGAAGCCCGAAAAACTCGAAACACAACTCCGCTTCATGAGAGAACATCAGTCTCCTCTCGTTTTCTCGTCATACGTAATCTGCGATGAGAACGATGAAGAGAAAGGCATATTCATTGCTCCTCGAAAAATAACCTATCAAGGAATTCTACGCGATAATAAGATAGGTTGCCTCACCGCTATGTACGACGTGGAAGCAATAGGCGAAAAGGTCTATATGCCATCCATACGAAAACGACAGGATTGGGCTTTTTTCATAAAACTGCTCAAGCAATGTCATGTGGCGTATGGCATACAAGAACCATTAGCTTACTACAGAGTGCGCCAAAAGTCGATATCGAGACGGAAAATAACACTCGTGCGATACAATATGAGAGTGTATCACGACACATTGGGATTTTCGTGGATAAAGTCGTGGATGTATTTCATTTTCCTATTCATGCCTTCCCATATGCTCAAAGTCGTAAAGAGAAAACTCGACAGCTATTTCTTCCTACGACACAAGGGAAGAACTTTGTAATGAAACCAAATTGTAATTTTTCCATACTTTAATACAATAACCAGAACATATCCGCGTTATTTAATTAAATAAAACTAAATGAACACCTTGACGTTAAACTATCAGCTAACGGCATCTCTATGACAACACTGCAAGACGGATATGTTCTCGATGGAATGAACGAGTTAGAGCGCAACCTCAAGCGCTTAATCGATATGACCGTAGCGACTATTTGCCTCGTGCTATTTTCGCCGCTTTTTCTTGCTTGTTATATTGCAGTGAAGCGCGAAGATGGAGGACCAGCAATCTTCAAACAGGAACGCATAGGTCGATTCGGACGACCTTTCATGATATATAAGTTTCGTAGTATGCGAGTAGATGCAGAAAAAAACGGACCAGCACTCTATCAGCATGAGAATGAAACGCGAATGACCAAGGTGGGAAAATTCCTACGCGCACACCACTTAGACGAGCTTCCACAATTGTGGAACGTCATGAAAGGCGATATGGCTTTCATCGGACCACGACCAGAAAGAAAATTCTACATCGACCAGATTATGGAGCGCGACCCACGTTATCGATATCTTTATCAAGTACGTCCAGGTGTAACCTCCTATGCTACACTATACAACGGTTATACCGACACAATGGAAAAAATGCTGCGACGACTTGAACTCGACCTATACTATCTTGAACACCGCTCTTTCTGGCTCGACTTCAAGATTCTTTTCAAAACCTTTGTCAACATCGTTTTTGGCAAAATCTTCTAACCAGAAGAAACCTTTCTCAAAGGGTAATACCCCAAATACTATTGTTTATGCCACTTGTTTGGTGATGATTGTTCGCATGGTTTGCAGCGCAACGCTAACGACGATGAGTGATATGCCTATGTAGAACGATGTGCCCACTTCGCGACCCTCGCCAAAGACGATGAAAGCCAGAACAATGGTATAGATGGGTTCGAGATTATAACTAAGACTAACGGTAAAGGCTGATAGATGGCGCAGCGAGATTATGTAACAGAGATAAAGCAACGCTGTGCAGAAGGAAGCAAGTGTAATGAGGTAGAATAGGTTGCTGCCTGTAGGTATTACGGCTACTTGTTGCGTAGTAGGGAAGAAATAGAGATAAATTGGTATTAGTGCGCTGACGACTATAAATCCTCCCAAAATCTGATATAGCAACGTGGTGCGTGAGTCAATGTCTTTCATGTCGCTATCGTCTGCCGAAATCATTTTCTTCCCCATGACGCTATATATTGCAGCTACGAATGATGATGTCGTACCCACGATTATGCCAGAACGATAGCGGGCATCGAGCGAGAAGATACAGAGAATTCCCGCGAGAGTGAGACAAGAGAAAAGCAAATCGGTCTTTGAGATGCGCCGGTGGAAAACCAAAGGTTCGATGAGGGCTGTGAAGAACCCTATTAAAGCGAAACAAACGGTACCAATCGACACGTTGCTCAACTTGATTGAACCATAGAAAAGTATCCAGTGAAGTCCGAGCAACCCACCGCATAGTGATATCTTTACTATGCGGTAAAGCCCGATGCGTGGCAGCCCAACGAAGGGCAGCAGGCAGAGCGATGCAAAAAGCATTCTATACCAGACGAGAGTCGTCTCGTGGAGAGTGATAAGCCGCCCAAACAGTCCGGTAAATCCCGCCAGCAATATGCCAATATGTAGGATGAAGAAAGCCCTCCTCATGATTTCGTGCATTGACCAATCAACGAGCAAGCAAGTTGCCTCTCTCGTTTCCGCGCCCTTCGATATAGGGGAGGGCGATGTGTGGATTAATCGTTGTAGCCAGCTGTCAGTTGGCAGATTTTGATAATAACCTGCATGACTTTCTCCATTACTTGTATCGAAACGAACTCATATGGTCCGTGGAAGTTCACTCCTCCTGCGAAGATATTAGGACATGGAAGTCCTTTGAAAGAGAGCTGTGCTCCGTCGGTTCCACCTCTGATGGGTTTCACTCTTGGTGGCACTTCACATTCCTGCATTGCTTTTACTACGAGGTCGATGACGTGCATGCAAGGGTCGATTTTCTCCTTCATGTTGTAGTATTGGTCTTTAACCTCGATGGTGCAAGTGCCTTCGCCATACTTCTCATTGATTTGCTCTGCGCATTTCTTGATGAGAGCCTTCCTGTCTTCGAATATCTCGCGGTCGTGGTCGCGTATGATGTAAGATAGTTGCGCACCTTCACACGACGATTTGAAACCTATGAGGTGGAAGAAACCCTCGTAGCCTTCTGTCGTCTCAGGTGTTTGGTTTGCAGGAAGTAACTGTGCAAATTCCATACCTACAAGACTCGCATTAATCATCTTGCCTTTGGCATATCCTGGATGCACGCTCACTCCCTTTATGGTTACCTTTGCCGATGCAGCGTTGAAGTTTTCATATTCCAACTCGCCAAGGTCGCCTCCATCGATGGTGTATGCCCATTCGCATCCGAACTTCTCTACGTCGAAATGGTGTGCACCCATACCAATCTCTTCATCGGGATTGAATGCCACTCGAATGTCGCCATGTTCAATCTCTTTATGGTCGCGCAGGTAGCAGACTGCTTGCATTATTTCGGCTATTCCAGCCTTGTCGTCAGCACCGAGCAGAGTCGTTCCGTCGGTAACAATGAGGTCTTCGCCAACATGTTGGAGCAGTTCGGGGAATTTCTTTGGCGACGAAACGATGCCTGGTGACAGTTCGATGTCGCCTCCGTCGTAGTTTTCCACTATGCGTGCCTTAATGTCGGCTCCGCTGCAGTCGGGCGATGTGTCGTAGTGTGAGATAAATCCTATTGTAGGGATAGGCTTCTTTGTGTTGGCTTTCAGTGTGCCATATATGTATCCCTGTTCGTCCATCTCAACGTCTTCCAGACCTTCGCGCTCCATTTCTTCTTTCAAGTAGCGTGCAAAAATGAGCTGTTTCGACGTGCTGGGCACTGTCTGTGACTCCTCGCTCGACTGAGTGTCGAATTTCGTGTAGTTTAGAAATCGTTCGTGTAGTTTCATTTCTTTATTTATCCGTTTTGTTTTATTTTTCGTTTTCCGATTGGCAAAGTTACGAAAAGTAGAGTGAAAAACAAATTTATTTGCAGTTTTCCGAGACGCAGTAACTTATGTAAAGTTACGAAAAGTAGAGTGAAAAGCAAATTTATTTGCAGTTTTGCTTTATCACTGTATTCAAAAAATGGGATGGCGACCATTGATTACGAAAAGAAAATGAATACTCGTCATATTTGGTTGATTATGCTTTAAGTTGCTAACCTATCTGAAAAAACTATAAATCTTTGCAGTTTTTGTTTACAAATTACAATTTTTGTTTACCTTTGCACGAATTGTTATATATTCTATGATTAAGCATTCAACACATTATTCTTTATGAACATACTTGAACTTAGCGAGCAGGAGATAGGTCGCCGACAGAGCCTGCAAGAACTTCGCGACATGGGTATCGATACATACCCCGCAGCAGAATATCCAACTAATGCCTTTTCGACAGACATAAAAACCAATGTAGAGGAAGGACGCTGGAGCGTTGACGAAGGAGCGGAACTGCAGGAAGTGGTTGTGGCTGGTAGAATGATGAATCGCCGAGTGATGGGAAAGGCTGCTTTTGCCGAACTGCAAGACTCGCATGGACGTATTCAGATATACATCACACGCGATGATATTAACGCAGCAGTAGAAGCCTACCGCCAGACGGCTGGAGCCTATTCGCATCAGCCGATAGACTATCCTACGTTTAAGCGACTGCTCGATATAGGTGACTTCATAGGAGTGAAGGGTTTCGTTTTTCGCACACAGACAGGCGAGGTGTCGGTACACGCTCGCGAATTGGTACTGCTCTCTAAGAGTTTGAAACCACTGCCAATAGTGAAATACAAGGATGGTGTGGCTTACGATAAGTTCGATGACCCCGAATTGCGCTATCGTCAGCGATACGTTGACCTCGTAGTGAACGATGGAGTGAAAGACACCTTCCTGCAACGAGCAACTATACTGCGCACTATGCGCCGACTGCTTGATGAGGCTGGATATACCGAAGTGGAGACTCCAACGCTTCAGGCAATAGCCGGCGGAGCATCAGCGCGACCATTCACTACTCACTTTAATGCGCTCAATCAAGATATGTATATGCGTATAGCAACAGAGTTGTATCTCAAGCGACTGATAGTGGGCGGATTTGAAGGAGTGTATGAGATAGGGAAAAACTTCCGCAACGAAGGAATGGACCGCAACCACAATCCAGAGTTTACCTGTATGGAACTCTA
>CAMOVK010000048.1 GCA_946627325.1 uncultured Prevotella sp. | reverse complement strand
CGAACCATCTTGGTTTCTGTACGAGCATGGGAGAGCATATCTATAAAGTTGAACACCAAAACATTAAGATTGTAGCGGCTTAGATTTGCGAACTGATTGACGAGCGTCTCTGCTGCCTTTGAATCGTTAATTTTATTGTATGAGAAAGTATCGTGACGACGGAAGCGCTCTATCTGCGTTGCGATGAGTGGTGCCTCGTTGAGGTTTTTTCCTTCTTCCGACTCTTCATCAACCCAAAGGTCGGGGAAAATCTCGGCTATCTGTAAAGGCATCAGTCCCGAAAAGATTGCATTGCGAGCATATTGAGTAGCTGTAGGGAGTATGCTCATATATAGATTTTCTTCTATATCGAAGCTGTCACCGATTTCTTCAGCAAGCATTCGCCACTGGTCGAAACGGAAATTGTCGATAACAATAAACATCACCTTATGACCCTCATCAATCAGCGGGAAGAGTTTTCTTTTGAAAATGTCTGTGCTGAGCATTGGGCGGTTATCGGGGTTTGCTCCTGGTTTCACCCAATCAAGATAGTTTCGTTTAACGAACTTGGCAAAGCCCTTGTTGGCTTCTTCTTTCTGTTGGCGCAACATCTCGGTCATCGACGAGTCTGTTTGACTGAGTTCAAGTTCCCAATGCACCAATCGACGATAAACGTCAGCCCAGTCGTACCACGTCTTGCAATCATCGATTTGCATGGCAATGTTTCCAAACGACTGCTGATAGCTGGTCTCCGTTACCTCTGCCACTATCTCGCGACGATGGATATTTTTCTTAAGAGTAAGCAGTATCTGGTTGGGGTTTACTGGCTTGATTAGGTAATCCGCTATCTTCTGACCGATAGCTTGGTTCATTATGTTCTCTTCCTCACTCTTTGTTACCATAACAACTGGCGTAGCTGGTTGGATTTCTTTAAGATACTGGAGCGTTTCCAGACCAGTCAAGCCTGGCATCATCTCGTCAAGCAACACTAAGTCGAATGTTCGCTTACGAAATTCATCAATGGCATCGCTACCATTGTTAACAGTCACTACTTCGTAACCTTTTTTCTCTAAGAAAATAATATGAGCCTTGAGCAGTTCTATCTCGTCATCAACCCATAGTAACAATCCATTAGTCATAGGCAGCTAAAATCCATCAAGTTCGTAATACTCATCATCGACATCGAAGTCGTCATCGTCTTGTTTTTTATTCTTTTCTTCAATAATGACTATCTGATCGTCGTCATCATTTGTAGAGTTTTCATCTGTTTCGTCGAATATGAAACTATCTTCATCGTCGTCGGTCGTTTCAAAATCATCGATTATAAAGCCTTCCTCTTCATTGTCCTCTGGTGTCGTGACAGGCAGTTGTTCGTTTGTTAAAGGCTCAATAGGTACTTCTTCGTCAGTAAGTTGTTTTTCTTTGACAGGTACTGATTCGTCTATCGTTGGTAACGACTCGTCTTCAGAAGGTTGCCGTGGGTCATCAACGACAGGTAGCGGCTCGTCAATCGTTGGCAATGGCTCACCTTCAGAAGGTTGCTGTGGGTCATCAACGACAGGTAGCGGCTCTTCGCTCACTGGCAAAGGTTCATCGAGAGGCGATTCTCCCATTGGCGTTTCTGATTCCTGCTCTTCGTTCAGGTTGTATTCCTCTATTTGACTCTGATTGAAGTCGTAACCTTCGTCTTGCGTGCCTTCCTCGTTTTCTTCATCAGATTCTTTTTTCTCTATGATATCTTCGGCATAAGTGGCTTTAATCTCGGTCGGTTCAGTAAGCAGGTATGGATTGGTCACAATGAGTGGAGCGAAATGTTTAGCATAGTAAACATCGTAATCCTTATAACTGAAAGTTGTTCCGAGCAGAGGCAAGTTCTTGTCGCTTATGATTATACCACGCGCTTTAGACAATCGATTGGCTATGGCTTTGTTAGCATAGACCTGTTGGGCATATAGATGTGCTTCGTCGAAACTACGGAAACCTGTAATCTTCATGCGTCGTAATCCTTCTAATTCTTCAATGGTTATATCGAAATTACGAACAAGGTAATTGGTGAAATTAAACCTTGCTATCTCAAACAACAATTGATTTTCTGAAATAGAATCAGGGTTGTAAACTATTAAGAAATTGTGATTTATATTGCGGTCTGGTTGGAAAGTGCTTACCGCTGTGCTATCGCTGTCGCGCAATACGACATTTCTGCGATCCCATACCTCGCTCAAATCAAACTTTCCACCATACAATCGTCGTCCTTCTCTCACACCGTTTACAATCATTCCTGCCATCTCACTGATACGACTTTGCGGATAGTTTTTCACCACTTGCTCCATGTTTTCAACACATTTATCAATGTTTCCGCGATTGAGTCCATTCAGTCCAGATATGAAAATAAATTTGTCTCGGTTTGCACCTAATGGGAAACGGGTTTCTGAAACATAAGCATTGGCATCAACCTCGTCGTATCGATCGGCAAGAAATGCTTCATAAGTAGCAGCATAGAGTGAGTCTTCAAGATGAGTACCAAGTTGAGCATTTTCCTTAAAATATGGGTCTGTAAGTACTCCCGTCAACTTACTATCTGGATATTTTGCTTTGAGCAGTTCTACATAGTCATTGGCTGTGCCGTGCATAGCCATGCGCGAATAGAGGAGGAAAAGATGATAATACACTTCGTCCATCTTTTCGAAATCGGGAAAATCGGTTGTCAGTCGGTCAAACTGCTTTTTGCTCAAAGGCAAATTATCAAATTTATCCTTAAAAATAACACCGGAATTAAACAATCCATCTTGAATGATAAGGTTGCTTGCAAGTATTTGCTCTTCGGTAAATGGTATTTGTTCAAGATAATATTCTCTTTTATGTGGGTCGTTTTTTGCACTATCCACTACATTGTCGAGCGAATCTTGCATTGCCTGAACAGCTGCAATAGAATCGAGAACTTCTTGAGGGATGTCTTCGCCTTCGGAATTTAAGGCACCGACAACAGTTTTATTTATTCGCTGCCAATCGTCAGCATTTTCGCGTTTTCCCCATTGTTTTTCAAAAGCAGACTTTCCTTGAACCACAGCCATCTGATTGTAGAAATACCACACTCCACCTCCAGGCGTCTGTTGTTGATCGCGATTTCCTGTGTTGAGCGCATTACGATTGCCCACTCCAGCATTTTGCTGCATTTGTTGGGCGGCTTCTGCTTCCTGCTGGGCACGCCGTTCCTCTTTCTCTTTCTTCTTCAAAGCCTCTATTACCCGATCTATAGCCTTATTTCGTTCATCTTCAGGCATACGTGCAAGTTCTTGCAAGGAGTCTTGCAGGTGAATGGCATCTGTGTAAGGTACGAGTTCATCAAGTTTCTTCGAGCGGTCGGCTAATTGTGCATAGTCTTTGCGGTCTTTATCCAACAATCCTATTGCTTGCCCATAACAGCGTTGCGCATCGTTGTATTTCTCTTTGTCCCAATACAAGTCTCCAAGACGAAGCAAAAGAACGCCCTTCTCTACACCTGAACGAGTAGCCTTTTCGTTGCCCTTCTCGTATGCTGCTATTGCTGCCATAGTGTCGCGTTGAGCGAGGTGTATATTGCCTATAGCATAATATACTTGGTCGAGATAATCTTTGTTTTTATCGTTTCGCGCCATGCGTTTCAGTCGGATTACCATTTGCTTTGCATTGCGGTCTGACAACACTTCTGTCATTGCTATGCGTGCATTAAACTCCAATTCGTATGGTGGATTCTGGCGAACAACGCTTCGAAACGCTTTATAAGCATTATCTTTCTGTCCAATGGCGGAATATAATTGACCGAGAAGATACCATTCGCGGGCTTTTTGCACGCGCCGCATTTCGTGTCGGATAACCTTTCGCAGATACGGAATGGCAGCAGCGTAATCGCCTGTATGGATATAGTAGTCGGCAAGAGTATAGTCCCATTCTTTACGGGCACGCCAGTCGATGCTGTCGCGCATCATGTTGCGAATAACGTCTTCGGCATCGTAAATCCAATCTTGCTCTATATAACTCTTTGCCAGCCAAGCGCGTGCTCTGCCGTATATTGCTGGCTGTGTCTGATAGAGACGACTCATGTATGAGAATGTTGCCGCTGCTTCGTCGAATGCACCTTTATGAAACTGCGACCTTCCCATAAGCATCCATGCCTTCCAAAGGAAAGGATTGTATTCCTTGCGGTTAAGCCATTCGATGTCACGTTCTGTCTTACGACGGCGTTTATTCCATTCTGGACGTCGCTTGATGCTGTGTTGCTTGATAGCTTTTTCGCTTTTTTCAATCGCGCGGTCGTAATTGCCTTTTCCAATCTCACGACTCTTTTTGTTACCAACAGTGTAAAGTGGGATAATCTCGGTAAAGTTATCTACATTTTGCTTTTCCTTCTCCAACGACGCATCTATATATGCTTGTGCTCCGTTGAAATAGGTGTTATATTTAGCATTGAACGAATGCCACCAACGTGATTGTGGTGTGTTCTTCTGCGTAGAACAAGCTGTGACAACCAAAATGGCTATCACCAACATGGCAAAAAACTGGCTTGTTCGGCTTTGTTTCATTACTTTATAACGCTAAAAACATCATTTTATTGTGTCGTCAATAAGCATTATGAGTTCGTCACGTATTTGATTAGGGATATTAATAGCGCGGAGAGAAAGACTTCTCGACCAATCCTTTAATTCTTCCTGACGCATCGTAAGCATCACATCTCTAAACTGCTGCGCTTCATCATCGGTATAATCGTCGGCTTCTTTGCCTCGAAAGTCGTCGAGTTCTTCATCGTCGAAATAATCAATAGGTTCGATTGCTGCTCGAAGCTTGCACTCTTGTTCGCAACTATTGACAGTTCCGTCGCAGGTGTCGCAAGTGGTATTATCGACAACTGCATCGTTTCCCCCATTTTTCGACTGGAAGAAATGAGCTATAATTGCCACTATACCTGCAACAGCCAATAGAACTATAAGGTATTGCATAGAAATCCTGCTGCTTTCATATCATCCCAAAACGAGGGATAAGATTTTTCTACTACCGTTGGATTTTCGATGATAATACCTTTGCGGGCAACTGATGCTGCTGCGAAAGGCATTGCCATTCGATGGTCATTGTATGTCTCGATTACTACGTTTTCGTTGGTCTCTTTATCAGTCATTTTATCCCCTTTCCATTCGAGTGTATCACCGCCCGACTCAACTACTTCGTAACCCAATTTCTGCATCTCCTTATGCAGTGCAGCAAGGCGGTCGGTTTCTTTAATCTTAAGTGTTGATAAGCCTGTGAAACGGAACGGCAGACCAGCCATACAACACGTCACAACGAATGTTTGTGCTATATCGGGTTGATTTTTGAAGTCATAGTCGAGTCGTGGAAGAGTTCTGAAATGACGTCGCAGGTGTATCATTGGCATTCCATCGTCGTCGGTCTCAAAGGTTGTCTTCACTCCCAACATTGAGAAAAGGTATCTCACCACAGAGTCGCCTTGTCTCGAACCATCTACCAATCCACGCAAATAAATTTCCGAGTCACTATTGTCCGACAGCGCGAGCATCTCGTACCAGTACGATGCGGCACTCCAATCGCTCTCAACATGGTAGCTTGCAGGTGGGCAATATGGTTTTGGTGCAACTACAATTCGATTGGCACTCTCCCATCCCGCTTCGGCTCCAAAAGATTGCATCACGTCTAATGTAAGGTCTATGTAAGGGCGCGAAGTTATGTTGTCTTTGATTATCAAGTCCAGACCCTCAGGCAGTACAGGCGCGATGAGCAACAAAGCGGTAATAAACTGCGAACTTATACTACCTGTGATTTCAACTCTTCCTCCCTGCATTGGTGCACCTGTGATACGCAAAGGAGGAAATCCTTCTTTTTCGAGATAATCTATTTCAGCCCCCATCTCTCGCAGAGCATCTACCAATGGGGCTATTGGTCGTTGCTTCATGCGCTCTGTCCCTGTCAATATATAGTTACCCTTTTGCGCCGCAAGATAAGCAGTAAGGAAACGCATTGCTGTTCCCGAAGCATGAATATCAATTGTCGCTTCATCGTTTGTGTTTATCAACGAAAGAGCATCAGCCACTACTCGAGTATCATCACACGCCGATATGCACGGCAGATGAGTCTTATCGCCAGAGAGGGCATTAATAACAAGCACTCTATTACTGATACTTTTCGATGCTGGCAAGGATATTTTTGCACAGATTTTTTCGGGAGAAATTATTTGATAGTTCATTATCTACATTAAATAATACCTTACATTTTGTCCGACAGGGTAATCGTTACCTTGTCACTTATCATTATATTATATGTGAAGGGCTTGCAAAATTAGCCAAATTATAAATGCAAAAAGAAAAAAATCATGATAATTTTTGCCTGTTAATCATTGTTTGCTTACTTTTGCATCGTCTTTAGACGTACTTTGTTCGGGATTTGGCGCAGTTGGTAGCGCACACGTCTGGGGGGCGCGAGGTCGCTGGTTCGAGTCCA
>CAMOVK010000047.1 GCA_946627325.1 uncultured Prevotella sp. | reverse complement strand
TCGCCCTCGCCATAGTCGCCTTTGCCTGTCTTGAAGAACCGCATGAGTTGACGCCGCTGCTCCTCGTTGCGAAGCGACTCCATGTAGGCAATGATATCATGTGCTGTTGGTTTTGACATACTAATTAAACCCAATCAAAATCCGCATTGCCTGCTCCTATCTCAAAATGGTATTTGGCTATGCCTAAGTCCATTTTGGTGTATCCTATTATTGAGAATCCTCTTTTTGCTCTAACTTGATGGCGGTTGTTGCTCATGCCGAGATACTCAAATGAGAATTTCTGTTGATTGACGGCAGTAGGTGCGAGTAGTGCAGCTTCCACTCCATTACGAAACCATGAGGGCGTGACGTCGCTGGCCAGCTCGTTAGGCTCGGTTGGTTTAAAAACCGAGCGGCTCACTTGTTCTATGGTTTTAATTTTATGACTGACGCCCTGAGTTTCGCCATAACCTAAGGCGATGTAACAGCCTATCTTTTCATCGTTGGCAAGTGTGTAGGTCCCAGAAATTTTGGAGTAGGAGAGTCCTACCCAGCAGGTGTTCAGTCCGAGCGTTTGGGCAAGAAGCACAAGATGTTCGCCATAGTAACCGATGCGTTCGTCAAGGTCGTTGCTCGTTTGTCCAGCCATCACGATGTAGTTGCTGACATTACGAAACTTGCCGTATTTTGCCAATGTTCCTTGAAATGCCTTCGGCTCGTTGAGTATGAGTTGGATATGCAGTTTGCCTTTCTTGTTGCAGATTGTGATTTGCTCTTCAAGCGTTTTTACGATGTCCTCAGTCAGTGGTTGGTTTTTATATGCCCTTACGCTATGCCGAGCGTCGATAGCTTCTCTCAGTGTCATGCTGTGCAAAAGTCCTTTATTATAGTTTTTAGTTGATTATGAAACAAGAAACCGACACCTATGCTCATGAGATGTCGGTTTCTTCTTACTTGCTATGATTGCAAGCTGTGTTCGTCAAGGGTCGGATTGTTATTTAACAACGACCTTTCTGTTCTTGCTGATTACGATACCTCGCTGTGGCATTCCTTTTAGTTTGCGGCCCTGGAGGTCGTAGATTGTCTCATCAGTGTTGTTGATGCTGTCATCTACACGCTCGACGATGGCAGCTTCATCGCCACGATATATAACCATGTTGGAATATACTGACTCACCAGCGTCGTAGACGGCTGTCACGCGATAGGTGTCGCCCGCCTGTGCATTGTTGTCGGTGAATGTTGGTGTCGATACAAGGGCAGTGTTCAGGCGCGTGCCATTCTTGTAAACATTGAAACCATACAACATGATGTCGGGCGTTGCTGCCAAGGTGTCGGGAGCGAAGGTGATATCATCTACGAAGAGCACCCAACCATCATAAGTAGTCTTGTGGATGGCGAAATACTTTGTGCCCTCTGGTAGTGCATATTCGTACTGCTTCCAATCGGATGTGGCTGTCACTGGCGTTTGGTCGATAGCCTCAAAAGCAGAAGGGTCGTTGGTTGTCGATGAGATGCAAACAGTGAACTGGTCGGGTGCCGATGCTTTCGGCATAGAGTGACCGTAGAACGATATAACCTGCTCGTGTCCAGAGAGCTCTGGTGAGATGAGCCAGTCGTCACTATTTGTTTGATATGCACCGAACGAAGCCACCATCTTGTTACCAGTGCGTGGATACCACAATTGGTCGGTTAGTCCCTTGTTACCTGTTGTGGAATTAACCACTTCCGACGGATTCCATATCATCCACGACTGCACATCGCTGTTCTTTGGGAAATTCCATCCGCCAATAGCATAAGTCAGAGCGTAGTCGCCATCGAAGAGTGTCCAGTCGCCATAGTTGAAACGTTCGAAGTCTGTGTAGTCCTCGAAGCTATCTGTGACATAACCGTCTTCTGTCTTTGGACTTGCTGGTTGCTGCCATGAGAGTACTGCAATGCCATTGTCGTCTGCAATGCTCAAGTTAGTAGCCTCAGGATAGAGAGGCATCTTTACACCAATGGCTTGAACCTCTGTGCGGTTGTTTTCGACCATTTCGTCTTGTTCGTAAACCACCTCAGCATATATCTCGCTCTCTTTTTCCATATCGATAGAGCCTGCGAGTTGTATCATGTAACTTTTTGTTTCCTCTGAAGCTACGGACAAGCCTTGGGTGCTGGCTGCCTTAACGTTGTTTACATAAACGTCTATGTTGTATTTACCCGTAGCCACGTCGTTTGTTCCAAGGTTTTCAACAACTACAGGAATGTTGCGTTTCTCGCCAACTTTCAGATATTTTGGCAGGTTGCCGAGAGAAATCTGGAGGTCGTTCTCTCGCTGGTCGATGATGCGGATATTGTCGATAAATAGGTTGTCAACGGTTGTTGCTGTTGTTGACTCAAAGCCAATCTTGACATGACCTACGCCTGCACAACCTGTAAGTGGCACGCTGATACGATTGTAGCGATTGCTTGTAGCGTCTTCATTAAGAGGGATAGATGCTATTGTCTGGAACTCACTACCATCGAGCGACACTTTGATGAGTAGTGGGTTCTCCATTGGATACTCTGGGAAATAGTAGAATGTCAACATTGGAGATACAGCGTTGGTCATGTCGATATTACCTGTATGACACATAGCTGTTTCCTCACTTTCGATTGCTCCGAATCCCATCATACCACCATCGCCGTCTTGGCAAAAAAGTGTGCTTGTCATAGCTCCCCAGCGAGCGCGTTTGTCGCGTATGTCGGTGCGCCAGTAGTGAGAGAGTTTGCCATCGGGGAACGACTCGTAATAAGGCAGATTGTTAGGCTCGCCGATAATGACGCTGTTAGAAACAGCCTCACCGCTCGTGCCAGTCGTTAGTACGGCTTGAACATAGTACTGCATCAGTCCTTCATTGTCGACGACGTATGTGACGTTGACAGGCATACCTACATTGGCATATTCCTGACGCATTCTCTCTTCTTCTTCAAGAAGGAAATCTATGTCAACTACATCTTCAAAAGTAGTTGCTGTTAGTCCTGTGGCTACAGGCTCTTTAGCGTGGAAACGACGGATGTTGTAAGTGATACCAGATGTGTCGATATACCCACCATTTTTGCCCACTGTAGGAGCATCCCATGTGATTGTACTCGTTTTGGTTTCGTAGTTGTAAACAAAACGTACGTTGGTAACGTTACCTGGTTCATCCATTCCTATGAAAGCCTCTTGCTCAACGCCTTCACCTTCGCCTAACTCATTGGTTGCAACGATGCGATAGGTGTATTTACCACTTGCTCCTACTATGTCTTCGTAACTGAGTTGCTGACCAGGAGTTGGAGTGTTGAAAGTCTTTACGATTGAGTTGTTTCGATATACGTCAATCTTTGTTATTGAAGAGAGTGTCGTACCGCCAATAGACTGCGTAGGAGACTTGAAAGCAACAGTGGCTTTCAATTGACCTCCTGTGGCGGGAGTAATGGTCAGGTTGCTTACAGCAGCGGGAACACCTTGGTCAGCGCCTTCCTCTACCTTTATCGAGTGCAGATAAACGCGATTAGAAAAGGATGAGCCAGTAGTGAGGAGACGGAAACCGATGTAGAAATTATTAGTTTCCGTAGCCTTAAACGTCGCAGAATACTCTTGCTGGTTGGTTGAAGTCAGTTCTAAATCGTCTATCAGCATGGTGTTAAGCCCTGCTATGGTAGCAGACTTTCCTAATGCTACAGTTAACTTTTCTGCATCTTCATAGTCGGCATTAGCTATGAATGTCAACCGATAGGTTTTCCCTGCTGTCAGAGACAGGGGTGGAGTGATAAGCCAGTCGTCGGCATCAAAGTCGCGTGCACAGCTGGCTGCAAGGAAAATGTCGTCATACGTCCATGTCTGACCGTCTTCGTTCTGATCGATAACGATGTACTTTTCAAACTCGTTGATACTTTCGAACTTGCTGTCGAGGAGCGTCTGACCATTGGCTATCGTTGCCACAAAAAGTAGCAATAAGCCGAATAGTTTCTTAAAAAAGTTTGTCATAATTGTTTATTTGAAAAATGTTATTTAACAATGATTTTCTTATTATTGGCACTATTGCCGTTTTTTACGATATAAAGTCCGCGTGAGCCTTGTGGATTGTTGACGCGCTGACCCCAAAGATTATAGTAGGAGGTCTCGGCATTGTTATACTCTGTCAGACTAATACCTTGACTGCTGTCGGTGGTTATCTGTTGTTGCATGGCATTGAGAACCTCGCCAGTGGGATAGTCGGTTTCGGCATCGGCAGCTGTCGTCATAAAGGCTACGACACGCAGGTTTGACTGTTCCCATAATGGGTCAAGGTCGAAAGTGGTGTCGTATGTGAACTTACCATGTTCGTTCCAGTTGGGCAACACGCCGCGAGTTGGTGTGACAAATGCTCGGAGTATGTTGTCGTGAATTTTCTTGTTGCTGTTGCCTGCTTGTGGCTTAGTAGCCTCCACTTGATCTTCTACGAGGAGGATGTGCAGTGTCGCACGTGGGTAGAGTTCGTTGATATAGCTCTTTGCATCGCCCTCCACACGAATGTTCAACACGTTGAAAGAAGCGTCGCCTGCAACTGATAGTTGCAAAAAGGCAGGTCTGGCAGCTGCTTTGTCGAAATAAAGAGTATTCACAACGTTGGCTGGTTGCGCGTTGGCATTTATTGTGAAAGCAGGCGTGTCGTTGTCGGCAAGCGTTGTGCGGTCTATCATGAGGTAAGGATTACCATCCACACCAAAGCGTGTAAGCGGACGGCTGCTCTCGAGTGTGAACTCATCATCGCGGTAGCCCACATGATGGCTTACCCAAGCCACATCGCTACGCCCCGCTGCAACCTCTTCGAGAATATTGTCAACAGGTGGGCAGTTGACGCATGGCAGCGACGTGAAGTGTTCGAGTAAGAGCATACGAGGATAGGTTCCTGTGTAGATATAGAAAGGCACGCGTATCTCATCGTTGCCTGCCTTTTCATCTGTTATATTCTCTGGCGTTACCTTTACTACCAGTTCGTGGCGGCCTGCTTCTAAATCTTCCAGCGACAAAGGCATCTCGAAGTCGGCAGTCTGCTCTCGAAGTAGTTCTCTATTGTAGGAAAATACGGAAGGAATGGCATCGTCAATGCCTACACTTAGCTGATAACCCTCGATGGTAGTGCTTCCTGCGTTGATAACAGCTCCTTTCATCATAATTGTTTCATCGGTGGTATAGGTTTTCTTGTCAATAGCAAGGTCGAGCATGGCAATGTCGTTGTCGAGAACTTCCCCCTCAACAACACCTTGAATATAGAGTATGCCCAGACCATATTGGCTGTAGTCCGACCATTGATTATCAACAGCCAGCCATGAGGTATATTCGTTGCCCTCACCCTGAGCAGCTATACCTGAAAAACCAGCAGGTTGAGTGGCTGTGTAGCCTATGTAGAGGTCGTTGCCATCTACGAGGTATGGAGTGTTGAGCACCACTTCGTTCCAACCATTCTCCAACTCGGGCACGCTCTGTATGATTTTCGAACTGGTGTTCAGCGATGTGCGCACCCATACCGACACATTCTCGAAACCAGCCTTTACGGCGAAGCGTATCTTTGTCAACCGACAGCCCTCGTAGCGCAACATTTTCGACTTTGGCAAATGAATGGCAGCAGAGAGCCGCAGCGGACCTCCCTCAAGACCGATAGAGTTTTGTGGCAACTCTTCATCGCAGTAGCCTATGACGTACTCCGTCTGTGCCTGAGCAGACAATACTACAAGCACCATCAGCAGTAGCGTAATACAAATTTTTCTTATTCGTTTCATTCAGGTTTATGTAAATGTTTCAGTTCCTTGTGTCTAAAATAATTTTGACCGCGCAAAGGTAATACATTATTGTAAAATATAAATCAATATCTCAGTTTTTTAGAATTATTAAGATTTACAAAAAAAATGTATCTTTGTAGCGTAAAAAGAGATTTTTATAGTCGTATGGTATGAAAAAAAGGGTTAATTGTTTAAGAAAATTATAATAAGATGACAATTCAGGAATTTAGAAATTACATGGCATCAGGCAAGCCTATAGAGGGCGGCTCGGATGTCCACATGATGTTTCATCGCCTCTCGCAAGAGGCGTTGAGGATAACGGCAGAAATCAATGGGAAATATCATACGCCAGAAGAACTACACAAGCTTTTGGAGCAACTATGGGGGCGTGAAGTGCCTAAGTCGGTAGGACTGTTTCCTCCCTTTCACACTGATTGTGGTAAGAATACTGTCGTGGGCGAACGAGTGTTTATCAATATGGGCTGCAAGTTTCAAGATCAGGGAGGTATCACCATAGATGAGGGCGCACTCATTGGTCACAATGTGGTTTTGGCTACACTCAATCACTTGCTTGACCCAGAGCGACGTGCAGGAATGACCTATGCACCTATTCACATTGGCAAGAACGTCTGGGTGGGAGCAAATGCCACTGTGCTTGCGGGATTGACTATTGGCGATGGAGCAGTAGTTGCTGCAGGGGCTGTAGTGACAAAGGACGTAGCACC
>CAMOVK010000046.1 GCA_946627325.1 uncultured Prevotella sp. | reverse complement strand
TTTTAATGGTTATTAAATAGATTATATTTCCTTTATCAATTCCTCCGGCGTTAGCAATTTCTGTTCGCCTGTTGCCATGTTCTTGAGCGTTATTTTTCCTTCTGCCATTTCATTATCACCTGCAAGAACTACAAAAGGTATGTTTCTGCCATTGGCATAACTCATTTGCTTTTTCATCTTTGCAGCATCGGGATAGATTTCTGTTCTTATCCCTGCCTTTCGGCATTTATTAGCTATAGGCAAAATGTATGCCATTTCGCGCTCTCCGAAGTTAATAAACAGCAGCTGACTGTCAGCTACAGCCTCTTTAGGATAAAGATTAAGAGTGTTCAGAACATCAAAGATGCGATCAGCTCCGAAGGAAATACCCACACCACTCAATCCTGGCATTCCAAAGATTCCTGTCAGATTGTCATATCTTCCGCCACCAGTAATACTACCCATTGGCGTATCTAAGGCTTTAACTTCAAAAATAGCTCCTGTATAATAGTTTAGTCCGCGAGCAAGTGTAAGGTCAAGTTCCACTTCGTTTTTGAGGTCGCAGCCCTTCAAGGTGTTGATAATAAATCGAGTTTCTTCTACTCCTTTCAGTCCCGTTTCCGACTGTTGTAACACATTAGATATAGTGTTTAACTTTTCTTCGTTAGTTCCTGAAAGCGAGACTATTGGCTGCAATCGTTCGATAGACGCTTCGGACAATCCTGCCTTGCGCAATTCCTCATTCACGTTGTCGATTCCAATCTTGTCGAGCTTGTCTATTGCCACTGTTATATCGACTATTTTTTCAGCCTCACCGATTGCTTCTGCTATACCTGTCAGTATCTTTCGATTGTTGATTTTTATCTGCACACGTATTCCGAAACGAGTGAACACATCATCGATAATCTGCATTAGTTCCACTTCATTCATCAGCGAGTCAGAGCCAACCACATCGGCATCACACTGATAAAATTCGCGATAGCGTCCTTTCTGCGGTCTATCTGCTCGCCAGACTGGTTGTATCTGATAGCGTTTGAATGGCATTTGCAGGTCGTTGCGGTGCATAACGACATATCGAGCGAATGGCACTGTAAGGTCGTAGCGTAGTCCTTTTTCACAAAGTCGTGCTGCGAGGTGTGGTATATTTTTCTCCTTCAGTTCGTCGTCGGAAACTTTAGCGAGGAAATCGCCCGAGTTGAGTATCTTAAAGAGCAGTTTATCGCCTTCCTCTCCGTATTTCCCCATCAGTGTTTGTAGTGTTTCCATCGATGGGGTTTCTATCTGTTGATAGCCGTAAAGCGAATATACTTCGCGTATGGTATTGAATATGTAGTTGCGCTTTGCCATCTCTTCGGGCGAGAAGTCGCGCGTTCCTTTTGGGATAGATGCCATTGGTCTGTGTTGTTTGAGTAGTTACTGGAATAATTATATCCTTATTTCATTGATTATTGTCCCACTTGTATCGTTGTGTTACAAGTGTTATTTTCATTTTCTTATGATTGTCTGTTCGCGGTCTGGACCAATAGAAATGATTGAGATAGGTGTCTTCAGTTCGTTTTCGAGGAAATCGATGTATCTTTTGAAAGCCTCAGGGAATTGTGTTTCCGAAGTCATCTTTGTCATATCTGTCTGCCATCCTTCGAGTGTTTCGTAGATTGGTTCCACTCCGTGCTCAATGTTATATGGGAAGTCGCGTGTTTCCTTTCCATTTATTTTGTATGCCACGCAGGCTTTTATCTCTTTGAATGAGTCGAGCACATCGCTCTTCATCATTATAAGATTAGTCACTCCGTTTATCATTATAGCATATCTCAGAGCCACGAGGTCAATCCATCCGCAGCGTCGTTCTCTGCCCGTTACGGCTCCAAACTCTCTTCCTATACGTCGCATCTCGGCACCTGTCTCGTCGAAGAGTTCCGTAGGGAAAGGTCCTGCACCTACTCGAGTGCAGTAGGCTTTCATTATTCCGAACACTCGCCCTACTCTACTCGGACCTATTCCCAGTCCCGAGCAAGCTCCGGCGCAGATGGTGTTAGATGAGGTAACGAATGGATAACTGCCGAAATCGACGTCGAGCATTGTGCCTTGTGCGCCTTCGCAGAGTATCGACTTTCCTTCGTTGAGCAGTTTGTTCACCTCGTGTTCGCTGTCGATGATAGGGAATTGTCGGAGGTATTCGATACCTCTCATCCATTTTTCTTCCACATCGGCAATGTCGTAGTTGGTGTAGTTAAGACTTTTCAGCGTTTTGATGTGTCGATCTTTGTGTTCAGCATATTTTTCTTCGAAGTTGTCGAAGATATCTCCCACTCGCAGTCCGTTTCTTGAAATCTTGTCGGTATAAGTTGGTCCGATACCTTTTCCTGTTGTTCCCACCCTACCTTTTCCTTTCGATGCTTCGAGTGCAGCGTCGAGTATTCGGTGTGTAGGCATTATGAGGTGTGCTTTTTTCGATATGCGCAGACGGCTTCTCAGTTCGTGTCCACTTTCTTCAAGGGCTTTTGCTTCTTCCATAAACAGGTCGGGAGCGAGCACCACTCCATTTCCTATTATGTTTACTTTTCCGCCTTGGAAGATGCCCGAAGGTATGCTTCTCAACACGTATTTATGTCCTTCAAACTCGAGAGTGTGTCCTGCGTTTGGTCCTCCTTGAAAACGGGCGATTACGTCGTAGTGAGGTGTCAGTACATCAACGACTTTTCCTTTTCCTTCGTCGCCCCATTGCAAACCAAGCAGCACATCTACTCTGCCGTTCTGCTCTCTTTGTGAATGATTACTCATTGTCATTGTTAATTACTATTTCGTTTTTTCTTGTTTATCTGTATGTTGTTTTTCTTTGTAATCAACGCTCTGCAACTACTGCACAAACCATAGACGTAGAGCGAAAAGCCTTCTTTCCGAAAGCGTCGATAGTGGTAGTTGTTGAGTGTTTCGGTCACGAGTGGCACGTCTATTTCTGTCGTTCTACCACACATCTTGCAAATCTGGTATGTATGGTCTTCGTCTTTCCAGTATGCCTCGTATCTTACTCCTTCGTTAAACTTATGACGCACCACGACTCTCATTTCCATAAACAATTTCACTGCGCTGTAAAGTGTTGCACGGCTCACATGGAAATTTCTACTTTCGAGAATCTGGTTTAGTTCGTCTATGCTGAAAGGTCCTTCTATGTCGTATATGGTATCGAGAATGGCAAACCGTTCTGGTGTCTTGCGTAGTTTGGAGTGTTCCAAGTAGTTAATCATACGGTCTTTTACTCGTTCTTTAATAGCTCTGTCTATTATCATTAACTTGCGCTGTAATTGCTGTTACTGTTTATGATTTTGCTTTACTTTCTTTTTTTTGTACAGCCTTGCTAAGCCATTCCTTTGTCTTGGTGTTCTGGTCGGAGCAGGTCTGTGATTTGTTTCACTGGGTTGAATGTTTCTATCGGCAGTTCCACAAAGATTGTCAGCCAGTGGCTCATTGCTCCGTTCCATAGTCCTGGCAGTTCGAGAGCCTTGAGCGGCTTTCCGTCTTTGCTCTTTTCGCTGATAAACCCTGTGTGCTTATCGACGCAATCATTCAGGTTGTAGCGTTTGCCTTCGTCGTCGCGCAGATAGCATACTATATCAACGGGATTGAAATGTGTCGATTTCGAAAAGTCTATTCCTTTGTCGGTTTTTGCCGAGTTGAGTTGCGACATTTCGAGTATCTGGTTTGTCTGGCAATGTGCGTTTTCTCTCACTATGAATGGTCCGCCTCCTGGTTCGCCTGTGTTTTTCACCACTCCGCATACTCTTATCGGTCGATTGAGCATATCGAGGCAGTATTGCCGCTTCTCTTCTGTTGTCATGTCCGTTTCGACTCTGAACTGCAACGTCTCTCTCATGAATGTCATTGCTGCATCGCATACTGTCTCATGCAGGGAAGAATTGTGTTCGTTGAGACTTTTCACAGCCTTCAGATGGCGATGAATTTCGTTCTTCATATCGACGAGCAGTCCTGCCAATGCCTGCTTGTAGAGTGCCTGATAGGTTAGCATGTGTTCAGGAGTAATGTTGTCGATATTTTTTATGAATACTATGTCGCTGTCGAGTTCGTTGAGGTTTTTTATCAGTGCTCCATGCCCGCCGGGTCTAAACAGCAGTGTGCCGTCGGCGTTGCGGAATGGTTGTCCGTCGTTATCGGCTGCAATGGTGTCGGTCGATGGATGTTGCTCCGACAGTGACACTTCGATTTCCACTCCTCTCTGGCTGCCTAACTCTTTTGCTTTTTCGCGGGCGAAGAGTTCAAACTGCTCATGGTGTTCGTGGCTTACAGTGAAGTGCAGACGGGCTTTGCCGTTCACTGCGGCATAGGCGCAAGCCTCTTTCAGGTGTTCTTCTATCGGTGTGAACGCTTTGTTCCCTGTTCGATGGAAGAGCAGCAGTCCCTTGGGTAAATGTCCGTAGCCGAGTCCGTCGGCATCTAACAGGATTCTGACAAGGTCTTTATACCTGCCTGATGCTTTTAGTTGGTCTATTGTCTGACTTGTTTTTTCGCGACACTTGTCGTTGAGCAGGTCGTAAAAGGCGAACAGGTCTATCTTGTCGAAAAAGAGTTTCTCGTTCGTCGTGGTTGGTTGGTCGTAGTCGGCATCGACAAAGGCGTATAGGTCTTTGAACATTCGTGAAGCGGCACCCGATGCGGGAACGAACTTTTCCACCTTGAGAGTAGTCTTCTCTGATTGTTTTTGCAAAGTGTTCTGCCAGATGTCGGCATATTTTTGCAGGTCGTTATCTATCTGTAGTATGCCCTCGCCTATCGTGGCAGGTGCTATCACTTCAAGTGGCGGAAATCCGCGTTCTATCATGCCAAGTTGGTTTACCACCTCGTCGAGTGTCATCCCGTGCTTGGCTATTTGAAGTTTATCTTTATCGGAAAAAATCATATTGTGCGTATTATTCAGCGTTTATTCTGATTACTTATATCTTATATAGTACCCAATTCGTCATCAGAACGGCTGCACCTATTGCTCCTCCTAACATCACTTTGGGCAACACCTTTCGTGCATACCAGGCTATCGAGACTCGTTCGAGTTTGGCAAATGCCAGTCCACTCATTGAGCCTATTAGTAGCAGATTGCCTCCAAAGGTTGTGAAATAGATTATCACTGGCCAGTAGATGTCGGCATCTACAGCCGCGGGGGCTTCGTGAAGGGTGAAGAAGGTCAGTCCGACTGCCATATTGTCAATTATCATACTCAACACTCCTGCCATTGCTCCCATGAGCCAAACGTTGCTCGCCACATCGCCCAAACGGACTGTGAGCCACGAGGCAACGCCTATCTCCTGAACAACACCCACTGCCAGCATCATGCCCATGACGTAGAGCAGCGTCTGCGAGCCGAGTATCGTGCGTGCGCGGTCAGCCATTGCCGATGACGCAAAGGGGAGGTTGCGATTGAATATCTCGTTCACTATCCACAGGACCGACAGGACGCAGAGCGCACCGAGGAACGGACTGAGATGGGTAATGCTGTGAAAGGTGGGTATAAACCATAGTCCGCCTATGCCTACTATGAGCATAGCCACGCGCTGACCAACGTTCAGGCGGGTGTCGTCGCCACGGAAAGGAAGGGGCTGGCGGTCGGCATCCATACGGTCGGGCAACATTCGGGAGAGCAGAAAAACTGTTACTGCCCAAGCCACAAGGCAAGGAATAACCAATCGGAGGAACAACCCCGAGGCTGAAACAGCACTCATGTTCCAAACGACAAGCCCCAAAGGGTCGCCGATGACGGTCATAGCACCACCGAAATTGGCAGAAACGACTATTGCAGAACCATAAACCAGACGATAACGATGCTGTGAAACAACCTTCATCATCACTGCAACCATCATGACCGACGTGGTCAGATTGTCGAGATTGGCTGAAAGGAGAAGCGAGAACACCGAAAGCATCCACAGATACTTGCGACTCTTGCGCGTACGCATCCATACCTGAAAGAAGTCGAAACAGCCGTTTATGCTCAACACATCGACGATGGCTATCGTCGAGAGGAGAAACAGAACTACCTCGGCAGCGCGTCCCACATACCGAAGAAAGATGTTAGCCGCGATGTAGTCCTTAACGGCAGCCGACGTAGCAGTGGCGCCATTCAACCATTCCATGTACTCACCGCCGTGACGGCTCATAACATAGTCGCTGCCCCAACAGATATACAACACCCAACCAGCAGCAGCAGCAAAAACAGCAACGGCTGCCTTGTTGATATTCGTAAAACGCTCTGAAGCCAAAAGCAAATAGGCTACAAGCAAAACAGATACTATCAATAGAGTCATTGTACTTCAATTTTTTCTTTGCGCTGCGAAAATAATCAAAATTTGAAAGACTGAAAAATTATAAGATTAAAAAGTGCCTTTTCAAAAACACCAAAAGCAACATTAAATTAAAGGAAAACGGAACAAAAAGTTAAATTATCCTTAGTTTGTTAAAAACAACACTGCTCATTTCTGCTAAAGGTCAAGAAAACGCAGAGAGTTTTTCGTTTTTCGCAATTTTTCGACACACCGCCATAAACATCTGATTGTCAGGCGTTAACACAAAACAAGCACCTCTTACTATTCCGAACAGGAACGAAAAACAAACTCAAAAGACCATCTCCCCGAGTCGAAAAGACCATCTCCCCGAGTTCGAAATGCCATCTCCCCAAGTTCGAAATGCCACATACACAAATCAAAAAGACGCAAAACCAAACAAAAATGCCAAGTTTTTCCACTCGAAAAAGACAAATTTGCCGATTTCAAACTCTATTTTCGCGCAAATCGCGAACAAAAACAACGCCATTCATTTAACACTTAAACAAGTAATTTTGATCGTTTTTTTGATTTCTTAACAGACCCGAAATTTTTATTCAAAATAATTTTGCGTTTACATATTTTTATATACCTTTGCAACGATTATACAAACGCTAACAAAACTACAAATACACATAATTTTCACTAACTCAAGTTTAACTAAATTATTAACTTATGAA
>CAMOVK010000045.1 GCA_946627325.1 uncultured Prevotella sp. | reverse complement strand
TCTTCTATATCGTCGGGCAGATTGCAGAAGAAATCAATTCCCGTACGTTCTTCGAGTTCATCTATGGATATGGCGTAGTTTGCCAAATTCGCGCCATTGTGCGAAACGTTCTCGTGCAGTGTCCAAAAGGCAATCGCTTTGTAGTTATTGCCTTTCTTGCAAAGTATAGCCATGTAGAAGTATTGAGGTATTGGCAGTCCCGATGAGGTGTGGCCGAGAAGTTGGTTGTCCTCGATAGTTCCAGCCTTCACTACATACAAAGTGTCTCTGAACGAAGCTGTGTTCCATGATCGTACCTTTGTTTCCATTTTCTCCCATAGCACTCCGTTGTGGTTTTGATATTGTGGGTGCATATTTGAGAAGTAGAAAGTCTGCTTGTTTTGTTCCTTTGAGCATAGGCGGTCTCCTGATGGACACATGTGTCCGCGCGAAAAACCACTGCCAGAGTAGTCGCTTTGCGAGGTCTGATATTGCGATGGTATATTTGGGTCTTCAGCCCATGCGTCAGTCCTTGATACGTTTTTTGCTGAGTTGCCATTGTGCATCTCGTAGCAAGTCCATCGTTGTGCGCGTTTCGTGCAGTCCCATTCGAGCGAATAGGTTATGCCGTAGTCTTCGGTAGAGTGGATAGACAGTATGTTCATATCTCCTCCTCTCAGACGGGGGTATTCCAATAGTTGTGCGCGGGCATCGGTGTTCTTATTGACGTTGTCGTTTGTGGGAATAATCTCTTCGCCGGTATCTATATCAGGCACGTTGCTGTCATAAACCATCACCATGCTGTCCATCTCTGCAAACAATATAGAGATGTTGGGCTCATCGGTCTTGAAAATGTTGTTCCATCCTATTTTTCCCACTTTCTGCAAGCGGTCGAGGTCAGCTATCTTCACATCGATGGTTGTCTTGTCCTTCATGTAATATCGCAACACGTTAGGTACTTTTGTCTCTTCTTGTGCGTTGGCAGAAAGTCCTAATGCAAGAAGTAGGGAAATGATTATTTTTTTCATAAGGCTTCGTTTTTTTAGTTCGTTGCAGGATGTTTTATGTTTTCACTTCTTTATAGTAGCAATAATCCTGCAAATCCTGCGAATAATATCATCATTATAGGGTTTATCTTTAGTTTTTTCGTTCCGAAGAAAGTTGCTGCGAATATGCCTATGCTTATCCAAAACTGCCATGCGTTTTCTTTTGGTGTTGAGAAGTTTTCGCTATTCATCAGCAGTAGGGTAGCAGCGAGTAGCAGTCCTACTACGGCAGGTCGCAGTCCTCTGAAAATGTTCTGCACCGAACTTGTCTGCATATATTTCATCAGTATTCGGCAGATTACTATCATCAGTATCAGCGATGGCAGTATTAGTGCGAATGTTGCTGTCAGGCTTCCAAGTATAGCCATTGTGTTGTCCATGCCAGCATTGTGCACGGCGGTATATCCGCAGTATGTGGCTGAATTTATGCCTATAGGTCCTGGTGTCATTTGCGAGATAGCCACGATGTCGGTAAACTCTCCCATTGTCATCCATCCGTATTTCGTCACCACCTGTCCTTGTATGAGCGACAGCATACCATATCCGCCACCGAAGCCAAACAGTCCGATGAAGAAAAACGTGATGAAGAGTTCTATGAAAAGCATCATTTGAGAGGTTTTAAGTGTTTGCAAGTGTTTATTTACTCAGTTGGTTCTATAAATTGTCCATACACATATCCACCTACGGCTGCTATGAAGAGTATGTATATTGGGTTTATGCCGAGTGCATATATCAGCAGTGCGCTTACTATTGGTATCCAGCAGTTTGTCAGTCCTATCTTTGCTGCCTTTGCCATGTTGAATGTTGGTACGGCTATTAGGGCTACTACGGCGGGTCGTATGCCTCGAAAGATTGATGCCACTATCTCGTTGTCCTTAAACTGTCTGAAGCACATGGCTATCAGCAGAATGATGATAAACGAGGGTAGGGCGGTTCCTAATGTTGCCACGATGGCGCCCATTGTTTTTTTCAATCGATAACCGATAAAGATGCTCATGTTCACGGCAAACACTCCTGGGCACGATTGAGCCACAGCCACGAGGTCGAGAAAATCTTCGCGACTGACCCACCCATGCTTATCCACCACTTCCGTCTCGATAATGGGTATCATGGCATATCCTCCACCGAAGGTAAAGGCACCAATTTTGAAGAAGGTCTTAAATGTTTCCCACATGGTTTCTTTAGTTGACTGTTATGTGATAGTCCTTCTTATGTTTACATTCTTTCCAGCAGCCAGTTTCTTGCATTTACGAATGCGTCTATCCATGCTGTAGTGTCGCGGTTTTTCATTTCTGCGGGATAGTAGCCACACTGCCATGTGAAAATTGCTCTTTCGAGGTGTGGCATCATAGCCAGATGTCTGCCGTCGTCGCTGCATATACCTGCTGTGTCGAAGTCCGAGCCGTTAGGGTTGGCTGGATATTCGGAGTGGTTGTAGCGTGCTATTATGTTGTAGTGTTTATCGTCGCTGTCCATTTCGAAGCGTCCTTCGCCGTGAGCCACCCATATACCTAACTTGCTTCCGCTGAGCGACTTCAACATTACGCTCTCGTTCTTAGGTATCTCCACTGTGAGAAATCCGCTTTCAAACTTCTGCGAGCGGTTATGTCTCATTTTCACTTTTCCGTGTTCGTTGCCCACCAGTCCCAGTTCTACCATCAATTGGCAGCCGTTGCATATACCGAGCGACAGCGTGTCGTTGCGTTGATAGAATCGGTCGAGTGCAGCCTTTGCCTTAGGGTTGTAGAGGAATGCTCCTGCCCATCCTTTAGCCGAGCCAAGCACGTCGGAGTTGGAGAAGCCCCCGCAGAACACAATCATTTGTATCTCGTCGAGTGTTTCTCTGCCACTGATAAGGTCGGTCATCGTCACGTCTTTCACGTCGAAGCCAGCCAGATAGAGCGAATAAGCCATTTCGCGCTCACCGTTAGTACCTTTTTCTCTTATGATGGCTGCCTTTGGTCGTGTGCCTTCATATCCGAGCAACTCGGCTTCCGACAGTCTGCCGATGGTCTTATCAGCGTGGCTAACCACTACCGGTTGGTTTTTGTAGTTCTCTCGTCGCTTCTCAGCACAGCCGTTCATCGACTGTCGGCGGTCGAGCAGATACGATGTTTCGTACCATGTGTCGCGCAGTTGGTCAATGTCGAACGTGTGTTGATAGTCGTCCTTTGTTATTGTAAGGCTTCGTTCCTGCGGTGTTGGGTAGCCTATCTTGGCATATCCTATGCCTCTGTCTTCGAAGAAGTCGCGCAGGTCGTGCTTATGCTCGTCGCTCACTTGGATGATTACTCCGGGATTTTCGGCAAACAAAGCCTTCACTATGTCGTTGCAAGCTATGTCGTGGAGGTTGATTTTCATTCCTCCCTTTGTGTTGGCGAAGCACATTTCCAGCAGGGCTGTTATCATTCCGCCAGCCGAAATGTCGTGTCCTGCCATAATCCATCCTTTGCCTATCAGTTCCTGAACGGCTTCAAAGCAGTCGGCAAAGTATTCGGCATTTTTCACCGTTGGCACGTCTGAACCAACATATCCGAGCGATTGTGCCAGTGCGCTGCCTCCTAATCGTTGTTCGTCGAACGAGAAATCGATATGGTATATCGACGAGCGGCTATCGTTGACAATCACAGGCGACACCACTTTTCTTATGTCGGTCACTTCGGCTCCGGCACTTACAATCACTGTTCCTGGTGCTATCACTTTCTCGCCGTTGGGGTATTTCTGTGTCATCGACAGCGAGTCTTTTCCCGTAGGTACGTTTATGTGTAGGTCGCAACAGAAGTCCGACAGTGCTTCCACGCCTTCATATAGCCGTGCGTCTTCTCCTTTTTGCGAGCGGCAGGGCCACATCCAGTTTGCCGAGAGCGATACGCTTTCTATCGACTTCATTGGAGCCCATACGATGTTTGTGAGTGCCTCTGCTACCGACAGCACGCTTCCTGCTGCTGCGTTGGCGAGTCCTGCCTGTGGGGCGTGACCTATTGAGGTGGCTATACCTTTTCTTCCTCGATAGTCGAGGGCTACTACTCCGCAGTCGCTCAGTGGCAGTTGCAGTTCGCCCTGACACTGTTGGCGGGCTATCTTACCCGTAACCGAGCGGTCAACCTTATTGGTGAGCCAGTCCTTACAACCTACAGCTTCCAAGCGGAGCACGTCGTTTATGTATTTGTCTATATTGTCGATGTTGTATGTTGCGTTGGCATAGGTGTGAGCCACTGTCTCGTCGCGCATGATGGTCTTAGGCGAATGTCCAAACATCTGTGCCACGTCCATGTCGAAAGGCTTCTTCCCGTCTTTCTGCACGAATGAAAAGTGTGCATCTCCCGTTGTTTCGCCCACCACGTAGAGTGGTGCTCTTTCGCGTTCGGCTATCTTTCTCACTCGGTCGATGTGTTTTTCGTCGATGAGCAGTCCCATTCGTTCCTGGCTCTCGTTGGCAATGATTTCTTTTGCTGAGAGAGTTTTGTCGCCGATGGGCAGTTTGTCCATATCTATGCGTCCGCCACATTCTTCAACGAGTTCAGAGAGGCAGTTAAGGTGTCCGGCACTTCCGTGGTCGTGTATGCTCACTACTGGGTTGTCGTCGCCTTCGCATAATGCTCTCACGAGGTTGTATGCTCGTTTTTGCATTTCCGGGTTTGCTCGTTGTATGGCGTTGAGTTCTATGCCGTTTGAGTATCGTCCTGTGTCAACCGAACTGACTGATCCTCCTCCCAGTCCTATGCGATAGTTGTCGCCTCCTACCACTACGATTTTGTTTCCTGTCTGTGGTTGTCGTTTCAGGCAGTCGCGTCGTGTGCCGTAGCCCACACCTCCAGCGAGCATGATAACCTTGTCATAGGCATAGAGTGGTGAGCCGGTTTGTTGTTCCTTATGTTCGAACGTCAGCACTGAGCCGCAGATGAGTGGTTGTCCGAATTTGTTTCCGAAGTCGCTTGCTCCGTTCGATGCTTTTATTAGTATCTGCTCTGGCGATTGATATAGCCATGGGCGTGGTTTGGGTTTGTTGTCTGACTGTTCTGTGTTTGCGTGTGGGTTGGCGGTCATATATACCGCTGTTCCTGCTATTGGCCATGAGCCTGTTCCTCCTGCCATTCGGTCGCGTATCTCTCCACCTGTTCCTGTTGCGGCACCATTGAATGGTTCTACTGTTGTTGGGAAGTTGTGGGTTTCTGCTTTGAGCGAGATAACGCTGTCTATTTCTTTCACCTTGAACCAGTCGCTTTGTGTCTGGTCGGCGGGTGCAAACTGTTCTATTCGTGGTCCTTCGGCAAAAGCCACATTGTCTTTGTATGCCGAGAGTATGCTGTTTGGGTTTTCCTGTGTTGTTCGTTTTATCATCTGGAAGAGGCTCGTCTCTCGTTCCTCGCCGTTGATGATGAATGTTCCTCCGAATATTTTGTGTCGGCAGTGTTCGGAGTTTATTTGTGCGAAGCCAAACACTTCGGAGTCGGTCAGTCGTCTGCCGAGTTGTTGTTCTACTTCTTTGAGGTATTCGATTTCTTCTTTCGAGAGTGCCAGTCCTTCTTCTTCGTTGAATTGTTCTATGTTGTCAATTTCTCTGATTGGTTCTGGCTGATGGTGTATGTCGAATATGCTTTGGTCGAGTTGACTGTATAGTCTTTGCAGCATCTCGTCGTAGGTGTTCTTGTTGTTGTCGTAGGGTGTGTATTCTTCTATTCGGCTTATTCCCTCTACGTTCATGTTTTGTGTTATCTCTACGGCATTGGTGCTCCATGGTGTGACCATCTCGCGTCTTGGTCCTACGAATTGCCCTTCGATGGAGTCGGTTTCTTTAATTTTTGCTTCTCCGAAGAGCCATTCGAGTTTTTTTATGTCGTCAGCAGCGAGTGGCTTTGCACTTTCTACGGCTATCACCGTCTGTTGCTTTGTTTGAAAGAATGAAATCATTATTGTTGGTTTATCTTATTTCTTTCGCAAAAATATATAATTGTTACGAATAAAAAGAATGTTTTCTGAAAATCTTCGTGGGAGTTTGTGTTGCCGGTTGTTTTGTTGTTGACACGATAAAGGCGGGTGCTTTTCAGCGCCCGCCTTTGAACAGTATTTTATTATCTCTGTTTAGTGATAATTAAGCATTATTTTTTGAACTTGTCCCAGTTGAGTTCGTCTCCGCTGTTGAAAGGGTCGAAATCGTCGAACTCATCCTCGTTGGCAAAGTCATCAGATGTGGCATACTTAGACTTCGATAAATTTGTAGCCATATATCCTTCGTTGTCCATCTCCTTTACTATTCTACAGCGAGGTGGTATATATGTTTTCTTCAGTTCCATAGTTTGTGAATTATTTTTTAATTAGAACTTTCTTTCCTTCATGGATATATACTCCCGGTGTAGTTGGTTCGCCTTGCAGGCGTGCGCCTGAGATGGTGTACCACGAGTGGTCGATTTTGTCGGCTATTGTTGTGCGAGAGTCTTTGATGTCTGTCGGCAGCGGTTCTGTTATTGTTTCGAAGAAGAACGACATTCCGTCGGCAGCATCTGGTATGTTCTCGATATCAACGTTCTCTTTGCGTATGTAGCAGCGGTGTGGGCTTAAAGAGTAACCTCCGTACGGCCAGAAGCCGATGTAGCCTGTTCCAGCTTTCTGTTCGCGTCCGAGTGAGAACACCTGCCATTGTATGCCCTTACCATCGATAGTGTTCTGGTAGGTGAAAGAGTAGTGATACTTATCGTCAGGGTTGAACGTGTCGTAGTACATGGCATCGGTTGGCTCGGTGTTGAGTGTCGATTGACATTCGAGGATGTTCGTTGCGAGCAGGGCTTCGAACTCTGTTGAATTCAAGTACTTCCATTCGCCGTTCATGTAGATAGGCTTACAGCATGGCTCGTTCTCAGGATTTTTCCATTGTTCCTGTTTGATGTTGTTTTGCTTGCGATGCTTGGTTATGTAGAGTTTGTTCAACTCGTCTGAGTATCCCTTGTCGTTTCTCCATCCGAGATAGTCTGGGTCCCAGTTTTTGTGTAGTGCATAGAAACCGGCAGCGTGTGAGAGTCCGTCGGGATTAGTCGATTCGGTCTCTTCCCATTCTTTTGTTTCGTTGTTTAATGTCCATTTCTTCGCTGGAGTTGTTCCGTCAGCCTTTACAACGCCCTTGTAGGCAGGAGCCGATTTGAGATATACTGGCAGCAGTTTCGGTATGATATCGCCAGCGTCGCCTACCTTCACCATGTGGAACGCACTGTGAGCCTGTGTCGTACCGTCGGCATTGAGGTAGCCTTTCTCTCTCACTCCGGTCACGATGTAAGCCTCCAGTCCAACGGGTACTTCCCATTCGTACGACAGGCATACGGTGCCTGAGTAGTAGTCGATATTATCGTATGGAGAGCGTGTCTGTGGGTTGAGATAAACAACGTATGGTTCAATGTGAATCTTTACGTCGAGCATCGGCCATTCGTTGAGGATGTAATCTTTATCATATCCTCGATCATCTTCGACTCTGTCATATTGTGCTTGGGTCATTTTTTCAGTGCCGTCTTTATTTGTTGAGAGCCATGTGTCGCAGTTGTATCTCATAATCTTGCGGTGCATATCGAGGTCTTTCGATGCGTGGATTGCTCCGTCGTGCGTCTTCATGAAGAATATGTCTGGTCGATTGCCGTGGATACATCCTTCCGTGACTTCGTGAGTAATGTGTATGATGTCCATCACTCCGTCGCTGCCACCCGTCTCGT
>CAMOVK010000044.1 GCA_946627325.1 uncultured Prevotella sp. | reverse complement strand
GAGAATAAAAATCAGCCATTTTCAAAACAAATGAAAATGGCTGATTTGAATATAGAAGATTTATACTATTGTTCTTATTCTTATTTTGCTACCTTTTCCAGACGCTTCATCATAGCGAACATGAAGAGTGCAGATAGGATGCAGAGGATGAGGAACACTGCCCATACTCCCCACATTGGCACTTTGCCCCAGAGAAGTCCACCAACGGCAACGAGGAAGTTACCAATAGCCGTAGCCACGAACCAGCCACCCATCATCATACCTTTATACTTTGGAGGTGCTACCTTAGAAACAAACGAGATTCCCATAGGTGACAACAGCAACTCTGCGAAGGTCAGAATGAGGTAAGTACCTATCAGTAGGTTTGGAGTTACGTCAGCAACGTGTTTTGCAACAGGTTCTCCGTCAGGACCAGCAACAGTTTGAGGCATAGGAAGATCGAATGAGAAGAACATCATAAGTGCGAAAGCCACCGCAGCAACAAGCATACCATAAGCTATCTTGCGAGGTGCTGTAGGCTCTTTGCCTTTCTTTGCGAGCGAACCGAATATAGCCATGCTCACAGGGGTGAGGGCTACAACGTAGAACGGATTAAACTGCTGGAAGATAGGAGCACTCAGTGCTGTGACACCTTCGATGCGTGTGTATTTCCAATAAAGCAATGCTAATACAGCAACGATAACCAATCCAGAGATGCCCTTTGCTTTAGATGTCTTGCTTTGGAAGAGCGAGAACAATGCGTAAACCATGATGATTATCAAGAACAGGTTGATAACATCGAATGCCATGCTCTGTATTCCTTCGCTCGATTGAGCAGTGAATTCGTCAGCGAAATATGTCAGCGAAAGTCCGTTCTGGTGGAATGCCATCCAGAAGAAGATAACCACTGCAAATACGAGGCACAGTGCAACAATGCGTGCTTTAGTATCTGCTGGAGAGAGTTCTTCCTCTTGACTAACGGCAGCATCCTTCTTGCGCTCACCGCCTTCAACGTGCTTGAATGTTGAACGGAATGCGTAGTAAATACCAATCGACAATACCAGCGACAGACAAGCCACTCCAAACGAGAAGTGATAAGCATCGTTACCATTGAAACCGAGACCATGTTCAGCCCACTCTTTGATTTTTACAGCAGCGGTAGGAGCAAACAATGCACCGATGTTGATAGCCATGTAGAAGATGGAGAATGCAGAGTCGCGCATGTGAGAGTACTTCGGATCGTCGTAAAGATTACCTACCATAACTTGCAGGTTGCCTTTGAACAGACCTGTGCCGACGCTGATAAATATCAGAGCGAGCAGCATTACCACAAGTGCAACAGTGTTTCCTCCAAGTGGAAGAGACAGCAGCAGATAACCGCCAAACATGATGAGAATACCCAGAGTAACCATCTTTCCAAAGCCAAACTTGTCGGCGAGCATACCGCCAAACAAAGGCATGAAATAGACCAGACCAAGGAATGTGCTGTAGATAACGCCTGCAGTTCCTGGTGTGAGACCAAAGTTCGCTCTCAAAAACAGAGCAAACACAGCAATCATGGTGTAATAACCAAATCGCTCTCCAGTGTTGGCAAGAGCCAACGCATAAAGTCCTTTCGGTTGTCCTTCAAACATAATAATTTAATTTTTTAGTTAATGATTTATTTATTTGTGTTAGATGTCGAATAGATATGTCAGTTTCACAACGATATTTCCTAAGTTCGATTTACCAAAATAGTCTCTTTTAGAGTCGCCATAGATATTGCCCAATCCATAGTAATATCGCGCTTCTAAGAGGAAATGTCCTGCTTTTGCAGCAGAATACTCCATGCCTATACCGGCGGCGATGCCGTAGTCGAACTTGCGCTCTACTTTCATCGTATCTTGGGCAACAATGGTATTTCCTCTATCGTTAAGATTTATCTTGTCAAAATCGAAGTTCGATTTAGTCTTTTCGTTGAGATACAGTCCTATTTGCGGTCCTGCTTGAACGAAGAATTGTGCTCCCTTTGTCTCTTTGCCCCATGCTAAATGTGCGAAGATGGGCACTTGTAGGTAGTTGATAGTGCGCGAATACTTTTCTGCTTCGCCCGTAGCACTATTTATTACAGGTTGGTCTTGTGCTGTAAGAATGTCTTCTTTCCAGCCTGCACTGGTGTAGTTCACTTCGCCGTAGATAGAACAAATTGTTGAAAAGTATTTCTCGCAGATGTATCGACCACTCAGTCCGAAAGTTATTCCGCCATGAAGTGCTTGCGGAACTTTAGGGCTGAAGCCCACATTGCTCATCACATAGCCACCATTAACGCCAACCGAGAACGTGTTGCGATGCTCTCCCACCTGCGAATATGCTATATTCACAAAGGCGGTGAATAATGTAAAGAGTAAGGCAATGCGCTTCATCGTGGCTGTGTGGATAATTTTAAGAAAGTGGTACTGTTTAGAAATTTATCGCCTCGATTGAGTGGTCTGGTTTGTAGTGAACAAACATGAACGTTTGGTTTTGCATACCGCCGTTTGTTCCAATCTTGATAAACTGCAGTGGAGTTTGCACAGCGCGATAGGTCGATTGTCCCTTAGCACCTGTAAATCCTTTGCCATACTTATGAAATCCACCTATGAAGAAACATCCATGGTCGAACCCTGTCAAACCGAAATGAGGTAGGGCATACATCATTTCGTCTTTGAACCAGTTGCGGTAATTTGCTTCCACCCATCGAGTGTCGTTGGTGTTGGCATTATAATAGAATGTTGTAGGAATGTAGGTATCGTATTTATGGAAGTATTCTTGATACACCTTTGTATAAATAAACCAATCTACATATCCGAATAGCGATATTGGGATGTTTGGATTTGTTGCACGCAGTCGGTCAAGTCGTTGGAAAAGAGTGTTCAACTCGGGCGATTTGCCAGTGTTGAGCACTATTATATTTTGCTTATCTGGGCTGAACGACTTCTGAAAGTCTTGGTCCGACGATTTAATATGCGTGATGGAATAGCTCAATCCAGCTTTCTCCATTTGTGCGCGGAGTTCTTTTGTAAATCCGCCCTTGTCGCTTGTAGGGTCACCGGCATCGACTATTATGGGATGTGCTGTTTTGAATTGACTTATAAACTGGCGCACTGCAAGTGTGTTGCAAACATCGTTCGACTGATAAACCTGAAAGATATGGTCGTTGGTTGCAACATCGTTCCCTGTAATCGAGAATGGGATAACCATCATTATGTCGTTGCGTTTGCAGAAGTCGCCAAGTGTTTTTACCATTTGCGAGTAAAGAGGTCCGAATATAATGTCGCACTTTTGTGCTTCATTGTCGAGTAGGGTAGTGCGTATGTCGGCATCTATTGGAACATTCCATGCATGAATATCTATTGAGATATTGTCTTTTTTCAGTCTGTCGCAGGCAAGCAACAAGCCGCGATAGTATTCTATCATGCGTCGTCCGTCGCCGTTAATATCGTGCAAGGGTAGCATTACTCCGACTCTGATAGGTCGTGTCAGTGGCAGTGCTTCTTGCTGTTTGTTTACGGAAGAGGCTACATCGATATTGTTTTTACTGGTGTTAGGATAGGGTATGTTGATATAATCGCCCTTTTTCAGTTCGTATTCGGGCATCGACATCTCTGGATTGGCTGCTATCAGGTCATCAATGGTGATGTCGTATTTACGCGCGATGCCAAAAAGTGTTTCGCTTTTCTTAACTTTGTGTTGCTCCTTTATTTTGGTGTTTTGAGCCGAAAGAGACGCACTCCACCCGAGAACGACAAATAATAGCAGAACTCTAAAAAATATTTTCATAGTGATGTAATTACTGAAATTTGATTGCAAAAATAAGAAATAATCGTAATTTTGCGTTATAAATACATAAAAAAGTAGCGCATGAATATTTTAAGACATATTTTTTTCTGGTTTATCCTGTGCTTCGCACTCAATCTTTACGCTGATAAAATGCCGACTATTAGTCCTGTAGCAGTGGTTGTTGTTGACGGTACTGAAACTTCGGTGACATCACATTCCGACTCCGCGCCATTGGATGTGAAGTTTCTTGCCAATGCAGAGAATGTCGATGGTTGGACAGCGTATTACGAATGGCGCTTTACTCACGAAGAAGAAACCCAGCCATACCTTATCCGATACGAGGAAAACACAAGCTATCGTTTCACCCGTGCGGGGCTTCACAACATCGTATTGTATGCCACTTTCACACGAGGAGATGAAGTAGTAACGTTCACAGAGGAGTATTGGGCTTATGAGTTGCCGCTGAAAATTATTATCAGCGAAAGCAAATTGGAATTTCCAAATGCTTTCTCTCCCAACGATGATGGCATAAACGACGTTTATAAAGCGAAAGAGGGATTTCAAAGCCTCGTGGAATTCCATGCCTATATATTCAATAGGTGGGGTCAGAAGATTTACGAATGGACTGACCCAGCAGGTGGTTGGGATGGCACGTTCAATGGTAAACCTGTGAAACAGGGTGTCTATTTCGTCTTAGTTGAGGCAAAGGGTGCCGACGGACGCAAATATAAAATTCGTAAAGATGTAAATCTTTTGAGAGGATTTAACGAGGGCGGCACCACGACAATCACTGATTATTAATAATGAAAACAATTGATGTAATAGGGGCGAGGGTTCACAATCTGAAAAATATAGATGTCACTATCCCCCGAAACTCACTGACAGTCATCACTGGTTTGTCTGGCTCAGGCAAGTCGTCGTTGGCTTTCGACACGATATATGCTGAAGGTCAGCGTAGATATATTGAGACATTCTCTGCTTATGCGCGCAATTTTTTGGGCAATTTGGAACGCCCCGACGTGGATAAGATTCAGGGATTGTCGCCTGTTATCAGTATCGAACAAAAGACAACAAACAAAAATCCGCGTTCTACGGTAGGCACAACGACAGAAATCTACGATTATCTGCGATTGCTTTTTGCTCGTGTTGCGACGGCATATAGTTATGCTACGGGCGAGAAGATGGTCAAGTATAGTGAGGAGAAGGTGCTTGAGATGGTGTGTAAAGAGTATGTCAATCGAAAGATTTACATCCTTGCTCCCCTCGTAAGGCAGCGTAAAGGACACTATCGCGAACTCTTCGAGCAGATGAGAAAAAAAGGATACCTCAATGTTCGCATTGATGGAGTGATACAGGAGATAGTGCGCGGAATGAAAGTCGATCGTTACAAGAACCACAACATAGAGATTGTGGTCGATAAATTGAAAATTCCTGAGTCTCCAACGAGCGAGCAACGTTCACGCATCGACCATTCGCTGAAAACAGCCATGCAGCAGGGCGAAGGTGTGCTTATCATCTATGATGTTGAAAAAGATACACTCAAGAATTACTCCCGACGACTGATGTGTCCGACAACAGGCATTGCTTATTCCGAGCCAGCACCCAATATCTTTTCGTTTAATTCGCCTGAAGGCACTTGTCCGCGTTGTAAAGGACTGGGAGTGATTGGCGAAATTGATATTAAGAAAATTATCCCCAACGACCAGTTGTCGGTAAAGAAGGGTGGAATAGTTCCTTTGGGCAGTTATAAGAACGTAAAGATATTCTGGCAATTAGAGGCTTTGCTCAAGAAGAATGGCTACGACTTAAACACGCCGATTGCCGACATTTCGAACGATGTGATAAATGAAATACTTTATGGCTCAATCGAACCTATCAAGATTGACAAAGACCTCGTTCACACATCGTCGGATTATTTCCTTGAATTTGGAGGAATAATTAAGTATTTGCATACTGTTGTCGAAATCGATGACTCTGCGAGTAGCCGCAAATGGCAGGAGCAATTCCTTGCTACTTGCACCTGTCCAGAATGTAATGGCGACAGGCTCAATCGTGAGGCGCTTTCGTATCGAATAGGAGAATACAACATTGCTGCGCTGGCAAACATGGATGTGAGCGATTTGCGCAGTTGGACTAAGACTTGTAAAAAACACCTTTCGTCGTCGGAAAAGAAGATAGCCGAAGAGATTTTGAAAGAAATATCTACTCGATTGGATTTTATGTTGAGTGTAGGTCTTGATTATTTGTCACTCTCTCGTCCGTCGTCAACCCTTTCTGGAGGCGAGAGTCAGCGCATAAGGCTTGCCACTCAGATAGGCTCTCGATTAGTAAACGTGTTGTATATCCTTGATGAGCCGAGCATCGGACTGCATCAGCGCGACAATCAGCGACTGATAAACTCGCTCAAGCAGTTGCGCGATATGGGCAATTCTGTCGTCGTTGTCGAGCACGATGAGGACATGATGCGAGCCAGCGACTATATTGTTGACATTGGTCCTCGTGCAGGCAGATTTGGAGGTAACGTGATGTTCGAAGGCACGTTTGATAATCTTCTGCAGGCAGACACTCTAACCTCGCAGTATCTCAAAGGTGAGTTGCGGGTGTTTGAGCCTCGAACTCCTCGAAAGGGAAACGGCAAAAGCATCGTGTTGAGAGGTGCATCGGGAAATAATCTGAAGAATGTTGATGTGGAATTTCCGCTCGGCAAGTTAATCGTTGTTACTGGAGTGAGCGGCTCGGGTAAATCAACGCTTATCAACGAGACTTTTCAGCCCATTCTGTCGCATCATTTCTATCGCTCGCTGAAAAAGCCTTTGGCGTATCAGTCGGTAGAGGGTATTGATAATGTAGATAAGGTCGTGACTGTCGATCAGAGTCCTATAGGGCGCACTCCGCGTTCTAATCCAGCAACATATACGGGCGTTTTCTCCGATATTCGCGCCCTTTTTGTGGAACTTCCCGAAGCCAAGATACGAGGTTATAAGCCCGGACGATTTTCCTTTAATGTGAAGGGCGGACGTTGCGAGGCTTGTCTGGGAAATGGTTACAAGACTATTGAGATGAATTTCCTGCCCGATGTGACCACTCCGTGTGAGGTTTGTCAAGGTAAACGGTATAACAAGGAAACTCTTGAAGTCAGATTTAAGGGCAAGTCAATAGCCGATGTGCTTGACATGACAATCAATCAGGCGGTAGAATTTTTTGCCAATGTGCCGTCAATTCTTCATAAGATAAAAACAATTCAGGACGTTGGTCTGGGTTATATCAAGTTAGGTCAGTCGTCAACGACGCTTTCTGGTGGCGAGAGCCAGCGCGTGAAACTGGCAACCGAACTGTCGAAGCGCGACACAGGAAAGACGTTCTACATCCTCGACGAACCCACCACAGGACTTCATTTCGATGATATAAGAATCCTTATGGACGTTATTCAGAAATTGGTTGACAAGGGTAATACCGTTCTAATCATCGAACACAATCTCGACGTCATACGCCAAGCCGATTATATTATCGATATGGGACCTGAGGGCGGACGCAATGGCGGTACGATTGTAGATTGTGGTACGCCCGACGAAATCCGTAAAAACAAGAAAGGATATACTGCTGAGTATATATGATAGTCAGGTCGATAGATATCCTACATCATAGAAATACGCAATAAAAAAACGCTTGACAAAAACCATAAGGTTCGTCAAGCGTTTTTTCTTTATGTTATTGCTGTTTTATGCTTCTGCAGGAGTTTCTTCTGTTTCCTCTGCTGGGGTTTCAACTTCCTGTACTGGTTCAGCCTTTTCTTCTTCTGCTTTAGGAGCCTCTACTACGGCTTCTTCTACAGGAGCGTTTTCTGCTATTACTTTAACAGGAACTTTTACCTCTACTTCCTTGTGGAAGTGCACAATTGCTTCGTAGTCGCCTACTTTCTTAGCGTCGCGCATAGTGATAATCTTGCGGTCAACTTCGATGCCTTTCTTTGCCAATTCTTCGGCTACAGCTGCTGCACCGACAGAGCCATAGAGTTGTCCTTCTGAACTTACTTTTGCAGCGATTACTACTTCTACGCCTTCGAATTGAGCGGCAGCCTTCTCGGCTTTTTCTTTAAGAATTACGAGTTTGTGCGCCTGCTGACGAAGGTTTTCTGCGAGCACCTTCTTTGCTGAAGGAGTGGCTAAGATAGCCTTGCCCTGAGGGATGAGATAATTGCGACCATAACCGTTCTTAACTGTTATAATCTCGTTCTTATATCCTAATCCTACGATGTCTTCTTTAAGTATAATTTCCATATAGTATCCTCCTGTTTTTATTTCATCATATCAGTTACATAAGGAAGAAGTGCTATCTGACGAGCGCGCTTTACAGCCTGAGCAACACGACGCTGATACTTCAGAGATGTTCCAGTGATGCGGCGTGGAAGAATTTTTCCTTGCTCATTGAGGAACTTCTTGAGGAATTCAGGATCCTTATAGTCAATATACTTGATGCCGCTCTTCTTGAAACGGCAATACTTCTTTTTCTTCGTATCTACCGAAGGTGGGGTGAGATAACGGATTTCTGTTGCTTCTGCCATGATTTAAGCCTCCTCTTTTTTACCAAGTTTGTTACGTCTCTTTTCAGCATACTGTGCTGCATACTTGTCGAGCTTCACAGTCATAAAGCGGATTACTCTCTCTTCGCGGCGATAGCCTGTCTCGAGAGTGTTGATTACGGTTGGCTCTGCCTTGAACTCAATAAGGCAATAGAATCCTGTCGATTTCTTGTCGATAGGATAAGCCATCTTTTTCAGACCCCAGGTCTCTTCGTTCACGATTTCTGCACCGTTGTCGGTCAGAAGATTCTTGAATTTAGCGACCGTTTCCTTCATCTGATCATCAGACAAAACGGGAGTTAAAATGAAAACGGTTTC
>CAMOVK010000043.1 GCA_946627325.1 uncultured Prevotella sp. | reverse complement strand
GGGACACACGGATTTTCAGTCCGATGCTCTACCAACTGAGCTAAGGCACCATTTTCGTTAAAAAGAATTATATTGCATTTAACTCCTAAATGCGGTGCAAAGGTAGAGTGTATTTTTTTTATATGCAAATTTTTTTCAAAGAAATTGTTTGTGGGAGGCGCTGGCTTATCTTGCTGACGTTTTATTTTTTTTGTTTTTTAGTTTTATTTTTTACCTTTGCCGCAATTCGATAAACAACGATATGTTTAAGTTATTTATTATATAATGTAGATATGACACAAATAGAACTTGATAAAAAATTTATGCGTGAGGCTATTCGTCTTGCTAATGAGAGCGTAGGTAAGGGTGGTGGTCCATTCGGCGCTGTTGTTGTGAAGGATGGCGAGGTAATAGCTGGGAGCAGCAACTCCGTTACTATCGACAATGACCCTACGGCTCACGCAGAAGTGAATACTATACGCGAGGCTTGCCGACGCTTGAAGACTTTTGACTTGTCGGATTGTACGATTTACACTTCTTGCGAGCCTTGTCCGATGTGTTTGGGTGCAATTTATTGGGCGCACATTGGTCGGATTGTTTATGGTAACAATCGTAGCGATGCCCGCGAGATAGGTTTTGCCGATGATTTTATTTACAACGAGTTGGAACTCCCGCTCGACAAGCGAACAGTGCCAATCGAAAACCTTCTGCACGATGAGGCTCTTACCACTTTCCGCTTATGGTCAGAAAAGGAAGATAAGACAGAGTATTAACCGTGAAATTTTAATAAAAATTTTATAAAAAGTTCGAAATTCTTGGGGTTTCGAACTTTTTTGTAACGTTTTTTGAGTTTTTTTTACAGAATTATTTGGAAGTATAAAAGTAATTCCTATATTTGCCCTTGAAGATTTGTGTAGATTAAGTAGAAGAGAAGAAATTATTTTTATATTAACTATTATTTTATTGTTTAACTAAAATCAAGTATCCATGATTAAGAAAGTAAAAATGATTTTGGCGATGCTCCTATTCGTATGTATAGGAGTTAACGCTCAGACGCAGATCACGGGTACCGTTGTTTCAGAAGAGAATAATGAGCCTATCGTGGGTGCAGTTATTCGTATTGTTGGAACTAACGACGGTACAGTAACCGACATCAATGGACGCTTTAGCGTTGAGATGCCTGCAGGCCACAACCGCTTGTTGGTGACTTATCTCGGTTATGAAGACGTGGAAGTGGTGGCAAGTCAGAACATGCGTGTAGTGATGCGCGATGGTACTTACGGCCTTGATGAAGTTATCGTGACAGGTTATGGTAACTTCAAGAAGTCGTCGTTTACCGGTTCGGCAGCAACTATGGACCTCGGCAGGTTGTCAGACGTGCCAGTGGTGTCTATCGAGGACAAACTTGCTGGTAACATTCCAGGTGTGCAAGTATCGCAGATGTCGGGTGCTCCCGGTTCGGTGAACAGCATTCGTATTCGTGGTATGGGTTCGATTAACGCAGGCAACGAGCCTCTTTACGTTATCGACGGAACACCAATGACCACAGGTAACATGAGTGAGTTCAATGCTCCTGGTTCGGGTTACAACGATGCTGGTACGAGCATTCTCGCTACTCTTAACTCAAACGACATTGAGAGCATCACCGTTATCAAGGATGCTGCTGCAGCTTCTCTCTACGGTTCTCGTGCTGCCAACGGTGTGGTTGTCATCACAACGAAGAGTGGTAGTCAAGGCAAGACAAAGGTTGAGTTCCGCAGCGACTGGGGATTTTCTAATATGGCGGTAAACTATCGCCCTGTTCTCAGTGGTGAAGAGCGTGAGAAACTCCTTTGGACAGGTCTGAAGAATTATGGTCTCTATCAGGGCGGTTATTCTGAAGATGATGCATCAGCCTTCGCAGATGCCAACATTGGAGCTTTCATTTCTAAGCCAGAAACAGGATGGACTGACTGGAAAGACTTGCTCTTCCGCACTGGTCATCATCAGAACTATCAGGCTTCGGTAAGTGGAGGTAACGAAAAGACTAAGTTCTACACCTCGTTGGCATATACCGATCAAGATGGTGTGCTGCCAAATCAAGGTTTAGAGCGTTTCACATTCAATACCAACCTTACCCATAAGTGGAACCGCTTCACCCTGAACGTGACAACACAGCTCAGCAAAATGAAGCAGGGACTTATCAATGAAGGTACATCTTACGATGCTCCAGTAGCTAACTACGCATTCTTCCAGAACCCTGGAACAGTGGCATACGACATCAATGGCGACCTCGTTCCTGGCGACGGTCTGGCTGGCATTAACCCTGTATATGAGTTCAGCCATAGCTCTGACCGCAACCAAGTTGTTCGTGCACTGGCAACAGCTAAGCTTACCTACAACATCTGGGACAACCTCAACATCAGTCAGAAGTTTGCTTACGACTATGTAGGTGGTGAAGAGAATGTGCTCTGGGACCGCTATTCTAACAATGGTAAATCATATAATGGTTTGCTCCAGAAGATGATTAACCACTCACGTCAGTTCAACTCTCAGACACAGTTGACATACGTTAAGTCGTTCGACAAGCACAATTTCGATGCTCTGCTCGGTTTCGAAACCGAACATTTCCGCTACGACTGGAACTACATGAACGGTTACGACTATCCTGGCAGCTTGTACGAGTTGACCAATGCTGGTACAACAAGTGCTGAAAGCAGCCGTAGTGCTTACAAACTGACATCGTTCCTCGGTCGTCTGAACTACAACTACGACAACCTCTACTATGCAGGTCTCAGTTATCGTTCTGATGGTAGCTCTCGTTTAGCTCGCGACAAGCGTTGGGGTAACTTCTGGTCAATCTCTGCAGCTTGGCGTTTCGGTGGCGAGAAGTTTATGGAATCAGCTCACAACGTGTTGAGCGATGGTAAACTCCGCGTTTCTTACGGTGTGAACGGTACACAACCAGGCGGTTATTACTCATACATGAACCTATATAAATATGGTGAGGCTTACAACGGCTCATCAGGTATGGGTATTGTGGGTATTGGTAATCCTGACCTGCGTTGGGAAAAGAACAAGGCATTCAACCTTGGTCTCGACCTTACATTCATCGACCGCATCAGCGTAATGTTCGACTACTATGTTCGCCGTACAAGCGACCTTATCTACAACTTGCCAGTATCAGGCGTACCTGGATACTACGATTCATCAGGTTCGACAACTACTCCACAAAACATCGGTGAGCTGAAGAACTCTGGTATCGAGTTGACAATCACGTCGAACAATATCATGACAAAGGACTTCTCATGGACAACATCGTTCAATATGGGCCACAACTCTAATAAGGTGTCTAAGCTTAACGGCGAGAGCAACGAGGTAATCTCGGGTGCTTTGATTCACCGCGTAGGTGAGCCTTACTATTCTTATTGGGCTTACGAATATGCAGGTGTTGACCCCGAAACTGGTAAAGAAATGTACTACATCAACGATGGTACAGAAAATGCTCGCAACACGACGACCAAAGTGGCTGAAGCCAACAAGGTTATCGTAGGTAAGCATCAGGCTGGTATCGAAGGTGGTTTGAGCAACAACATCCGTTGGAAGTTCATCGACTTCGGCTTTACATTCACTTACTCATTCGGTGGCGACGCATACGACTATGCTACATGGCTGCATCAGAATGGTGGACAGTACAACTACTATGGTAATACTCCCGACTATTACAAACTCTCTGATATGTGGACAGGTCCTGGCGATACCAACGCCAAACTGCCTAAGTTCGAATACGGAAGCACTGGAGTGCTCTCTTCTCGCTGGTTGATGCCTTCTGACTATGTTCGTCTGAAGAATATGACCATCGGTTTCAGCGCACCACAGCAGTATATCAAGCGTTTCGGTCTTGAAAAAGCACGTTTCTACTTCTCTACAGCCAACCTCTTCACCATCAAGTCTCACGACCTTATGGTTGACCCAGAGATGCCTGTTGACGGACTATGCACATTCGAGACTCCTTCTTTGCGTACATTCACGTTCGGTATTGAATTAGGATTTTAACTAAACTTAGAGGAAACAACTATGAAAGCGATAAATCGTTTATATATATTCATGTTGCTGGCAGCGATGACTGTTGCGACAACATCCTGCGTGAATAACTGGCTTGAGGAGGCTCCCTACGACGGTATTCCCGCAGACGGAGCTCTACAATCAAGTTCAGATGTAGAAACAGCCCTTGTCGGCGTTTACAAATCATTCAAGGGTACGAGCTCTTACACCGACTACTACGGACAGATAATGCTCGTCATGGGCGATGTTCGCGGTGAGGATATCCAGTACAACTCTGTTTATGGTTCAAACCGTGCATCGTTCTACTACTACATGAACTTCTCTACAGCCAGCGAATTTAGTCGTAGCAATACTCCTTGGCAATCGCCATACATCGTTATAGGTCGTGCCAATCGTATTATCGAGGCTGTGGAAGGTGGACATCTTTCTGATGCTGAAGCAGAAGCTGACTACCTCGCTTCAATGGCAGCTGAGGCAAAGGTGTTGCGTGCATGGGCTCTGTTCGACCTTACCCGCGTGTACGGTAAACCTTATACGATGGATAACGGCGCATCGCTCGGTGTACCAGTAGTAACACAACCGTTGGAAAGTAATGCAAAACCAGCACGTAACACAGTGGCTGAATGTTATGCACAGGTAGTTGCCGACCTGAAGGATGCTATCAATTCAGGACAGCTTTCTAAATCGCCAACACCTGGTTATGCAAACCACTGGACTGCAGTAGCACTCCTTTCGCGTGTATATCTCAACATGGGCGACAATGCTAACGCACTGGCTCAAGCAGAAGACCTCATCAATAACTCTGGCTACTCGCTCTGGACACCTGAACAGTACGGCACAGCATGGAGCAAGACCGACGCTGCTCACCTCAACGAAGTAATCTTTGAGATAGCAATCTCTGGAACTACTGACTGGGTTGACCGCAATGGTGTGGCTTATCTCTATGCAGAGGCTAACGCTGCTATCCCAGGTTACGGCGATATTGTAGTAACAAAGAGTTTCTATGATATGCTTGCAGCCGATGCAGAGGATGCTCGTCTCGACGTACTTCTTGCTCCTGAGCAGGATGCTAATGGCATCTTTGGCGATGCAAAGCCTTACTTGAACAAGTATCAGAATGGTGGTGCCGACATCCGTTTGGCTAACATACCATTGCTGCGCCTGTCGGAAGTGTATCTCAACGCAGCTGAAGCAGCCTTTGCTCTTGGTCAGAAAGACAAGGCAGAGCAGTATCTCAACGCTATTATCTCTAACCGTACGACCAACGCCCAAATGCTCGTGACACAAAACACTCTGACGGCTGAGCGTATATATATCGAGCGTCGTAAGGAGTTGGTAGGTGAAGGACAGCGTTTCTTTGATGCAATGCGCCGCGGCGAGACAATCACTCGCTACACCAACGACAACGATCGTGGATGGCACGACGTGCTACCAGCAGACTCGCGTACATACAACCGCGACTACTACAAGGCAGTATCGGCTATACCACAAGCTGAAATCAATGCCAATCCAAACATGGAGCAAAATCCTGGATACGGCGGATAAAAGTGTAATATAATGAAAATTGGGTATCACTTGATGTGGTACCCAATTTTTTTATACTTCTAAGTGGCATTAGTAGAACTTACAAAAAGTTGACAGGAATTTTGTAGGGCGATTATTTTTACCTACCTTAGTGCTGTAATTCAAAACAAGTTAAAAGCACGATGAAGATTATAAAATACTTGTTTACGGCGGTGTTTGCCTTTCTTGGAATAGTGGAAGCAGCATCATGTTCGGTGTGTGATACACACTGTATGCCTGATACTATCCGCGAGCGATTGCACCTTCCACCCAATTATACCGACTCATCGCAGTGGTACAAGACAGACCGTCGTGCAGATGCCGACATATTCTATATAATATCTACGGAGATAGCCGACTATAAGCTTGCCGATGGAAGTAACTGTCATTACGCAGATACATATTCTGAACAGATACGCACCGCATTGCAAGGAGAAATGGAGGGGGTAGATAATCTCATAAGTGGACAAATGAATTTCTATTCGCCTTTCTATCGCCAGTGTACGCTACAGTCGTTTGTCAACGACAGCCTAATGGCTGCTCGCATGGTTGTTCCCATTTCCGATGTTCGCCGCGCATTTGAATATTACATCAAAAACGAAAACAACGGGCGCCCATTCGTTCTGGTAGGATTTAGTCAAGGTGCAATTTTGGCATTGCAATTGCTTTCTGATATGACCACAGATGTGAGTAGTCGCATGGTGGCAGCCTACCTCATAGGCATACCTGTGACGGAGGAAATCCTTGCTGCCAATCCTCTCTTATGTCCAGCTAAAAGTGCCAGTGATACTGGAGTCATTGTGTGCTACAACTCCGTTCGCGATGCCTCATGTTCGTTATGGGATAGAAGTGCTGTTTGCATCAATCCTGTGAATTGGTCTGTCAATGACACTCCTGCAACGCTTATCACTGAGCCGTCGCCACTTATACCCTCAAGCGAGCAAAAGAAAGATACACTTACCATAACTCTCGACAAGGAAAGCAATCTACTTTTTGTCGATGGTTACACAGCAACCGACTACATTATCCCCATCATAGGAAAAGAAGGGAACTATCATTCGCGCGAGATTTGGCTCTATCGTGACTGTTTGCGCGAAAACATACAACATCGAACAAAGCAATTCTTCCGAACGCGAAAACAGTAGAATCCATTTTAATTGTCACCGACCAGTCACTCCTTTTTATAGGCAATCGAAAAAAACTTGGTGTTTAGCTGTAATAATTTTTTACTACGTTGGTCTTATAAGTGAGTTTTAACTATTAAAAATTTGATTTATTATGGAAACTTTTTTCGAATCATTAACAGAAATTTTGGCTGTGATCCTCTCACTTGGTTTGCCAATCGTTGCCATTATTGGAGGTTGTATTATTGCCATTAAGAAGAAACAACGTGAAACAGAATTGCGTAAGTTTATTGCCGAACAGAATTTAGACCCTGAACGCATTAAACTGTTGGTTGAAAAACCAAAAAAGAAAGGTCAAAGTTTCGGGATGCTACGTTGGGGATTGATTCTCATTGGTCTTGGATTAGGCGCTGTGGTGAATACTCTCTTAAATTTACAACCTCAGGGAAATATTAAGTATGGGATAGTATTAGCCAGTTGTGCAGGTATAGGTATGCTTGTCTCTTTCATCATAGAACAAAATATGAAGAAAGGCAAAGAAGAACAAGAGGATAAAGAGCAACAGTAATTATTTCCTACTTACGCTATTCGGATGAAAGACAGCGAAATTGTTTATAACATTCTCCATAAGGGCGAGACTCGTCTCTTTGCTATGGTAGTGAAGAAGTATGGAGATATGATATTCTCAAAGTCTTTAGGCATTACCAAGCGCAAAGATGTTGCTCGCGAGATTACTCAGCAAACACTTGTGCGAGCCTATAGTCGCCTGTCAGACTTTCGCGGACAAGAGTTGGGCGCATGGCTTATAGCCATCGCCTGCCACTTGTCGCTGAACCATTTAGAAAAAGAAAAGCGAGAAAGGGGAAACTTTGATTGTAACCGATTGGAGATAATCGACGAAGAAGGTTATGAAGAACGTGAGAATGCCATTCGGCAAATGGAAGAGGCAATATGCAGCCTCTCGGCAGACGACCAGAAAATAATCCGTCTTCACTACTACGACTCGATGAAGACCGAGGACGTGGCGAAGAGCGTAGGACTTTCGCAGTCGAATGTTTTGGTGCGTCTTCATAGAATACGCGAACGACTGAGAAAACAACTAACCTTACAGAAAACGGAATAAAAAGATAAAAAGAAAATGAATGAATTTAGCGATCATGAGCTCGACAAACTCATTAGGGAAACTGTAGAACGACAGGTCATCATGGAAGAAATCTCTGCCAGCGTGATGCACAACGTCCGACGCCAAGCCCTAAAAGCGACTGTTCGCAAGTGGGCTCGGCTGGTAGCGTTTGCTTTGGGACTGCCATTGCTGTTCTTAATTTCAGCCTTTGGGTTGCATTTTGCCTACAAACATATCGAATGTCAACCAATCGCCATTACGGTGGTGGTTCTGCCCATCATCACACTGATAGCGTTTGCTTTTTACGAAGTGCAAAATTATTCTATCGATGAGTTCGAATAGTCGATGACGGGCTTTCGCCAGCAACTACATACTTCTGCGCAGGATGTCGATTACTTCCTCGCGCGACAGTTTGTGATAGCCCGAGTCAAAGATTAGAGTGCTGTCGGCAATAGCTTCTATATTGTTTTCGTTCACACCCAACTCGGCTGAGTGCATCACCAGTCCGAGTTCTTTCATCCATGCCTCAAGAGCGTTCAGCCCCTCGTCAGCTACTTGGCGGGCTGTTTTTTCGTCTGTAGAAATACCCCAAACATTTTCGGCAAAGCGGGCAAATTTCTGCAATCCAAACTGAGACACAAATCGATAGTAAGGTATCGACACTGCTGCGAGGGTCATACCATGAGTGGCATCGGTATGAGCACCGATAGCCTGACCTATCATGTGAACCATCCAGTCGCCTCCCTTACCACACTTCAAAAGAGTGTTGAGTGCCCATGTAGCTGTCCACATGATGTTAGAACGAGCCTCGTAGTCGTGCGGATTCTTTACGGCTATGCGCGACGAATGAATGAGAGAACGCATGAGCCCTTCGGCAATGTAGTCGGTAGTGTAGTCGCCTTTGCCTTGGAAGTATTGTTCCATGATGTGCGACATGATATCGAAAAAGCCAGCAACCATCTGATACTGTGGCACGGTGAACGTAAACTTCGGGTTCAGAACAGTGAATTTTGGAAACGCATAGGGTCCGAACACCTTTCCAATTTTCAAGCCTACCGAACGGTTGGTTATTACGCTGCCACCATTCATCTCCGAGCCTGTTCCAACCATTGTAAGGATTGCCCCAACTGGAATTACTCTGCACGAGGCTTCCTGCTGTTCAATATAATACTTCTGCCATGGGTCTTCGTCACACCATGCAGAACAACTAACACCCTTCGCATAGTCGATAGTAGAGCCTCCACCAACGGCAAGGATTAAATCAACATTGTTCTCGCGAGCCATCTTTGCCCCTTCGTAGAGTTTTTCTACAGTGGGATTTGGCATCACTCCAGCATCTTCAACGACGGTCTTGCCTGCTGCTTTCAACGCGCCTACAACGGCATCGTATATGCCGTTTTGCTTAATGCTGCCACCTCCGTAGCATAATTGTACTACGGGACCATACTCTTTCAGTTCATTACCAAGATAATCGAGTGCATCCTCACCGAAATAAAGTTTCGTGGGATTAAAATAAGAAAAATTTCCTTGCATAATTATTAGTTTATTTCAACGCAAAAGTAAATATTGCTGATGAAAAGGCAAAATAGTTTTCACCTTTTTGAAATTCAGTGTCTGTAATTAGGAAAACGTTCTTTATATTTGCACTGAAAACAAAAAGTTATGAATAAGGTAAGAAT
>CAMOVK010000042.1 GCA_946627325.1 uncultured Prevotella sp. | reverse complement strand
AACGGAAGAGTCTATTTTCTAAGAGTGGATTGTGTTTTCTAGCATAGAACTCGCTGCCGAGGCGAAGCCATCAATCGGATAAATCCCAATTTAACGAATAGAAAAGCGAGGCCAATGGCTTCGCTTTTTGTTTTTTCAATATGAGTATTCTTGTGAACAATAAAAGGATCGGTTTTCTTTATTCTGACTCATCTTCAAAGTATGAATAATCTTTACAAAGAGCTGTTGGGAAAAATGGACTGAAAAATAATCGAAAGACCGAAAATGGTCTTTTGAGAGTTACGATAATAACTTTTTGTTTTTGAAAGATATGCTTTTCGAGTTGGAAAGCATATCTTTTCGTTTTGAATATGATAACTTTTCGAGGTGAAAATCAATCGTTTTCGTCTTGAAAAACGTGCCTTTTCATGACAAAAACAATTGAAAATCTTGCACATTTTCTTCCTTTTCTTGTTTTAATAGCTGACAGTCAGATGATTACTGATGCACGCATTTTTAGGCGATAATTTGAAAAACTTTCCGCTTGTTTGTATTTATGCGACGAATGATGCTGTTATTCTACGAAAAATTTTGACAAACATTCTGTCATCTATAATTTTTATACAATAATGGAGTAGGGCGCAATTCAGTGAAGTATTGTATTCGTTATGTGTATGTAAAATAGCGGAAGGCTGTCAGCCACGATTTGATTTCGTAGAAGACAGCCTTCCGCTATTAATAAATAAAAATGTTCTTCGTTTTTTTTGTTCTTCGTGCCTTTATTTGTCGAGCAAGATATTCATCATCTCAACGGCAGCTTTTGCTACAGAGGTACCAGGTCCGAAGACTGCAGCTACACCTGCTTTGTAAAGGAAGTCGTAGTCTTGTGCAGGGATAACTCCACCAGCAATGACCATGATATCCTCACGTCCGAGCTTCTTCAGTTCTTCGATGAGCTGTGGTATGAGTGTCTTATGACCTGCTGCGAGCGACGATGCACCAACGATGTGTACGTCGTTCTCTACGGCTTCGCGTGCTGCTTCGGCTGGAGTTTGGAACAATGGTCCCATATCTACGTCGAAACCGCAATCGGCATATCCTGTTGCTACTACCTTTGCACCGCGGTCGTGTCCGTCCTGTCCCATCTTTGCAACAAAGATACGTGGACGACGACCTTCTTTCTTAGCGAATTCTTCAGTCAGGGCGCAAGCCTTTTCGAAGTCGCTGTCGTTTTTACTTTCTGATGAATACACGCCTGAAATAGTTCTAATTACTGCTTTATATCGTCCTACAATCTCTTCGCAGGCGTCGCTTATCTCGCCGAGAGTACAGCGCAGTCCTGCAGCCTTGACAGCAAGGTCGAGTAGGTTGTTCTTGCTCTTCTTGCCTTCAGAGAATTCGCGTACACACTCTGTGATTTCCGCCAGTGCTGCTTTGCAGGCTGCTTCGTCGCGGTTAGCGCGCAGTTGCTTGAGGCTTTCTTCTTGTTGCAGACGCACAGCGGTGTTGTCAACTTCGAGAATGTCGATAGGGTCTTCATGTTCAAGGCGATACTTGTTTGTTCCTACGATTGTTTGTACACCAGAGTCGATACGTGCCTGTGTGCGTGCAGCAGCTTCTTCAATACGCATCTTAGGTAGTCCGGTTTCGATGGCTTTTGCCATACCGCCGAGCTTCTCAATTTCCTGGATGTGCTCCCAAGCCTTGTGTACAAGTTCGTTAGTGAGTGTCTCTACATAGTAAGAACCTGCCCATGGGTCGATTTCCTTGCAGACCTTAGTCTCGTTTTGGATGTAAATCTGTGTGTTACGAGCGATACGTGCAGAGAAGTCGGTAGGCAATGCGATAGCCTCGTCGAGTGCGTTGGTGTGCAGTGATTGGGTGTGACCAAGTACGGCAGCCATAGCTTCGATACAAGTACGACCGACATTGTTGAATGGGTCCTGCTCTGTGAGCGACCATCCCGATGTCTGCGAGTGAGTACGAAGAGCCAACGATTTAGGATCTTTTGCTCCGAAACTCTTCACAATCTTTGCCCACAGCAAACGTCCAGCGCGCATCTTAGCAATTTCCATGAAGTGGTTCATGCCAATAGCCCAGAAGAACGACAAGCGTGGAGCGAACTTATCGACAGGTATGCCTGCGTCAACACCAGTGCGGAGGTAGTCCATACCGTCTGCCAGAGTGTAAGCCAACTCGATGTCTGCAGTAGCTCCTGCTTCCTGCATGTGGTAGCCAGAGATAGAGATAGAGTTGAACTTAGGCATGTTCTGTGATGTGTATTCGAAGATATCGGCAATGATTTTCATTGAGAATGCTGGTGGATAGATATAGGTGTTACGCACCATAAACTCTTTCAAGATGTCGTTCTGAATTGTTCCAGCCATCTCTTCGAGTTTTGCTCCTTGCTCAAGACCAGCGTTGATGTAGAATGCGAGTACTGGTAGCACACCGCCATTCATAGTCATCGAAACCGACATCTTGTTGAGAGGAATACCTGCAAACAAGACCTTCATGTTCTCGAGTGAGCAGATAGATACACCAGCCTTACCTACGTCGCCTACTACGCGAGGATTGTCGGGGTCGTAGCCACGGTGTGTAGGAAGGTCGAAAGCCACTGACAGACCTTTCTGTCCACTCGCCAAGTTGCGGCGATAGAAAGCGTTCGACTCTTCAGCAGTAGAGAATCCTGCATACTGACGGATTGTCCACGGGCGGAAGGGGTACATCATTGAATAAGGACCGCGCAGGAAAGGAGGAATACCGGCAACGAAGTCGAGATGTTCCATGCCTTCGAGGTCTTCTTTTGTATATACAGGGCGCACCTCGATATGCTCGGGTGTCTTCCAGTGGGCCTTAATGTCGTTAGCTTTGAGCCATTCTGAACCATTAACGGCCTTTATACCTTCGTATATGTTTATATCTTTAAAATTCTTTCTCATAACTTGAAAATATAAAACTAAACAACATTAAATTCCTAATTTCTTATTGTATTCTTTGAGTGTCTCGAGCACGTTGCACTTCACATGTACGAAGTTTTCGATGCCCGCAGCCTTAAGGTCTTCCATACATGCTGGAGCACCGGCAACTACGAACATTGCTCTTCCGTCGAGGTACTTGAATGCAGGTATAGCATATTCAGCATACTCATCGTCGCTCGAACAAAGCACTACGATGTCGGCTTTTGCTTTTAATGCAGCATCAACGCCTTCTTCTACAGTCTTGAAGCCGAGGTTGTCGATCACCTTATAGCCGGCACAAGCGAGGAAGTTGCACGAGAACTGAGCGCGTGCCTGACGCATGGCGAGATTGCCGATGGTGAGCATAAATGCTATAGGAGTCTTTGCGCCTTCGGTGTGAATACGCAAGTCCTCAAAGTCGGCAGCCAGTCGGGTGCTGTTGATTGCTTTATAAGGAGCGGCTGTGTCGCAAGAATGGCAGCACTTATCGAGTCCTTTCTTTCCTTCTGACACTTCAGTGAAGTTAGGGAACTGGTTTGTACCGAGAATGAATTCCTTACGTTTTGCAGCGTCGTCGTGACGTTTATTGTTTGTAGCATTGATATCGTCTTGCACTGTTCCAGCCTTGATAGCTGCGAGGAATCCACCTTCTTCTTCTACTCGAAGGAAAATTTTCCATCCCTCAATGGCAAGACTGTCAGTTAGTTGCTCTACATAGTAAGAACCTGCACCTGGGTCAACCACTTCGCCAAAGTGACATTCTTCTTTCAGTAGCAATTGCTGGTTGCGAGCGATGCGCTCAGAAAAATCGGTTGGTGTCTCGTAAGTAGCATCGAAAGGCACTACCACCATTGAGTGAATACCTCCGAGGGCAGCACTCATTGCTTCGGTCTGCGTGCGCAGGAGGTTTACATAGCTGTCGAAAACAGTTTGGTTGTAAGTCGAAGTAGTGGCATTGACAATCATCTTGCAAGCGCAGTCGCACTTTGGCTCGTATTGCTTAACGATTTGTGCCCACAACATACGTGCAGCGCGGAATTTAGCAAGTTCCATGAAATAGTTTTCTGAAATACCCATGTTGAACTTGATTTTCTTTGCTGCCAAGTCGGCATCCACACCAGCTTCAGTCATCATTGAGAGGTACTCGTTACCCCATGCCAGAGCATATCCGAGTTCCTGTACGATGTAAGCACCAGCGTTGTTGAGCGACAATGTGTCAACAGTGATGCAGCGGAAGTTAGGGTAATCCTTGAAAATCTCAACGAGTTTCGGAGCGTTTTCAAGCAATTCTGTTGTTTCTTTTCCATACATCACCATCTTTTGCAGTGGGTCGAAATCGATAGAACCAACAATTTTTTCCTTGTCGTAGCCTTTCTTTTCGAAATATGCTGTAAGTATTTCTGCCAGTTCGAGTGTGTGGCGTTTGCATGTGTTGAAGTTCACTTCAACGATGTCGCAACATATTCCATCGAGTAGAGTGTCGATAAAGTCTGCGCTAACTTTGTCGCCAGGAATGTGAAAACCGAGCGAGTCAATACCTTTGTTGAGTACATCAAGGGCTTTTGTATTAGCCTCTTTTGCATCGTCGGCTTTTATTTCCTGACGGATATACCATACGTTTGTGTTTTTGTGATTACCGCGTACGAAGGGGAATTCTCCTGGCAGCGCGTCGGGAGTCTTCAGTTTCAAAACGTCTTCGCGGCGATAGAAGGGCTGAACATTAAAGCCTTCATTTGTTCTCCAAACGAGCTTCTTCTGAAAGTCGGCACCTTTCAAGTCAACCTCGATTTTATCGAGCCATTCTTGAGTGGTCTGCGGCTGAAACTCGGTAAAGAGTTTTTCCTTCTTGTTTGACATAGTGTAAAATTAATTATATAAGTTGATTGATTTGTGTATCAGCTTATGTTGGTTTTATGTAGTTATTTATCCGCGCAAAGTTATGATAATTATTCGATTTGGAGAAATAAATGGCATAAAAAATAGGTGTGAAATGTAAAAAAGCGATAAATGTCTATTTCTTCAGAAATAAATGACAAAAAAATTGTGAGCGTAGCAATTATTTTTCATACATTTGCCGTAATTTTTATTACATTAGTCTTTGTTATGAATTGGTTGCTTGAACTTTTTACGTCCACCGAGTCGATTGCTCACATTGCATTGTTGTATGCAATAGTGATAGCAGCAGGTGTTTATCTTGGCAAGATAAAAATAGGCGGCATCTCTCTTGGAGTTACTTTTGTTTTATTTGCTGGTATAGTGGCAGGTCATTTTGGTTTTTCTGCTCCCGGCGACATCCTCAATTTCATACAAGATTTCGGGTTGATACTTTTTGTCTTTATGATAGGTCTGCAGGTTGGACCTGGTTTTTTTGAGGGATTTAGCAAAGGTGGCATATTGATGAATGTGTTGGCTGTAGTTGTAATACTATTGAACATTCTCGTAATGTTTGGTTGTTATTGGCTATTTTTCGACACTACGAATCCAGCCAACCTTCCTATGATGATTGGTACGATGTATGGTGCAGTGACCAATACCCCTGCTCTTGGTGCAGCAAGTGAGGCTTTGGGTTCGGTTTTCCCTGCCGATAAGATTCCAGAAATAGCTTCTGGATACGCATGTGCCTATCCTTTAGGAGTTTTGGGTATTATAGGAGCAACTATTCTGATAAGGTATCTATGTAGGGTAAATATAGAAGAAGAAGAGAAACGCCTCGAAGAGGCTGAAACAGACGACCCTACCGCAAAGCCGCACGTCATGCACCTGCGTGTTGCCAACGAGTATCTTGGTGGTAGAACACTTGCCCAGATACACCATTTCCTCAATCGCGACTTTGTCTGCACACGTATTCTTCACGATGGAAAAGTTTCAATACCAAACGCAAAGACTGTTTTTGAGGTCAACGACGAGATTCTAATCGTTTGTCCAGAGGCTAATAGCGAGGCTGTAAAGGCTTTCATAGGACCTGAAATAGAAGCAGAATGGAACGTGGAACTTGAGCAGCAGCCACTAGTTTCAAAGCGAATTGTGGTGACGAAACCCTCAATGAATGGTAAGACTCTTGCCAAAATGCGTTTTGCCAGTCTTTATGGAGTAAACGTGACACGCATCACTCGTCAAGGAATTGACGTTTTTGCTGGTCGTAATCACCATTTTCAGGTTGGCGACCGCCTGATGGTAGTAGGTCCTGAGGATAATGTCAACCGAGTGGCAGAGATGATGGGCAACTCCGTCAAACGTCTTGAAAATCCTAACATCGCTACAATTTTCATCGGGATAATCGTAGGTATCATTTTCGGTAGTCTGCCATTTGCTATTCCCGGCATGCCAGTACCTCTCAAATTGGGATTGGCAGGAGGTCCGCTCATCATAGCAATTCTGATAGGCAGATATGGCTATAAAGTGCATCTTGTCACCTATACCACCACGAGTGCCAACATGATGCTGCGAGAGATAGGACTGGTTCTTTTCCTTGCAAGTGTAGGTATTAAGGCTGGGGGCAGTTTCGTGGATACCATTATTGTGGGTGATGGATTGAAATATGTTTATACAGGTTTTCTCATTACAGTCATTCCTATCGTCATAATAGGTGTGATAGCCCGACTGAAATGTAGGTTTAATTATTTTTCGATTATGGGTATGATAGCCGGAATCTACACCGACCCTCCGGCTTTGGCATACGCTAACGGACTATGTCAGCGCAATGCGCCAGTGATTAGCTATTCCACTGTATATCCGTTAAGTATGTTCCTGCGAATATTTACGGCTCAGTTAATAGTCTTGCTATTCTGTGGGCTATAGTTATATTGCTACAAAAACATCAAAGAACACATACACATCTTATATAATATATACTAAATGAAACGAATAACATTACTTGTTGGAATCGCACTGTTCGCTTTCTTGTCTTCTTTTGCTCAGGGTGCAAAGAATATAAAGATAAACGAAGTGTTGATGGTCAACGATTCCAGCATCATGAATGAGTTCGGACAGCGAGGCGCTTGGATAGAGCTTGTCAATACTGCATACTCGTCGTACGATGTACGCGGAATGTTTATCGCAACCGACCGTCGTGTTCTCGACAAGTCGCTCACTGTTCCTGAACGCATTAAGATGATGAGCCAGTTGCCTAACGACGATTGCACCCGGCTCACTGCTCGAACACATCTCTTGTTTTTTCTCAACAGTAATCCTGCTCGTGGTGCGCACCATCTCGATGCAAAAGCCAACCCCAACGAGCCTTTGTGGATTGCTCTCTACGACGGAAATGCTGTCGATTTGATTGACTCCGTAACGGTTCCTGTCCTAAAACCTAACACGTCGTATGCGAGAGAGAACGATGGACGAGAGCAATGGGTAATCAAAGCGCCCGATGCTGTCACACCTGCCATGAATAATTACGTGCAGGTGACTGAAACAAAGATAGCTTTTCTTAAACGAAATGACCCACATGGTTTCGGAATAACAATTCTTGCCATGGGAATAGTGTTCTCTTGTCTCGTTCTGCTATATATTGCTTTCAGTATAATGGGGGCAATAATGAAGCGTAGAAAACGCAAGAAGGAAGAATGGCGAAAGACGAAAACCAGTCGTAAATTCCATCTCAAGAAGTCGCGCGAACGTACTTCCGAAGCTCAAACCGAAGAATCAAAAGCATCTGTTAAAGGTGAGGCAGACTCTTCAAATACGTTTGTGAGCGGCTTTGGCGATGCTGATGTTTCAGATGAAGAATACATGGCAGTCATAGCAATGGCATTAAAACAATACGAAGACGATGTTCATGATACAGAAAGTGGCATCATCACAATAACACACAGCAATCAACACTGGCGCAATGTCTGATAGATAGAGAATAAAGAAAACTCATGCACCAGTAAACTCATATCCACAATAGATTTATAAACACACAAAACCAATACGCAATGAACACATATAAATATACAGTCAACGGTCGCGACTACACCGTAGATATCGAGGAAATTGATGGCTCTGAAGCTAAAGTCAGTGTCAACGGACGTCCGTTCACAATTGAACTTAAAAAGCCTATGCGAAAGACAGTCGCTCACAAACCTGTGCATGTTGAAGCACCTAAACCAGTCGCCGTAGCTCCAGCTCAGCCTGTAGTGGCTCCACAGCCAAAGAAAAACGTTGGTTCTGGCTCGAAAGTAGTATCGCCATTGCCTGGTACAATCGTAGATGTCCTTGTGAAAGAAGGTGATACAGTCAACCAAGGCGACACTGTAGTAATACTCGAAGCAATGAAGATGCAAAACAGCATTGAGGCAGACGTGGCAGGAACAATAACCTCCGTCGTTGTCAAGCAAGGCGACACAGTAATGGAAGGAGAAGTACTTGTAACTATAGAATAATCGAATTATGGGGTTTTTAGAGTTTTTAGCAAATAATTTTAATGAGTTCCTATCCTACACTGGCTTCGCCAATGCTACTATGGGAAACCTCATAATGATAGTAGTAGGTATCATTTTCATTTGGCTTGCCATAAAGAAAGATTTCGAACCTCTGCTCCTTGTACCTATTGGACTCGGTATAGTGCTTGGAAATATCCCATTTCGTGCTGATGCTGGTCTTGAGATTGGTCTCTACGAAGACAACTCTGTATTGAATATCTTCTATCAGGGAGTACGTCAAGGCTGGTATCCACCGCTCGTCTTTCTCGGTATTGGAGCCATGACCGATTTCTCCACGCTCATCAGCAATCCAAAACTAATACTCATCGGTGCAGCAGCCCAGTTTGGTATTTTCGGTGCCTACATGGTTGCTCTCGCGCTTGGCTTCGAGCCAAATCAAGCAGCAGGTATAGCCATTATTGGAGGAGCAGATGGTCCAACAGCTATTTTCCTGTCGTCGAAACTTTGTCCCAATCTTATGGGAGCAATAGCTGTTTGTGCTTATTCGTATATGGCTCTTGTGCCAGTAATTCAACCTCCTCTCATGCGATTGCTCACAACAAAGAAGGAACGTGTCATCCGAATGAATCCAGCACGCCATGTCAGCCAGACAGAGCGAATATTGTTCCCTATTATAGGACTACTATTAACCACTTTTATCGTGCCCTCCGGACTTCCTCTGCTCGGAATGCTTTTCTTCGGCAATCTGCTTAAAGAAAGTGGAAAGACAACCCGACTGGCAAAGACCGCAGGCTCGTCGCTAAACGACATAGTAGTAATACTACTCGGACTGACAGTGGGATGCTCTACACAAGCAAGCGAATTCCTTACCATAAATACGATAAAGATATTCTTCCTCGGTGCAATGGCATTCATCATAGCTTCAACGAGTGGAATACTCTTCGTCAAGTTTATGAACCTTTTCCTGTCTTCTGACAAGAAAATTAATCCACTTATTGGCAATGCTGGCGTATCAGCAGTGCCTATGAGTGCACGTATTTCGAATAATATCGGTCTTGAATACGACCGTCACAACTTCCTTTTGATGCACGCTATGGGTCCCAACGTAGCAGGAGTGATAGGCTCTGCTGTTGCTGCCGGTGCTTTATTAGGATTTTTGAGTTAAACAGAAAAACGATAACCATACAATATATGTTGAACTAAAAAAGAAAGGGAAAAACACATGAAAAAGCTTTTTATATCGCTATTTGTTGCCATGACAGCACTATGTGCGCAGGCACAAGTTTATGTAGGAGGCGGAATCGGTTTTGGCGT
>CAMOVK010000041.1 GCA_946627325.1 uncultured Prevotella sp. | reverse complement strand
ATTTGACCTCCTCGAAGTCGGCGTCTTGGATGTTGTCGGATTGTTGGTTGTTGTCTTGTTGGTTTGTTTGTCCGTTATAGCCACCTGCTCCGGCGTTGAAGCCTGCTCCGTTCATGTCGGGTCCTGCTCCGGGTTGTGCTCCTGCTTGTTGATACATTTGCGCTGATGCTGCTTGCATCACTTGGTTAAGGTTGTTGATTGCTGTGTCTATTGCTGCGATATCAGCCGCCTTGTGTGCGTCTTTGAGTTGTTGCAGTGCGTTTTCGATGGCAGGTTTTTGGTCGGCAGGTATTTTGTCGCCGTTTTCGTTGAGGAAGTTTTCTGTTGAGAATATCATCGAGTCAGCTTGGTTTAGTTTGTCGATGCGTTCACGTTCTTTCTTGTCGTTTTCGGCGTTTTGTTCTGCTTCTGCTTTCATGCGTTCTATTTCTTCTTTTGACAGTCCGCTTGATGCTTCGATGCGTATGGCTTGTTCTTTGCCTGTTGCTTTGTCTTTTGCTGATACTGATAGTATTCCGTTTGCATCGATGTCGAATGTGACTTCAATCTGTGGTACTCCTCTTCTTGCTGGTGCTATTCCAGTGAGGTTGAATTGTCCGATTGATTTGTTCTGTGCTGCCATTGGTCGTTCACCTTGCAGTACGTGTATTGTCACTTCTGTTTGGTTGTCGGCTGCTGTTGAGAATGTTTCGCTCTTCTTGCATGGTATTGTTGTGTTTGCTTCGATGAGTTTTGTCATTACTCCTCCGAGTGTTTCAATACCGAGTGTCAGTGGTGTTACGTCGAGCAGTACGATGCCTCCGTCTTTTCCGAATTCTTGGTTTAGTACTGCTCCTTGTATTGCTGCTCCTACTGATACTACTTCATCTGGGTTTACTCCTTTTGATGGTTCTTTGCCGAAATAGTTTTTCACGAGTGTTTGTACTGCTGGTATTCGGCTTGATCCTCCTACGAGTATAACTTCATCGATGTCGGATGTTTGTAGTTTTGCATCGCGAATGGCGTTCTGGCAGGGCACTAAGCATGCTTGTATGAGGTCGTGTGCGAGTTGTTCGAATTGTGAACGTGTCAGTGTTTTTACGAGGTGCTTTGGCACTCCTCCTTCTGCTGAGATGTATGGCAGGTTGATTTCGGTTGAAGTAGTGCTTGAGAGTTCTATTTTTGCTTTTTCAGCGGCTTCTTTTAGTCGTTGCATTGCCATTGGGTCTTTTGCAAGGTCGATGCCTTCGTTTGCTTTGAAGTCGTTTACGAGCCAGTCGATTATTACTTGGTCGAAGTCGTCGCCACCGAGGTGTGTGTCTCCGTTGGTTGATAGTACTTCGAACACTCCTCCTCCGAATTCGAGTATTGAGATATCGAATGTTCCGCCTCCGAGGTCGAACACTGCAATTTTCATGTCTTTGTTTGCTTTGTCAACTCCGTATGCGAGTGCTGCTGCGGTTGGTTCGTTTACTATTCGTTTTACTTCGAGTCCTGCTATTTGTCCGGCTTCTTTTGTTGCTTGTCGTTGCGAGTCGCTGAAGTATGCAGGTACTGTGATTACTGCTTCGGTCACTTCTTGTCCGAGATAGTCTTCTGCTGTTTTCTTCATTTTTTGCAGTACCATGGCTGAAATTTCCTGTGGGGTGTATTTTCTGCCATCGATGTCCACTCGTGGAAATCCTCCTTCGTTAACCACTTTGAATGGTACTCGTTCTGCTTCTTTTCGTGCTTGTTCGTAGGTTTCGCCCATGAATCGTTTGATAGAGTACACGGTGTTCGTAGGGTTGGTTATCGCCTGTCGTTTTGCGGGGTCTCCTACCTTTCGTTCTCCGTCTTTCACAAATCCCACTACCGATGGTGTGGTGCGTTTACCTTCGCTGTTAGCGATAACGACTGGTTCGTTGCCTTCAAATACTGAAACGCACGAGTTTGTCGTTCCTAAGTCAATTCCAATAATTTTTCCCATTGTTATTATGTTTTTATTTGTTATTATTTTCTGTTTGTTAGTTTTTGCGGCAGTTGTTTTTGTCTGCCGTCATTGAGTTATGTGGCAAATGCCGTGCCAAAATCATTTTTGTGGCGATTTTCTTTCTTTTTTGTATGACATCTTGTCAGCAGTGTGAAGTCAGACTCTTTTCTCGACGCCCCTAAATATCGCGGTTTTGGAAAGCATGTCTTTTCGAGTTGGAAAGTATGCTTTTTCGCGTTGGAAAGATATGCTTTTCGAGTCGGAAAGATGTGCTTTCGGAATTCGTATGTAATGATGTATGTTTTCGTGTGCGTTAGAAACGGTGTTCGATGTTGTGCTTTGAATTGACGAGTATGTGCTCGAAAAAGCATAAACTTTTTTGCTTTTTTCTCACTTAGTAGTAACTTTGCAGATTGATAATATAAACAGAGGTAATTTAACAACTATGATGACAGCAAACGAAATACGCGAATCGTTTAAGAAATTTTTCGAAGAGAAACAACATGCCATAGTGCCTTCGGCTCCGATGGTCATCAAGGACGACCCCACGTTGATGTTTACCAACGCTGGTATGAACCAGTGGAAAGACGTTATTCTGGGTACTGTTCAGCCCGAGCCGCGCCGTCGTGCCGACACGCAGAAATGTCTGCGTGTGAGTGGAAAACATAACGACCTTGAGGAAGTGGGTCACGACACCTATCACCATACTATGTTTGAGATGCTCGGCAACTGGTCGTTTGGCGACTATTTCAAGGAAGGAGCAATCGACATGGCATGGGAATACCTCGTAGATGTGTTGAAACTTAACCCCCACGACCTATATGTAACCGTTTTTGAAGGCAGTGCCGACGAAGGTTTGGAGCGCGACGATGAGGCTGCGGCAATATGGCGTAAACATGTGCCTGAAGATCATATCATCAACGGCAACAAGCACGACAATTTCTGGGAGATGGGCGATACGGGTCCATGCGGTCCGTGTTCGGAAATACATCTTGATTCTCGTTCGGCTGAAGAAAAAGCGAAGACTCCAGGAAGGGAACTCGTCAATAAAGACGACCCGCAGGTTATCGAGATATGGAACCTCGTGTTTATGCAATTTAACCGCAAGGCCGACGGCTCGCTTGAGAAGTTATCGATGAACGTTATCGATACAGGTATGGGCTTCGAGCGTCTCGTAAGAGCTCTGCAAGGCAAACAATCGAACTACGACACCGACGTGTTCCAGCCATTTATACATGAGATAGAACGTCTGACAGATATGAAATATGGCGAGAAAGAAGACGTTGACGTAGCCATGCGCGTTGTTGCCGACCACCTCCGAGCCGTAGCGTTCTCAATAGCCGATGGTCAGTTGCCAGGCAATGCCAAAGCGGGATACGTCATCCGCCGCATACTTCGCCGAGCTGTACGCTATGCCTACACATTCCTCAACCAGCGCGAAGCATTCGTCTTTCGTCTCGTGCCAACTCTCGTGGCAGAAATGGGCGAAGCCTATCCCGAACTGCCAGCGCAGCAGCAACTCATATCGCGCGTGATAAAGGAAGAAGAAGACTCCTTCCTGCGCACACTCGACAAAGGCATATCAATGCTCAACGACGCAATGGAGACGATGAAGAAGGAAGGCAAGACAATGCTCGACGGTACTCAAGCGTTCCGACTCTTCGACACCTATGGTTTCCCACTCGACCTTACTGAACTCATCTGCCGCGAGAACGGAATGACTGTCGACGAGCAGCAGTTCGATAAAGAGATGCAGAAGCAGAAAGAACGCGCACGCAATGCCGCACAAGTGGAAAACTCCGACTGGACAATTCTGGCAGAAGGCGAACAGCAATTCGTAGGCTACGACTATACCGAATATGAGTGTAGAATACTCCGTTACCGTCAAGTGACACAAAAGAAAAACGTCTTCTACGAACTAATTCTCGACCACACACCATTTTATGGCGAGATGGGAGGACAAGTAGGCGACAGCGGAGTGCTTGTCAACGAAGACGAAACCATCGACATCATCGACACGAAACGCGAAAACGGTCAGTCGGTACACATAGTGAAGCAGTTGCCAAAAGACCCATCGGCAGACTTCATGGCATGTGTAGATACCGACAAACGCGACGCATCGGCAGCCAATCACACGGCGACCCACCTCATCGACTATGCGCTGAAACAAGTGCTCGGCGACCATGTGGAACAGAAAGGTTCACTCGTTACCCCCGACGGACTGCGCTTTGACTTCTCGCATTTTCAGAAAGTCACCGACGAGGAATTGCGCCAAGCAGAGAGAATGGTCAACGACCTCATACGTCAAAACATTCCACTCGACGAGCATCGCAACACTACAATGAAAGAAGCACGCGAAATGGGAGCCATCGCATTGTTTGGAGAGAAATACGGCGACACTGTTCGAGTGGTACGCTTCGGACCATCGTGCGAACTATGTGGTGGTATCCATGCCCACGCTACAGGTAATATAGGTTTCTTCAAGATACTTTCCGAAAGTTCTGTAGCAGCAGGAATACGACGCATTGAAGCAGTTACAGGTAGCAGATGTGAAGAACTTCTTTACACCCTCGAAGACCAGATAAAAGGCATCAAGGCACTATTCAACAATGCCAAAGACTTGCAAGGAATGATACATAAATACATCGACGAACACGAGTCGATGAAACAAGAAATCGAACAATTCCATGCTCAGGCAGTAGAACGCGCCAAGACTCAACTTATCGAAACGGCACGCGAAGAAAATGGTATAAAGATTGTGACGGCAACACTGCCCCTTGACCCTGCTGCAGCCAAAGACCTCGTGTTCAAGATACGACAATCCATACCCGAGCGTCTGGTGTGTTGTTTAGGTACAGTGGCTCAAGGCAAGCCATTGCTCAGTGTAATGCTCAGCGACGACATGGTGAAAGAGCACGGACTCAACGCTGGTCAACTCGTCAGAGAAGCAGCCCGACTCATTCAGGGAGGCGGAGGCGGACAGCCACACTTTGCCCAAGCTGGAGGAAAGAATGCCGACGGACTATCGGCAGCAGTAGATAAAGTAGTAGAAATGGCAACAGCCTAAAGGAATTAAGTATAATAAAAGAAATTACCGTCACGACAAGATAGCCGTGACGGTAATTTCTTTTTGTAGCAAATCTACACAAAAGTTTCCAAGAATTTAATCTCCCCTTCCAAGTGTATAGTCTTCGTTGTTGCAGGTATGAGTGTCGTTTCTCCAGCGCGAAGTGTGAATCGATTGCCTTCGTTGTCAGTACATTCAGCCTTGCCCGCAAGCGGAATCAACACTACAAACGAGTCTAAATCGCTATAATCGAGCGTCATCGGCTCGTCGAGGTCGTACAGGGCAGTCTTGAAATAGACGCAACTAACGAGTTCTACGCACTCGTTTTTCCTCCGTTCGTAATGTGTCTGGTAGTCATCGGCTACGTTGAAATCAATTGACTCGGCAGCCTCTTCGGTGTGTAATTGCCGCAGATTGCCATCTTTGTCGCGTCGATTGAAGTCGTAGATGCGATAGGTCACGTCGCTCGTCTGTTGAATTTCTGCGATGAAGCAGCCCGCACCGATAGAATGGATGCGCCCTGCAGGTAGGAAAAAGCAATCGCCCTCAGCCACCCGATATTCTGAAATGGCATCGCAAATAGTGTTGTCGGCAACCATCGCCTTATATTCGTCGGCTGTAATCCTACACTTTAAGCCGCTGCGCAAATGAGCATCGGCATCGCTATCCATAACATACCACATCTCAGTCTTTCCACGTTGTTTGCCCTGACGCAAAGCAATCTCGTCGGTGGGATGCACCTGAATGGATAGGTCCTGACGAGCATCAATAAACTTTATAAGCAACGGAAACTCGTCGCCGAAACGCTCGTAACATTCGCGACCAACAAGGTTAGCCTTCTCGTGGCGTATTACCTCGCTGATAGTGAGCCTTTCATACGCACCCGATGCCACGACCGACTCGTCGCCTCTAATGCCAGAGAGTTCCCAACTCTCGCCAACTTGGCTCTGACTACAATCTAATTGCTTGAACGGAATGATGCGTTCGCCACCCCAAATGGTGGACTTCAGTATCGGACGGAATGTTAATGGTTGCATAGTTGGTTATAGGGTTAATTGTCTTTCCAAAACGCGGGAGTGAAAAGAACTATCACACTGAAAATCTCCAGACGTCCCATGAGCATCAGAAGCGAACAGAGCCACTTGACTATCGCTGGTAAGCCGCTCCACGACATTTCTGGTCCAATCTGTGTGCCGAGCGAAGGACCAACATTGCTCATACAACTCAACGAGATGGTTATGGCATTAGTGTTGTCGATTCCGAATCCTACCATGATTGTGGCTGTAATCAGACAGGCAAAAAGGAAGACTGCAAAGAATACCAACATTGTCATTATTGATGTCTGTGGCATACTTTGCCCATTGATTTTCACAGGTAGAATGGCTTTCGGATGAAGGATGCGGCGAAACTCATTGCGCACCACTTTAGCAATCATCATGCCACGAGCGCACTTAAATCCACCGCTCGTACTGCCTGCGCAGGCACCACTGAACATAAGTATGCCCAGTATGACCCACGTCAGATGAGGCCACTTGCCCGCATCGTCGCTAAATAATCCCGTAGTAGTCATGAATGATACTACCTGGAAGAGTGAACTGCGGAAAGCGTGCTCGATGTCGTAGCCGTTGCTGGTGATAAGCATATACATTATGGCAAGAGTGCTGCAAACGACCAGTGTGAGATAGAAACGCAGTTCGGAGTTGGTTATCAACTGTCGGAACTTAAACTTAAAAAGCGTAAGATAAAGCACCGTGAAATTTATTCCGCTGAGGAATTGAAACACAATGCTCGTATATTCCACCATTGGAGAATGGAAGTGTACGATGCTGTCGTTGTGGGGCGAGAACCCGCCAGTGGCAGTCGTACTCATAGAGTAGTTAATACTGTCGAACAGGCTCATGCCTCCCAACCAGAAAGCAGCAAAGCAAAGTATGGTGAGCAGCAAATAGATGCTCCATATCCACTTGGCTGTAGTGCTCAATCTTGGGTGCATTCGAGCGCGTATAGGACCAGTAGCCTCAGCGGCAAATACTCTGATGTTTCCGCCTACAAGACCAGGCAGAATGGCTATCGTGAAGAAAACAATTCCCAGTCCACCTATCCACTGCGACAGAGAACGCCAGAACAATATGCCATGTGGCAACACCTCCACGTCGTCGAGGATGGTTGCCCCTGTTGTGGTGAAGCCCGACATCGACTCGAAGAAAGCGTCAGTCGGATTGTTGATATATCCACCAATGACATAAGGCAACATACCGAACAGACTGAATACAGTCCATGCCAATGTTACTATAAGGTATGCATCGCGCCTGTTCATGGCATTGTCGGCATTGCGCCCAGCAAATTTCAAAGCATAACCAACGCTTATCGTCAGCACAATTGATATGGCGAAAGCCAGCATATCATCTTGCTGATAATAGAACGACATTATCAGACAGAGTGTCATAAACGATGCTTCGAGCAGAAGCAACTGACCCAAGACCTTGTAGATTAACTTGAAGTTCAGCAAAGCAATAAGTTGTTTTTATCGGAAGAAATTTTCAATCTTTTTCAAATTCACATCGTGGCAATAAACCACTACGATGTCGCCAGCTTCTATCTGCGTGTTTCCCGAAACGAGTTGTCCCACCCCGTGACGCACCAGTCCACCAATCGTTGAGCCCTTAGGCAGATTCAGTTCGTAAACTTTCTTGCGAGTGGCTTTCGACCCTTGTGCAGCTGTAAACTCAACAACATCGGCATTGGCGTTCATTAGGAAACGAATGTTTTGCACATCAGCGTCGAGCATCATCTGGTAGATATGGCTTGCCGCAAGGGCTTTCTTATTGACGATGGTACCGATATCAAGACTTTCTGCCATACTGATATAGTCGAGGTTCTCAACCATTGCCACCGTCTTGCGCACACCCAGTCGTTTTGCAGCCAAACAGGCGAGGATGTTGGTCTCGGTACTGCCCGTTGTGGCAACGAAAGCCTGCGTGTTCTTAATGCTTTCTTCTGTCAGCAGTGATAAGTCACGTCCGTCGCCATTGATGACCATTACCCTGTTGGTGTCGATTACATTGTTGAGATATTCGCATCGGTGTGGGTCGGTCTCGATAATCTTTGCTTCTATATATTCGGGAAGCATCTTTGCGGCTCTAACAGCAGTCTTTCCACCACCCATAATCATCACGTTTTTTACATCGACATAGTGTTCCTTACCTACTATTTTGCGAATGTAGGGTATGAAATTCTTCATCGTGATGAAATAGACGAGGTCAAGGTGTTGCAGGATATCGTTACCTGTCGGGATTATCGTTTCTCCATGCCGCTTGATGGCAACAATATGATATGGTTCTTCTGGAGTACACACTTCTCGCAGTGGGCGACCAACAATCTGGCAAGTCTCGTGTAGTTTCACTCCCAGCATGACGAGTGCTCCGTCGAGAACGTCCCATCGTTGACGAACCCACGACATCTTCATGCCGTTGACTATGTTTTTTGCAGCGAGCATCTCGGGATAGATTAGCGAGTCGATACCGAGTTGCTGGAAAAACATTTGGTTTTCCTGACTGTCGAACTCTGGATTGTCGATGCGTGCCACTGTGCGTTTCGCTCCAAGTGCATGGGCTATCATACAGCTGTTCATGTTGAGGTTTTCGTCGGGAGTGACAGCAATGAACAAGTCGGCTTTCTGAGCTCCAGCATCGCGCAGTGTGCGTATGTTCGACGGCGACTCGTTGATAGTCATCAGGTCGTAGTCGTTGCTGATAGAGGCAAGTCGTTCCTCGTCTTCGTCGATGAGGACTATGTCTTGATTGTTTCTCGACAATAGTTTTGCCAAATGTGTGCCTATGTCGTAGGCTCCTGCAATGATAATCTTCACTTTTTCGTTTTATTGAGCGTTACACAATCATTTCCCTTATGCTCTTTTTAATCGACTCTTGGTCGAGACCTACGATTTCTCGCAGTTCGCCTACTGTGCCGTGTTCGACGAACGAGTCGGGCAGTCCGAGTCGCTTGATATGTTTGGCGAAACCGTGGTCTGCCATCCATTCCACTACGGCAGAGCCTAATCCGCCATTACGTACACCATCTTCTATGGTCACTATATGGTTGAATCTATCAGCCACCTCTCGTAAAATGTCCTCATCGATAGGTTTCAGAAAACGCATATCGAAGTGGGCTATTGATGGGAGGGTGCCATCGTTAGAATTAATTATCTTTTCTACTTCCTTTCCAATAGGTCCAATTGTGAGTACAGCCACGTCTGTTCCTTCAGCCATTTTTCGTCCTTTCCCTATTGGAATTTTCTCCAGCGGGCACTTCCAGTCGATGAGTTCGCCACAGCCTCGTGGATATCTGATGACGAATGCCCCGTGTTCGGGCAGTTGTGCAGTGAACATCAACCTTCGCAGTTCGTGTTCATCGTAGGGTGATGCGATAGTCAGATGCGGTATTGGTCGTAAGAAAGCGAGGTCGAACGCGCCGTGGTGTGTCGGTCCGTCTTCGCCCACGAGTCCTGCCCGGTCAAGGCAGATGACTACGGGCAAACGTCCGATAGCAACATCGTGGATAATGTTGTCGTAGGCGCGTTGTGCAAAGGCACTATATATATTGCAGAAGGGTTGCATTCCTTCTTTTGCCAATCCTCCACTAAAGGTAACGGCATGCCCTTCGGCTATACCTACGTCGAAGGTCCTTTCTGGCATCTCGCGCATCATAATGTCCATCGAGCAGCCTGTGGGCATGGCAGGGGTAATTCCCACTATACGTTCGTTCTGTTGTGCCAACTCAAGGAGTGTGTGCCCAAAAACATCCTGAAACTTGAGGGGTTTGCCTTCTTGAGAGGTTTTTATGCGTTCACCTGTCTGCGCATCGAACTTTCCTGGCGCGTGCCATATCGTTTGTTCGTGCTCGGCAGGGGTGTATCCTTTGCCCTTGACAGTATGCAGGTGGAGTAGTTTCGGACCTTTCATGTCTTTCAACTGCCGCAATAGACGGACGAGTTCCTTTACGTTATGACCGTCGAATGGTCCGAAATATCGTATATTGAGTCCTTCGAATATGTTTTGTTGATGGCTTATCGCTGATTTTATAGCATTGGTGAAGCGAATCATTCCCGTGCGTCGCTCATCGTTGAGAAATCCGTGTCGGCGCATCCATTGTGCTGCTTTGAAACGCACACGGTTGTAGGT
>CAMOVK010000040.1 GCA_946627325.1 uncultured Prevotella sp. | reverse complement strand
TTTGTTATAATATGGCAGTTTGTCAAGAATAATAAAAACTTGAAAATAAGGTATGCTGTTACAACGTATGTTTGCAGTTTCCCCTAACATATTTTCAAAGTAATTATTTGAGTTCTGCGAATAGTTCTGCATAACAAATTTGATGGCAATTCCTCCAACATCTTTCCCTTTATGTTGTATTGTTACATCTTCCATCTTATCTATATAGCAACTCTGCACCATCCTCCCTGACTGCTCCGTAATCCGCCACCTTCTTTGTCTGCGGATTAACCTCCGTATCGATAAATACAATCATATCTTCATTTTTATAATCCTTTTTTCTTCTATTTGTCTTCTATCCCTCTTCTTGGGCCTTCTTATAATAACAAAAGTCTCTGTTTTGTTCTGTTGCAGTTGTGAAGATATAGACGCGAGATATAGTCTATTTAATTTCTATAACTATGTATTTCCTTCAGGCGATTTAGGCTGTGTGCTTGTAGTGGCGGTGTGGAGGATTTTCGTTTCGATATCTTTCTGCAGCATCAAGTAAGGTGCAGATTGTTTATAGGCTGTGTTTCTTCGTAGCATGAGTTCTACGTTTGCGGTACTGTTATTGTATGCTTTTAGTTCGTTCGACTTTTGTGTTGAGTGTATTGCCGACATTCGTATTTCATTTTCTCGTTCTTGATGTAGGGTGTCGGTTATTCTCGTGAGTAATGGTTCTACTATAGCGTCGAAAAGATGATGGCCTTGAATGAACATATATGTCAGTTCGGGGACTACTCCGAGTTGTTGCAGGTCTTGTTTTGTGTCGAGATAAGATTTCTTTGCGCCGGGGTTTTTCTCTATCAGTCCGCGTATTTTCACTTGAACTTTATGCTTTAATCGTTTCAGTACGTGTTCTACGTCGGATGGTCGAAATCGCCCTGTTGTCACTACATTGTTAAAGTCGGCAATGGTAAATTCGTTGTATCCTCCGCGTCGGTAGTATAGGATATTCCAGACGAAGAGGGGGAATATTATTCGTGAATAGTCGGTCAGAAATCTGACAAAGTCGAATGTCACATGGTCGTTGAGTGCTATCATTACGCAAACGTCGTGTAGCGATGGTGCATAGCATTGATAATTTTCTATTGCATAGGCGTAGGTGTGTAGTATGTATGGGGTGTCCAGCATTTCGTGCGACATTTCTGTCTGTCCTTGCAACAGGTAGTCGTAGTCGGCATCTACGCATGCTATCATATCTCGTCCGAGCCTTCCGCGGATGACTTCCATCATTGCCGATTTCTTTCCTCGTGCCAATTTTTGTTTTGAGGGTAGCATTACCTCAAAGTATAGTTTATCGTTTTCGTAAGCACTCAATACGTTGCGCCAAAAGAAGATATCGTCGTAGCTTTCGACATAGGCTACGATGCGACGCCTGCCGTCCACAGTTGTCAGTCGGTTAGCTGCTTCGATGTAGGCTGATGAGAGGTTGTCGGTAAGCCGTCGTGGCATGGTTATTCTTCGGTTATGTCAGCCACTTCGGTCACGCAATCCATCCATCCGTTCATAATTACTGCGGGCGAATGTGTTGTTAGGATTATCTGCACGTTGGGGTTGAGTTCGAGTATGAGGTCGATGAGTTGTTTCTGCCATTCGATATGCAGGCTTACCTCTGGTTCGTCCATGAACAATACGTAGGGGTGATTGTCTTCTACAAGAACCGTTAGCAGGATGGCGAGCATTTGCTTCTCTCCGCTCGACAGTTGGTAGGGGAAGAGGGTCTCGCCTATTTGTGAAAATCGTATCTCGTTTTCTGTGCGTAAGATTTTCTTTCCTGTCGAGGCGAACAGGTTGTCGATAATATCATGAAATCGGCGTTTGGGTTCGCTTATTTTCTGAGCCTGTACGGTTGCTTCGGGTGATCCGCTTTGCAGCACTTCGATGATGCGATTTCCTATGTTTACTTGGTAGTCGAGATATTTTCGTTGGAGTTGGAAGAGTTGCCAGTCGAGTTCTGTTGCGAGGCTCAAATCCATTTTTGCCAATGCCTCGAGGTTGATTAGTGGTCGGTCGAATGAGCGTATTATGTCGTATCGTATCCATCGTGCATCGGCTGGTTGTACTTTCAGTCGGACTCCTTTGAGCATGTGTGAGGGAAATTCTCCGCCTTGCGCCAGTCCTTTAACGACCTTGTTTATGATGGTGCTTTTCCCCTCGCCGTTGACTCCGCTAAGTATGTTTACTTGTCGGTTTAGGTTCCATGTGACGTGGCGGCGCCCCGACCAGAGGGAGTCAATCTCGATTTGCTGGATGTAGTCGGCAAATTTTTGCATTGTAGAAATTAAGATATTTGATTGAGTTGGTCTTTAAGGGTTTGAAGATTGTCGCGTACTTCGATTAGTTTTTCGAGCACTTCTGCGCTCTTCTCCACTCCTTGACGGTTTGCTATGAGCATTTTTTTCGCTGCTGCAATCTTAAATCCGCGCACCTTGACGAGGTTGTAGATAATCTTGATCTGATCGATATCCTTTTCGGTGTACTGTCTGACGCGGTTTGCTCCGGTCTTTGGTTTGAGTTGTGTAAACTCTTTTTCCCAGTAGCGAAGCAGGCTTTCATTTACTCCGATTATCTCTGCCACTTCCTTAATGGAGTAGTAGGTTTTGAAATTGTGTTCTTTGTTGAGTGACATTGTGAAAAGGGGTTTAAGGTTGAGGTTAAGTTTGAGGTTAAGTTCTGACGAATCGGCTTATTTGGTCAGGTTTCCGAGAATGTCGCGTGTTAATTCTTTTGTTATGGTTCTTGTTGCTGCGCTGGTAGCATTTTTTACTACTCTTCCTGTGGTTGATGTGCGCGTCTTTGTTTTCTTTCCCTGCACCGCGTTGCTCACATATGTGCCGAGCAGTGCGGCGAAGGTTGATGTTATGGCTGTGAATACTGCTTTTATTACTTTTCCGAAGAATCCTGACTTCTTTTTTGCCGTAGTTTTCTCGTTGGTTTGTGTTGTGGGATGATTGTTTTTTCCTTCGTTGTTATTTTCATTTTGTTCGGCTTGCAGTGCTGCTTCTTCTTCGCGCATGAGCATCTCGTATGCGCTTTCGCGGTCATCCATTTTGTCGTACTTTCCGAAGATTCTACTTTGTCGGATTATCTCGCTGCGCTGGTTGTCGTCGATAGCACCTATTTGTGATAGTGGGAATAGTATCTTTGCTCGCTCTACTATGCTCGGTGCTCCTTTTTCGTCGAGGAAACTGACGAGAGCCTCTCCTGTTTCGAGGTTCATTATTGCTTCGTCGGTTTTGAATGACGGGTTTGCCCGGAACGTGTCGGCTGCTGTTTTCACTGCTTTCTGGTCTTTTGGAGTATATGCTCTGAGCGCGTGTTGAACGCGATTACCCAACTGTCCGAGTATGTTTTCAGGTATATCGGTAGGACTCTGTGTGATGAAATAAATTCCTACACCTTTCGAGCGAATGAGACGGATTACTTGTTCTATCTTGTCGAGCAGTGCTTTCGATGTGCCGTCGAAGAGCATGTGCGCCTCATCGAAGAAGAACACCAGTTTTGGCAATGGCAAATCGCCCACTTCAGGAAGAGTCGAATAGAGTTCGGACAACAGCCATAGGAGGAATGTCGAATAGAGTTTGGGCTGCATCATCAGTTTGTCTGCTGCCAATACATTCATCACTCCCTTGCCTCCTTCAGTTTGCATCAGGTCAAAGATGTCGAACGAAGGTTCGCCGAAGAATTTATCGGCGCCTTGGTTTTCGAGTTGCAGCAATGCCCTCTGTATGGCTCCCACCGATGCCGACGAAATGTTTCCGTAGGTCGATTGATATTGTTTTGCGTTCTTTGAGACGTAGTCGAGCATTGAGCGCAGGTCTTTTAGGTCGAGAATGAGCAGTCCTCGCTCGTCGGCTATGCGGAATACTATATTCAGTACTCCATCCTGCGTCTCGTTTAATCCGAGCAGTCGCGAGAGCAGTTGAGGTCCCATCTGGCTGACAGTGGCACGCATTGGGTGTCCTTGTTCTCCATAAACGTCGAAGAAGCGCACTGGACAGGGCTGAAATTCAGGGTTTTCGATGCCAAATTCTGGCATTCTTTTCTCTATAAACCCGTTGATTTTTCCTGCCTGAGAGATGCCCGACAGGTCGCCTTTCATGTCAGCCATGAAGCATGGCACACCAGCCTGAGAGAATGTTTCAGCCATTACTTGCAGCGTTACGGTCTTACCTGTTCCTGTTGCTCCGGCTATCAGTCCGTGTCGGTTTGCCATCTTTCCTACTATCGATAAATTGCCATTGTCGCAGTGGGCGACGTAAAGCCCTCGTTCGTTGTCGTACATAGTTGTAATGGTTTAGTTTTTGCAAAGATACTTATTTTTCAACAACTTTATTCTTTACGCGGTATTTTTTTCGTAATTTCGCAGCGAAAATTATAATAAAACTACAATGGATTATATCGTATCAGCACGAAAGTATAGGCCGATGTCGTTCGACACAGTCGTCGGTCAGGAGGCTCTTACCACTACTTTGCGCAACACCGTAAAGTCGGGTAAGCTTGCCCACGCTTATCTGTTCTGTGGTCCGAGGGGTGTAGGTAAGACCACTTGTGCTCGTATCTTCGCCAAAGCCATCAACTGCATGAATCCCACTGTCGATGGCGAAGCCTGCAACGAATGTGAGAGTTGCCGTTCTTTCAACGAGCAGCGGTCGCTCAACATATTCGAACTCGACGCAGCTTCGAACAATGGTGTTGATGCCATGAAGGCTCTTATGGAGCAAACGCGCATCCCGCCGCAGTTAGGCAAGTACAAGGTGTTTATCATCGACGAGGTTCATATGCTCTCAAAGCAGGCGTTCAACGCTTTTCTGAAGACTCTCGAAGAGCCACCCGCACATGTGGTATTCATTCTCGCCACTACCGAGAAACATCAGATTCTGCCCACAATCATCTCGCGTTGCCAAATCTACGATTTCGAACGGATGACAACCCAGAACATTATCAACCACTTGAAGATGGTTGCCGAGAAGGAGGGTGTCACTTACGAGGAGGAGGCTCTCAGCGTTATAGCCGAGAAAGCTGATGGCGGCATGCGCGATGCCCTGTCGGTATTCGACCAGACGGTGAGTTTCTGTCAAGGCAACGTGACCTACGACAAGGTCATCGAAGACCTCAACGTACTCGACAGCGACAACTATTTCCGCATAATCGACCTCGCTCTCGACAATAAGGTTAGCGACATCATGCTCTTGCTCAACGATATCATAAATCGCGGGTTCGACGGCAGACACCTCATCAATGGTCTGGCGTCGCACGTCAGACGAGTGATGATGGCACGCAACGAGCAGACTTTGCCCCTACTCGAAGTCAGTCAACAACAAACCGCTAAGTTCCAGGAACAAGCCAAGCGATGCACCGATAAGTTTCTTTATGCTGCTTTGCGTTTGCTCAACGACTGCGACATTGAGTACAGACAAGCAACCAACAAGCGACTACTCGTAGAGCTGACGCTGATAGAAGTCGCTCAAGTCACTCAAGACGATGAGCCCGCAGCGGGGCGTCGCCCCAGAAGATTGAAATCCCTGTTCCAAAGAATGACGACAGGCACCCAACCTAAAGTAGCAGAGCAGGTGGCTACGGTTGGGCAGACCAGTCAGTCAACACTGAAAGCTGCCCCTCGCTCAGCAGCGGCAGCAACAAAGAAAGTGAAACTCAGCAGTCTGCTGACCAATTTCGAGTCGCTTGTAAATGCAGAGAAACCCAATTATCAGCAAGAGGTAATTGAAGAAACCGAAAAAGACACACAAGAGTTCACCCAGAGCGACCTGGAGCGCGAATGGCTTATCATGTGCAAGCGAATGCCACAGCAAATGGCAGGAATGGCGGCACGACTGCAAAACGTAGTGCCACAGATAAGCGACTATCCTAACATACAGCTGATTGTAAACAACAAGATGCTGCTCGCAGAAGTGCAAGAAATAAAGGGTAGGATTAGAGCGTCTATGGCAAAGCAACTCCACAATGGCAACATTCAGTTCTCGCTAACGCTCAACGAAGCCGAACATCATCACAAAGTCCTTACGCAATACGAGATGATGGAGAAACTCATAGAAACCGAACCAGCCATAAGGAAGATGAACGAAATTTTCAAGTTTGAGTTGCAATAATAAGTGAGAAATAACTAATTTTGCGCCGAAATATACTGACAAGCACCCGTAGTTTAATGGATAGAATTGCGGATTCCGGTTCCGCCGGTTTGGGTTCGATTCCCAACGGGTGTACTTAATTAAAACATACAAATTGGAAAGCATTGCTTTTCGCGTTGGAAAGACATCATTTCCGAGTCGGAAAGGCATACTTTCCGAGCCGAAAAGGATAGCTTTCCAAATCGGAGGCGTAACTACTTGAATATCAATACCTGTTCTACACATGAACAATAGCGACAGCATAGTAATCATCCCTACCTACAACGAGAAGGAGAATATCGAAAAAATCATTCGTGCGATATTCGCTCTCGACAAGTGTTTCCACATTCTTGTCATCGACGACGGCAGTCCAGACGGCACAGCAACGATTGTCCATCGACTAATCAACACTGAATTTTCCGACCGCCTGTTCATCTTAGAGCGTAGCGGCAAACTCGGACTTGGCACTGCTTACATAGCAGGTTTCCGCTGGGCATTGGAGCGCCACTACGACTACATCTTTGAGATGGATGCCGACTTCAGCCACGACCCCAACGACCTGCCACGACTCTACAGCGCCTGCCACGACGAGGGATACGACCTGGCAATAGGCTCGCGATATGTGAGTGGAGTGAACGTGGTCAACTGGCCCATAGGAAGAGTGCTGATGAGCTATTTCGCCTCGAAATACGTTCGCCTAATCACAGGATTTAAGGTTCACGACACTACGGCAGGATTCAAGTGCTATCGACGCAACGTACTCGACACTATCGAACTCGACAAAATCCGATTCAAAGGCTATGCGTTCCAGATAGAAATGAAATACACAGCCTACAAGATAGGCTACCGCATAAAAGAGGTGCCAGTGATTTTTGTCAACCGCCGCGAAGGAGTGAGCAAAATGAGCGGAGGAATCTTTGGAGAGGCATTCTTTGGAGTGATGCGACTGCGATGGGACGGATGGTTCCGAAAGTATCCAAAGAAGAAATAGCCGTCAAAACTACATGACCGCATCCGACATAACGGCACTCTACGCCTCGCTACCACAAGTAAAAGCTATCCGACAAACGCTCTCCGACAGGAGCATAAAGTCGTTGTTTCTCGAAGGGCTGAAAGCCTCGTCGGCAGCAATGGTGTTTGCTGCCATGACAAAAACGCAGAAACGACCAATACTATTCATTCTCGACGATGCCGACCAAGCTGGCTACTTCTACAACGACTTGCGACAAGCCACCGCCCAAACAGATAAAAGCATACTCTTCTTCCCTTCATCCTACAGACGCTCTGTGAAATACGGACAGCGCGACGCAGCAAACGAAATACTGCGAACAGAAGTGCTATCAACACTGTCGACACTACAACAAGACGACAAAACACCAAACTATCCCTGCGTAGTGACATACCCCGAAGCAATTTCGGAACTAGTGGTATCGAAAACAACATACAACGACCTGACAATAAGCATAGAAGTCGGACAAAACATAGAAATAACCAACCTATGCCGAAAGTTACGCGAAAACGGATTTGAAGAAGTCGATTACGTTTACGAACCAGGACAGTTCGCATCGCGAGGAAGCATAATCGACGTATATAGCTACAGCAGCGAACTACCCTTCCGCATTGATTTCTTCGGCGACGAGATAGAAACTCTGCGAACATTCGAAGTGGAAGACCAACTCTCGAGAGAACGACTGAAGCACGCAGAGATAGTGCCAGAAATGCCGCTGACAACAAACGAGAAAATACCATTCACCGACTTCCTGCCAGAAAAAACCATCATCGCCGCACACGACATAGTATATGTGAGAGAAACTATTGGCAGAATCTACGACGAAGGATTCTCAAAACAAGCACTGACCGAACGACTGGAAAACGCAACAGAGATAGAACAGGCTGCCATAGAACGCGAAATGCAGCGAGACAGCCAACTGCTCAATGGCGAACAATTCAGCAAAATAATAACGAAATACAAAAGAATAGATTTCGGCAACAAACCAATAGGAACACCACAAGCAACCATACACTTCGACATAACACCACAACCACTGTTCCATAAAAATCTCGACCTACTCCGAACAACAATCAACAACTATCGGGAACAAGGATTCCAACTTTGCATAATGGCAGATAGCCAAAAGCAAATCAAACGACTCGAAGAACTCATACGAGGAGAAGACACCAACGAAGAAGAACAAATAAAAATCGTATCGACACCCTTTACCATTCACGAAGGATATACCGACAACGAACTAAAAATATGTTTCTACACCGACCATCAGGTGTTCGACCGCTTCCACAAGTTCAATCTGCAATCAGAAAAAGCACGAAACGGCAAGATAGCACTGACCATGAAAGAACTGCAAGAAATGGAACCAGGCGACTATCTCGTACATGTAGATTATGGAGTAGGAAAATTTGGAGGACTCGTGCGAGTGCCACTAAACAACAATACAAAACCACTAAACAAAGAAACAGGAGAGAAAAAAGCATCAACTAACTCATCCACACAAGACGAACAAGCATACCAAGAGATGATACGCATCATCTACCAACGGGGTGATATAGTAGATGTGTCAATCCATTCACTATACAAAATATCAAAATACCGCAGCGGAAACGATGGCAAAGAACCACGCCTGTCAACTCTCGGAACTGGCGCATGGGAACGAATGAAAGAGCGCACTAAAAAGCGCATCAAGGACATCGCACGCGACCTCATACGACTCTACGCAGCACGACAGCAATCAAAGGGATTCGCTTTCTCAAAAGACTCTTTCCTGCAACACGAACTCGAAGCAAGTTTCCTATACGAAGACACACCCGACCAGCTCAAAGCAACTGCCGAAGTGAAAGCCGACATGGAACGAAACAGTCCAATGGACAGACTGGTATGTGGCGACGTAGGATTTGGAAAAACAGAAGTAGCAGTAAGGGCTGCATTCAAAGCAGCCTGCGACTCGAAACAAGTAGCAGTCATGGTGCCTACAACAGTACTGGCATTCCAACACTATCAAACATTCAAAGACCGACTCGAAAACTTACCAGTCAACGTAGAATATCTATCAAGAGCACGAACGGCAAAGAAAACACGAGAAATACTCGACAACCTGAAACAAGGAAAAATAGACATACTGATAGGCACTCACAAGCTGATAGGCAAACAAGTAGAATGGAAAGACCTCGGACTACTCATCATCGACGAGGAACAAAAATTCGGAGTGACAGTAAAAGAACGGCTGCGAAAAATGAAAACCGACGTAGATACACTTACTATGTCGGCAACACCAATACCACGAACACTGCAATTCTCGCTGATGGGAGCACGAGACATGAGCATCATTCGAACACCACCACCAAACAGATACCCCATCGAAACAATACTCACATCATACGAAGGAGATACCATAAGAGAAGCTATAAACTTCGAAATGAGCCGAAACGGACAAGTATTCTTTGTCAACAGCAGAATATCAAACCTCGAAGAAATACGACGCAACATTCTCAAACACATACCAGACTGCCGCGTAGCCATCGGACACGGACAAATGAAACCCGACGAACTGGAACGCATCATAATGGGATTCATAAACTACGACTACGACGTACTGCTATCAACGACAATAGTTGAAAACGGTATCGACATACCAAATGCCAACACAATAATCATAAACGACGCACATAAGTTTGGACTCTCCGACCTACACCAAATGAGAGGCAGAGTGGGAAGAAGCAATCGAAAAGCATTCTGCTACCTACTTTCACCACCAAAATCACTACTACCAGCAGACGCTAGACGACGATTAGAAGCACTGGAAACATTCTCAGAACTGGGAAGCGGATTCAATCTCGCCATGCAAGACCTCGACATAAGAGGTGCAGGAAACCTGCTCGGAGCAGAACAAAGCGGATTTATGGAAGACTTGGGATACGAAACATATCTGAAAATCATCAAACAAGCAATGGTGGAACTGCGAAACGAAAACACGCAAAAACCACAACAAACAAAAGGCGAAGAAACAACAGAAAAACAAGACAACAACACTATTACTCCTACAACCATACCGACAGGACTGGGAGCAGCAGACTTCGTCGATGATTGCGCAGTGGAAAGCGACCTCGAAATGTATTTCCCCGACACATACGTACCAACGTCTTCAGAAAGAATGTTGCTCTATCGAGAACTCGACGGCATAGAAACCGACGAGCAACTCAAAGACTATCGAAACCGATTAGAAGACCGATTCGGAAAGATACCACGACAGGGAGAAGAACTACTCGAAGTGGTTCGACTGCGCAGACTGGGCAAATCGCTCGGCTGCGAGAAGATAATTCTAAAACAAGGGCGCATGCAAATGCAATTCGTAAGCAACACAGAAAGCCCATATTATCAAAGCGAAACATTCGACCAGATAATAAATTTCGCCTCAACAAACATAACAAGATGCAGCCTTCGCGAAACAAACAATCGCCGATTTATGAACATCTTCGACATAAAAAGCGTAGCACAAGCAACCGAAGTACTGAAAAATCTAACACTCTAAAAAGC
>CAMOVK010000039.1 GCA_946627325.1 uncultured Prevotella sp. | reverse complement strand
ACGAGAGATTTTCATTCTCTAAAGAGGAGTTCGACTCTCCTAGGGACTACAAAGAAAACGAAAAGAAGATATAATAAAACGATGGCAAATCACAAATCTGCAATTAAGCGTATTCGTCAGACAAAGACAAGAACGCTTCATAACAAATACTACGCAAAGACAATGCGTAATGCTGTGCGCAAACTGCGTGCCTTGAGTGAAAGGGCAGAAGCAGAAAAAATGTATCCAATGGTGCAGGAAATGCTCGACAAGTTGGCAAATAAAAACATTATTCATAAGAATAAAGCTGCCAATATCAAGTCGAAACTGTCGCAGCACATCAGCAAAATGGCATAGAAGCTATAGCATTTTAAGTTGGTAATATTAAGAGCGGGTTAGTTTGAAAAGACTTACCCGCTCTCTCGTATATAGCATCTCTTATTGTATCGAATGAACAAGCGATGGATAACTAATGCGTGTGTGGTAGATAGTTTTCAATCGTTCAATCATTACCTGCTTGGCAATGGCAATGTCGTGGAATGTAATCGGACAGGAAACAAATGAACCCGACTGAACTTGTTCATCGACAATGCGATTGACTAGTTCGCTGATAGTTTCCTCAGTGTATTCCTTCAAAGAACGCGATGCCGCTTCAACAGAGTCTGCCATCATCAAAATGGCTTGCTCGAGAGTGAACGGATTAGGTCCAGGATAGGTAAAGAGATTTTCGTCGATATCCTCATCGGGATGTTCGTTCTTATATTTTATGTAGAAATACTTTGCCATGCCCTGCCCATGATGCGTGGAGATGAAGTCGGTAATAATTTTAGGCAGATGGAAATTTTCTGCTAATCGCAGTCCGTCGCTAACATGGCCGATGATAATCTGAGCACTCTCGAGTTCGGTCAAAGCATCGTGAGGATTGCGAGCAGCCTGATTTTCAGTGAAGAAAACAGGATTTTCTATCTTCCCGATATCGTGATACAAAGCGCCGACACGTACCAGCAAACCATTTGCCCCTATGCGGTTGGCAATGGCAGAAGCAAGATTGCTGACCATAATAGAGTGTTGGAAAGTACCAGGAGCCACCTCCGACAACTGGCGAAGCAAATCTTTGTTGGTGTCGGAGAGCTCGAAAAGCGTTACAGATGACACAAACCCGAACGTTTTTTCCACTACAAGCATGAGTGGATATGCCAACAACAAGAGAATACCACTTATAATAATGTGAATATATATGCGGTCGTTTGGCAGCGATGAGGGGTCTTGTAGAAGTTGAAGGGCATAGTATGTTGTAAGGGATGTGAGCATGACAAACAGCGCGGTCTTGAATAATTGACCCCTGCGAGACAATTCTCGCAATGAAAATACTGCTACTAAACCAGCTACGAGTTGCACAAAGATAAACTCATACTGATAAGTCATACCTACGGCACAGAGCAATGTAGTTGCCGCATGAGCCATAAAGGCAGTGCGAGAGTCGAGAAACACTCTTACAAAGATTGGTACCATCGCAAAAGGAAGTATATATACCGACAGTATAACGTGGCGTATCATCAGCGATACGAGTATGGGGAAGAGTGCTATGAGGGCAAATACCATCAGTATAGAACGTGGCTTCTGGAAGTAATCTACACGGAAAAGAATTAGATATACAGTAAAAAGCACTACTATAAGTGCTACTATAAATATCTGTGCGATTATTGACACCGCTGTTTCGTTTGTTCCTTCTTGGCGGCGACTCTCTTCTTTCTCGAGCGAATTGATTTCTCTGTAAATGCGTTCAGTGACCATTTCGCCACGGTCGATAATCTTCTGCCCACTCAATACCATACCATCAGACTTGGGCATGTTTGCTATGAGTTCCTCTTTCTCAGTTTCGCTGCGTTCTTTGTCGTAGATAACGTTTGGTCGCAGATAGTCGTTCAAGTTCAGTTTCTTTAGCGTTTCTCGCTCTGCAGCCATTCGCTCGTCAAGGAAAAGTTGCTCATAGGCGGTCATAGTTGACCATATATCTTTTATTTTTACGCTCGTTGCCTCCTTGCCATTTACGAGGCGTATTGTCGCAGTGGTATCTTGCGATAGTTTAGAGTAGTCGGTCTGTTCGATGATACCTGTCTGATACATTTGTTGTAGGCGATAGACAATGTAGGGTTTCATTGCCAACAAGTTTGCTGAGGCGTGTTTGTCAAGGGCGGCTACGAATGATGAAATGGCTTTGTCGCTTACCGTTTCATCAATTAGGTAATATGGTTGGAATACCTTTTCCAGACTGTCGCGCCGATGTTGCAATGTCGTTTCGGAGAGGTAAACAGGGAAGTCAAACTTCGCTATGAGTGTACCATACATCCAAGGTTTGCCAACATCGTAGTTGCGTCCTGCTTTCCCGCCATGCGGAAGGGCAATGGCAATGGCTGCGACGGTAATAAGAACAAGCACTATGCGGGTGGCAATGCGCTTGAAATAGTCAGATTCAATTGTGCTATAGAGATTCATATTTGCAAAAGTAAATAAAATCCTAAAATAATTTATCAAGCAAAGAAAAAAATACTCGACTATCAGCAACACTGTAATAGATAAGATGTCTGTTGTCGAAATATGTAAACAATGAATAACAATATATATGTCAAATAATTATTTGCACAACGAAAAGACAACACTTTTTTATAGTCCATGATGGAAGATAACAGCCAAATGCTTCATAAACGTCGTGGTTAAGCGATTTCAGTTGACTACAATTTCCGAAAAAACAATAATTTTTGCTTTTTTGTTTCCTAAATCGTACCTTTGCAATCTGCAAAATAAAGAAATCAGATAAATGGCAAAGAATGATGCGGGGGTTACCCCAATGATGAAGCAATTCTACGATTTGAAAGGTAAGCACCCCGATGCTTTGCTGTTGTTTCGTTGTGGTGATTTCTATGAAACCTACGATGCAGATGCCGTTGAGGCAGCAAAAATTCTCGGTATCACTCTAACCCAACGCAGCAAGACCATTAAGAGCGATGCCATACAGATGGCAGGATTCCCTTATCATGCACTCGATACCTATCTGCCAAAGCTTATCCGCGCAGGAAGAAGAGTTGCCATATGCGACCAACTCGAAGACCCTAAACTTACAAAGAAACTCGTCAAACGAGGCATTACCGAACTGGTTACTCCTGGAGTGGCTATGAGCGACAATGTGCTTGAGAATAAGGAGAATAATTTCCTTGCGGCTATTCATTTCGGAAAGGGTATGTGCGGACTTTCTTTGCTTGATATTTCCACTGGAGAATTTCTCGTTGGCGAGGGCTCTTTTCAGTATATCGACAAGTTGCTTACTAACTTTCAGCCTAAGGAAATCCTTTATGAGCGCAGCAAGAAAGCCGATTTTGAACGTTACTTCTCTGCAAAACATTGTACGTTTGAACTCGATGAGTGGGCGTTTAACTATCAGACAGCCTGTGAAAAGCTGATTAATCATTTCCAAACCCATTCTCTCAAGGGTTTCGGTGTGGGCAAGATGGAGTGCGGCATTGCAGCTTGCGGAGCTATTATGCAGTATCTCGAACTGACGCAGCACACTCAGTTAGGGCATGTAACATCGCTCTCTCGCATCGAAGGTGATAATTTTGTGCGTCTCGACACCTTTACTATCCGTTCGCTCGAATTGCTCCATCCAATGCATGAAGGCGGCACATCGCTTCTCGATGTCATCGACAAGACGACTACTCCTATGGGTGCCCGACTGCTGAAGCGATGGATAGTGTTCCCTCTAAAAGATGTAAAGGCTATAGAAGAGCGTTTGTCGGTGGTGGAAAACTTCTTCCGCAGTCCAGACGAACGACAAGCATTGGGCGAGCAACTCCAGCAAGTAGGTGATTTGGAGCGTATAGTTTCGCGTATAAGTACCATGCGTGCTACTCCTCGCGATGTGGTAGCGTTGAAGATTGCCATGCAGTCAGTGGCTCTGATTAAGGATGTTTGCAGTCGGAGCGACAATTCTCAGCTTAGCGCGATGGCTGCCCGTCTTGACGCTTGTCGTGACATTACGAGCCGGATAGAACGCGAAATAGAGCCAGCACCACCGCAGACGACAGCCAAAGGAGGCGTTATTCGCAGTGGTGTGAATACCGAACTCGATGAGTTGCGGCGCATTGCGTTTAGTGGGAAGGACTATCTCTTGCAAATTCAGCAACGCGAAATAGAGCAAACAGGTATTCAATCGTTGAAAATAGGCTACAACAACGTTTTCGGTTATTATCTCGAAGTGCGCAATACTTATAAAGACCATGTGCCCGACACTTGGATAAGGAAGCAAACACTCGCTCAAGCCGAACGTTATATCACTGAAGAACTGAAGCAATACGAGGAAAAGATACTTGGTGCGGAGGAGAAAATCCTTGCCCTTGAGGCGCGTATATTCAGCGATTTACTCATTGCCTTGCAGCCGTTTGTAGCCGCAGTGCAGACTGATGCATCAGTAGTAGCGCAGATTGATGTGTTGCTTGGCTTTGCATACGCAGCCGCCGAGTATAAGTATATTCGTCCAGTCGTTGATGAATCGCTGACTCTCGACATTCGTCAGGGGCGTCATCCTGTTATCGAACGACAGATGCCCGTAGGAGAGTCTTATGTTCCCAACGATATATTACTCGATACCCGCCGACAGCAGATAATGATTATTACTGGTCCGAATATGGCTGGTAAGTCGGCATTGTTGCGACAGACGGCTCTCATCACGCTGATGGCACAGATTGGCTCGTTTGTTCCTGCCGAGTCGGCAAAGATAGGGTTGGTTGATAAGATATTCACTCGTGTCGGGGCTTCGGATAACATTTCACTTGGTGAGTCTACTTTCATGGTTGAGATGACTGAGGCTTCTGATATTCTAAACAATGTGTCGGAACGTTCTCTGGTTCTTTTCGACGAGCTTGGACGCGGCACATCTACTTATGATGGCATATCCATTGCATGGGCAATAGTAGAGTATCTCCATGACCATGGCACTGCTCATCCGCGCACACTCTTCGCCACTCACTATCATGAGCTCAACGAGATGGAGCGTTCGTTCAAGCGTATAAAGAACTACAACGTCAGTGTTCGTGAGATTGATGGTAGGATAATCTTCTTGCGCAAGCTTGTTGAAGGGGGTTCAGAACATTCCTTTGGTATTCATGTAGCCGAAATTGCGGGTATGCCAAAGAGTATTGTCAAACGTGCGAAGGCTGTTCTTAAGCATTTAGAGCAGGGTAGTGGTAAGTCAGCCGACAGCAGCGGCAAGTCTAATCGTGTGCCAGTACCTCTCGAGGGAACAGGCGAGGGGGTTCAGCTCTCGTTCTTCCAGCTCGATGACCCTGTGCTTTGTCAAATCCGTGATGAGATAGCAGGGCTTGATATCAACAACCTTACGCCTATGGAGGCACTCAACAAATTGAGCGATATAAAGAAAATAGTAACAGGGAAATAGCCTCTCCCTGTTACTAAACATTTGTTATGCTTCAGACAATCGGTAGGATAGTCTGAAGCAATTTTTTTATAGTTATTTCGTGCGTTTTATTGCTTTTCCGTTGCTTTTCGAGTGTTGTATAATCAGTCCCTTTGCCGTTGGCTGTGTGCGACGCCCTGCAATGTCGAAGTAGTCAGCGTTGTTGGTGTCGTCAGCCACTTGGTTGCTAATTCCGTTGGCTTCTTTTGTCAGTACCATTTGGTCGAATACCTGATAATAGCTGAAGAATCCTCTGAAAGCGTTTACGCTCAGCCAGCAGTCGCCAGTCATCGTTCCAGTAGCCTCGTCGTAGGTCATCGTGAGGTCGCACATATCGTTAGTCGTCGGGTCTATGCCCATGAAGTACATGATATTCTCTGTATCACCAACCCAGTAAGAGCCGAAAAGTTGAGGCTGCTTGAAGGTTATCGTGTTGCCTTCGCGCGTACCCTTCACCCATACTTCTGGAGCATAGTCCTTGTTTAGTCCTTGCACATAAACGTCATTGCCATCGAACCCCACCTGTACAGTTGCTGTAAAGGGCGTGTCTCCCACGACGACGTCGTTTGTTGAGAATGCGAGGCTTTTGCCTTCGAATTTGTATTCTTCAGTCTGCATACCTGCAGGGGGTGTTACTTCGCTTAGTGGCAGAATGGTTTCTTTCTGCAAAGAGAAGGGCGCGAGGTAGTAGTAGAGATTGCCCGAGAAGTCTGGCACGAGCGATACGTCGGCTGCTGAATTGGCTGTCATCTTTCCTGCTTCGGCATCGTAGGTAAAGATGATGTCTTTATCTACTCCGAATGGAGGTGCTGACTCACTGCCAGTGAGATAGAATGTGCGTTCTTCTCCTGCGGAGTTAGTGTCCTTGCCAACAACTTGTCCAGACTTGAACACAATGGTATTTCCCGTTATCGTACCTTTTGCCCAGAACTCTGGATAAAAGACATTGAGCCCGGCTACATACACATCGTTTCCGTCGAAAGCCACTTGGAAACTGAATTCCTCGTTACCGTCTATTTCGAGGGCTGTCCACATGTTGTCGTAGTACCAGTAAAGCCCTGAGCCATACCACGTCTCTGGTGTCAGTCCATCGGGTAGGGTAATGATGTCATCATCGGTAGTCTGTGCTATTGCGACTGTGAAAGTAGTCAGTAGCATTGCTAACATCAAAGTAATTTTTCTCATAATAATCCTTTCTTCTATATATTAAACATAATGTTCGCGCGCGTGCGAATGCACATTATGCAAAAATAGTAATAATATCAAAATTGGCAAAAATAAGCAACGATTATTTGCCCTTTACATCAGCGATTTGGAAAGGTATTCTTTTCGCGCTGGAAAGCATACCTTTCCGACTCGGAAAGCATACCTCCCCGACTCGGAAACCATATCTTTCCAAATTTAATTGCAAAAACATCCGATATTTATATTAAATATCTAAAAATAATGTTATACTTTGTTAAAACTCCAAGCAGGCATCAATCTTTTTTGACTTTACATTAGGTGGTTATGCAAAAAGTAGGTAATTTTGCAACCCAAATTGTCCTACTATGGGCAAATTGTGCAATCACGACAATAAAACAACAAATATATAAATCAAAAAAATTAACATTATGCCTACTATTCAACAATTAGTAAGAAAAGGCAGAAAGGTTCTCGTAGAGAAGAGCAAGTCGCCAGCGCTGGACTCATGTCCACAGCGTCGTGGTGTCTGCGTGCGCGTCTATACGACTACACCTAAGAAGCCTAACTCGGCAATGCGAAAAGTTGCCCGTGTGCGTTTGACAAACCAAAAAGAAGTGAACTCCTACATCCCGGGAGAAGGACACAACCTGCAGGAGCACAGCATCGTGCTCGTACGTGGAGGACGTGTTAAGGACCTGCCAGGTGTACGTTACCACATCGTTCGCGGTACACTCGATACCGCAGGCGTAGCAAGCCGCACACAGCGCCGTTCGAAGTACGGAGCAAAACGTCCTAAGGCAAAGAAATAATCAATTAGACCAACGGACAAAAATCAAAAAGAGCAGAAGCAGAACCGGAGAAGGCGATGCCTCTGAGCTGAAAAACAAAAGATTACAACATAGTTTTGCTGGAGAATTGTTAAATACAGGTTGAGTAAACGTCAGAGAGCAGACGTTGAAGAACGAGAAAAGAACAGCCCCAAGCAAACTTAATTTCAAAACAGAAATGAGAAAAGCAAAACCAAAGAAGCACGTGATCCTGCCGGATCCAAAGTTCAACGACACAAAAGTAACTAAGTTCGTGAACCACCTTATGTACGACGGCAAGAAGTCTTTGTCGTACTCGATTTTCTACACAACCCTCGACATCGTAGCAGAGAAGATGGCAAAAGAAGAGAAGCCAGCCCTCGAAATATGGAAGCAGGCACTCGACAACATCACTCCGCAAGTGGAAGTAAAGAGCCGCCGTATCGGTGGTGCTACATTCCAGGTGCCTATGGAAATACGCCCAGACAGAAAAGAAAGCGTATCAATGAAGAACATGATTAACTTCGCACGCAAACGCGGAGGAAAGAGCATGGCAGACAAACTCGCTGCCGAAATCATGGACGCATACAACAATCAAGGTGGAGCATTCAAACGTAAGGAAGACATGCACCGCATGGCTGAGGCAAACCGTGCTTTCGCACACTTCAGATTCTAATCCACGTCGTGACTAATCATTAAACAGATAATACGCAACATGGCAAAACAGGATTTGAATTTGACACGCAACATCGGTATCATGGCGCATATCGATGCAGGAAAGACTACTACCTCTGAACGTATCCTTTTCTATACTGGAAAAACACACAAGATTGGAGAAGTTCACGACGGAGCTGCCACCATGGACTGGATGGCACAAGAACAGGAAAGAGGTATAACCATTACATCGGCTGCAACAACCTGCAACTGGAAATGGCAAGACCGCACATATAAAATCAACCTCATCGACACTCCGGGACACGTTGACTTCACAGCCGAAGTAGAACGCTCATTGCGTGTGCTCGACGGAGCAGTAGCAACCTACTCTGCCGCCGACGGCGTACAGCCACAGTCGGAAACAGTGTGGAGACAAGCAGATAAATACAACGTTCCACGTATTGGATACGTTAACAAGATGGACCGCTCAGGTGCCGACTTCTTCGAAACAGTACAGCAGATGAAAGATATCCTCGGAGCAAACCCATGCCCCGTGCAGATACCTATCGGAGCCGAAGAAAACTTCAAAGGAGTAGTCGATCTCATCAAGATGAAAGCCATCCTCTGGCACGATGAGACTATGGGAGCTGAATACAACGTAGAAGAAATCCCTGCCGACCTCGTCGATGAAGCCAACGAATGGCGCGACAAGATGCTCGATACAGCATCAAGCTTCGACGACAACCTCATGGAGAAATACCTCGAAGGACAGGAAATAACCGAACAGGAAATCATCGCAGCACTCCGCAAAGGCACATGCGCAATGGAGATAACTCCTATGATTTGCGGCTCATCGTACAAAAACAAAGGCGTACAGCCTCTGCTCGACTACGTTTGCGCATTCCTGCCATCGCCATTAGACACTGGCGCTATCGTAGGAACAAACCCCGATACCGAAGAAGAAGAGGAACGCATGCCTTCAGACGATGCTCCAACATCGGCACTGGCATTCAAAATTGCAACCGACCCATACATGGGACGACTCGTATTCTTCCGCGTATATTCAGGAAAAGTAACAGCCGGAAGCTACGTCTATAACCCACGCTCAGGAAAGAAAGAGCGTATCAGCCGACTCTTCCAGATGAACTCCAACAAGGAAATACCTATGGAGTCAATCGATGCAGGAGATATCGGAGCAGGAGTAGGTTTCAAAGACATCCGTACTGGCGACACCCTCTGCGATGAGGACAAGCCAATAGTACTCGAGTCGATGACATTCCCCGACACCGTTATATCTATCGCAGTAGAGCCAAAGAGCCAAGCCGACATCGCTAAACTCGACAACGGACTGGCTAAACTGGCAGAGGAAGACCCAACATTCACCGTACGCACTGACGAACAAAGTGGTCAGACAATTATATCAGGTATGGGCGAGCTCCACCTCGATATCATCATCGACCGTCTGAAGCGCGAATTCAAAGTGGAATGTAACCAAGGTAAACCACAGGTTAACTACAAAGAGGCAATCACTCAGGAAGTCAACCTACGCGAAGTATATAAAAAGCAGTCTGGTGGACGCGGTAAGTTCGCTGACATTATATGCAACATCGGACCAAAAGACCCAGACTACAAAGAAGGCGACCTGCAGTTTGTCAACGAGGTTAAGGGCGGTAACGTGCCTAAGGAATTCATTCCAGCCGTTCAAAAAGGCTTCCAGGAAGCCATGAAGAGTGGTATCCTCGGAGGTTATCCTATGACAGGACTGAAGGTGACACTCGTCGATGGTTCGTTCCACCCGGTCGATTCCGACCAGTTGTCGTTCGAATTGGCTGCCATCAACGCATACAAAAACGCGTGCATAAAGGCTAAACCAGTTCTGATGGAACCTATCATGAAGGTGGAAGTGGTAACACCAGAGGAAAACATGGGTGACGTAATCGGCGACCTTAACAAACGTCGCGGACAAGTAGAAGGCATGGACGAAGCACGTAGCGGTGCACGCATAGTAAAAGCTATGGTACCACTGTCGGAAATGTTTGGCTACGTTACAGCACTGCGTACAATCACATCAGGACGCGCAACAAGCTCAATGGAATACGACCATCACTCACCACTCTCAAGCACAATAGCAAAGGCTGTACTCGAAGAGGTGAAAGGAAGAGCTGATTTGGTTTAATCAAAGCAATCCTCTGATAAAAACCGACAAAAATTAATTATAAAAAACTCTCTCCGTTGAGCAAATGACTCTTTAACGGAGAGAGAAAAGTAAAAACATAACAAATAATAAATCACATTACAATGAGTCAGAAAATTAGAATCAAACTGAAGTCTTACGACCACAAACTCGTTGACAAGTCAGCCGAAAAAATCGTGAAGGCAGTAAAAGCCACCGGAGCAATCGTTAGCGGACCAATACCTCTGCCTACACACAAGCGCATCTTCACAGTAAACCGCTCAACATTTGTGAACAAGAAAGCACGTGAGCAGTTCCAACTGTCGAACTTCAAGCGACTAATCGACATCTATAGCTCATCAGCTAAAACTGTTGACGCACTGATGAAACTCGAACTGCCCAGCGGCGTGGAAGTAGAAATAAAAGTATAGCATACAGTAATAATCAAAATACCAATTCATGGGGCAATCACACACGATGATTGCCCCATGAATTTTTTGTAAATATCAAGCCAATCCCATGCCGTTTCAGCAACTGTAACAG
>CAMOVK010000038.1 GCA_946627325.1 uncultured Prevotella sp. | reverse complement strand
GTACAAGACGGATGCAGCTATTTCTGCACCTACTGCACAATCCCATATGCACGTGGCTTTTCTCGCAGTCCTTCTATTGCATCGCTCGTAGAACAAGCTCGTAAGGCAGCCGATGAAGGTGGCAAAGAAATAGTACTAACTGGAGTCAACATAGGCGATTTCGGAGCAAACACAGGAGAGCGTTTTATTGATCTCGTCAAGGCATTAGATGAGGTGGAAGGTATCAGTCGATATCGCATAAGCAGCCTCGAACCCGACTTGATAAGTGATGAGTTGATTGATTACTGTGCCAATAGCCGTGCCTTTATGCCTCATTTTCATATTCCTTTACAAAGTGGGTCTGACAGCGTTTTGCAACTAATGCATCGACGCTACGATACTGCCCTATTTCGCCATAAGATAAAACTCATTAAGAAATTAATGCCTAATGCCTTCATTGGGGTAGATGTAATGGTAGGTACGCGCGGGGAAACAGAGGAGTTTTTCCAACAAACTAAAGATTTTCTTGAAAGTCTCGACGTAACTCAACTTCATGTATTCCCTTATAGCGAGCGTCCAGGAACGGCTGCATTAAAAATACCATACGTTGTAAACGAGAGCGACAAAAGACAACGTTCGAAGTGTCTGCTCGAAATGTCAGACAGAAAAACTCAAGCATTCTATGAGCAGCACATCGGCAATGAAGCAAAGGTTTTGCTCGAAAAAGCTATTAGAGGAAAAGCAATGCATGGATTTACCGATAATTACATAAGGATAGAACTCGACAGAAACGACATTAGCGATGACTTAGACAATCAGATTGTGACCGTCAGACTCGGTAATTTTAATCACAACAAGACAGCCCTAAAAGCGACATTAATATAACTTCATATTATGGACAAAGTAGCAATAGTAATCCTCAATTGGAATGGCAGTGAGATGCTACACGAGTATCTACCTTCAGTGGTTAACACTTCTGGCGATGCGGCTGTGTATGTTGCCGACAATGCCTCTACCGATAATTCACTCGAAGTTGTAAGAAACGAATTTCCGAAAGTTAGGATTATCACCCTTGATCAGAACTATGGGTTCGCAGAAGGCTACAACCGTGCACTCAGTCAGATAGAAGCGGAGTATTTCGTGTTGCTCAATAGCGATGTTGAGACTACCGAAGGATGGCTCGAACCATTAGTTGCTCACATGGACTCCCACCCTGACACAGCAGCCTGTCAACCAAAAATTCTGTCTATGACTAATAGGAAAGAGTTTGAATATGCTGGTGCTGCTGGAGGATTTATCGACAAGTTCGGTTACCCTTTCTGTCGAGGACGATTGTTCGAAACCATAGAGAGCGATTGTGGGCAATACGACGATGAAACTGAAGTATTATGGGCTACAGGCGCATGTTTGTTTACGCGCGCGCGTATATATAATAATGTGGGAGGTTTGGATAGTCGCTTCTTTGCCCACTGCGAAGAGATTGACTATTGCTGGCGACTGCACCATTATGGATACCGAGTGATGTGCATACCCAAAAGTAAAGTGTATCATCTTGGCGGCGGAACGCTGAAGAAGACTAATCCGCGAAAGACTTTTCTCAACTTTCGCAATAATCTGACAATGCTTTATAAGAATCTTCCTGATAAAGAACTTAGAAAAGCAATGCGTTGGCGTTGGTTTCTCGACTATGTTGCAGCTACGAAGATGCTAATACTTGACCATAACGTGAGCGATTGCCGTGCTGTGTTACAGGGGAGAAAAGCTTTCAAACAATGGCGGCACGATTTCGACACCGACAGAAATACTATCCTAAAGGCATCAAAATTAAATCATCAAGTTGGAAGAAACAATTTTTCGCTCCTTTGGCAATACTATATCAAAGCGAGAAAGAAATATTCTGAACTACCAATAGGATAAACTCTGATTTGCAAATAGTTAAATTTACAATTCAAAAAATACATCCATAATGGTACAAAAGCTATGCTTTCCAAATTCACTATTAAAAATAGTCAATTTGGAAAGCATTATTTATGATAATTATTGATTAGTTGAAATAATTGCGGAAACGTTCAAATATGGACTGCTTCGTAGAAGAGTCGCCCTTGAAATTATCACTCTTCTGTAGTTTTTCGAGTGTTTCTTTCTCTTGTCGAGAGAGTTCTTTAGGTACATAAACGCTTATATTGATAAGCAAATCGCCTATTCCACTGCCATAACCTTGTACTGCAGGTAATCCTTTGCCACGCAGGCGAAGAGTCTTGCCCGGTTGAGTTCCAGCATCAATTTTTACGTTTACATGAGTACCTTCTATCGTTGGTATCTCTACCATACCACCTAAGGCTGCCGTTGGGAAATCGAGTAGAAGATTGTATATCACATTATTACCATCGCGAACAAAGATATCGTTTGGTGCTTCTTCAACAAACACTTGGATGTTACCAGTCACTCCATTGCGCTTGCCTGCATTACCCTTGCCTGGAACATTCACAACCATACCATCAGCAACTCCAGCAGGAATTTTAATCTCAACGACTTCTTCACCCTTAACGACACCCTCACCATGACATGCGTGACACTTATTCTTAATGACAGTTCCCTCACCACCACAAGTAGGACATGGACTTTGAGTTGTCATAATGCCGAAAATGCTTCGTTGCTGACGAGTAACAACACCCGAGCCGTGACAAGTTGCACAAGTCTCAGTGCCGCTATTACCCTCAGCTCCAGTGCCATGACAGTGCTGGCAGGTCACATCTTTCTTTACTTTAAACTTCTTGGTTATTCCTGTCTGTATCTCTTTGAGGGTTAGTTTCACTTTAAGTCTGAGGTCGTTACCCCTGTATTGTGGACGTCCTTGACGAGCGCCACCACCAAAGCCACTGAAACCTCCTCCAAAGCCACCTCGACCTCCGAACACATCACCAAACATATCGAAGATGTCATCCATGGAGAATCCACCGCTGAATCCGCCAAAGCCTCCGCCCATACCAGCAGGACCATCAAATCCGAATTGGTCATACTGTTGGCGTTTCTGTGGATCGTGGAGCACATCATAAGCCTCCGCGGCTTCCTTGAATTTTTCTTCAGCCTGCTTATCGCCAGGATTGCGGTCTGGATGATATTTGATAGCTATCTTTCGATAAGCCTTTTTAATATCATCCTCCGAAGCGTTCTTGTCAACGCCAAGCACCTCATAATAATCTCTTTTTGCCATATTATTGTCCTACTGCCACTTTTGCGTGTCTGATAACTTTATCGTGAAGGGTGTAACCCGTCTGCACACAATCGATAACCTTGCCTTTCATGTTATCGCCCATGCCGGGAACCATTGCCACAGCCTCATGATAATCTGTATCGAAGTCTTTGTTTTCTGTTTCAATTCTTTGAACACCGAGTCCCTCAAGAACTTTGATAAACTTCTTAAAAATCAAATCCAAACCTTCTCTTATTGCTTCTACGTCGTCGCTTTTGGAAGCATTGTCGATAGCGCGTTCCATATCGTCAACAACAGGCAACATGGCATCGACAGTCTTTTCGGCTCCGTTGAGAATGAGTTCGGTTTTCTCCTTAAGAGTTCTTTTGCGATAATTCTCAAATTCAGCCACCTTGCGTAGATACTGGTCCTTGAGTTCAGCAAGTTCTTTCTCTGCCTTTTCAAGAGGGTCGAGCTGCTCTTGTTCGTCAGCCTCTGAGGCTTCTACTTCATCCGTATGCTGTTCGGCTTCGAGCTGTTCTTCGTTGTCGTTTGCCTCAATTTGATCTTCAAGTATTTCGTTTTCTTCCATAGTTGTAGATTAATTGTTTACTTTCAAAACTGCAAATTATGTGCCAAATCGGTATAATTACTCATACATCTTTGCTTTTTGCTCCTTTATTGCAGTGTCGTATATGTAGTCGTCGTATGTCATAAGTTTATCTATCGTTCCGCGTGGAGTGAGTTCAATAATACGATCGGCAACAGTATTGATAAACTCATGGTCATGTGATGCAAATAGAATGTTTCCCTTAAAAGCAACAAGATTGTTGTTGAAGGCTTGGATAGATTCCAAATCGAGATGGTTGGTCGGTGTATCGAGAATAAGACAGTTGGCATTTTTCAACTGCATACGTGCTATCATGCAGCGCATCTTTTCTCCTCCTGATAATACGTTGACTTTCTTTTCAACTTCTTCTTGCTTAAACAACATTCTGCCGAGAAATCCTTTCATTGTCACCTCATTTCCTGTCCCATATTGTGAAAGCCAATCGACAAGGTTTAGATCACTTTGGAAAAATTCGGTGTTGTCGAGTGGCAGGTATGCGGTTGTAATTGTTATACCCCACTTATAAGTACCTGCATCTGCCTGTCGATTGCCATTGATGATTTCAAAAAGGGCAGTCATTGCCTTCGGATTATGACTGAGGAATACAGTTTTCTGTCCTTTTTCAATATTGAACGAGACGTTGTCAAAGAGAATAGAGCCATCACTATCAAGAGCCTTAAGTCCTTCCACCTCCAATATCTGATTACCTGGTTCACGTTCCATGCTAAATATAATTCCGGGATACTTGCGTGTTGATGGTACAATCTGCTCAACATTTAATTTTTCAAGCATTTTCTTACGTGACGTTGTCTGCTTCGATTTAGCCACATTGGCTGAGAATCGACGAATAAACTCTTCCAGTTGCTTTCGTTTCTCTTCAGCCTTCAGTCGTTGGTTTTGCGCCTGACGCAGTGCCAACTGCGAACTTTCGTACCAGAAAGAATAGTTACCCGAGAAAACTGTTACCTTTCCAAAGTCAATATCTACGGTTTGTGTCGATACGGCATCAAGAAAATGTCGGTCGTGACTCACTACGAGCACACACTGTTCGAGGTTGCTCAAATAACTTTCAAGCCACTGAACGGTTTCCAAGTCAAGGTCGTTAGTAGGCTCATCGAGCAGCAAATTGTCAGGATGACCAAATAGTGCTTTTGCCAACATTACACGAACTTTCTCATTGTTCGACAATTCTGCCATAAGTTTGTAATGAGAATCTTCTTTAACACCGAGGTTTTGCAACAATTGTGCAGCTTCACTTTCTGCTTCCCAACCGTTCATTTCTGCAAACTTCAATTCAAGATCAGCAGCTATATTGCCTTCCTCTTCCGTCATTTCGGGTTTGGCATAGAGCGCCTCACGCTGTTTCATATTGTCCCACAAAGGTTGATGACCCATAAGGACAGTATCCATGACTGTTTGATCGTCGTATTTGAAGTGGTCCTGGTCGAGTACAGACAATCGCTCTCCTGGCGCAAGTTCTACAGTTCCTTTATTTGGTTCAAGTTCGCCACTGATAGCCTTCAAGAGCGTTGACTTACCTGCACCATTGGCTCCTATGACACCATAGATGTTTCCGTTGGTAAACTTTATGTTAACATCTTTGTAAAGAACGCGCTTGCCAAATTGTATGGCGAGATTGGTAAGAGTAATCATAAAAAGTTGAAAAAATGAAAGTTGAAAAATATGTGTTAATCAAAATCAGGCTGCAAAAGTAATTATAAAAGTTGAATTTTTCAACCTAAAGATTTCAATTTTCTATATAAATCAATCGCGACATCACGTCATCGCTGACAAAAAGTCCGTTTTTTGTCAGTCGTAAGTGGTCGTTTTCGAGTGCAAGTAGTCCATTATCTAATGACGAACGTGCCTCACGGAGCATATAATCAAGGCGTTGCTTGCCATAATCGCGCTCCACATCATACAGCGAGATACCTTGACGAGTGCGAAGAGCGGTAGTAATAAGGTCGTTGTAACGCATATCGTCAGTCAAAAGCTCTATTTCGGCAGGAACTTCACCTTTATTTATCTGTTCGATATAAGTCGTTATATCATTGACATTCCACTGACGAGACACGACGTTGTATGAATGAGCAGCCGCTCCAAGCCCCATGTACTCAACCGACTTCCAATAGTTACTATTGTGACGAGAATAATAGCCTGGAAGTGAGAAATTACTTATTTCATAATGCTCATATTCTGATTCTGCCAAAGTGTTGCACAATAGTTGATACATACTGCGACTCGTTTCTTCACCTATAGTTTCAACTTTTCCTGATTGATACATTCGCCATAAAGGGGTGTTCTCTTCTATCATGAGGCTGTAAGCTGAGATGTGCTCGGGACGAAGGGATAACGCTTCATTGAGGTCGGATTGCCAATCAGCAACCGACTGGTTGGGGAAACCAAACATGAGGTCGATGCTTATATTCTCAAATCCTGCTTTACGAAGTATGGTAAAAGCTGACTTAGCTTGCTTAGCGGCATGACGCCTTCGTAGAAAGGTTAACCTTTGATTATCAAACGACTGAACGCCCATACTGACTCGGTTAATGCCCAAATCGCGCCACAACAAAGCTTTAGCATCTGTAACATCGTCTGGATTGACTTCTATAGTTATTTCCTCCATTTCATTGAGACTAAAACAACTATCGAGTGAACGAAATATGCTATGCAAATGACTATCGTTAAGCAAAGAAGGAGTGCCACCTCCTATATAAATAGTGCGTGCGCGCGTGGACAAATAATCCTTGCGCAAATGCAGTTCCTCGTTAATGGCGGCTACGTAATCATCTCTTAAACTCTGCAATGTAGATGAATAGAAATCACAATAGATACATCGCGACTTGCAAAAAGGTATGTGAATATAAATTCCTGACATTTGCACAAAAAGACATTTCGAGCAACAAAGGTAAAGAAACAAATAAAAAAAACACCATAAAAGTTACAAATAGCAATTAGAAGGCATAGAATAAACAGTTTTCTATCATTTTTTTTTGCCGATAAACTAAAATCAATTAACTTTACGGCAATGATTTGATAAGAACATTGATAGTTTAACGAAACTTCAAAAACTAATTATTAAAAATATAGAAACATGAAAATCTATCAAACAAACGAAATCAAAAACATTGCTTTGATTGGCAGTGCGGGTAGCGGCAAGACCACTCTTGCCGAATGTATGCTTTACGAAGCAGGCGTTATCAAACGTCGCGGTTCTGTAGAACAAAAAAATACCGTAAGCGATTACTTCCCTGTAGAACAAGAATATGGCTACTCGGTGTTCTCTACTGTTTTTCATACAGAATGGAACAACAAGAAACTTAATATCATAGATTGCCCTGGAAGCGACGACTTTGTCGGTGGTGCTATCACTGCACTGAACGTTACCGACCAAGCTGTAATACTCGTTAACGGACAATATGGACCAGAGGTTGGAACACAAAACGCTTTCCGATACACCGAGAAACTAAACAAGCCTGTATTGTTCCTCATAAATCAACTCGACCGCGACAACTGCGACTTCGACTCTATAGTTAACAGCCTGAAAGATATTTATGGGTCTCGCTGTGTGCAAATTCAATATCCTATTGCTACAGGTAATGGATTTAACGCAGTGATTGACGTGCTACTCATGAAAAAATACTCATGGAAACCCGAAGGTGGAGCACCTACCATAGAAGATATTCCTGCCGACCAGATGGAGAAAGCACAAGAGTTGCATAATGCACTCATTGAGGCTGCGGCTGAAAACGACGAGGGACTAATGGACAAATTCTTCGAGGCAGGACACCTGAGCGAAGATGAAATGCGCGAGGGAATACGAAAAGGACTTATCTCAAGAGGTATGTATCCTATTTTCTGTGTTTGTGCCGGAAGAGACATGGGTGTACGCCGACTGATGGAATTCTTAGGAAATGTAGTTCCTTTCGTTGACGATATGCCAAAGGTTAAAAACGCTGCAGGAGAAGAAATCAAGCCCGACACCAACGGACCAACATCGCTTTATTTCTTCAAGACAGGTATGGAACCACACATCGGAGAAGTTACATACTTCAAAGTTATGAGCGGAAGCGTAAAAACTGGCGATGACCTAACAAACGCAGACCGTGGGTCAAAGGAACGTATCGGACAACTTTACGCTTGTGCAGGAGCAAACCGTATAGCCGTTGACCAACTCAACGCTGGTGACATAGGATGTACTGTAAAACTCAAAGACGTAAAAACAGGCAACACTCTCAACGGAAAAGACATCGATTGGAAGTTCGATTTCATCAAATATCCTAACTCAAAATACTCGCGTGCGATAAAGGCTGTCAACGAAAGCGACACGGAAAAGATGATGGCTGCACTGCAACGTATGCGTCAAGAAGACCCAACATGGGTTGTAGAACTGTCAAAAGAACTCCGTCAGACTATCGTTCACGGACAAGGAGAGTTCCACCTTCGCACACTGAAGTGGCGCATGGAGAACAACGAAAAGATTGCAGTTGAGTACCAAGAACCAAAAATCCCTTATCGCGAGACCATCACAAAGATTGCTCGTGCAGACTATCGACACAAGAAGCAGTCTGGTGGAGCTGGTCAGTTTGGTGAAGTACACCTCATTGTCGAACCTTATACAGAAGGAATGCCCGACCCAACAGTTTACAAGTTCAATGGTCAGGAATTCAAGATGAATATCAAAGGTAAGGAAGAAATTGACCTCGAATGGGGTGGAAAACTTGTATTCCTTAACTCGGTTGTCGGTGGAGCTATTGACACACGCTTCATGCCTGCAATCTTGAAGGGTGTAATGGAACGCATGGAGCAAGGACCGCTAACAGGTAGCTATGCACGCGACGTTCGTGTCATCGTATATGACGGAAAGATGCACCCAGTAGATTCAAACGAATTATCATTCATGCTTGCTGCAAGAAACGCATTCTCAATGGCATTCAAAGAGGCTGGTCCAAAGATTCTCGAACCAATCTATGACCTCGAAGTACTCGTACCAGCTGACTTTATGGGCGATGTCATGAGCGATTTGCAAGGACGTAGAGCAATCATCATGGGTATGGACAGCGAAGCTGGATATCAGAAACTGTCAGCAAAGATACCTCTCAAAGAACTTGCCAACTACTCTATCTCACTCAGTTCGCTAACTGGAGGTCGAGCATCGTTCTCTACATCATTCGCAAGCTATGAACTCGTGCCAAACGATATCCAACAGGAACTTATCAAACAGCACGAAGCAGAAATGGCTGCAGAGGCAGAATAAGAAAAAGAACCACATTTTCTATACATCAAACAAAGGGAGTTTGCTCAAAAATTGGGCAAACTCTCTTTGTTTATATATATAAGACTCTCACTGTAAACTCGGAAATAATAATCACACAAAAAATATATAATTATGTGATTTCAGTGTGATAAAAAAACTACACACAAAGGATAAAAAACCTTCTAATGTGACAAAAAAAACATACTAAAACTGACAATATGACGCAAAAAAAATGGTATAAAATTTGCTGGATTAAAAACAAAAATGTAATTTTGCTGCGATTTTCCGTTTTTGTCAGCCAATCAAATTAGATATATTTCTGAAAATCAACAACATATAACAACAAGAGGACTTCCAACATGAGACAACTAAAAATTATTAAGAGCATTACTAATCGTAATGGTGAGGCTTTAGACAAGTATTTGGTTGAAATTGGCAGAGAGCCATTGATTAGTATTGACGAAGAAATAGAGTTAGCACAAAAGATAAAAAAAGGAGGTCGTGAAGGTGAGAGAGCCAAAAACAAACTCGTGAAATCAAACCTTCGATTTGTTGTTTCCGTCGCAAAACAGTACCAACATCAAGGACTTTCACTTACCGACCTTATTGACGAGGGCAACATAGGACTAATTAAAGCTGCGGAGAAGTTCGATGAGACCCGCGGATTTAAGTTCATTTCCTATGCCGTATGGTGGATTCGCCAAAGCATTCTTCAAGCTATTGCAGAGCAAAGTCGTATCGTCAGACTGCCGCTCAATCAGGTTGGCTCGCTGAATAAAATCAACCACGAAATCAATCGCTTTGAGCAAGAAAACCAACGTCATCCTTCTGTATCAGAATTAGCTGACTCAACAAACATTGACGAGGATAAAATCCGCCAGAGTTTAATGGCAGATGGACATCATGTGTCTATTGATGCGCCATTCCAAGAAGGCGAAGACAACTGCATGCTCGACGTAATGCCAAGTGGCGAAGATAGCAGAACCGACCGCTTTGTCGATCACGAATCAATGTCGTTGGAACTCAATTCCGTTTTGAGCCATGTTCTAAAAGAACGCGAGATAACAATTATCCGCGAGTGTTACGGCATCGGCTGCCAAGAGAAAGGACTCGAAGAAATTGGCGACCAACTGGGACTCACACGCGAGAGAGTGCGCCAAATACGAGAAAAGAGCATAACAAAACTGCGCGAAAGCGGCAATTCTAAAATCCTAAGGAAATATTTGGGATAAAGAACAGCACTTTGCTTAATGGGTAAAAACGACTATTCCAAACTGCAAATTAAGAATTATCCAATAATAACACTAAACAACAAAAAAACCAAATCGAGTATTTCATCGATTTGGTTTTTTGTTTATACTAACTTAACTGGTTTACTTAAAATAGCGTTTTAGCAGTCCAGCGAAGCCTGCTCCGTGACGTGCTTCGTCCTTTGCCATTTCATGAACGGTGTCATGGATTGCATCGAAGCCGGCGGCTTTTGCATTTTTTGCGATACGGAACTTATCTTCGCAAGCTCCTGCTTCAGCTGCAGCACGCTTCTCAAGATTAGTTTTTGTATCCCAAACACACTCGCCGAGGAGTTCGGCAAACTTTGCAGCGTGCTCGGCTTCTTCGAAAGCATAGCGTTTGAAAGCCTCTGCTATCTCTGGATAACCTTCGCGATCAGCCTGACGACTCATGGCAATATACATTCCAACTTCACCACATTCGCCATTGAAATGATTTCTCAAGTCTGTAATCATTTCTTCGCTAACACCCTCAGGCTTACCATCGCCTATTTTGTGAACAGTGGCATACTCCATCTGATCATCATCGGTCATTTCCTTAAACTTGTCGGCTGGAGCCTTACAAATTGGACACTTCTCTGGAGCTTCTGTTCCTTCGTGGATGTAACCACATACTGTACAAATAAATTTCTTCTTCATAATGCTTTTGTTTTAATGGTTATTAA
>CAMOVK010000037.1 GCA_946627325.1 uncultured Prevotella sp. | reverse complement strand
TACTATAGAACTCTATATATATACTATAGAATAATGTATAATATATAAAGATGTGTTCATTTTACTTCACCAGCACTACGAGGTACTTGCTCGACTGCCAGAATTTCTGTGGGTCTGTGATGCGCAGTATGTACTGTTTGTTGGCATCGGTAGTAAGCGTGTAGCTTCCTGCTGGGTGCGATGTGAGCAGTTTTGCTGACTTAGAGTAGAACTTTATTTCTTTGTCAACTCTTATATCTACCTTTGTAAAGTAGTTTTTATTAAAGTTGCCCTTTAGCACGTCGCCTTTTTCCAGAATGTTCTGCGCTTTAAGTTCCGACTTTGTTCCAAAGGCATACCATGCGGTGTGCAGTTGTTTGTCTTGTTCGTTGATTGTTTGTGTTTTTTGCGTACTTTCTGTTTTCAGGTCCTCTACGTTTGTGTTGAGGTTGCTTATGGTTTGGTCGAGTTCTGCAATGTGTATGTCTTTTGCTGTCAGTTCGTCGCGCAGTTGTTTTAGCTGCGTGTCTTTTTCTTCGAGTTGTTTCACGAAGCTTTCGATTGAGCGTTGTAGTTCTTCGCTCTTGAAAGTTGTTTCTCTGAGTTTTTTGCGCAGTTTTTCAATCAAGTCGCGGTTTTCTGCCATGCGTGTTTGTATGAACTTGATGTTTTCTCTGATTTTAGCTTTTTTATCAGAGCCTTCTCCATCTTTGATGAGTTCTACTTTGTTTTCTGCATCTGCGATGAGTCGGAAGCCCTCTTGTATTTCATTAAGAGTTGCTATCATGTCGTTGATTTCATTGTCGCGCTGCTCTATAATTTTGTTAAGAGAGTCGTTTTGCAACTGGTTGAGTGACAGTGGCACTGTCGGTTCGTTTTTGCATCCTGCGAGGAATGCAATACTTACTACTGCTAATACTAGTTTTTTCATAATAATTATTGTTTTGATTTTAGTTAATTTTTGGTTTTTCCTGCTACTATTATTACTATTTCTCCCCTTGGTGGGGTTTGTGTGAAGTGGTTGATTAGTTCAGATAGTGAGCCTCTGACGTGTTCCTCATGTATCTTTGATATTTCTCTTGCCACTGATGCTTTTCGTTCTTCGCCTAAGGCTTCAGCCAGTTGTGTGAGCGTTTTCACTAATCTGTGTGGCGATTCGTAGAAAATCATTGTCCTCGTCTCGTCTTTTATTTGTTCTATCCTTGTTTGTCTTCCTTTTTTTTGTGGCAGAAATCCTTCGAAGCAGAATCTATCGTTAGGCAATCCCGACGACACGAGTGCTGGGACGAATGCTGTTGCTCCCGGCAGGGTTTCTACTTCCTCGCCGGCTGCTACTGCTTCTCTGACGAGCAGAAATCCAGGGTCGGAAATAGCAGGTGTTCCCGCATCGCTGACGAGGGCTATCGTCTGTCCGCCTTTTAGTCTTTCTACTACTGCAGCCACAGAAGCATGTTCGTTGAATTTATGATGAGAGAGGAGTTGGTTGTGGATATCATAATGATTGAGCAAGACACGCGTTGTGCGGGTATCTTCAGCAAGAATCAAATCAGATTCATTCAGCACCTTTATGGCTCTCAATGTAATATCTTCAAGGTTGCCAACAGGCGTAGGAACAACGAATAGTTTGCCCATAATTATGCGCAAAAATAATTAAAAGAATTGAATTGCCAAATAAAACGTTAATTTTAACATATCGTCTAAATATGGGGAGATATCCTTTCCGCCTTGGAAAGCATATCTTTCCGTTGCGAAAAGGATATCTTTCGGAGTCGGAAAGGTATGCTTTCCGCAACCGCCTGATTATCGGGATTGCAGCTGCCTATATTTTTTTAGGAGCTAAGTATTTTGCTTTTTGCTCACTTAACCGTAACTTTGCATTTGAGACAATAATTCATTCAAATCAGACTATGGCTATCAACAATATGGTTGAAACCCATCGACAAGGCAGAATAGAAGTGGTCTGCGGTTCGATGTTTTCAGGAAAGACAGAGGAATTGCTTCGTAGAATGAAGCGAGCTAAGTTTGCACGCCAACGTGTTGAGATTTTCAAACCTTCGGTAGATACCCGATACAGCGAGGAAGAAGTGGTCAGCCACGACCATAACGCTATCATCAGCACCCCCGTAGATTCGTCGGCTTCCATTCTACTGCTATCGTCTGAGATTGATGTTGTAGGCATTGACGAGGCTCAATTCTTCGACGACGGGCTGGTCGATGTGTGCAACGAACTGGCTTATCGTGGCGTTCGCGTCATCGTTGCCGGACTCGACATGGACTTCAAGGGGCAGCCCTTCGGTCCTATGCCTGCTCTTTGCGCCATAGCCGACGAAGTGAGTAAGGTGCATGCCATATGCGTCAGATGCGGTTCTCTGGCTTACGTCAGTCACCGACTCGTTGAGAACGACCGACGAGTGCTACTCGGCGAAACCAACGAGTACGAACCTCTCTGTCGAGAATGTTACAGACAATTATCAACAAACACTAAAAAAACTGAAGAAAATCAATAAACGCCTAATGGCACTGCTACTCGATTACCAAGCAATTTATCAGTTTCTCCAGAACTAACAACATAACTACCATGCCAGATCAGAAAATCACCTTCGACCGCTTTATCCGATGGACTATCACAGGACTACTCATCGGCATAGTCATTTTTTTCATCGACTATCTGAGCAGCGTGCTCTTACCATTCGCCATAGGATGGCTCCTGGCATATCTGCTCTACCCTATCGTGTGCTTCGTACAATATCGTATGCACCTGAAATCGCGCGTAGTTTCAATCATAGTCACCATTTTGTTTGTAACGGCAGTAATCAGCGGAATAACATACCTCATCATCCCTCCAATGATTGAGCAATTCAACAAACTGGGACTCGTCGTAAACAACTATATCAACGAAACAACCCACATGGGCGACCTGCCTACTGCCATAAAACAATGGATAGGCGCAAACAAAGAAGAGATTGACCGATTCTTCCATAGTCCCGACTTCACTGAAGCCATAAAGACCACAATGCCTAAACTATTCTCTGTAATCGGACAAACAGCCAGCATCATCATCAGCATTGTGGCTTCAGCCATTACATTGTTATATATGTTCTTCATCCTCATGGATTACGAATATCTTACCACAAACTGGATAAAGATATTCCCCAAGAAAAGCCGACCATTCTGGCAGGCATTGTCGGGCGATGTGAAGCGCGAACTCAACAACTACATCCGCGGGCAAGGACTCGTTGCCCTCACAATGGGCATACTTTTCTGTATCGGATTTACCATAATAGGATTCCCTATGGCAATAGCACTGGGCATACTGATAGGCATTATGGACCTCGTTCCATACCTGCACACACTCGCACTCATACCTACCGCACTGCTCGCACTACTCGAAGCAGCCGACACAGGGCAAAATTTCTGGATTATTTTCGGAATGGCAGTTGCCGTATTCTGCGTTGTTCAGCTTATTATCGACTTGATTGTCACACCGAAAATAATGGGAAAAGCCATGAATCTAAACCCCGCCATACTACTGTTATCACTCTCGGTATGGGGCGCACTACTCGGATTTATCGGACTAATCATAGCCCTGCCACTAACAACAATACTCATAGCCTACTACCAGCGCTACGTCACTAAAGAACAAGAGTTGTCCGAAGCAGAGCCAACAACAGAAGACGACAATCAGTAACAATAAACCTACTGGCCACCTAAGCGGTCGAAATAAGTGAGAATTTCTTCCCACGTCTTAAACACATCGCTGCCAAAAGGAATGTGAGTACCCATAAAATCAACATCTGGCGCAGTAGAAATCAGATAGTCGCCATATAGCAATCTCGGGTGATTGGTAAACACAATGCGATTGTAAGCAGGAACATTGATAAACTCCTCCACCCATTTCGCAATGTCGCCCATCATCGAAGGATTGATACTCGCAGAAGGAGCAACCACATAAACAGAATAATTCTCTATCAATCGGCGATAGACTTTCTGCGAACTGCTGAAAGGTTTGTCAAAAGAATCGCGCAAAGCATCTATATCAATATATACTACAGGACGCTCGCGCTGCTCTTGGCGGTCATCAAACCAACGAACGACAGGCATAACAGAGTGCATGAAACTCTTGTCGCTCATACGATGCTCACCATGGAAACGAATAGCATGCCTATAGTGGGAAGCAAAAATATCAAACGTATCAACCAAGTCATCATTGTCGCCAAACAAACCTACAACACGCCGCTCGCGCTCTTCGGCAGTCACTCCAGAAAAACAGCGCCGGGTAATCTCCTTATACTCCTTGACCAATGACTTCGTTACGATAAAGTCCATTACACCATCTTGACGAGGGTTCTGAAACTTCTGAGCACCTACCAGATTATGGCTAACCATCGTGTCGCCTATTTGAAAGGCAGGATTGACAACGATGCGATCGTAACCATACAGCATTTCGGCAAACATTCCACCCATTGACGTACCAATAATAAGGTCGGGGCGCTCAGCCTCACACGTCGAAAGGAGCAAGTCGAGAGCCTCTTGAGGATGCAAAGGAAGGTCGGGAGCAACGACTGTCGCAGAGGGAAGCACCTCCCGAATACGAGAAACCGTACCAGACTGACCACTCGAAGCGAAACCATGAACATAAAGAACTTTCTTACCGACCATAAGATCGGGAAACTGTTTGATATAAGGATTGCTCATAATAACTTGTTTTTGCTTTACAAAAATAGGCATAAAAAATAACTTCTTATAAAAAACCGCCTTATTTCTCGACCAAAAATTTGCACAATAGCAACAATAAGCGTATCTTTGCAACCGCTTTTGAAACAGAAAGCTTCGCTCGATTACCATGAGCGAGTGTAAATGGTGGGTATAGTTCAGTTGGTTAGAGCGTCAGATTGTGGTTCTGAATGTCGTCGGTTCGAGTCCGACTATCCACCCCAAAAAGAAGGCTTACAGGCAGTGGTGTCGGTAAGTCTTCTTGCTATATAATGATACACACATTATCACATATAATAAAGGCCTGCCTCACGGCAAGCCTTTAACAAGGATACAAAAACATTATGAATTTATTATCTATGCGAACAAGATTATTATCATCGATTACGTTTGCAAAGGTAAGCCACATCAAGCAACCCCACAATACCTAAAAATAGGGTTTTTAGCAAATACCTAAATGTTAGTATAAAGCATATCTCAACATAAATGTTTTTGTAATTAACTAAAAAACAATAACTTTGCAACGATAATAAACGATTTACAACAAAATAAAAAATGGAAAACAAAAAGAATCTTTTCATAGCTTCCACATATCGTCTGTACACAATGGAGAACGGCGAAAAGAAACTCATCGAAGAGGCAACTGAAGAGCGCCCATTCGTATTCGTAAGCAATTTCGGCATGGTGCTCGAAGCGTTTGAAGCCGAACTGATGAAACTCAAAACCGACGAAGAATTCACTATCAACCTCAAACAAGAAGAGGCTTACGGTCCCTATTTCGAAGACCGCATAGTAGAACTCGAACGCGAGGCTTTCTCTATCAACGGACATTTCGACCACGACAACGTGTTCGAAGGAGCGATGATACCTCTGCAAAACAACGAAGGCGACCGTTTCATGGGACGCGTGATGAACATCGGCGACGAGAAGGTACGTCTCGACCTCAACCATCCGCTTGCTGGCAAAGACCTAACCTTTGAGGGAAAGGTGATAGAACTACGCGAAGCAAATGAGAGCGAGATACAACAGACCATTAAAATGTTGAGCGGCGAGAGTTGTGGATGTGGCAACTACGGCGACGATTGCGACCATCATCATCATGAAGACGGCGGTTGTGGATGCGGATGCGGACACTGCCACTAAACATAAAGACCACAGCAATGAACTCCATAGGTACTCTTTTCCGACTCACCACCTTTGGCGAAAGCCACGGCGAAGCCATAGGCGGAATCGTTGACGGTATGCCTGCGGGTATTGTCGTTGACGAGAACCTAATACGCGAAGAGTTGAAAAGACGCCGAACAGGACAATCTCCAACAGCATCGCAACGACAAGAAGACGATGAAGTAAGGCTACTCAGCGGCGTGTTTGAAGGAAAAACCACTGGCACGCCCATAGCATTCATCATAGAAAACACTGATGCCAAGCCCGCTGACTACGAACCCATGCGCGACATATACAGGCCATCGCATGCCGATTATGTATATCAGCAGAAATACGGACACCGCGACCACAGAGGTGGAGGACGGGCTTCTGCACGCATATTGGCAAGTAGAGTCGTGGCAGGAGCATTGGCAAAAATGGTATTAAAAAAGGAGAACATTATTATTGAAGCGTTCACATCGCAGATAGGTAATATAACTCTCAATACCGACTATCGACAGCTCGACATCAGCAAGGCAAAAACCAACACTTCAGGATGCCCCGATACGGAAAAGGCAAAGCAAATGGAACAGTTGCTTTCCACTATAAAAAAAGAGGGCGATTCTGTAGGAGGAATAGCAACATGCGTGATTCGTAATTGCCCTGTTGGACTGGGCGAACCTGAATTTGGGAAGTTCCACGCATCGCTCGCGGCTGCAATGTTGAGCATCAATGCTTGCAGAGCCTTCGAAATAGGCGATGGATGGCTCGCAGCAGGTAGCAGAGGAAGCCTGATGAACGATGAGTTAACAATTGGAGAAACGAAAAAAGCCGTTTCCAAAACAAATCACAGCGGAGGCATAATAGGGGGCATCACTACTGGTGAAGACATTTTCTTCCGTGTAGCCTTCAAGCCTATACCAACAATCATGCGTCAGCAACAAACGGTTAACAAGCAAGGTAAGGAAGTAACATTTACCGCCAGCGGCAGACACGACATCTGCGTGCTGCCGAGAGTATTGCCTATTATAGAAAGTATGGCAGCAATAACACTGCTCGATTATCTGCTTATCTCACGCAGCCGATAATCTCGTGTATGTCTTTACAGCCGTGAATGTCGAGCCATTCATCAATGCCATCACGGATTTTTAACGATATTGCAGGGTCAAGGAAATTGGCAGTGCCTATCTCAATGGCTGAAGCTCCAACCATAAAAAACTCTATTGCATCTGCTGCCGAAGATATACCACCAAGACCGATAACAGGTATGCTGACAGCCTTAGCCACTTGCCAAACCATTCGGACAGCAACAGGCTTAACAGCAGGGCCACTCAACCCGCCAGTACCTATAGACAATCGCGAACATCTGCGTTCGATATCAATCGACATTCCCATAAGAGTGTTTATCAGCGAAACACTATCGGCGCCCTCAGCCTCAACAGCACGAGCAATCTCCGATATGTCGGTCACATTAGGGGAGAGTTTCACTATCAAGGTTTTCTTATAACTTTTTCTCACAGCACGAACAACGCTGGCTGCTCCTTCTGCCGTAACACCAAAAGCCATACCACCCTGACGAACATTCGGGCAGGAGATGTTCAACTCTATGGCAGGTATCTTTTCCAACTCGTTGATACGCGCCGCACATTCTGAATAGTCTTCTATCGAAGAACCGCTGACGTTTACAATCATCGCAGTGTCGATGTCGGCTATCTGTGGATAGATGGATTTGCAAAAATAATCAACACCTTTGTTTTGCAAGCCTACACAGTTGAGCATGCCTTGAGCAGTTTCTGCCATTCGTGGATAATCGTTTCCCTCACGCGGATGGAGAGTAGTTCCTTTAACAATAATGCCACCAAGCTCATTTAGAGGCATAAAATCGGCAAACTCCAAACCGTATCCGAAAGTACCTGATGCCGTCATCACGGGATTTTTCAGACGGAGAGACCCTATATTGACATCTAATTTAGCCATAGATTTTTAGTTGTTTTGTTGTTACCACGTTAGTTCGTTGATATTAAACACTGGTCCTTCTGTGCATACACACACATTACCTTTAACCGTTTTCTCTACGCAACACAAACACGCACCGAGTCCGCAAGCCATCATATTTTCGAGCGACACCTCACAATCAGTTCCCGACTGCCGAGCAAAAGCAGCTACTGCCTTCATCATTGGCAACGGACCACAACAAGCAATCCTGTCGAAACGACGATTGAGAACACTATGATTAGTAACAAAACCCTGTTCTCCGGCAGTGCCATCCTCGGTGGTAAGACACACATCGCCATATTTTTCGAACTCAGACAACTGCAACAAGTCAGACTTCGAACGAGCACCAAGAAGGAAAGTGGGACGACAACCAAACTTCAACATCTCTTTACCCATAAACAAAAGAGGCGCTATTCCTACTCCACCACCTATTAGCAACAACCGTTCTTCTGCAGTCAACGGCATCGAAAAACCATGCCCCAAAGGAAACATACAATTAAGTCGGTCACCCTCTTTCAGCTCAAACAATTTTCGAGTGCCCTCCCCTACTCCTGCTACCAAAAGCCACATCTGATTGGATTGCTCATCGTAAAAATGAATGGAAATAGGTCTGCGAAGGAATGTTGTCGAAGAACCATCTATGCGAACTTCAACAAACTGTCCTGGCAACATCTGGGGCAGACGTTCTTCATGTGTAAGACGCAACAAGACGTATCGCTCCGACAAACGGCTAACACCACATATTTGCAAATCTAAAACAGTCTTTATCATAAGTATAAACCAATTACTGCCATCGTTTATATTTGCAAATATATCCATTATTTCCATAACGACCAAATCTGAAAGAAAATAAAAAAAAAGCATATTTGTTTGCATATACCAAAACAAACCTTTACCTTTGCAGTCGCTTTTTCAGAAAGAAAAACATAGGGAGATCCGTTAGCTCAGCTGGTAGAGCACAACACTTTTAATGTTGGGGTCTTGGGTTCGAGCCCCAAACGGATCACAAAAAGAGAGGCGTAAGTCTCTCTTTTTGTTTAGTAATAAAATGGTTGGCATTTCTTGCGTGTGTCTATTAGCATCGTTATTCTTCTAAATCCCGGTTTTTGAAATAAGATATATGTTTAGCTTAAAATATAAGGTAACTTTTTATTAATAATAAGACAAAAAAGTATGAAAATCGGGAAGAATGCCGTATATTTGTAGCCCATTACCTCTGCAAATCGGCTTGTTCGGTTTGTTTGAAAGGCGAACTTCGCCTGACGGCTATTTTTGTGCCCGTTTTTTTAATTACTTAATTACGGTGTAAATACAAGATAAAAATGTGGGATAATCATCATTTAATCCTAAAAAAGTGTATTATATTAAAAACATTTAAGATTAAAGCGTATGAATGAGAGACAAAAAACGTCTGATAGAAGTGTATGAGCACCTTCGTCAGCACTTTGGCATACATACCAAATCTGACTTTGCCAAAGCTATAGATTATGGACGCACGTCTATGTCTGCCGCATTGAACGGAAATGAAAAATATCTGACAAACAATTTATTTGAGTCGATATGCAATACATATAAAGATGTATTCAACATCGACTACCTTCTGAACGGCAATGGTGAACTCCTAACACCTATGGAGGAATCTAAGGTAATTGACATCGAGAAAACATCTATCATCGACCTGTATGCTACACTCATTAAAGAGGTTGAAGGTCTCCGGATGATGCTTAAAGAAGAACTTAACGAAGTCAGAGATATAAAGAAATCTCTCGTCGAAGATCATCAAATGCTCAATAATGTAATTGACAGAATACTTGATTCACCCAATTACGGAATAATGGCAGCAGAAAATCATTAACAATAAAAATCTACAAAAAAGAAAAAATTACTTTTAATTACTATTCTGTGTTGTTCGCTGTCAGCATCAGCACAGCAGTACAGTGTCCGACCTGGATTTAAACCTTCGCCTAATATAGGCGACTCAATCAACCAAAAAACAGAACTCTATCAGGCGGGGGCGTTCTTGAAGAAATCCGCCACATACGACATGGCATCCATTGGTTGTGGCGTATTGAGTGGTATCAGTTATTGTATTGGAATCAAAAATGATAATAATAAAAGTGCTTTTAACACGGTAGGCACCATCTTTGCTTTAGGTGCTGTTGTTTGCAAAATAATATCAATAAATTGTAAATACAAGTCTGGGCAAAGTTTACAACTTTCACCTACTCAAATACAATTTAACTTCTAAAAGGTTTACACGTAATATAAAAATATATCATCGAAAAGCACAATAAACACAACGCAGTCCCCTCGCACTCTATCCGACCCCAAACGTATCACAAAAAGAGAGGCGTAAGTCTCTCTTTTTGTTTAGTAATAAAATGGTTGGCATTTCTTGCGTGTGTCTATTAGCATCGTTATTCTTCTAAATCCCGGTTTTTGAAATAAGATATATGTATAGCTTAAAATATAAGGTAACAACAAGCACCTGCGACAGCGAGGGAAAATTGAAACTATACTCTGCCTTGCAGATGATGCAGGACTGCTCAGAGATGTGGATTGACAGTGAGCCAAAAGTCAAGGACTACTTTGAACAGCATAATATGGCGCAACTCTTGGCAACTCGTCAGGTAGAGATTATTCGCGTACCGGAATACAAGGAGGAATTGACAGTGACGACCTCTGTCTATGGTATGAAGCCCATGTTTGGTTTTCGTAACACGTTCATCTATGATGCAGAAGGAAATCCCTGCTATAAGACATGGAGCATGGGCGCATTTGTGGACAAAACTGCAGGAAAGCTGAAACGAGTGGATGATGCCACAATACAGTCTATGACGCTGGAGCCACAGTTGGAGATGAACTACAAGGACCGTCGCATCATCCTACCAAAAACAGAAGGCGAAGTGCTGGAGCCTATAAAGGTGCTTCGTGCCGACATCGACTACAACAAACATGTGAACAATGCCAATTACGTACGCATTGCGATGGAGGTAGTACCAGAAAATTTCATTGTTCAAAACTTACGAGTAGAATACAGAGTTGCCGCTAAATTGGGCGACACACTGACACCTACAATATACCATGATTCTGACGATAATTATATTATATCGCTCTCCAACGAGAAAGATGTTTGCGCCATCATCGAATTACAATCTCAATAATATGAGATAAATCCCGATTTATAG
>CAMOVK010000036.1 GCA_946627325.1 uncultured Prevotella sp. | reverse complement strand
AAGGACGAGTATGGAATTGAGCCTGCTGCTGCAGCTGTTGCTGTTGCTGCTGGTGGTGCTGCTGCTGGTGGTGCCGCTGCTGGTGGTGCCGAAGAGAAGTCTGAATTCAACGTTGTTCTCGCTGAAGTAGGCGACAACAAGTTGAAGGTTGTTAAGGCTGTTAAAGAAGCTTGCGGTCTTGGTCTGAAAGAAGCAAAAGACCTCGTTGACGGCGCACCTTCTACATTGAAAGAAGGTATGGCTAAGGCAGAAGCTGAAAACTTGAAAAAGCTCCTCGAGGCTGAAGGTGCTAAGATTGAATTGAAATAATTTTCAATAAAATTTTACAAGGAGAATGTTACTAATTCTTAAAAATTAGTTTTTTCTCCAGTAAGAATAGAAAAGGTTGGGATTTTCCAAGTAGGGAAGTCCTAACCTTTTTGTGTCTTACGATAATGATGAAGGCGCAAAAAATCAGCGCACAGATAAAGTAAATACAATAAAAAATAGAACTCACCTTTATATATTAAGATGACATCAAACGTTGAAAAAAGAATCAGTTTTGCCAACGTCAAGAATCCGATGCCTTTTCCCGATTTTCTTGACGTGCAATTAAAGTCCTTCAGGGATTTCCTGCAATTGGATACCCCACCCGAAGAACGCAAGAACGATGGTCTTTACAAAGTTTTTGCCGAGAATTTTCCTATAACAGATACTCGCAACAACTTCGTCCTTGAGTTCCTCGATTACTTTATCGATCCTCCACGTTATAGCACGGAGGAATGTCTTGAGCGCGGTCTAACATATAGTGTTCCGCTAAAGGCGAAGATGAAGCTCTATTGTACTGACCCTGATCATGAGGATTTTGCTACACTTATTCAGGATGTGTTCTTAGGAACAATTCCTTACATGACCAATAATGGTACGTTTATAATCAATGGTGCAGAGCGAGTTGTAGTGTCACAGTTACATCGTTCGCCTGGAGTGTTCTTTAGTCAGGGTGTTCATTCCAATGGAACATTCCTCTATTCTGCGCGTATCATACCATTCAAAGGTTCGTGGATAGAATTCGCCACTGATATCAACAACGTGATGTATGCTTATATCGATCGTAAGAAGAAATTGCCGGTGACAACTCTACTCCGCGCAATAGGCTTCGAAAGCGATAAAGATATTCTCACAATTTTCGATCTATGTGAAGAGGTTAAGGTAAACAAGAAAAACCTTAAGGCTGCTATTGGTCGCCGTCTGGCAGGAAACGTAGTAAAGACATGGAACGAAGATTTCGGTGATGCAGATACTGGCGAGATTGTTTCAATCGAGCGTAATGATGTTATCATCGAGCGTGAAACAGAAATAACTAAGGAAAATATAGAAACTATTCTCGAAAGTGGTGCTGCTACTATTCTGCTTCATAAAGATGCAGATATGGCAAACAAATACTCTATTATTTTCAACACTCTTGCCAAAGACCAAAGCAACTCAGAAAAAGAAGCTATTTTGTACATCTATCGTCAGCTGCGCAATAGCGATCCTTCAGATGATGCAAGTGCAAGAGAGACTATCCAGAACCTTTTCTTCTCCGATAAGCGCTACGACTTAGGAGAGGTAGGTCGTTATCGCATAAACAAGAAATTGGGTATCGACATTGATATGGATACCCGTATCCTCACTAAAGAGGACATAATAGAGATTATAAAATATCTCATACAGCTTGTCAACTCTAACGCTACGGTGGATGATATTGACCACCTTTCTAATCGTCGTGTTCGAACCGTAGGTGAGCAGTTGGCTAATCAATTCTCTATCGGTCTGTCAAGAATGAGCCGCACCATACGCGAGCGAATGAATGTTCGCGACAACGAGGTGTTCACCCCGACAGACTTAATTAACGCAAAGACTATTTCAAGTGTTATCAATTCATTCTTCGGCACAAATCCTTTGAGCCAGTTTATGGACCAGACCAACCCATTGGCAGAAGTAACGCACAAGCGTCGTTTGTCAGCTCTTGGTCCTGGAGGTCTCTCTCGTGAACGTGCTGGATTTGAAGTGCGCGACGTCCACTATACTCATTATGGACGTCTTTGTCCTATTGAAAGTCCTGAAGGACCAAACATTGGACTGATTTCTTCACTTTGCGTATATGCTAAAATCAATGACCTCGGATTTATCGAGACCCCATATCGAAGGGTAAACAACTCCGTTGTAGATCTCGACAACAATCATGCTGTTTTCCTTACAGCAGAAGAGGAACAGGAACACATTATCGGTCAGGGCAATGCCCCACTCAACGACGATGGAACATTTATCCGTAAGGTCGTAAAATGTCGTCAAGATGCCGATTTCCCTGTTGTTCCTCCTGCTCAAGTCGATCTCATGGACGTTGCTCCTCAGCAGATAGCATCTGTTTCTGCTGGACTGATTCCTTTCCTCGAGCACGACGATGGCCACCGTGCGCTGATGGGATGTAATATGATGCGTCAGGCTGTACCATTGCTTCACAACGATGCACCTATAGTAGGAACAGGTTTGGAAAGACAATTGTGTGAAGACTCTCGCACAATGATTACTGCCGAAGGTGATGGTGTGATAGATTACGTTGACGCTACAACCATTCGCATAATGTACGACCGTACCGATGATGAAGAGTTCGTAAGTTTCGAGCCTGCACTCAAGGAGTATCGCATCCCTAAATTCCGTCGTACCAATCAGAATATGACTATCGACCTTCGCCCAATTTGTGAAAAAGGTCAACGCGTTAAAGCCGGTGACATTCTGACCGAAGGTTATGCTACAGAAGCAGGCGAACTTGCTTTGGGTAGAAACCTGCTGGTGGCTTATATGCCATGGAAGGGATACAACTACGAGGATGCCATCGTACTCAGCGAGCGTTTGGTACGCGATGATATTCTTACCTCAGTTCATGTCGATGAATACTCACTCGATGTTCGCGAGACAAAACGAGGAATGGAGGAGTTTACAAACGATATACCAAACGTTAGCGAAGAGGCAACTAAAGACCTCGACGAGAATGGTGTAATCCGTATAGGTGCAAGGGTAGAACCAGGAGATATTCTCATAGGTAAAATCTCACCAAAGGGCGAAAGCGATCCTTCACCAGAGGAAAAACTGCTTCGTGCTATTTTTGGAGACAAGGCTGGCGATGTGAAAGACTCATCTCTGAAAGCCAATCCATCGCTATCGGGAGTAATCATAGACAAGAAACTCTTCTCTCGTGCCATTAAGACTCGTGAGTCAAAGAAGCAAGACAAGATATTGCTTGCCAAGATAGATGAGGAAAACGAGGCTAAGAACAAAGACCTACGCGATATCCTTATCGACAAACTTATGAAACTTACTCGTGGCAAATTGTCGCAAGGTGTGAAGGATTATACAGGCGCTGAAGTGATTGCCAAAGGCAGTAAGTTCACAGCCGCTTCTTTGCGTAACCTCGAGTATGAGGGAATTCTTTCTAACGACTGGACCGACGATGACCATACCAATGAACTCATCTCAAAACTTATCACGAATTATTTGCGTAAGTTTAAGTTGCTCGATGCAGAGATGAAACGTCGCAAGTTTGCCATAACCATTGGCGATGAACTGCCATCAGGAATTATTCAAATGGCAAAGGTATATGTTGCAAAGAAACGCAAGATTGGTGTTGGCGATAAACTTGCTGGTCGTCATGGTAACAAAGGTATCGTTTCTCGTGTTGTACGTCAGGAAGATATGCCATTCCTCGAAGATGGACGCCCTGTTGACCTCGTTCTCAACCCGCTTGGTGTGCCTTCACGAATGAACCTCGGACAAATCTTCGAAGCTATTCTTGGAGCTGCAGGTAAGCGTCTGGGAGTAAAATTTGCCACTCCAATTTTCGATGGAGCCAAACTCGAAGACCTCTCTGAGTGGACCGACAAGGCATGCTTGCCACGCCTCTGTTCTACCCATCTCTATGATGGCGAGACTGGAGAACGTTTCGACCAGCCAGCCACAGTGGGTATAACCTACTTCTTGAAGCTTGGCCACATGGTAGAAGATAAGATGCACGCCCGCTCTATCGGTCCGTACTCGCTTATCACTCAACAACCTCTCGGAGGAAAGGCGCAATTTGGAGGACAGCGTTTCGGAGAAATGGAAGTTTGGGCTCTTGAAGCCTTCGGCGCAAGCCACATACTTCAAGAGATACTTACTATCAAGTCCGACGATACTGTTGGACGTTCTAAAGCTTACGAAGCGATTGTCAAAGGCGAAGCAATGCCTAATCCAGGCATTCCCGAATCTCTCAATGTCTTACTGCACGAACTGCGCGGCTTAGGTCTCAGTGTTCGTCTCGACTAAACAAGTAAAATAAACAATGAGCAGCGAGTCAATTAATTGTTCCTGCTCTTCAAAATACAAAAACCGTTCACACAATGGCTTTTAAGAAAGAATCAAAGGTAAAAAACAATTTTACGAAGATAACTATCGGACTGGCTTCGCCCGAAGAGATTTTGGAGAATTCATATGGTGAGGTTACCAAGCCCGAGACAATAAATTATCGTACATACAAACCTGAACGTGATGGCCTTTTCTGCGAGCGTATCTTTGGTCCGACCAAAGACTACGAATGTGGTTGTGGTAAGTACAAGCGTATTCGCTACAAGGGTATTGTCTGCGACCGATGCGGAGTTGAAGTGACCGAGAAAAAAGTGCGTCGCGAACGCAGCGGACACATCGAACTTGTCGTTCCTGTCGCACATATCTGGTATTTCCGTTCACTGCCCAACAAGATTGGCTATCTTCTCGGCTTGCCGACAAAGAAACTCGACTCCATAATCTATTATGAGAAGTATGTCGTAATCCAGCCCGGTGCAATGGAAGGACGCAAAGACGGCGACGATAATCCTGTGTTAGGTTCACAACGCTACGACCTTCTCACAGAAGACGAGTATTTCGATATCATCGACAATCAGCTGTCTGCAGAAAATCAATATCTCGACAATAACGACCCAAATAAGTTTATTGCCAAGATGGGAGCCGAAGCGGTCTATGATTTGCTTGCCACTCTCGACCTTGATTCGTTGTCGTATGAGTTGCGCGACCGTGCAAATAACGATACCGCCCAGCAGCGTAAGAATGACGCACTGAAGCGTCTGCAGGTCGTAGAGGCATTCCGTAGTAGCCGCGAAATCAATCGCCCAGAGTGGATGATAATGAAGATTATCCCAGTCACTCCACCTGAACTACGTCCATTGGTACCACTCGATGGTGGACGCTTTGCTACATCCGACCTCAACGACCTATATCGTCGTGTGATAATTCGAAACAACCGTTTGAAACGATTGATTGAGATAAAAGCTCCTGAAGTTATCCTTCGCAATGAGAAACGTATGCTTCAAGAGGCTGTCGACTCATTATTCGACAACTCTCGTAAGTCATCGGCTGTTAAGAGTGAAAGCAATCGCCCTCTGAAGTCGCTGTCCGATTCTCTGAAAGGTAAGCAAGGACGTTTCCGTCAGAACCTCCTCGGTAAGCGAGTTGACTATTCAGCTCGTTCGGTAATCGTTGTTGGTCCTGAATTGAAAATGGGCGAGTGCGGTCTGCCTAAACTCATGGCTGCCGAACTTTATAAGCCTTTTATCATTCGCAAACTTATAGAGCGTGGTATAGTAAAGACTGTAAAGAGTGCTAAGCGCATCGTCGATCGTCGCGAGCCAATTATTTGGGATATACTCGAAAACGTGATGAAGGGACACCCCGTACTCTTGAACCGTGCTCCTACACTTCACCGTCTCGGTATCCAGGCTTTCCAACCTAAGCTAATCGAGGGAAAAGCAATCCAGTTGCACCCACTCGCTTGTACGGCATTCAACGCCGACTTCGATGGTGACCAGATGGCTGTCCATCTCCCATTGAGCAATGAAGCAATTCTCGAAGCACAAATTCTGATGCTTCAGAGCCATAATATCCTTAATCCAGCTAATGGTGCTCCTATCACAGTGCCGTCGCAAGATATGGTGCTGGGATTGTATTACATTACCAAAATTCGTCCAGGAGCAAAAGGTGAAGGCTATACGTTCTATGGTCCAGAGGAAGCAATTATTGCCTACAATGAGGGAAAATGCGACCTCCACGCACCAGTTAAGGTATTGGTTACCGATCGTGAGCCAAATGGCGAATTTAAGAAGAAGATTGTCGAAACCTCTGTCGGACGTGTCATTGTCAACGGCATCATTCCTCAAGAAATAGGTTTTGTCAATACCGTCATATCTAAGAAGAGCCTCCGCGATATTATTGCCGAAGTTATCAAGACAGTAGGTTTTGCTCGGGCTTGCGAGTTCCTTGATGGCATCAAGAACCTTGGATATCGCATGGCTTACAAGGCAGGTTTGTCGTTCAACCTCGACGACATCATTATTCCGCCAGAGAAGCAAGAACTCATCGAAAAAGGTAATCGTGAGGTGGAAGAAATCATGAATAACTACAACATGGGTTTCATCACCGACAACGAACGCTATAATCAAGTTATCGACACATGGACACACGTCAACAACGACATCGGTAATATCCTTCTCAAGGAGATGACCGAAGCCGACCAGGGATTCAATGCCGTCTTTATGATGCTCGACTCTGGTGCTCGTGGTTCGAAAGATCAGATTAAGCAGCTTTCTGGTATTCGCGGTCTGATGGCTAAACCTCAGAAAGCAGGTGCCGAAGGTGCACAAATTATCGAAAACCCAATCCTCTCCAACTTCAAAGAGGGTATGTCAGTACTCGAATACTTTATCGCTTCTCACGGTGCCCGTAAAGGTCTTGCCGACACCGCTATGAAGACAGCCGATGCTGGATATCTTACCCGTCGTCTGGTGGATGTCAGCCACGATGTGATTATCACAGAAGAAGATTGTGGAACACTTCGCGGACTCGAATGTACGGCTCTGAAGAATGGTCAAGAGACTATTTCTTCACTCTATGAGCGCATTCTCGGTCGTGTGTCAGTCCATGATATAATTGACCCGACAACAGGCAAACTCATTGTAGCTGCAGGCGAAGAGATAACCGAAGATATAGCTCAACAGATAGAAGACTCTCCTATAGAGAGTGTCGAAATACGTTCAGTGCTTACCTGCGAAAGCAAAAAAGGAGTCTGCATGAAGTGCTACGGACGAAATCTTGCTACCAGCCGTATGGTGCAGATGGGCGAAGCAGTAGGTGTCATCGCAGCGCAAGCTATCGGTGAGCCAGGTACTCAGCTGACACTTCGTACGTTCCACGCTGGTGGTGTGGCTGCCAATGCGGCTGCCAATGCTTCAATCGTGGCAAAGAGCGATGCTCGCATCGAACTCGACGAGCTGCGTACAGTGCCGTTCAAGGAAAACGACGGAACAAAAGACATCGACTGTGAGATGGTTGTCAGTCGTCTGACTGAAATCCGTTTCATCGACCTGAATACAGGAATTGCTCTCTCTACGATGAACGTTCCTTATGGTTCTACATTGTACTATAAGCATGGCGACACCGTAGCAAAAGACGATCTCGTTGCTAAGTGGGACCCATTCAATGCTGTTATTGTTTCGGAATACGAGGGTAAACTGCGTTTCAATGATGTGATTGAAGGCACTACCTACAAGGCTGAGACCGACGATACCACTGGTTTGACCGAGAAAATCATCATCGAGTCGAAAGACCGCAACCGAGTTCCTACTTGTGATGTGTTAGACAAGAATGGAAATGTCATAGGAACATACAACTTCCCTGTAGGTGGTCACGTCGCAGTCGAAGATGGTCAGAAAGTTACTACTGGTGCCACGCTTGTCAAGATACCACGTGCCGTAGGTAAGGCTGGTGACATCACTGGTGGTCTCCCCCGTGTGACCGAACTCTTCGAAGCCCGCAATCCATCTAACCCAGCCGTAGTGAGCGAAATCGATGGCGAGGTTACAATGGGTAAGGTGCGCCGAGGTAATCGTGAAATCATCGTCACTTCGAAAACAGGCGACGAGCGTAAATATCTCGTTTCGCTGTCGAAGCAGATTATGGTTCAGGAGCACGATGCCGTACGTGCTGGCTCCCCTCTGTCAGATGGTGTGACTACACCTAACGATATTCTTGCCATCAAAGGTCCTACTGCCGTGCAAGAGTATATCGTCAACGAGGTGCAGGATGTCTATCGTCTGCAAGGTGTGAAAATCAACGATAAGCACTTCGAAATCATCGTTCGTCAGATGATGCGCAAGGTGCAAATCAACGATCCAGGCGACACAACATTCCTCGAACAGGAAATTGTCGATAAGATTGACTTTGCTGAAGAGAACGATCGCATTTGGGGTAAGAAGGTTGTTGTCGATGCTGGCGATTCTGAAAATATGCAGAAAGGTCAGATTGTAGCAGCCCGTAAACTTCGCGATGAGAACTCCAGCCTCAAACGACGCGACCTGAAACTTGTTAAGGTGCGTGATGCTGTGCCAGCAACTTCTACTCAGATACTTCAAGGTATCACACGAGCAGCGTTGCAGACCAAGAGCTTTGTTTCGGCTGCATCGTTCCAAGAAACAACTAAGGTGCTCAACGAAGCAGCTATTCGCGGCAAGGTTGACAGTCTCGAAGGAATGAAAGAGAATGTCATCAGCGGACACCTTATTCCTGCAGGAACGGGAATGCGCCAGTATAACAAACTGATAGTCGGCTCACGCGATGATTACGAGCGTTTGAATACCAATAAGCGAAGTTTTGCCGAAATGGAAAGCGAGGCTGAGAATTAAGCCTAATTGGTATTTAGACTGACAGATATTTTTTTCAAAAGAGGGAATATGCCGAAACCAATGGTATATTCCCTCTTTTTTGTTTCTATATTTTATAGATTTCTTTTATCTTTGCGCTGAAAAATCATATAATTATTATGTCAACGATACTCATAACCAACATTCGTACTCTGGCAGGTATTCTGCCTGCTGATTGCCAGCGTCTTTTAGGAAAAGAAATGTCGCATATAGAAACTATTAACGATGCATGGCTGCTCATAGATGGTGATAAGATTAAGGATTTCGGCACCAACGATGGTTCTATGCCGTCTCTTTCCGACATCGACAAGGTGGTCGATGCGGCAGGAGGTTTTGTTCTTCCATCGTTTTGCGACTCGCATACTCACATAGTTTATGCTGGTAGTCGCGAGGGTGAGTTCGTTGATAAGATTCAAGGATTGTCCTACGAAGAGATTGCCCGCCGAGGTGGAGGTATTCTCAACTCTGCCGACCGTCTCCACGATATGAGTGAAGACGAACTCTACGACCAAGCCACTGTGCGCGTATGTGAAGTTATATCCAAAGGAACAGGTTGCATCGAGATAAAGAGCGGCTACGGGCTCACGGTCGAAGATGAGTTGAAAATGCTGCGCGTCATACGACGTATAAAAAACTCTTTTCCCCTCGAAGTGCGCTCTACGTTCCTCGGTGCTCACGCTGTAGGAAGAGCTTTTGCTGGTCGCCAAGCAGACTATGTCAATCATGTTGTCAACGATATGATTCCTCGCGTAGGCGAAGAGCAGTTGGCAGACTTTGTCGATGTGTTCTGCGATCGAGGATTTTTCACTCCCGACGAGACAGCCCGCATTTTGGAGGCTGCAGCACAGTACGGTATGCGTCCGAAGATACATGGTCAGGAGTTGGCTGACTCGGGTGGGGTAGAAGTGGCAGTGGCTCACGATGCCTTGTCGGTTGACCATCTTGAGGCTATGACCGACCGCGATATAGAATTGTTCCTCCATTCTTCTACCATGCCTACAGCCCTTCCCGGAACATCATTCTTCCTGAATATGCCTTTTGCTCCAGTCCGCAAGATGATAGACTCAGGGCTTGCCGTAGCTGTTGCCAGCGACTACAATCCAGGCTCAACACCCTCAGGCGATATGAAATTTGTAGTTTCTCTTGCCTGCATCAAGGGTAGGCTAATGCCAGCTGAAGCAATCAATGCGGCGACCATCAACTCTGCTGCAGCTATGGCGTGCAGCGATATTGTAGGTAGTATAACGCGAGGGAAAGTAGCAAATCTTATCATTACCCGCCCCATACCGTCAATCGACTTTATTCCCTATGCCTATACAACTCCTGTTATTGATAAGGTAATCCTTCGAGGAGAGGTTGTGTAGCATCCTGATAGCAAGTTGCTTTTACACCTTCAGGGACTATGTATAGACTTAATATATTGGTGTTCAGCGGTTTATGATTGCGTGCAGATTTAAGCCTTGCTTGTCAAAATTCTTCTTTTTTGGTGATTTCGTTCGATGTGTGACGTTGATTTACGACGGATAATCATGAAAAATTATCGTTGATATACTCGTATCCAGTCGAAGCGAGTTTCGTAGGTTTTGTTCATTAGTGGTCCCTTTTTCCATGTGCTGTCGCCAAGACTTTGGTTTAGTATGATATACATGGGGTAGTCGTAGGGCCATTGTCCGTCTTTTAGCAGGTCGGGGTTCGACGACTTCTTGTAGGTTGCTACAGGTCGTCCATCAATAGTCCATGTTACAGCCGTAGGTGTCCATTCTACTCCATAGACGTGCCATTGGTCCACGCGCAGTTCGTTCTTGAATACGTTTTGTGGACCGTCTTTTCTGCCAGTCTTCACAGCCAGATGGGTAAATGCGGAATGAAACACTCGCTGACCTCCAAACACTTCTACTATGTCGATTTCCTTATACCAGTCGGGGCGTTTTGTCTGTGCTCCTTGAAGCCATGCTGCGGGGAAACTGCCATCGCGCAATTTCACTTTCATGCGCACCTCCACCTTGCCGTAAGTAAACGTGAATTTGCCTTTCGTGTTTATCGCTCCCGTAAGCATACGAGCCGTGTCGGTTGGTTCATAGCGATTGGGTACAGCGCGGCAGACAAGGTTCCCGTCCTTGATATAGACCACCTTCTCCGACTTGCTTATCCATCGGCTCCAAGTGGCAACGCCCCTGTCGGCACGATTCCATTTCTTTGGGTCGGGCTGACTGCCATCGGGCTGATTGAATTCATCACTGAAAACGAGTCGCCATCCGTCGTTCGACTGTGAAGCAGAGGTGTTAGTCGAAGGACTGCCCATAAACAAAAGGGCTACGAGGATAATAAGTAAGGTTAGCATAGTGGTAGATATTATCAGTTTCTTAAAGTTCATGGGACAAAGATAATAAAATAAATATGAATCAATATAGTCGCAGTAACGCTTTTTTTGAACGCTGAGATAAATGAAATGCTCAAATAGTTTTGGCTTTTTATTCAC
>CAMOVK010000035.1 GCA_946627325.1 uncultured Prevotella sp. | reverse complement strand
ACGTTCATAAAAGTTCAAATAAATTTGTCTTTTAGTTCACTTAATCGTACCTTTGCCGACCAATTATAAAAACTGAAAAAATAATTAACACTTTTTCCCTGCCCATATCTAAAAAATACGGATGTTGGGAGCTTTTTAGACTATGATTTATTGCATATCAAAAAAACTTGATGTGGCGGGATGCCACTCCTTGAAACTGCCTTATAGCAGTAAGTGCGGGCGACTGCACGGTCACAACTGGTTGATTACCGTTTATCTTGCTTCGCGTGAAGTCGATGAGAACGGAATGGTAATCGATTTCACTCGAATAAAAGAAGCCGTTCATGGTTATCTCGACCATGGTAATTTCAACGACTTGCTGCCGTTCAATCCTACGGCAGAAAACATTGCACGATGGGTTGTTGAGCAGTTTCCAATGTGTTATAAGGCTGTTGTCGAAGAGTCATTTGGCAATGTGGCTCAAGCCTACGACGACAATTTCCCTATTGATTCAAAGTTTCTTCTCTAAGGTGCCGAAGCGCAATGTATCGAGTAAACGAGATTTTTTATTCGTTGCAAGGTGAGGGACGCCATACTGGTCGCCCCGCAGTGTTTGTGCGTTTCAGTGGCTGCAACCTGCAATGTCCGTTCTGCGATACCCAACACGATGACGGCAGAGCAATGACCGCAACCGATATACTATCGCATATCGGGCAGTGGAGTCATTGTCGTTTTGTAGTATTAACAGGAGGTGAACCTTCGTTGCAGGTGGATAAAGACCTTGTAAATGCTCTCCACGATGAGGGTTATTTCATCGCAGTAGAGACAAACGGCACCCGACAGTTGCCCGATGGTATTGACTGGGTAACACTATCGCCGAAAAATCAGTTTACAAAAACAAACCTACCGATTGTCCAGACTAAGATTGACGAGATTAAAGTCGTGTTCGATGGCAAGTGCAACCCTGAGGAATATACGTCGCTTTCGACCGATGCTTACCTCTCGCTGCAACCATGCGACAATGGAAATGCCGACTCATTGCGTGCCATTACTCAGCAGTGTGTTGATTACGTCCTTGCTCATCCACATTGGAACTTGTCGCTACAGACTCATAAGATGCTCGGTATCGAATAAAAATGCCGTTGTTTGTCAGTATTGTTCCTGTCAGGCAAACAAACAGGTATGTCTAACTTTACTTTTCTTCAGTTTGTTCAAATGTAGTCATACCCATTGAATGACGATATTCGAGCAGTTGGTTTTGATAGTTGCCAAATGCTTCTGTACGCTTGTCGCAAGCCTTGTGATAGAGTAATTGAGCATCGAGTAAGTCGCTCATTCTCGTTGTTCCAACACGATATAAGTCGCGATTGATGCGCAAATTTTCCTCTGCTTGACCGACACCTCGCTCAGCTATCAATAATTGTTGATGAGCTTCTTCTACGTCCATCCAAGCCTTCTTCATACGTATCTCGAGCAGTTGCACATTGTCGGCAAGTTGCTCTTCGGCTTTTTGTTGTTCAATCTTCCGACGTTTTATGGCGTGAGAGCCTCCCCACCATGCTGATATAGGCACACTGATAGTTGCGAATATCATGCCAGTAGTATTGCTGTTGTTGAGCAAGTCATGGTAGATGTAGCCCGCACCGACAGCCACAGAAGGCAGATTCTCACCGATAGTCATTTTCGTTTGCAGACGACTTGCTTCCACTTGCTTGGTCAGAAGTTGGTATTCTGGCAGGTTTTCTACATGAAAGACGGGTGAAGGAACTTCAAGGAGCATAGGCTTGCTATAGCTACCCGTCGTCGTGTCGTCGAGTCCCGACCTTTTGGGCAGGATGCCTTCAGTGTCAATGGCAAACAGCGTGTCGCTCAAACCGCAATATTGTGCCATCAGCATGCGAACGATAGAGATGCTGTTGCGTAGTTTCATTCGCTCACCTTCCACATCGTTTTGTCGCAGTTCTACTTGTAGCAAGTCGTTTCTTAAAACCAATCCAGCCTTGACGGCAACATCAACATCCTTGTGAATGTCGGCAAGAAAAGCCGTAACAGCCTCAATGGTGTAATTCTTTTCCAGCAAGGTAGCAAGTTGCCAGAAGTATTGTTCGGTGGTTTTCTCCACTTCGTTTTCCGATAATTGTAGTTGCAGGTGGCTCACCTCCTCGCCAACCTTAGCCAGTCGGTTCCCATTGATGATTTGTCCTCCAGCGAATACTGGTTGCATAGCCATGATGCCTGCTGTTGATCCGTTCTTCATCAACGACAGTTCTATAGGCGTTGTCAGTTTCGACATGAGCGTCTGTGGGAGCAGTTCTGTCATTGTCGTTACGACGTTCGTCGGCAGCAGGTTCGAAGGGCGGAGTTTTAATGTTGCCAACCCATTGTTGGTATTAAACCACATGCCGATACCCCTGACCGAAGGGAAATACTTGGTAAACGCCTCTTTGCGTTGTTGTTGAGCCTGTTCTATGTCGTGTTTGGCAGTGCGTATGGCAATGTTGTTTCTGAGAGCCGAGTCCTTTAGCTGCTCTAAGGTCAACGTGCGTTGTGCCGACAGATTAAGCGATAGCAATAGGCAGCAAAGTGCGATGCCTACTCGCCTTGTCCTATCTGTCGTTATCCTGCTGAAAATGATAGTCATATTTATTGTTTTTTATGTTTTTTCTTCTTTAGGCTTACTTTCCAATAGACCACTGGTAGCATTGTTACTACCATGATTAGCGAGCCTATTCCTCCCGCAAAGATGGTCACTCCCACAGGCATCCAGAACGAACTTCGTGCTATAATCATTGGCACCACACCTACTGCAGTAGTAGCTGTGGTCAGGAATATGGGCACCATTCGTCGTTTGCCGGCATCGTAGGCTGCCTGACGGACAGCTTTGTTGTATCCCTCAAGGTCCTCGTGCCAGTCGCCATGTTTATCGACATATTGCTTTATTAGGTCGATAGCGTGTTCGAAGATGAGTATCTCGTTGCGCATAATCATACCCATCAAGGTGATAAGTCCGAATATCGACGTTAGTCCCAGTGCTCTGTTCATCAGTCCCAGACCTATCAGCGCACCCGGAATCATCAGTGTCAGTGCCAGCATACAGATAGTAGTGATGCCGTATTTCTTGAAGTTGAATAGCAGGAAGAAGAACACTATAATCATGGCGATAATTATTCCTCCGAAAATTTGAGGCATAGCTTCGTCGCCATATTCTATCTCGCCTCCCACCTCTGTACGTACTCCGTAGGGCAGTTTGATGTCCTCTTCCATGATGCGAGCCACTTCTTGCTCTATGGGCGATGTGTATATGCCTTGCGCGAATTGTGCTGTCACCGTAATGCAGCGTTCACCTCCGCGATGGACTATGCGACTTTCGCTCCACATTGGTTCCACTCGGGCAAACTGTCGGAGTGGCACTGTGGTGTTCGACTGATTGATTGCCGCCGACGCGAAAGAGAATGGCGATGCTATTCCGAGGTTTTGAACATCGGAGAATAGCATGTCTCTATCGTCTTTTACGATAATGGGTAGTTCGTAGTTGCCCTCCCATATTTGTCCTACGCGCAGACTGCCCGACGTGGCTCCGATGGCTAATTGTGTAGTAGTGCGTGTCATACCTAATTGTGCAGATGCCACTGGGTCAAGTTCAACGTTTATGATAGGGTAGGGTTGCAAATAGTCGGTATGTACCCATTCGAGTTCAGGCATCTCACGCATGTGAACCATCAATCGTTCTGCGGCAATATGGAGCGAGTCGAGGTTGTCGCCATAGAAACGATATTCCAGTTCGGGCACTTCCATATAGTCGAGCCTCTTAAATCGTACATAAGCGTTTGGGAACTTCTCGCTGAGCATGGGCTGATACTTGGCGAGCAGGTCGAGGGTAGCATTGTTGCTCGTAGTGTTGACTATCAATTGTGCGTAATTGTTGCCTGCTATTTGTGGGGCATATACATCCATGAACCTCGGCGATGAACAGCCAACAAAACTGGTGATGCCAGTGACGTCATCTTCCTTGTCGAGAGTATGCCGCACCGAGTCTGCCACGTGTCGAGTGTCTGCCAGTCCTTTCCCTTCGGGCAGGTAAATTTCTACAGCAAACTGGTTGCGGTCGGCGTAAGGGAAGAGTCGTATCTTGAGCGTAGGAACTATTAGCATCGATAGTGCTATCGTTCCTATGCCCAAAACCATGGTTAGCCAAGGGTGTCGGAATGTGAAATCAAGAACATGGTCATACGTCCTTTGTACCCATTTAGTAATGGCATTGCCGTCTGTGCTGACCTTGTCGGGCTTGATTATGCGCGTCTCGAGGAAAGGAATAACCGAAACAGCCAATAGCAACGACACCATCAGGTTGATGGTTATTGTCCATGGGAAGTCTTCCAGTGCATCGAGAAACGCTCCCTTCATCGTGATGAGGAAAGGAAAGAATATGGCACAGATACACACCGTGGCAAGCATCATCGGCAAGAAGTATTGCTTCACAGAGTCGATTGCAGCCTTGCGGGGTTCGTAGCCCTTATTGAGATATTCCAAATAGCCATCGATTACCACGATGGAATTATCCACAACCATACCCAATGCTACTATCAACGCAGCCAGCGTGATGATGTTGAGCTCTATGCCGGCAACATACATCACTGACACACTGACGAAGGTGCTCAGCGGAATAGTTACAGCTGCCACTATGGCTGAACGGATGGGGAACAGCACCATCATCACAAGTACAATGATTACCATTGATATGAGCAGGTCGCGGAGGAAATTGTTTACACTCATCGACACCACTTTTGGTTTGTCGGCTATGCGCGTTATCGTTACGTCTTCGGGCAGTTCCGACTCTCGGAAGTCGTCGAGCACACGCTCCACGTCCCTGCCGTATTGAACAACGTTGTTGCCTGGTGTCATCTCCATTGACAGGAGCAGGCAGGGATGACCGTCTTGCTCTATGCTGCTGGCGTGGCTGTCGTACTCGCGAACAACTTTTGCCACATCTCTCACGCGCACCATCTTGCCTGTGGCAGGGTCGCTGAAGATAATCTGATTAGCTACTTCCTCCTCCGAATTCTCCAGCGAGGCTACGTGGATAGGTATCTCTTGGTCGTCGTCGCTGATGTTGCCGCTCGTCGTCGTAATGCCCTGAGCCTGCAAACGGGAGAATATCATCTGCTCGCCAATGCCGTAGGCTTGCAGTCGTTCTCTGTCAACATAGAGGCTAATCTGCTCTTTTTGTTCGCCAAACATTTTCACGTTTGCCACTGATGGTATGCGGCGCAAACGGTCGCTCAGATTGTCACCGTATTCTTTCAGCTCGCGGTAGTTGCGCTGACTACTCTCGATGGCTATCAGAAGGGCTGACGTGTTGCCAAAGTCGTCGTTCACTATCAATGCCAACACACCTGAAGGCAGTTGCATCTTGAAAGAATTGACACCGTGCTTTATCTTGCTCCATACCTCGTCTTTGTTATCTACCTCATCGTTCAGCCTCACCATCATGATGCACATACCATTTTGCGAGGTCGATGTGGTCTTCACTCTGTTCACCTCGCCAAAGGTAAAGAGATAGCGTTCCAATGGACGAGCCACTTGCTGCTCCACTTCTTCAGAGGTGGCACCAGGATAAACAGCCACTACTACACCCTGACGAATGGTCACTGGCGGAAACTCGTCTTTCGGCATGTCGTACATTCCAAAAATGCCTAAAACGAACAGAATACCGATGATTAGCAGCGATATAGAGTAGTGTTCTAATGGCCATTTCAGCCATTCCATCTTCTTTCTCATGGCTTAAAATACTACGTTGGTGTTCTCACTGAGTTTCTGAAATCCTTCGGTCACTATGCGGTCGCCTACCTTCAAACCTGAGGTGATGGTCACGTTGTTGCCATGCACCTTACCTATCTTGACGCTTGTGCGGTGGGTTTTCTTGTTCTTGTCTGTCGTCCAAACAAAAAGACTTCCGTCAGCTCTGCGTTGAACCGATGTCACAGGCACCTGTATGCCACTTGCCTCAGTGTTGTTGCCTGTGAAGAAACGCACGTTGGCAACCATACCAGGCAGTAGGCGGCGGTCGCTATTAACAACGCTGACACGCACATCGTAGGTGTGAGTCAGAGCGTCTGCCTGAACACCTTTCTCTATGCGTTGTCCTTGATAGCTGCCACCCGTAGCCTCCACCTTGATTGTTGTGGGCGTATTGGCTCTGATAGAGCCTACTTCAGTCTCGGGAATCGACACTTTTACTTTCACTTTTGATATATCTACTATGCTCACTACGGCTTGCGAAGGCATGGCTGTTTCGCCCGCGCTAATGTATTTCTTGCCAATTATTCCACCTACGGGAGCCACAAGGCGACAGTCGGCAAGGTTCTTCTTTGCCATGTCGAGTTGCGATTTAGCTTGGGCTACCTTACTCTGCACCTCAACCCATTGAGCCTCAGGCAGCGAACCATTGTCGTAGAGCATCTTGTAGCGCGTTTGCGCATCGTTGGCCTGCGCCATTTGAGCCTGTGCACCAGCAAGAAGGTTGCGGGCTTGAGTGTCGTCCATGATGGCTATGAGCTGACCGCGACCAACGGCTTGACCTTCGCTGACAACTACTCGCTTGACTACTCCCATACCTGTGAAACTAACAGCAGTGGCTTCACTCTCCTCAACTATGCCTACAAAAGTATGCGAATCTACAACACCATCCGACGAAAGCAGCATGGTTTCAACACGAATAGGGGCTCGTTGTTCACGCTCTTGTCGATGGCTACAACTGCAAATCAGCACTATCGCAATAAGCAGATAAATATGCTTCATCATAATGTAAACTATTTTATATTGCCTGCAAAAATAAGTATAAACAAGTAAATAATTATGGTTTTTGGTGTAAATCGTTCTTTTTTAACACAAAAAACATTCAAGTTTACGCTTCAACTCCCTACATAAACGTATTAGGTTGCTCATGTTTTTGTTTTTTACGAGGGCTAATCATGCCGTTGAAATGCAAAGAATGTTTGTAGAAAACCAAAAGCGACAACCGAAATTACTCGATTGTCGCCTTTTGTCGGGATGAGGCGACTCGAACGCCCGACCCCTACGTCCCGAACGTAGTGCGCTACCAACTGCGCTACATCCCGATTGCTCTCGTAGAAAGCGGATGCAAAGGTAAAAGTTTTATTCTTATCTGCAAATTCTTGAGTGGGTTATTTTTTCACTACTTTGTCAGCAAAAAATACGGCAGGATTAAGTGATATCGTCCCGCATAACCGTTGCTTCATCGTATCTGTTTATCTCTGCGCAAAGCGTTAAATACCACAAAACCGAACGATTTATTTGAATAATCGTTTGCCTAATGGAATATAGTTTTTATCTTTGCCTTGTGAGTGATGTAAACATTTTACTTTATTTTTGACAGATATGAAAGAAAAAGTATTGCAAACTATTCGTGAGGCAGGCAAACCAGTCTCTGCTGGTGATGTGACAAAGTTGTTAGGTGCCGACCGCAAGGAAGTAGATAAGGCTTTTGCCGAGTTAAAGAAGGAAGGTGCCATAGTGTCTCCCGTTCGCTGCAAGTGGCAACCGGCATAAGGCATGACTGTTCTTCTTGTTGGTTTTCTCGTTCCTTTGTTGGGAACGATGTTCGGCTCGGCTTTTGTGTTCTTTATGCGAGGCGAAATGCCTCAAAGATTGCAAAAAGCATTGCTTGGTTTTGCCTCAGGGGTGATGGTGGCAGCCAGTGTGTGGTCTCTGATATTGCCAGCAATGGCAATGGAAGCCGATAGCGAAAAGTGGGCAGTAGTCCCCGCTGCTGTCGGATTTTTGCTCGGTATGGGTTTTCTGTTGATGATAGACGAACTAACTCCTCATTTACATTTAGGTTCAGACAAACCTGAAGGTCCCCGCACGAAAATCTCTCGAACGATGATGTTGGTATTGGCAGTCACTATCCACAATCTTCCAGAAGGAATGGCTGTAGGAGTGGTCTTTGCAGGTGCAGAAAATGCCACATCCATGATATCACTATCAAGTGCCGTTGCCGTCTCTTTGGGTATAGCTATCCAGAACGTGCCTGAAGGAGCAATTATATCCATGCCCTTGCGTGCTGCGGGCAATTCTCGTTGGCGTTCATTCCTGATTGGTTCGTTGAGCGGTGTGGTAGAACCTTTGGGAGCAGTTGCCGTTTTACTGCTGTCAGCCTTCTTCCTGCCCATATTGCCGTATATGCTTGCATTTGCAGCCAGTGCGATGTTGTACGTCGTGGTAGAGGAACTTATACCCGAAGCTTCGCAAGGACAACACTCTAATTTTAGCACCGTCGGTTTTGCCATAGGCTTTGTGCTGATGATGGTGTTAGATGTTGTAATGGGATAAAACACGCCTTGAGTAAATCGAATAGCCAGATGATACCCTCATTTGGACAGAGTGCCGACACGCCAAATCGGTCTCGTTCGGAAGGCATTGAACAGTTTGTTTGCAAAGGCAACGATAAATCCCAAAAACCGATATCAATACTTACCCATTCGGAAAGATATGCTTTCCGAGTTGGGGAAACATGCTTTCCGAGTCGGAAAGACCAGCTTTCCGCGTCGAAAAGACGTGCTTTTCGATTGGTTGGCATAATCGCCTGAAAGTCAGAAAAATAACCTTGACAACGAAAAACCTGCTCCGAGACTTAATGCACATACAGAACATAATAAATACAGAAAACGAGTTACGTTAGTTCCTGTTATTCATGATAAAGTGTTTTGAATAATTGCAAGCGATTGTAAATCAGCACACAACATGATATTTCCAAAATTGAACGGTACAAAAAAGTGTAATTGCAATCTGGGGGCGTTTGCAAAGTCTGGATAACACTAAAGGATTGAAATTACAACAAAAACAACAGAAACGACGCTGAATTTGGAAAATTTTCCATAAAACAAGTGTTCTTTTGGAAAGTTTTGCTAACTTTGCACTCTAAAAGCAAAGATTTATGGAAAAAAATGCCCTGCTGAACCACGAAATCGTGATGGCTTCTTCCGATAAGACAACCAACAACTTCATTTCGAAGATGAAGAAAGAAGGTCGTCTTGTTAAGATAGCTACGAAGATATACACTACCAATCTTAACGACACCCCAGAGAATATCATCCGCCGAAACCTCTTTTTCATCCTCGGTGAGTTGTATCCCGATGCCGTGATGAGCCACCGCAGTGCTTTCGAGTGCCGTCCCACAAACGACGGACATATCTACCTTACTTATAATTACACGAAGAAGGTATCTCTGCCCGGCATCACCATTCATTTGCTGGAAGGTCCGAAAGCCCTCCCTGCCGACTATCCTTTCATGGGAGGACTACACATGTCGTGCAGTGCCAGAGCCTATCTTGAAAACCTACAAACAGGTTACAGTCGCGATGGTGTTTCAAAGTGTCTGCCACAGGACGTTATCGAAGAGAAACTGGACAAAGTCCTCCAGACCAATGGTGAGAACGAATTGAACAAGTTGCGCGATACAGCTCGCGAGATATCTGGACAGCTTGATATGGCAGACGAGTTCAAGAAAATGGACTCCATCATCAGTGCCATCCTTTCCACTAAGCCCTCAAAGATTCTCAAATCATCTGTTGCCGAAGCTCGTGCCTTGGGCGAACCATTCGACAGTCAACGACTAAAGCTGTTCAGCATAATGATGGCAGCACTCAACGAGCGTGAGTTTGAGAACCTGCCCGAACCAAACGAGACGGATGCCGCCTACAACAACTTCGCCTTCTTTGAGAGCTATTTCTCCAACTATATAGAGGGAACTGAGTTCGAGGTGGAGGATGCCCGGCAGATCATCAAGACGCGCACCCCGATGCCAGCCCGCAATGCCGACAGTCACGACGTGCTGGGTACCTATTACATCGTGTCCAACCGCAAGGAAATGGCAGTCACGCCAACCTCGCCCGACCATCTGCTCGACATTCTCCAGCATCGTCATCGCATGATGATGTCTGCCCGTCCAGAAGCCAACCCCGGCATGTTTAAGACGCAGAACAACCGTGCAGGAGAGACCCATTTCGTCGATTTCCAACAGGTGCGTGGTACGCTGAAAAAGGGCTTCGAGGTCTATAGCGTCCTGCGCCACCCCTTTGCCCGCGCCATTTTCATGCTCTTTATGATCAGCGAGGTACACCCATTCTCTGATGGTAACGGACGTATTTCCCGCATCATGATGAATGCCGAACTGACTGCCGCAGGGCAGTCGAAGATTATTATTCCCACCGTGTTCCGCTCTGATTACCTCGCTGCGTTGCGCCAGCTCACCCGAAAGGACAATCCCGAAAAACTGATCAATGCCATCCTGCGAGTCCGACAGTTCAGCTACAACTTACGTGGAGATAACTTTGAGGAAATGCGCGACTACATGGAACGTTGCAATGCGTTCAAGGAAGAAGATGAATATATACTTCGCTTTTAACTGATGGAACAGATATTTAAGAACGGCACTATGGCACAGATAGATGATTTCTTTATGCGTGAAAACAGGGTAGAAGGCATTACCGATGCTGACTATCAGAATGCACGCCCTTATGTAGAAGCCGCACAGGCTTTTGCGCAAACAACTTATCAGAGTATCTACATCATCGACTACTACAAGAAGAACTTTCTTTTTGTCTCAGACAATCCGCTTTTCCTATGTGGAAGAACTGCTGAGGAGGTGAGGCAAATGGGCTACGGGTTCTATCTGAATTATGTTCCCGAAGAGGAAGTGCCTATGTTACTGGAATTGAATCGTTCAGGTTTTCATGCTTTCTATGACCAGCCAATAGAAAAACGTCGATTGTGTACGATGTCGTATGATTTTCATATAGAGAGCGAGGGGCGTAAGAAACTTATCAATCAAAAGATTACTCCACTTGTCATGACTAATGACGGGCGTGTATGGTTAGCACTCTGCACAATTTCCTTATCTGCTCATAGGGATGCCGGGCATATCCAAATGCGTATGCTTGGACAAAGTTATTATTGGGAATACTCTCTTGATGCTCATCGTTGGAAACAGTGTGACCTCATTATTCTAAAGCCAGAGGAAAAACAAGTATTAGCCTTGGCTGCAAGAGGCAACTCCATACATGACATCAGCGAACAAATGTATCGCTCTGTTGATACTATTAAACTTTACCGACGAAATCTCTTTGAGAAACTAAATGTGGCGAGTATAACAGAGGCTGTTGCTTTTGCTTCCAACTACGGCCTTTTGTAAACTCTTCAATTATAAAGCGTCAGTCTTCTACTACACAAAAGGGTAGTTATTGCCTATAGAAAAGCAGAAATACACTTTTGTGTTATATTTGGTCGTAGTCTTTTCATTTATTTTGCAGCAAAAATCACAAAAAAATCGCAAGGATATGAAAAGACTGATTCTATTTCCCATGACGTGGCTCGTGGCGATAGCTTCGACTGCACAGAGCATCAGCGGACGTGTGACTGACGAGCAAGCCCAGCCGATG
>CAMOVK010000034.1 GCA_946627325.1 uncultured Prevotella sp. | reverse complement strand
TTAGATTGTGTAACTGGCTCAAGACCAGTCGGTTTGGAAAGGTATGCTTTTGAACTCGAAAAGGTATGCTTACGGAGGTGGAAAGACATGCTTTCAGAAGCGAAAAGACACGCTTTCAGAAGCGAAAAGACACGCTTTCGAATTTCAATAGAAAAACCATTAAAACATGACACTTTCTATTATTACCATAAACTATAACAACTGCTATGGTTTGCAGCGCACCATAGACAGCATCGCACAGCAGGACTGCAACGACTTCGAACTTATTGTAGTCGATGGAGGCTCGACCGATGGCAGCGTTGACACCGTCAAGGAAAATGCCAACAAGATAACCCAATGGGTCAGCGAGCCCGATAGTGGAATATATAATGCCATGAACAAAGGCGTCGCTATGGCACATGGCAAATACTGCATCTTTATAAATTCGGGCGATGAGTTGTTTAGCGCAGACGTCGTCAGACGAGTACTGCCACAACTGACAGGCGAAGACATAATATGCGGCGACCTATGCTATGGAGAAAACAACATCTGTCCAAACCCCGACCGAGTAACGATGCGCACATTCTATAAGCACACTCTCTATCATCAAGCAAGCTTCATACGCACCCAATTGCTGCGCGACAATCCCTACGACGAACAGATGCGCAGCGCTGCCGACTGGAAATTCTTCATGCACGAACTCGTCTTTCGCAATGCCAGTTATAAGCACATTCAGATGGTAATAGCCCGCTTTGAAACGGGAGGCGTGAGCTCTACCAACCCCGAACAGTCTGGGCGCGAAGTGATGGAAGAGTTGCAGCGCTGTTTCCCACAACGAGTACTCGACGACTACGAAGACTATACCATCGGCGCAACACCGTTCCGCCGAATGTTTACACAAGTAGAACTGATACCCCCCATCAGAAAAATCATCTATCGCATCAACGTCATTCTGCTGAAAATCATCAACACCCGACTAAAAAGCGACTGGATAAGAAAACTCCCAAAGAGAATTGGCTAATATAACCTCACACCCACTACTTTTATCCACACTAATTGTCTTTAGAGAACAAACAAAACTTCACACACAAGAATTTTCTGCGGTTTCTGCGAGACAAATAAACACACATAATTTGTGGAGAAAATAAAACATAATAATGTCAATAATAAGAAAACTTTATTCACGTCTGTACTACTTGCCGATATTGCTCCATAGCTTCGTTTGTAGGCAGAGGCAATTGTTACCAGCGTACCGCAAGCTAAACAAGGAGCGACCATCAATAGCAAAGAGTAGCGACAAGACCGTAATACTGATGGTTCGCAACGACACGACATTTTGTGGCGGATTGTCAGACCGACTGCGCGGTATTGTGGCAGTCTATGAAGAATGTAAGCGGCAAGGCCTCAACTTCCGCATATATTTCGAGACTCCCACGCTCAGCGATTATCTCGAACCAAACCAATACGACTGGCGCATATCGGAGCAAGAGATTATATACGACACGAAGCGAGCATATCCCTGTACCATTCTTTCGCATCACCGAATAGAAGACCAACGACAACCGAAGGTACAACAGCGAGTGTTGCGATGGTTCTTGAAAAAGGATTATGAACAGATACATATCTACACAAATATGTACTCTGCCGACAGTCGCTATAGCGAGTTGTTTGCAGAATTGTTCAAGCCCCATGCCGACCTTCAAGAACAAATCGACTATCATGTAAACAAGCTGGGTGGTGAAAACGCATACGATGCTATCGTATATCGCTTCCGTCAACTGCTCGGCGACTTTAAGGAAGGCGGTGAAACTCTTCCCATCGACCAGCGCGAAGAGTATATCGACCGCTGTATAGACCTCATCAGACGCAAACACGAGGAGTTTCCCGCTGGAAGAATCCTCGTTACATCAGACAGCCGATTGTTCCTCGAAAGAATATCAGCCCTCCCCTATGCCTATACCATTCCAGGCGAAGTGGTACACATGGGGTTCACCTACGATGCTGCAAAAAAAACCTATATGAAATCGTTCGTTGACTACTATGTCTTGGCATACGCCCGTAGTATCACTCTCGCTCGCGATGAAAAAATGTATCATAGTGGCTTCGCCCTCCGCGCCGCCATGCTCAAAGATAAAAAGTACATGGAAGAAAAACTGAGTTTAAGTAAAAATTAAGAAATATGACTACCACTAAAACAAAAGTTCGACAATCCAATATTGAGTTGCTGCGATTTGTATCAATGATTTTAATCATGATACTTCATTCCGATTTCTTCAGCATTCCAAATCCAATTGTACGATGGTTATTTGTGATGGGTGGAGATTTAGGGGTTAATTGTTTTATCCTTATTTCAGGCTATTTTACTATCAGACCTAAGGTGAAAAGCTTTGCATCATTTATTTTTCAGATACTTTTTTTTATAGTAATAGGTAACCTATTATACATCTGGGGCGGTAGAGATTCTCGAATAAGCTTAAACATATTGGAACTAAATTGGTTTATTAACTCATATATAGCACTATTTTTCTTCGCCCCAGTACTAAACGCATTCGCAGAAAAGGCTACAGAAAAAGAATTCCGAATGTTTCTTATAACATGGGCGATTGTAGAATTTATCCTTGGCTACACTATTGATTATCTTCGTTTTGAGAGGGGTAATTCTTTTCAGGCATTTATCTTAATATATTTGATTGCGAGATATATCAAACTACATGGTGGAAAACTTACAACATTCAACAAGTTTACTGATTTATCAATATGCATTATCTTTATAATTATTTCAGCTCTATTGTTAACTATTAGTAAATGGTTTGGCAAGGAACAAGGCGCGATTTATTATCTCCATGCATACAACTCACCATTTATCATTGTAGCCTGCATATACCTATTGCTATTTTTCACCAAGATTAAACTACAAAGCACGATAATTAATAAGATTGGAAAAGCTGCTTTTGCAGCTTTCCTACTACATGCTGTAATGATGACCTGGTACGGAGAAATCTGTCGGCAAATCTTCGCAAATTATAATTATATTTTAGCAATCTTTATAATTTTTTTATTCATATTCACAGTATATTTTGTAGCATTTGTGATAGATAAATTAAGATTCGCATTATGGAAAAACATAGAAAAAATAATCGCCAAAATTGGATAGATATCGCAAAAGGAATACTGATATTTATCGTAGCCCTGGGACATATAGGTTTCTGCACCAAAGATGAAACCTACAAAGATGTATTCGGTTTCACATCGCAACTGACACTATTCTATATATCTTATTATATCCCTGCTTTTTTCGTAATAACTGGAATGTGTACTAATTTTAATGTGCCATTCAAGTCTTACTTTATCAAGAATTTTAAAGCACTAATTATACCCAATATTCTTATTGGTGTAATTATTACCCACTGGCTGGATATGTTTTTAGATAAGACTGGACTTTCTTATAATAATTTTCTTTCTATTGATTATATAACCACACTTTGGTGGGGTGGCGGTCAATGGTTCCTTTCCGCATTATTCGTAGCAAAAATATGTATGTATTTTATCAATCGATTTTTGCAAAACAAGAAACTAATTGTTTGGGGATTGATATTTGTATTAATGCTTATTGCGTCAGTGCTTTACAACAAAGGGATTGGTAAAAACATTTGGTTTTACAAACATGCTGTTCTTTTGCTCCCTTTTATGTTTTTCGGATATCGCCTGAAAACTCATCAAGAATGGATAAACAACACTTCGAAAGCCATATTAATAGGATTAGGAGGTTTTGCATTATGGCTTGCATTACCTACGATTGGAGTAAGTCGCCCCTATGTAATAGGACTGCCTGGAGTTTATTGGGGAAACTTCATCTTCTTTGTGGTCTGTGCTTCTATGGAAATAATTGCTCTACTTGCAATATGTAAAATGATTGGCAAATGCAGGATTATGGAATGTGTAGGAAAACATACTCTTACAACATACTTGCTACATTTCAGCTATCTTACATTTTTGTTGCGATGCTCTTATAATTATGTCGATGAAAGCACGAATTTGATTTTACGAATTTTCATAATTATAGCCATTCTCTGCATTACTATATTAATGTCAACATTGACTGACATCTGGATAGAGAAACATTTGCCTTTCCTGAAAGGAAAATAATATTTGATTATTTCTAATTTCATCAAAAATCTGCCCGCTCGGAAAAACAATTATGATTTGTTTTCTCTCGCTTAATAAGATTTTTCGTACCTTTTGATAAGGTACTTACGTTCGAACCAACGGTCGCTGTTCCGCTATTCGATAGCGGAGGTAAAGCAAAAAGCAAAAACATTTGGCTTTTTGCTCACTTAATCGTAACTTTACATAAGTTACTGCGTCTCGGAAAACTGCAAATAAATTTGCTTTTCACTCTACTTTTCGTAACTTTGCGCGGATATAACCTTAGAAAACTACACACAAAGTGCTTTTATACATCATTATATTTCTCATTTCTGTTGCCATTCTATACAACACTTTAGAATCGGATCAAAAGACCCAAATTGCTGCCGCTTCTTGGTTCATGCTTGCGTTGGGTTTATTCGTAGGTTTGTCGGATATGTTTGGTGGATATGACAGATATATTTATTGCGAACTATTCGACCGCATGGCTGACGATACTCGGCAGGGACTGAACCCATGGAAATCGGACTCCTTTGAGTACTATAGTACAGAGTTTGGTTATGGCACATGGTGTGCACTGCTGTCGTATATCACAATGAACAGATATATATTCATTTTCATATCCACAATTCTTGTATATCTGCTACTCATAAAGTCGTTTAAGGATTACTCCGACAACGTACCGATGACCATTATTATTTTCCTTGGGCTTTGGTTCTTCTTTACGTTTACCTACTTACGTCAGGTAATGGGATGTGCTATTTGTGCATTGTCGTATAAGTATCTTATGAAACGCGACTATGCGAGGTTTCTAATAATTTGGTTTATTGCATACTCGTTTCACAACTCGGCATTGTTGGTACTCCCCTTGATATTCATGCCTGTAAAGAAATTGCCTCGACACATTGTTATCAGTGGTATGGTTGTTTGCTTATTGATTGGTCTTACACCTATACCTCAAGCGATGTTTGCTACCTACGAGGTTGTTAACGACGCTCGAGTGGTTGGTGGAGGTTATGATGTTGCTACAGGTTTCCGCTGGGCATATTTGATAGAGGCTGTATTTTTCTTGTGGTTAATTCTTAAAAATTACGACAAAATTACCGAAAAGCCTAAAGATGTAACATTCTTGAATTTAGCCTTGATGATGTGTGCCATATTGCTCATATTTGTCAAATCAGAGAATGGAGGACGATTAACGTGGTTTCTCATTGTTCCAATGGCTTGTTTCCTGTCAAAATTACTTATAAAAGAACGCAAGATTTTGCGAGACGGCTGGATAATTATTGTCGTATGCTTCTTCCTCTATCACAGAATTTACAATTCCTGGCAGGGAATGATGTTTGCCTTATATCCATACAAAACCTTCCTTACGGATGGTTATCGAGAATGGGACCCAATTCATGACGAATTCGAATACGACGACCAGTACGATGTGGATAAATTCTATCGTCCCGCATTCTGGATTTTTGAGTAATGATAACAGTCTTTACACCAACATACAACAGAGCACACCTACTCCGACAGTTGTTCGACAGTCTGTCGAAGCAGACCTCTTGCAAATTTGAATGGATAATCGTTGACGACGGTAGCGAGGACAATACAGCCAGTGTGGTAGAAAAGTTCAGTAGTGAAGAAAGGGCTACATTCACTATCCGTTATATCCGGCAAGAAAATGGGGGGAAACATAGGGCTATCAATCGAGGAGTGAAAGAAGCCAAAGGCGAATTATTCTTCATCGTTGATAGCGATGACACCCTGCCGTACAATTCGATAGAAACAATTGAAAAGCATTATAAAGACATCGAAGGCGACAAATCTTTTGGAGGGGTGTGTGGATATATAGCACATGCCGATGGGACTATAATCGGACATGGGGCAGATAAAGACATCCTTGATGCCACATCGTTGGAGATGAGATATCGATATGGCATCAAAGGCGATATGTGTGAAGTGTTCCGCACATCAGTATTGAGAGAATTCCCTTTTCCAGAGATTGAAGGAGAAAAATTCTGTCCTGAAGCACTCCTATGGAACAGGATAGCACAGAAATACAAACTACGCATATTCCACAAGGTCATATATTATAGAGATTACCTCGATGGCGGACTGACCAACAATATCGTTCGTATCAGGATGCAAAGTCCTATTGCCTCGATGACAACCTATGCTGAACTTAACAGTTACAACATTCCTCTGAAACAAAAAATAAAATCAGCCATCAACTATTGGCGTTTCCGTTTTTGCTCTGATAAAGACAATATACCAACTCTGTCATGGCAGTATCAGTGGACGGCACCGTTGGGTTGGCTAATGCACATGAGGGATAAAAGAAACGTGGAAAAATGAAAATCCTGCACGTCATAACATCATTGCAGATAGGAGGAGCGGAGAAATTGGTTACAGATATTGTACCAATGTTGCGCGAGAAAGGTCATGAGGTTGACGTTTGCTTGTTTGATGGGCAAGATACCACATTTAAGCGTAAGTTGCAAACGTGCGGATGCAAAATATTCTCATTTAGCAATGGGGGCAATGTATATAATCCGCTGAACATATTGAGAATTGCGCGACTTATGCGTCACTACGACATTGTTCACACACATAACACAGCCCCACAATTTTTCGCTGCCCTTGCATCAAAATTTTCAACTATGCCAAAACTCGTCACCACAGAGCATAACACGTCCAACCGCCGACGCGCATGGAAGTGGTATCCGACAGGCATAGACAGATGGATGTACAACCAACATAAATATGTCATTTGTATTTCCGATCAGGCAGAAGAAAACTTGATATCGTTTATAACGAACACTAAGGCTAAGGTTAAAACTATATATAACGGGGTAGATGTTGAAACTATCCATTCGGCAAGACCAAACCATGAACTTCTCTGTCAGAAAAAACGCTTTACTATAACTATGGTGGCAGGATTTCGATTGCAAAAGGACCAAGACACCTTGATACGAGCAATGAACCACTTGTCGAAAGACGAATACGAGTTGTGGCTTGTTGGTGATGGAGAAAGGCGCGAAGAGATAGAACAATTGATTAGAACAGAAGGATTGCAAGACAACGTCAAACTCTTTGGCTTGCGTTCCGATATACCTAATATCCTGAAAGCAACTGACGTCGTATGTATGTCGTCGCATTGGGAAGGGATGTCGCTGTCAAATATCGAGGGAATGGCAGCGGGCAAGCCCTTTATTGCGAGCGATGTGGACGGACTGCGTGAGGTAACTGATGGCTATGGGCTGCTCTTTCCTCATGGCGATGAACAATTGCTCGCAGAAACCATCAAACGACTACACGACGACAGGCAGTTGTACGACCATATTGCTGAAAGATGCTATGAACGTGCATGCCAGTTCGACATAACTACTATGGTTGAGAAATACAACCAATTGTATCTCGAAATTGTTAAAGAATATCGCTGAGAAAAACATAAACGATATGAAAAAACTTCTTCGGTCCTGTACCGTATCTATGTCAATAGAATTTGTTAGTGGTATGCTCGACGACTTAACAAAGCGATACAACGTCGTAATAGTATCGTCGGCTGGTCAGGAACTCGATAAGGTAAGGCAAAGAGGTGACGTCAAAACAATTGCCGTAGAGATGCAGCGACACATATCATTAATGAAAGACTTGCGTTCTCTATGGCAGATGATAAAAGTGATTCGCAAAGAACGACCATACATTGTTCATTCCATCACGCCAAAAGCTGGTTTGCTAACTATGATGGCTGCTTGGATTTGCCGAGTGCCAGTACGCATACATACTTTTACGGGATTAGTATTCCCTACCTCCTCTGGACTGAAACGACGCATTCTGATGCTTACTGATTGGCTTACATGCGCCTGCGCTACTCATATTCAACCCGAAGGCGAAGGAGTGAAAGCCGACCTACTCAATAATGGGATTACAAGAAAACCCCTTCGAGTGCTGGGCTATGGCAACGTGAAAGGAATAGATACCTTGCGGTTTTCGCGACGACAGCAAGTTATGGAATTGTCTGAGAGCATCAGAAAAAATGATGTGTTCACTTTCCTCTTTGTAGGGCGCATTGTTGGCGACAAAGGGATTAACGAACTCGTCAACGCCTTCGTCGGTCTGCATGCAGACAATCCAAAGACACGTCTCTTGCTTGTGGGATTCTTCGAAGAAAAGTTAGACCCAGTAAGCAAAGACACTAAACGCATGATTAACGAGTGCGAAGCGATAGAATACGCTGGCGAACACTATGGCGACGAACTGATTGCTTACTATGCAGCTGCCGATTGTTTTGTATTTCCGAGTTATAGAGAAGGATTTCCAAATACCGTTATAGAGGCTGGCGCAATGGGACTTCCTTGCATTGTCACCGATATCAATGGGTCACGAGAGATTATCAGCAACGAGAAAAACGGACTAATCATACCCAGTCACGATAGCAAATCACTACAACAAGCTATGAAACGCATAATCGAAGATTGCCAATTGTACCGCTCGTTGCAAGACAACTCACGAGAAATGATTGTCAGCAGGTTTAGTCAAGACTTCGTTAGACAGTGTCTTTATGAATTCTACGATGAAATAGCATAAATGTATAAACACTTTTTCAAACGTTTTTTCGACTTTTGGATAGCACTTATTGTGCTGATTATCCTGTCGCCACTACTCCTTTTCGTTACTATTTGGCTTCATTTTGCCAATAAGGGAGCAGGTGCTTTCTTCCTACAGGAGCGTCCTGGCTACAAGGGGCGGTTGTTCCGCGTAGTGAAATTCAAGACTATGACAGATGAGCGCGATGCCAACGGCAAATTGCTCGATGATGAGCATCGACTGACTCCTATAGGTAAATTCATTCGCTCAACATCAATTGACGAACTACCTCAGTTTCTCAACGTACTGAAAGGAGATATGGCTTTAATTGGTCCGCGACCGCTTTTAGTGCAATATCTGCCTCTTTACAGCCAAGAACAAATGCGCCGACACGACGTGCGACCAGGCATAACAGGCTGGGCACAATGCCATGGGCGCAACGAATTGTCGTGGACAAAAAAGTTTGAACTCGATGTATGGTACGTGGATCACATATCATTGGCAACCGATATCAAAGTGGTATGGCTAACAATCAAGACCATTCTACGTCGTGAGGGAATTTCACACGAAGGTATGGCTACAATGGAATATTTCAATGGAAACAACTAATCAAGTCTATCTTTATGGTGCGAGTGGACACGCCAAAGTAATTCGTGATATAATAGAGTCGCAAGGTGGAAGGGTAGTGAAACTCTTCGACGACAACACAGAAGTGCATAATTTGCAGGATTTGCAAGTTGTTCACTCCTATTCAGGTGAAAAACCTCTCATTATTAGCATTGGAAGCAATGCCATCAGAAAGACTATTGCTGAGCGTTTACACACTGACTTTGCCCGTGCCATAGCGTCTTCTGCTATTATTTCCAATCGAGCGGTAATAGGCGAAGGAACTGTTGTTATGCAAGGAGCCATCGTGCAGTCGGAATCCGTCATTGGAAAACACTGCATCATCAATACAGGAGCAAGCATAGACCACGAATGTAGGATTGGAGATTATGTTCACATCTCTCCCCATGCCACTCTTTGCGGCGACGTAACAGTCGGTGAGGGCACATGGATTGGCGCAGGAACCACTGTCATTCAAGGCATAAAAATAGGTAAGTGGTGCGTCATAGGAGCTGGCAGCGTCGTAACAAAGGACATTCCCGATGGGTATCTCGCAGTGGGTAATCGCTGTAAACTGATACGCGAAATAAAAAAATAACTTCGTTCCTATTTATTTTTTTACATATTCATATCTCCTCATCGAAACGAATCGGTGAGGAGTTTTATTTCGCGTTGAGGTGAGATACGCTCGTAGAGGATATTATAAACTGCATCAAGGATTGGCATATTGACGTGTAGCTGACGATTGATTTCCTTCATACATTTAGTTCCGAAATAGCCCTCTGCTATCATTTCCATTTCAATCTGCGCAGCCTTTACTGAATAACCTTTTCCTATCATCGTACCAAAGACACGGTTGCGCGAGAAATTAGAATAGCCCGTAACAAGTAAATCGCCCAGATAGACACTGTCGTCAACATTTCGTTCAATTGGGTTAATGGTCTTCAGAAAGCGCGACATTTCCTGCACGGCATTAGCAATGAGCACAGACTGGAAATTGTCGCCATATTTCAGTCCACTGCATATACCAGCACAGATGGCATAAACGTTTTTCAGTACAGATGCGTATTCTATGCCTACTACGTCTGACGATATTTTTGTCTTAATGAAGTTACTGCTCAGCACGTTGGTAAAGGCTTGTGCTTTCTCCATGTCGGTACAACCGATAGTGAGGTATGACAGTCGTTCGAGTGCCACTTCTTCGGCATGTGAGGGTCCGCCTATGCATGCCAAATTGTCGTAGGGCACATCGAACGCCTCATGGAAGTATTCCGAGCAGACGAGATTTTCGTCGGGTACGATACCTTTTATGGCTGTTACCACGAATTTGTCACGTAGCCTTACTCGCAGTTTTTTAAGGTGATTTTTCAGATATGGCGATGGCGTTACGAATACGAGGGTATCGTATTGCTTTGCTATTTTGTTTATGTCGCTCGAGAAATTTATCTCATCGATATCGAAATGCACAGAGGTAAGATATGCAGGGTTGTGATGCAGGCGAATGAAGTCGTCTATTCTGTCATCGCGCCTCATGTACCATCCTATATGATGGGTATGGGCTACGATGATTTTAGCTATCGCAGTAGCCCAGCTGCCTCCACCTATTATTGCTATCTTTCCGCAGTTAAACATTATTGTTTATGAGTTGACTTTTTCTATCCAGACTGCTATTTCATCTACGCTTGGCTTTTCAAGTCCTAACTTATATTTCTTGTTTACATCGCCAATCTTTTGTTGCAGTCCTTGTGGTTTTTGGTCTTTGATATCGGTTGTTTGGTAGAATCCGCATTTATTGAGTACAGGCACCCACTCTGCCTTCACTCCTAATGCTTCCCATTCTTTCACGCTGCTGCGTGGGGCTTTCTTTTCGGGACGCATCTGGGGGAAGAAAAGCACTTCCTGAATGTAGGTTTTGCCCGTCATGAGCATGACGAGTCGGTCTATTCCTATGCCTATACCTGATGTTGGCGGCATACCATATTGCAGTGCACGCAGGAAATCCTGGTCGATAATCATTGCTTCATCGTCACCCTTATCAGCTAATCGCATCTGCTCTACGAAACGCTCTTCCTGATCGATTGGGTCATTGAGTTCGCTATAAGCATTTGCCAATTCCTTTCCATTGACCATCAGCTCGAATCGTTCGGTCAGTCCTGGCTTGCTTCGGTGCATCTTAGTCAGTGGCGACATTTCTACAGGATAGTCGATGATAAATGTCGGCTGAATATATGTTCCTTCGCAGAACTCGCCAAAGAGTTCGTCGATGAGTTTTCCCTTGCCCATCGTTTCGTCAACTTCAAGTCCCTTTTCAAGGCAGTAGCGACGTATTTCTTCTTCAGTTTTTCCGTTCACATCGAAGCCAGTCTTTTCCTTTATTGCATCAAGAATGGGCAGTCGGCGATATGGTGCTTTGAACGATACGAGGTTGCCATCAACCATACATTCTGGTTTGCCGTTGACTGCTGTGCATATCTCTTCGAGCAGGTGTTCAGTGAATTCCATCATCCAGTTGTAGTCCTTATACTGCACGTAGAGTTCCATACAGGTAAACTCTGGATTGTGGTTGCGGTCCATTCCTTCGTTGC
>CAMOVK010000033.1 GCA_946627325.1 uncultured Prevotella sp. | reverse complement strand
TTTTACTCGCTTAATCGTATCTTTGCCCACAGAAATTAGAAAAAAGCCATGAACACAAAACGCATAGCAGTCCTTCTATCGGGCGGAGTGGATAGCTCCGTAGTCGTATATGAACTCGTTAGGCTGGGATTACGACCCGATTGCTTCTACATAAAGATTGGTCCCGAAGAACAGGAAGAATGGGATTGCTCTTCGGAAGAAGACCTTGAAATGGCTACTTTTGTCGCAAAAAAATATGGATGCAAGCTCGAGATAATCGATTGTCATAAGGAATACTGGGACAGAGTGACGCATTACACAATGGAAAAGGTGCGTGCGGGACTTACTCCCAACCCCGACGTGATGTGTAACAGACTGATAAAATTCGGTGCTTTCGACGAGAAACGCGGCTGCTACTACGACCTTATCGCCACTGGACACTATGCCCAAACAGAGATAATCGACGGAGAAAAGTGGCTTGTGACAAGCCCCGACCCAGTGAAAGACCAAACAGATTTCCTCGCACAGATTTACGATTGGCAACTCAAAAAAGCCATTTTCCCCATCGGACACATGATGAAAGAGGAGGTAAGAGCCATTGCTGAACGCGAACACCTTGTCAATGCCAAGCGAAAAGACTCGCAGGGAATATGTTTTTTGGGCAAGATTAACTACAACGACTACCTGCGCAAGTATCTCGGAGAGAAGCCAGGAGATGTCGTAGAATTAGAAACAGGAAGGCGATTAGGGCAGCATCGGGGACTCTGGTTTCATACTATTGGGCAACGAAAAGGGCTCGGCTTTGGTGAAGGACCATGGTTCGCCGTAAAGAAAGACATGGCTACCAACACGCTATACGTCAGTAAAGGATATAATCCCGACACGGCATACAAGAAGTCGTTCTGCGTTCGCGATTTCCATTTCCTAACCCGTAAGGTGGAAATGGACCGTGTGACGTTCAAGATTCGACACACTGCCAGCTATCTGCCTGCCACAGTCAGCCTACTTGAAGACGGCACATTGCGTATCGATGCAGATGAGAAAATTCATGGAGTGGCACCTGGACAATTCTGTGTCATCTACGATTCTGACCACCATCGCTGCTTTGGCAGTGGCGAAATTTGCCTATAAACAATTAAAAATCCTCACTTTCCCCTATCGTCCAGTAAGCAGGGAGTAAATGCGGGGGGATAGTTTTCTGAGTAAAAAACCCACCAGTAGGCATAATAACACATTGATTAAGACCACTGATACGAATTCTATCGTGGCTGAAAAGTCGTTGTGAGGGAAAGCAATGCGGTTTAATATCTTCATAATCACACTGCAAAAAAACATGTGGGCTGCAAATACAAAAAACGATTGCGATGACAGCTGATTTGCCCAAGCTGGCATTTTGAAGTCGTACGAAATTATCCGCTCAGTCAATGCGACAAGTAGGAAACAGAAAAGAATGTCATATACTGTATTGAATTTCCATTTCACCACGAGCAACATGAGTGCTGCAAATAGCCAAAGCCACATTTTCCTATTTCCATCCTTTATCCATACGCCATACCATGCACCAAGTGGAAAGAAGAGAAACGACGTCTCGTTGAATCCTGGATAGCTCGGAATATCGACAAACACATATATAGCCAACAGGAATATCGGGAAAAATCCTTTCAGGTAGCGTATCACTATCCACACTATAGGTGAGAGGACGACCATGACCATCAGGTTTTGAACGAACCAAAAAGGCAGCAATAGTGCTGAATGTGGGTCGCTTGGCGATCCTGTCACGGCTCTTTTGTCCCAGAAAATCAATAAGAAATCTTGCCAACGGAAGTCGGACACACGTTTTTGTAGCAAAGAATCGGATTCAGGAAAGGCTGTCTGCCAAATCCATATAGCGACTAAAGCGATGGCATTCCATAGCAGAAAGGGTATGAGCAGTGTATGCACTCGACGTTTCAACTTGTGCAAATAAATCTGCCATGAGAACTTTTTCTCTCGAAAGAATAGATATCCCGAGATGAAGAAGAATGTATATAGCGACGGGAAGAGCACATAGATTTTAAGAAAATCCATCAATTGCGAGAACATATAGAGGTTTTCCATTTGTTCTACTTCTCGCGTATCGCTGTGTATTGCCACTATCGACAATATCAAAGGGAAGCGCAAAAGGTGTATTGCCTTATTGCTTTGATTCATCGATGACAGTCGATTTTATTGCCTCGTAGCTGGTTTGCATTGCGTGTTTCACATTGTCTGCTCCTTGGCTTATGGGCATAATTGGCTTGTGTATGGTCAGTCTGAGTGGGTGCCATGTAACGAATCGCCCATCGTTTTGTCGCGACATCACTCTGAAAGAGCCGTTTATTGTCAGCGGCACTATTGGCAGTTGCAGTTCGTCGGCAAGCATGAACGCTCCTCGTTGAAATGGGTTCAAGCTGCCAGTCTTTGTTCTTGTTCCTTCTGGGAATACTACTACCGACATTCCTCCTTTAAGAATGTTTCTTGCTCGGTCGTAGGTTTGTTTTACTTTGCTTGGTCCGCTCTTATCGACATATATGTGTTGTGCATAGGCGCATGCTGTTCCCACGAATGGTATTTTTCGCAGCGACTGTTTCATAAGCCATTTGAAATTGCGTCCGAGATAGCCATATATGACAAAGATATCGAACATTCCCTGATGGTTTGCCACGAAGACATAACTCTGACCTTGCTGTAAATTCTCGCGTCCTTCTACCTTTATTGGTAGTAATAGTGAGCGAATTGTAATTTTTGACCACCATCTGCCGGGGTAGTATCCAAACGTTTTTGGGGCTCCGAGTGCACATCCTACAGTCGTGATGATTGCTGTTGCCAAGGTTGTAAGCAAGAATAACGGCAGACAGATAATTATCTGGTAAGCTCGATAAATATATTTCATAGTCTGACGGTGTTAGTTATTTCTTTTTTAGAGTAATGACTACTATTTCTGGTGGGACTCCGTAGCGTATCGGCACCACTCCTCCTATTCCTGATGTGACATATATCTGACGATTGTCTTCTGTGTATAGTCCTTCGCTTTCGTCGTATATGAAAGTTGTTGGACTAATCCCAAATGGTCGTACTTGCCCGCCGTGTGTATGTCCCGACAGTGTCAGTTGTGCTTTTGTCTTTGGCAGAACTATTTCGCGCCATGCTGTTGGGTCGTGTGTAATCATGACTACGAAAGCGTCTTGGGCTACTCCTTCGAGTGTTTTTTCTGCATCGGCAAGTCGTGGTTGTGTCTTCATCGGCTTTCCGCTACGGGGCAGTCTGCCTTGATTTTCCATGCCTGCCACTACTATAGTGTCGGCATTGCGACCTATCTTGATATGCTCGTTCATTAGCAGTCGCCATCCTAATCGTCGCTGAAAGCTTTGCGTTTCTATTTGGTTGGATATTCCTTCTCCTTCTTCTACATCGGCATATCCTGAATAGTCGTGGTTTCCCAGCACGCTTATCACTCCGTCTGTGGCTTTCAGTTGTGCGAGTATTTGTCGGTGTCGGTATAACTCTTGGGGCTGGGCATTCTGCAAATCGCCTGCGAAAACTATCATGTCGGCATCTTGAGCATTGATTGAGTCGATTGCTCGGCTTAGTATTTTCTGCCTATTTCCGCTGAAAGTGCCTATATGTGCATCGGAGAACAGGGCTATTCGGTAGCCGTCGAAACTTTTTGGCAGGTCGGCAAACGACAGTTCGACTTGTCGGATTTCGAGTCGGTTTATGCCTTTCGTTGTTCCTATTACTACGACATATATGGTGTATATAGCGAGTATGAGTCCTGCGAGGTTACCCCAGTTGTTTGGGCTTTTCGTTGTTTTCTTCACAGCCAGTCCTATTGCCGAGCAGAGGGCGTATGCCGCTTTGGGGGCTACTATCAGTCCGAAGAGTAAGAGGTAGAGTTCGGTCACTGACTGATTGCTGCCTAAGAATTCCTTTTGGGTGGCAAGTACGATGGCGTAGATGGTCATTGCCAATGTTGGCAGGAACCACAAAATGGTTTTCCACTTTGCTATATTCTTATGCTTTCTTGCCCACCTTGCGTATATATAGGTATCGGCGAGGATTGTTGTCAGTACGAAGAATAATATGTTTCGTGCTATCATTGGTCGGCTGTTATCGGTTGAATGTTATTTGTTGCCCTTTGTATTGTGTGTTTAATCGATGATTATTGACGATGTGTTGTCCGTTTAAGAAGGTGTCTCTTACCTGCCAATCGAACTTTTCTCCTATCATCGGGCTCCACTGGCATCGGCATGTGAGGTTTTCTTTTGTCACTTCGAGTGGTTGTTTTTCTACTATTGCGATGTCGGCTTTGTATCCTTTTCTGATAAATCCCCGTTCTGCCACGTTGAAGAGTGTTGCTGGATTGTGGCACATGAGGGCTACGAGTTGTTCTATTGTTATGACTTTTTTCTCCACGAGTTGCATCATTGCCGACAGCGAGTATCTTATCATTGGCATTCCCGATGCTGCTTTCTTGCATCCTCCTTGTTTTTCCGAAAGCAGGTGTGGTGCGTGGTCTGTGGCTATGGTAGTTATTCTTCCGTCGGCTATTGCTTTGCGCAGTTCTTCACGGTCGCTGTTTGTTTTTATTGCTGGGTTGCATTTTATGAGTGCTCCCTTGCGTTTATAGTCTTCGTTGGTGAACCATAGATGCGCCACTACTGCCTCTGCCGTGATATTTGGGTATTCGTTTTTTATGAGTTGTAGTTCGCGCTTTGTTGATATGTGTGCTATGTGCAGTCGTGCTCCTGTCTGCCTTGCGAGTTCCACTGCTACGCTTGTCGATTGCCAGCATGCCTCTTCGCTTCGTATGAGGGGGTGGTATTCGATGGGTGGTTCGCCACCGAGTTGTTGGGTGAAGCGTTTCATGTTGGATTCTATGATGTTGGTATCTTCGCAGTGGGCTACTATTGGCAGCTTTGATTTCTGAAAAACTTGCTGTAGTGTTTCACGTCTATCGACGAGCATGTTTCCTGTTGACGAGCCCATGAATAGTTTTATTCCTGGTGTCAGTTGCGTGTCGATATTGGCTATTTGGTCGATGTTGTCGTTTGTTGCACCTATGAAGAAGGCGTAGTTTACGCTACTTTTTCTTGATGCTTTGTCGAGTTTTTTATTCAGTTCCTCTATGTTTGTTGTTTGTGGCACGGTGTTAGGCATATCGAAGACAGTCGTTACTCCTCCTCTTGCTGCCTCTTGGCTTTCTGTTTCGATATCTCCTTTGTGTGTCAGTCCAGGGTCTCTCATGTGCACATGTGTGTCTATTATCCCTGGAATAACTAAGCACCCCGCTGCGTCTATATGTCTGTCGCAGTCGGGGTGATTAGCATTGGCATGGTCGATAATGTCGGTTATTCGGTCGTCGGTTATGACGATGTCGGCTTGTTTTGCTTTGCCGTCGCTGACTATCGTTCCATTTTCTATGATTGTTTGCATTATTTCGGTTGGTGGTTTGTTATCGTGTCAAGTCTTCGGGTTTAGGTGGCGGACAGTTGCCATGTGCTGGCATTGCCATTGGCTGAGGCATTTCCTCCATTCCGTTGCCGAGGTTTTGTATGTATCGTGCTGTCTCAACGTACCAGCGAACGTATGGGTCTTTTTTGAAAGAGTCATCGGCTTTGCTCAGTATCACTTCTACCCATGGCGATAGTTCGGGTACATCCATGTTGGTTATCATCATGAATACACCTGGTCCGAGCACATTGGTGGAGTTGTTGACAATGAAGTTTGTCACGAGTGTGTCGATGTTTTGATTTATTTCGATGTATTCGTTTTGCAGCTTTTGAGCCACTTTGCTCATGTCGTCGCCATTCATTATGGTTTGCATGTACTGGTGTTCGAGTTCGTCGAACTGTGCTTGCAGTTGGTAATACTTATCAAGGAAACTGTATAGGCGGTCGTTCAATGGGGTTCCTGTGGCTTTTTTCCGCGCGTTGGCTATGCTTATCGTGATGTCTCCATTCTCGAGAACTACGGGCAGCAGGCTCTCGTCGTCGATGTATAGACTTGCCATTTTAATGGTGTCGAGTGCTCCTGTGAAGGTGAAATGCCCATGCACGACGTCGCAAGAGTCGAGCTTTGCCATGTCGTTGTCCTTAAGGATTTTGAGATATAGCATCTGACCGTCGAGGTTGCATACGTTCGACGTGCCTTGTATGTTGTACTGACTGGCGCATGAAGTCAGCACAGCAACACTGCAAAGAAAATATAATAACTTTCGAGTCATTGTCTGCCACTTGTTTTAACTGCGAAGCAAAAGTAATTACTCTTTGTGAAGTAAAGAAATAATTTTATACTCTTTAATTATTTCAAGGCAGAATTAAGATTTATTAAACTTAGCCTTCGGTGTTTTGCTCGTTCTTTTTCATCTCTGAAGACAGTCGATGCGTGGTGTAAATTTCGAGTATTGCTGCCACGAGAAGGGTTATCACCCACTTGTTGAATAAATACTGTATATAGTCGGAATAGTTTCCGAAGAGCGGTTTAAGAATCAAATAGTGGCTATCAATCATTAGCAATCCTGAAAGTATAAACAGGCAGTCTGCCACTATCTGTATGCTGCGAAGGCGTCGAATCGTCAGATTTGATGTGTCGTAGCGCTCCATCATCTGTACTCCTCCAAAGCATATTGCACCAATGAGGAATACTACGGCGGCTAAACCCTGATAAAACATGAATACATAGCAGCCTGCTCCTATCGACATAAGAATGGCACCAAGCATGAAAACGAATTCTTTTCTCATTATATAAAAAAGGTTTGGGGAAATTACTATTAACGCTTGTCGTCGCTAAGAATGAAGATATCCTCATCGTCAGCCTTCATCATATAACGCTCACGAGCAACCTTTGTAATAGCATTGACATCGTTCTTTAAGTCGGAAACACGAGCAGAGTCGCGCTCATATTGTAGTTCGTACTTCTCAATCTCTTCTTTCAATTCAGCAATCTGAACGTCGTATTCCCAACGATGAAAAAAACTATTTTCGTCGAGCAAACCTACAATCGCCACTCCAGTAACAATAGTTATAAGGTATTTATACTTTCCAAAAATGCGTGCAAAACGCATTATTTTCTTCATTTGCATAACTTATCGAATAGGAATTCACTCGGCAAAGATAACGATTTTCTGAATAATACAAAAACGATGTATAAAAGATTGACATTGAAAATTTACGAATAATCAATCGCAGGCAAAACTGTTTCAAAAACAGCCGAACGCAAAATGATTTTGGAAAGCATACCTTTTCGACGCGAAAAGCATATCTATCCGACGTGGAAAGCATATCTTTTCAACGCGAAAAGACATGCTTTCCAAAACGAAACTGCAACTGCCTGAATAACAGACATATAAATTTCAAAAAACAGCAGAATGTTTACTCCGTAAAAATAAGCAAAATTGTCGCTCTCAAAAACTTTGCCATCGAACTCATAGTCGAGTGATGTCTGAACCCAATCAGGCGACTTTCCTGCCGCTTTATGCTTACTATTAGTTTTGTTCGGGTAAAAATAACAATTATGCTTTCACCCTACGAGAACTGTAATATATATGCTCAATTCTACCAAAAGGCAAATTGCGCCGCAACAATCGCCCGTGTAACCGCGCAATTTCGATAATATCAGACGATACATTCCATACATAACCATGCATGGGACCAGCAACATCCATTGCCAATTAGAAGGCAAACCCACAACGAACACATACAGACAGACTGGCAAAAGTCCCTGAATGGTAAGCAGAACGGCTGAGTGAATGGATATTTTACGATAGACCATCTTCGACTTTGCTTCGCTTTCTGCACGGGCATAGGGCATCATCTGAACAATTTGCGACGACAACATTTTAGAGAAAGGGTCGGCGGCAAGAATGAGAAACGCTGCCTTATGGAACGGGATATTTACGATTGAAGTAAATAAAAGTGCAAAATAGAGTATCAGTCCGATTACGCCATAAGTTCCAATGCGAGAGTCTTTCATTATGTCGAGTATGCGCTGACGGTCGGTGCCACCACCAAATCCGTCGCAGAAGTCAGCAAGACCATCTTCGTGAAGTGCACCCGTCAACAGCAATCTGACAACTATTGCCAGAAGAACGGCTATCGAATATGGAAGGAAATGACTGCTTGCATAAAGCGTCAGAGCCATCAATCCTCCCGTAACCCAGCCCGCAAGAGGCCAATACTCAACCACCGCACGGAAGCTTTCGCGTGGAGGTTGATGCAAACGCCACAAAGGCAGACGAGTGAAAAACATCAGTGCTGCCCACGCATTGTTGCACATCTCAGAAATATTTTGTGATTTTCGCATTATCAAAATTGTTCATTTCGTTGACCATACGTACGGCACTCTCCAAAAGTGGATAAGCACATAAGGCTCCAGTTCCCTCACCCAGACGCAGACCGAGATGAAGAAGTGGCTCGGCATTCATCAAATCAAGCATCCGACGATGGCCGCTCTCGTCGCCACAATGACCAAAAACCATGTATTGACGTACATTCTTATTGAGTTGGATTGCTGCCAGCGCACATGCCGACATGATAAAACCGTCAACCATCACTATCATGCCAAGTTCAGCAGCACGAAGCATACCACCAATAGCACCAACCATCTCGAAACCGCCAAACTCGCGAATGACGTCGGCAGGACAAGGACAAGAGTTCGTTTTCTGAAATCGTTCCACACTCCTGCGAAGCACATCGCGCTTATGAATTAAGCCTGCACTATCGAGACCTGCACCCACACCGATGCATTCGTCAAGAGGAATGCCTCCAAAAAGCGACATCCAAATACTCGACGGACTGGTGTTGGCTATGCCCATCTCACCAAAACAAATGACATTACAACCCTCATCGGCACACATTTCCACAAGGGCTGCACCTGTGTCGATAGCCCTACAATACTCATCGGCTGTCATAGCAGACTCATAGAGGAAATTCTTCGTGCCGCGATTGATTTTCCTATTGATAATGAGCGGATTATCCTTCAAATCGTAGTCAACACCCATATCGATTATCTTCAAATCGAAACCATGCTGACGGCAAAACATATTCACACCACCGCCACCATTGGTAAAGTTCAGCATCTGCTGCCATGTGACATCGCGAGGCGACACGCTCACTCCCTCGCGCTCCACTCCATGATCGCCACCAAAAAGCAAATGACACGGATGACGCAATTCGGGCGAGAGAGTTTGCTCAATCATACAAATCTGCTCAGCGAGCGACTCCAAACGACCGAGCGAACCCTTTGGCTTGTTCAGATTGTCAATCTTCGCGCGAATATCACTGCGCAACGATTCATTAAGCTGCTTAATATCGAATGTTCTCATAAATAAAAAACTCTATTTAGCCTGCACAGCTTTTTAGTCTCATCAACTCCGACACTTCTAAGTAAAACAAAGTCGATGCCGTTACTACTTTATCCTCGTAGCAATGCCACAAACCATCAGCACCACCTCATCAGCCTTCGATGCCACATACTGGTTCATCCAACCCTGAAGGTCAGTAAACCGACGCTGCACAACACTGTCGCTCACACCACCAGAGCCTATCTCATTAGTCACAAAAATAAACGTAGCCTCCTGCTCGACAAACCTGTCAAACTCATCTTTCAAGGCTTCGAGCGCTTCGCTCACCGACGGCTGGCTATCGGAATCCACACTACCATCGAAGAAAAAATTCGTACACCAAAGGGTTATACAATCAATCACGCACACCTTGTTATATAAGTTATGGCGACTCAAATACTTCTCCTCCTCAATGTTAGTCCACGCATCGCCACGACGCAACTGATGGTTCTCAATCCTACGGCGAAATTCTTCGTCCCAAACATGAGCAGTCGCCAAATACACGGGATGCTCCGATAAACTCAAAGCCAAACGCTCGGCATACTCACTCTTGCCAGAACGCTGACCACCAGTGATAAGAATTATTCTTCGTTTCATTGCTGCAAAGATAATCACTTGCTAAACAAAAACTTTAATTCAACACGCTATTTTTACCATAAATACACACTTTTTTGCAAAAAAATTTGGTGGAATAAATAAAAACACCTTATTTTGCAGCGAATTCTAATGTGATAAAAACATTTAATCATTATTAATAATATTCATTTTTAATCATCTTAAGAACATGAAAAAGTTAATTACATTGTTTGCAGCTGCCGCTATGGCAGTCACAGTATCAGCTCAGACTGTTACTGAAAGCAAGACTTTTGACAACATTTATGTTGGTGTTAATGGTGGTGTTGCTACTTACACAACAGGCAACCGCTGGATGAGCAACCTTATGCCTAACTTCGGTGTACGCGTAGGTCGCTACTTCACTCCTGTATTTGGTCTCGCTGTTGAAGGCAATGCGTATGTTAAGAACCGCATTCGTCACAACATTCCTGTTTCTTTCAACAAAATGTATGAAGGATGGCAGAACAGCAACACAATCAAATCTACAAACGTATCTTTGCTCGGTACTGTTAACCTGAGCAACTGGTTCGGTGGTTACAAAGGCGAACCACGCGCATTTGAAGTAGTAGCTCTCTACGGTCTCGGATGGGAGCACACATTCGGAAGCAAGGAAGTTGACGGTCCTACCAATGCTATATACGGACTCGGCGACAACCAGCACTTCAACCGTATGTCTTCAAAGGCAGGTCTCGACTTCGTATTCAACCTCGGCGCTGCTAAAGCATGGCAGGTTTACCTCGAGCCTTCAATCACTTGGGCTTTCAACCACGAGCGTGACTACAACGAACCTACTTACAACATCCACAACTCATTCGTTCAGTTGAACGCAGGTGTTGTTTACAAGTTCAAGAATTCTAACGGTACTCACAACTTCACAATCGCTCAACTCCGCGACCAAGCTGAAATCGACGAGCTCAACCGCATCATCAACGATCTGCGCAACCGCAAGCCAGAAGTACGCGAAGTTGTTAAGGAAGTTGTTAAAGAAGTTCCAGTTGGCAAGGAAGTACGCGTTGAAGACCTCGTATTCGTTACCTTCGCACAGGGCAAGTCAGTTCTTACTCCAGAGGCTAAGAAAGCTCTCGACGGCGTTAAGTCTGGTGCTCACGTTAACATCGTAGGTACAGCATCTCCAGAAGGTTCAAAAGCTATCAACGACAAGCTGTCTAAGGACCGTGCAAACGTTGTTGCTGAATACCTCAAGGGACGTGGTGTTGTTATCGACAGCGCTGAAGGCAAGGGTGTTCAGGGTAACACTTCTAACCGTCTTGCTATCGTTTACGTAAAATAATCGTAGCAAAACGATAAAGGAAGATAATCCTTAAACAAACCAATACACAATCCCCGATGCTCCGAGAGTGTCGGGGATTGTTTTTTCAATATCAACAGAATAACAGGGATTATTATAGTATTCTTATCAGTTTGAAAACGTTATTATTATGAATAACCAGTTTGAAAAGAGCAAAGTAGGTTGTTACGACTTCTTTGCCATGCCTTTCCATTGCGATTTTAACAATAGTCTTCGCATTGATTATTTGGGCAACGACATGCTTAATGCTGCCGACCTGCATAGCGATGCTCGTGGTTTTGGAATGAATTATCTTAACTCTATCGGCAAAACGTGGGTTCTTTCGCGCCTTGCCATCGAGGTTTTAGAAATGCCAAAGAGCTACGAAAGACTTCAAGTGGAAACGTGGGTCGAGAGTGCTATGCGGTATTTTACTAAGCGTAATTTTGCTGTTCGTGATAGTGCTGGTCGCTATTTTGCCTATGGTCGTAGTGTTTGGGCTATGATAAACACCGACGACAGGCAGCCAGCCGACCTTTTCACCGTTCGTGATGGTCTGCTCAAGGAGTACGTCGAAGCTGATAAACCCTGCCCTATTGAGGGGTGTTCGCGTGCGAAGATTGACGATAATGCTGAGCTATGGCGGACTGTAGAGATGCGATATAGCGACATTGACATAAATGGTCACGTCAATTCGGTAAAGTATATAGAGCATGTTATCAATCTTTGGAGTATTGACTGGTATCGCAGTCACTGTTTGAAACGTCTTGATGTGGCTTACATTGCTGAAAGCCATGAGGGCGATACTCTTTCGTTCTATGTTGGTAAACAATCTGATGATGCCTTTGCAATAAAAATTTGCAACGGCGAAACAGAAGTTTGCCGTTGCAAAGTCATTTTCTAATTTGGGCGAAACAGAAGTTTGCCGTTGCAAAGTCATTTTCTAATTTGGGCGAAACAGAA
>CAMOVK010000032.1 GCA_946627325.1 uncultured Prevotella sp. | reverse complement strand
TCTGATAAGTTGGTTTACTTTGCTAAAATAGTTAACCATGATGTAATTATACGATAATCAATATGAAATATAATTGCGACGAAATGGGAAGTCTGGAATACTATTGGAGTAATTTTTAAGCGGAGAATTTGTTAAAACGAGATATTATTGTAATCTTTGCGGTGTGTTTATTTACAAAGTCCAGTTGTGCATTAGCTACAGGGCAACATTATGTGTATAAATCAACTATAATTAATTAATAATGAGACTATTAAAATCTTTTGTGTCGCTGACATTTCTGACTCTGATTGTTAACCTTACGGTTCAAGCAAATGACATCATCACCATTACTACTAATGTGCCGATAGGCGAAACAATCGTTCTTTCGATAGGAGCAGACGAGGAACAAATTACTATAGATGGTGCATCGGGCGATTTCGTCAGTTATCAGATGGTGGAATATGTTGTTGAGAAACCAACTATTACATTCAGTGCAGGCGAAACGGGCAAGTTGCTGTCGATAAATGCCCCAGAATGTAAAATCTTAAAAATCGATTTGAGTAAGGCTCCTAACCTTACTTCTTGCAAGGTTGACCAAAACGAGTTGACAGAACTTGATGTGTCAGCCAATACGGCGCTGACAACACTTTATTGTCAGTACAACAAGTTGAGCCAGTTGGATGTTTCTTCGCTGATAGCGTTGAAGTATCTGGCTTGTTCTTATAACGACTTGACAGAACTTGATGTAAGCAAAAATACCGATTTGCGCGAGCTGTATTGTTTCAATAATAATCTTGAAGTGTTGGATGTTACTGCTCTTAAGAAACTGGGTAAGCTGTCGTGTGCCGAGAATAATATCGGTAGTCTTGATGTTTCAAACGCAGGAATAAGTCTGACCTCGTTGTTTTGTGCGGGTAATCGACTGACGTCTCTCGATATAAGCAATAATACGTGGCTGACTTACCTTGGTTGTTCTGATAACCAAATAGAAGAAATCGATTTGTCGAATAATACCGACTTGCAAATAGTTTTCCTTCAAAACAATCCACTTAATCATCAAATAGACCTTAGCCCACTGACCAAACTCGAAGAGGTATATGTCGCAAATACAGGTCAACAGGCGATAGATGTAAGTAAAAACGTAAAATTGACAACGCTCTCATGTTCCAATAACAAGATTTCGAAACTTGATTTAGCGGGCTTATCTAACTTACGTTTCTTGTATGTGCAGGATAATATCCTTGATGGAAGTGAGATGGCTAATATCATCGAATCATTGCCTACTATGAGCGAAACACGCAAAGGTCAAATTATCGTAAAAGATGCGGAGAAAGATGATAAGAACGTGTGCTACGTTGAAGATGTAGAGAAGGCAAGGAGTAAATTCTGGACTGTCGGTCAATATCAGAATGGTCAATACACAGTCTTTGACGGAGATGTTGTTTCAAATCTTTCTCAAACCCGTTTGGCAACAGCGATGTGTGTGTTCGACGATGGAATACTTACTGTTGATGGGGTTGCGGCTAATGAAGAAATAGTCGTTTGTAGCATTGATGGCAGACTGTTGGTGCGTGGAAAGACAGATAAAAGGGGACACTTTTCTACACCATTCAATGAAGGAGCATCATGTGTAGTGGTAAAAGTAGGACAAAGTGGCACTTACAAATTCATACGCTGACAACTATCCAACCGCTCGTTTGTAGTTGTTTCTTTCAACGATTATAATGAAATTAATCAGAGTGATAATTGCCCCACGTGTTCAGAGTGGATTTGTTCGTTTAGGAAAGTGTATGCGTGTGCATCGAATTTCTTTGTGTTCTCGGTTGTGAGGTATCTTGTCGTACCTCCTCTTGTGCATCGTTTGTCCATTTCGGGATGACGCAGTAGGTAGGAGTGTAGGCTGCGTGCTACGTAGCCGCCTTGTTCCATGATTGTCACTCCTTTGGGTACGAAACGATCGATGTTTTTTCTCAGCAGCGGATAGTGGGTGCAACCGAGTAGGAGAGTGTCGATTTCAGGGTCTTTCTCCATTATGTTGTCGATGTGTTTCTTTACAAAAAAGTCGGCACCCTCAGTGTCGGTCTCGTTGTATTCTACTATAGGCACCCACAGGTGGCAAGCCTCGCCTGTGACCTTGATGTCGGGATGAAGTTTTTCTATTTCTATTTTATAGCTCTCTGAGAGTATTGTCCCTTCTGTGGCGAGTATGCCAACGTGTCTTGTCTTTGTCAGACTGCCAATGTCTTCGGCAGTGGGGCGAATTACTCCGAGCACTCTTCTCGTTTCATCCCATAGAGGTAAGTCGTTTTGTTGAATAGTCCGAAGTGCTTTTGCTGAAGCGGTATTACATCCGAGAATGACGAGATGGCATCCTGCGTTAAACAGAAACTGCACCGCCTCGCGAGTGAACTGATAAACGATGTCGAATGAGCGTGGTCCGTACGGAGCGCGTGCATTGTCGCCCAGATAGATGTAATCGTATTGGGGCAGTTCGCGGCGTATGGCATCGAGAATGGTCAGTCCGCCATAGCCTGAGTCGAAAATACCTATTGCTCCAGGAGAATTGCTCATTGTAAGCGGTTGATTAGTTCTTCGGTTATATCGGTTGAAATGTCGCTATTGATGTATGAGATGTTGTCGTCGCTGCTTTTGAGTATGATGTCGAACCCTTCATCCTTACCCATTTGGCTGACAGCTGCTTTTAGTCGTTCTTTTACGGGAGCCATCAAAGCCTTTTCATGGTCTGCCAATAGCTGTGTGGCTTCTTTGAGAAACTCGATGTTTCTCTTATATAGGTCTTCGAGTTCCGACTGTCGCTTCTTCAGTATTGACGGTTCATAGCTTGCCTGATTGTCAAGGAAGTCCTCGTATTTCTGACTGAAGTCGTCGAGTGAGCGTTGCATCTCGGCATCGTATTGCTGACGTATGTTAGCCATATTGCTTTCCGCTTCCTTATAGTCAGCCATGCTCGATATGACGGAGTCGTAGTCGTAGTAGCCTATTTTTATCTGTGCTGATATTGCTGTTGTTGTAAGTAAGCACAAGGCTGTTAGCAGAAGTCGAATGGCGTAGTTCATGTGTTTAAGTTTATGTGTAAAAAAATAAGTTGACCTTGTTGACGAGTAATTGTTTTTTACCCATACTCGTCAACTTGTCAACTTGTTTGTTTCTTTTGTTTATTTTATGTTAGCCAATTCAGCCTTTACCTCCGCAGTTACGTCGGTAGAGAGTGAAGTGTTGATGTATATGGGCTGTCCGGTAGTCTGCTCCATGATATAAACGTAGTTTCCTTTCTTGGCTACGTTTTCTACTGCAGTGCGCACCTTGTTAAGTACTGGAGCCAGTTTTTCCTCTTGAGCTTTGTTGAAAGCCTGCTGATTGTCGGCAGCAGCTTGCTGCAGTTTGTTGTAGAGTTCTTGCAGACTTTGTTCTGTTTCAGCTTGTTTCGAAGCGCTCATGGTGCTTTTTGTTTTGTCGTAGTCCTCCATCTTGCGTTGGATTTCGTTCTGCATTGCGGTGAGTTCTGCTTCGTATTGCTTTCCAAGAGCTTCGAGTTCGCCCTGTGCACGAATAGCTTCTGGCAGTGTTGATAGCAATGCTTGAGAGTCTAAATGTCCGAATTTCTGTGCGAATACAGCCATTGGCGCGCACATAATGAGGATTAAGAATAACTTTTTCATTTGTGTTTTTAAGTTTTTGATTTTTGTATTATTTTGCTTTATTAATTGGCATAGCCCAGTTTTTCTAACACTTCGTTGCTTATATCTACTTTAGGCGATGCGTAAATTATTCCCGTAGAAGAGCGGTCTTCGACGAGTGAATATCCGCGCAGTTCGCTTATGTCTTTCACGGCATTATAGATTTCTTCTTGTATTGGCGTCATCAGACTTTGACGTTTCTTGAAGAGTTCGCCTTCTGGTCCGAAGTATTTGCGTTTCAGTTCGCTGGCTTCTTTTTCTTTTGCCATAATAGCTTCCTGTCGTGTTTTCTTCTGTTCTTGCGAGAGGAAAACCACTTCGTTCTGATAGTTCTTATACATTGTTGAGGCTTCTGTATTGAGTGCTTCCACTTCAGCCTGCCATTTCTTCGACACCTGATTGAGTTGCTCATTGGCTCGCTCGTAGGCTGGTATGTTTTTCAGAATGTAGTCCATGTCGATAATGGCAAACTTCTGAGCCTTTGCCGTCACGGCTGTTATAACCATGCAAGCGATAAATAATAGTTTCTTAGTTGTCATAGCATTTATATTTTTTATTAGAGTTGACTGTTTTTTATTGGTCTTATGTTTGATGCAAACCATGTTTTCTGTATTCTGACATCCGTCGGCTGGTATGTTTTTTAGAACTCTTGACCGAGTACGAAGTGGAATTGCGAACCTCCCTTTTGTCCCCATACTTTGTCGAAACCGTATGCCCAGTCGATACCCATCATACCCACCATAGGCAGGAATATGCGCACTCCGACACCAGCAGAGCGTTTCACGTCGAACGGATTGAATTTCTTTGGTTCTGTCCATGAGTTACCTGCTTCGAGGAATGCCAGTCCGTACACGGTTGTATTGCCGAGCATGAACGGATAGCGTAGTTCTAATGCTAATCGTTCGTAGGCATAACCTTCGGCTCCGTAGGGAGTGAATTGTCCGTTTTCGTAACCGCGTAGTCCGATGGTTTCTTCGGCATAGCCTGTAGAGTATCCACTCATTCCGTCGCCACCAACATAGAAAGTCTCGAATGGCGATTTCTTATGCTTGTTGTAATGTCCCAAGATACCAAATTCTACTCGTGTCATAAGCACGAAACATTTCTGTCCGTTGGTCAGTGCGGTGTATGTTCGTGATTTGAATTTCCACTTGTGGTATTCTACCCAGCGATATTTGTCTTTCTGTTCCTGTTGGAATGTTGCCGACTGTCGGTCTTTCGCAAGATGTTCATAATCTTTACCGTCCCACTTTGACCACGGTGGAGTAATAGTCACCGATGCCGAGAATTCCGAGCCGCGTCGTGGGAAGAGTTGGTTATCGGTCGATGTTCGATTCAAAGTGAAACTGAGGTTCAGGTTGTTGGAGTTACCTGTATTTATCATGAAGTACTGCCAGTTTTTCAGCATATATCTGGTATATGACAGTTGAACAGACAGTGTGAAGTAGTCGTCGGGCCAGCGAAGGCGTTTGCCCCAGCCTACGGCAGCATTAAACATTCGTATGTATTTATCTGGGTCGTAGAAGTCGTCGTAGTTGTTGTAGTAGCCATAGTTGGTGTATTGGCCATAGCCACTCATGTAGTTGTAGTAGTTGTTCAGATACCCCTGATTATAGTAATTGCTCGAAACGTCGGTCTGTTTTGAATAGTACGCGCTTACGGTGAACTGTATTGGTCGTTTTCCTCCAAACCACGAAGTTGAGTACGACGTATTGTACGACTGATAATAAGTACCGTTTGTCTGTGCTCCAATCGACAATACCTCGCCGTCGCCTATGGGCAGTATGCCTCGACGTTCTTTGTTCTTGCGCAGCAGGTTAGCCATTGAGAAGTTGTTCAGTTTCAGTCCTACTCGTCCTATTACTCCCGATTGTCCCCAGCCGAGCGACAGTTCCACTTGGTCGTTTGATTTCTGTTCCAGATTCCAGTTTATATCCACTGTTCCATCTTCGGGATTAGGCTTTACGTCTGGGTTTACTTTTTCTGGGTTGAAGTGTCCCATCGATGCGAGGTCGCGAGCCGAGCGCATGAGTGCTTCTCTCGAAAAGAGGTCGCCTGGCTTGGTGCGTAGTTCTCGTCTGACAACGTTTTCGTAAATGCGGTTGTTACCATTGATGCGCACCTTGCTTATGCGGGCTTGCATATTTTCGGTTATTCGCATTTCGAGGTCTATAGAGTCGCCGTCGATATTTATTTCTGCTGGTGTGAGTGAGTAGAAGAGATAGCCGTTGTTCCAGTACATATTACCTACTGCATCCTCGTCTTCGGTCAGTCGTTTGTTCATTAATTTTTGGTTGTAAACGTCGCCTTTCTCCATTCCGAAGACGCGTTGCAACTGTTCGGTGGGATAGACGGTGTTGCCCACCCATGTTACGTTGCGCAGGAAATATCGTTCGCCTTCGTCAACTTTTAGATACACGTTGACGTGTTTGTCGTCGTAGTTCCACACGCTGTCTTCGAGAATTACGGCGTCGCGATAGCCCAGTTCGTTGTATTTGTCGATAAGGTTCTGCTTGTCTTCTTTCCAACGTTCGGGTGTAAATTTCTTTTTCTTCATGAACGAAGAGAGTTTATTTGCCTCGTGTATGTTTTTGAAAGCTCCCTTACCGAATAGTCGTCCCTTGATTTTTGTTTCTTTGAGTTTTTCGTTTCCGACGATGAATATCTGGTTTACCTTCATCTTTTCTTTCTTGTCGATGTCGATATCAAGTATCACTTGGTTTTTGTTAGCCACGTCGTCGGTCTGTCGTATATTTATCTCTGCATTCTTGTATCCTTTATCTTCGAAATATCTTTTAGCCAAGATACGTGCTCTGTCGATGTGGTTTGGTGTCAGTTGAGTACCTTTTAGCAGTCCCAACTTGTTTTCGAGGTCTTCTCGTTCCGATTTTTTCACTCCAGAGTAGTTTATTTCCGACACTCTTGGTCGCATTGCGAGGTCGATGTGCAGATAGATGCTGTCGCCTACTATCGAGTCTGCCTTGATTGATATTTGCGAGAATAGTCCGTGTTTCCAGTATCGTTTCACGGCGTCTGTTATCTCGTTGCCTGGGATGGTTATTTTCTGTCCGATGCTCAATCCAGATATACCTGTGATGATGAAGTCTTCGTATCCTTCTCCACCGCTTACGTTCATTGCGGCGATGGTGCATGTGCGGGGAGTGCCAAGGTATGAGATGTCGGGATTGATAATCTTCTCTTGCGCTTGTGCTGTCAGTGTAGCAGCAAGCACCATAAGCAGAGCGAGAATCTTTTTTATATGATACATTGTTGTTGCTATTGTCGTTTTTTATATGTTTTCTTCTTCTATCTGTGCTTCCGTTTTTCCGAAACGTCGCTGTCTGCTCTGATAGTCGGCTATTGCTTTGTGTAGGTCGTCCTCTGCAAAGTCGGGCCAATAGGTGTCGCAGAAGTATAGTTCGCTGTATGCTATCTGCCATAGCAGGTAGTTGGATATTCGCAGTTCGCCTCCTGTGCGAATGAGCAATTCGGGGTCTGGCATGAAGTTAGTGGTCAGCTGTTGGCTTATCATCTCTTCGTTTATGTCGCTTTCCTTGATGATTCCTTCTGCGACGGCTTTCGAAATGTTTTTCACTGCGCGTGTTATCTCCCATCGCGAAGAGTAGCTTAGTGCTACGACCATAGTCATGGCAGTGTTTCCTGCCGTGTGGTCCATAGTCTCCTGCAGTTTCTCTTGCACTTCGCGAGGCAGTCGTTCTATGTCGCCTATTACTTGAAAGCGTACGTTGTTTTTTATGAATATCTCGTCTTCGAGCGATGTCAGCACGAGTCCCATCAGTGCAGCCACTTCGTCGGCAGGGCGATTCCAATTCTCTGTCGAGAAAGTGTAGAGCGTCAGATATTTCACTCCTAATCGTGTACATTCCGATGTTATTCGTCTGACGGCATCCACTCCTGCCTGATGGCCGTAGCTGCGGGGCTGGTTGCGTTCCATAGCCCAACGCCCATTGCCATCCATAATAATGGCTATGTGTTGTGGTATGCGTGATTTATTTAAGTTGATATTCATATTCTTGTTTGAATAATTGTTGTTGTTTTGTTCTCTTACTCATCTTCGTTGTGACAAGTTCTGCATTTTGCTTTGAAACTATATGTCAGCGAAACGGTCAGGGTAGAATATCCGTCAGTGTTCTTGAACAATCCAGAGCTCTCGACGGTGTATGGGTCTTTCTTTCCATCGAGTTCATCGTTTAGCGAGAAGTGTGCTGCCCATTGAACTCCAAGGTTTAGTCGGTCGCCTATTTTGTATTTCACTCCCAGACCGATAGGCACATTTGCTGTCACTACGCTCTTCTCGTCGTTCTTTACATAGGTCGCTCCGAGTCCGCCGAAGATATAAGGTGTCAGTCGTTTTGCTCCGCGATAGTCGCGTCCGGTGCCGTAGGGCCAGAAGTTGTATTCGAATACTATGCCTGCATCGACAGCCTGATTTTTGAATTCATAGGCTTTGTCTTGTAAGTCGGGGTAGTAGGTTTCCACGTCTGCCGATGTGCCTTTGAGTGTTCCATACGATGCTGTCAGCCGCAGTCCCATGTAGGGGTTAAATAGCCGTCGTAGCACGAGTGAACCCATTGGCTGCATATTGCCTGTCAGCGAGCCGTTGAAGTCGCCGAAATAATTCATCATGCCAGCCCCTGCACCTATCTCCATGAGGTATTCTGGGTCGCTCTGTGCTTTTGCACCGAGGCTTGATAGGATAATTATTGCTGTCAGGATTATGCGCTTCATGGTTTACTTCTTGAAAGTGCGAAATATGGTTTGCTGCTCTTCTTCGGCAAGTTGGCTCAGTCTGGCACGCCAAATGTTGCCAGTCTCAGCATTTATCAGCCATACGAAGTTTTTGCTATCTACGGTCATTGCAAAAGTGTTTGCCAGATTGACGAAGTCTTTTGGCAGTGTCAGCCGGCTGTCTTCTTTCCATGTCAGTCCTGCATCGGCACTGAAATATATTGCCGAGAAAGCCAGTGTCTGACATGCTCCGAGAGGCTGTCCGCCTATGGCTATTAGTCCGTCGTCGTATGGGCAGGTGGTTATGTTTCGTAGTCGTGGTAGTTGGTAGAGTGCTTCAGCGGCTTGGCTGTAGTGCATCCACGAATAAATTGGTGCGTTGTTGCCTGTTTCTATTATTCGGCTCCATACGGTGGCATACTTGTCGTTGGGGTATGCTTCGGTGTCTCTGTTGCCTATGAGCAGCACTCTCTGTACGTCGGTGTTGGTCTTGAGTGTTTGTCCCACTATGTTTATGTCTCGTCGTGGCAGTAGTGTTGTCGGGGCATCGAGTTCGTCGGTTTGCCATGTCTTGCCTTCGTCGGATGTCGATAGTATGTTGCCATCCGTTGTCAGTCCAAATATGACGTTGCCATAGGCTCCTATCAGTCGCTCGGCATTTGTTGCATTGCCTGTCTGCCAGTGCGTTCCGTCGTAGGTAGATATCAGTTGTCCGTTAACAATGGTGTATAGGCGATTGTTGGCTACAGCCATGTTTTCAGGCATATTAGCAGGCAGTGGGGTGTTGATGTTTGGTGTTGCTTGCTCCCACGTCTCTCCGTTGTCGATGTCGGTATAGGCTATTGTCGATGATAATTCGTTGCTTCCTACTACATACATTCGTCCGTCCATCTCGAAGGCTCTTATCGATGTCATGCCGACAAAACTGTTGTTGGCATTTACCTGCTGCCATTCGAACACGTTGTCTGCCTGTTTCTTTACGTTTATTGTGACGATGTACTCTTCCACGTTGCGTGTGCTGTTCGACTGTACGGTGAATGCTCGTGGCTGGGTAAAGTCGAGTGAGTCGTTGGGTGAGTGCACTTTGATAGAGTCGCGTGCTATGTTTTGAATCATTACCACTCCTCCGTTCTTTGCTGTTACTGTGCAGGTCACCTTCGTTATGTCGGTGCCGTAAGGCAGTGGGGTGGTATTGTAGATTTGGTGGTTTATCTGGTCGATAGTGAATTTGTAGTCGCTGCCAGTTATTGTATTGACTATGGTTGAGTCCTGTCCGTCGAATGTCTTACCTTGCAGATACTGATTGAGGTTGCCGAGTGTGAACTGCGTTATGGCAGCGTCGTCGTAGTAGATTATTTCGTCTTCGTTGTCGCCTAAGCACGACGAGAGCGTAAGTGACGCTACAATGACAAAAAGTATGTGTTGTATATGATGTTTCATGTTGTTTGAATTAGGTTGCAAAGATAATTCTTTTCTTTAATATAGCGCATTTTTGCCTGTGTTTATTGCCTATTTTTACTATTCTTTGCAATTTTTTCATTTCTTTTTGCCTTTTGTGTTTTGCTAAAAACCCGCTGAAAACGATGGCTTGTCGTGTCCAGCGGGTTTTTGATATTTCAGATTTTGTTTGCGGATTACAGTTTTGGACCTGCTTCTACGAGTTTCTTTCCAGCCTCGTTGCCTTCGTATTTCTTGAAGTTATTAATAAATCGGCTTGCCAGGTCGCGTGCTTTCTCTTCCCATTCGGCTGCGTTGGCATAGGTGTCGCGTGGGTCGAGTATTGCAGGGTCAACGCCTTCGAGTTGTGTGGGCACTATGAAGTTGAAGTAAGGTATCTGCTTCGTTGGTGCTTTGTCGATAGAGTGGTTTAGTATGGCGTCGATGATGCCTCGTGTGTCTTTGATTGAAATGCGCTTGCCAGTGCCGTTCCAACCTGTATTTACGAGGTATGCTTTTGCTCCGCTCTGATTCATTCGTTTCACGAGTTCTTCGGCATATTTCGTTGGATGCAGTTCAAGGAATGCTTGTCCGAAGCATGCTGAGAAAGTAGGTGTAGGCTCCGTTATTCCTCGTTCTGTACCTGCCAGTTTGGCTGTAAATCCCGAGAGGAAGTAGTATTTTGTTTGTTCGGGGTCGAGTATGCTTACCGGTGGCAGCACTCCGAAGGCGTCTGCCGAGAGGAAGATTACCTGCTTGGCTGCTGGAGCGTGTGAGATGGGGCGTTGTATGTTCTTAATGTGATAGATTGGGTAGCTGACGCGAGTGTTTTCGGTCACGCTCTTGTCTGCGAAATCAATCTTTCCGTTGTTGTCAACAGTTACATTTTCGAGCAGTGCATCGCGGTGAATGGCGTTGTAGATGTCGGGTTCGCTCTCCTTGTCGAGGTTGATAACTTTGGCATAGCATCCGCCTTCGAAGTTGAACACTCCGTTGTCGTCCCATCCGTGCTCGTCGTCGCCTATGAGTTTGCGCTTTGGGTCGGTAGAGAGCGTGGTTTTTCCTGTACCCGAGAGTCCGAAGAAGATGGCTGTGTTCTCGCCGTTCATGTCGCAGTTGGCTGAGCAGTGCATCGAGGCGATGCCTTTCAGTGGCAAGTAGTAGTTCATCATCGAGAACATTCCTTTCTTCATTTCGCCGCCATACCACGTGTTGAGGATTACTTGTTCGCGGCTCGACACGTTGAATACCACTGCTGTTTCGGAGTTCAGTCCGAGTTCTTTATAGTTTTCTACCTTGGCTTTCGAGGCATTATATACGATGAAATCGGGCTCTTGGTCGAATTCTTCTTCGTTTTGTGGGCGAATGAACATGTTTGTTACGAAGTGTGCTTGCCATGCCACTTCCATGATGAAGCGCACCTTCATGCGTGTGTCCTTGTTGGCTCCGCAGAAGCCATCGACAACGTATAGTTTCTTGTTCGACAACTCTTTCTGTGCCAATTGCTTTACTGCAGCCCATGTTTCTTCGCTTGCAGGGTGGTTGTCGTTCTTGTATTCATCGCTTGTCCACCAAACAGTGTCGTGTGAGTTTTCGTCGTCAACGATGAATTTGTCTTTTGGTGAGCGACCGGTGTAGATACCTGTCATTACGTTGATGGCGCCGAGTTCGGTCTCCTGACCTTTGTCGAAACCTGTCAAACCGTCGCGTGTCTCCTCGTTGAACAACACTTCATACGTAGGATTGTAGAGCACTTCGGTAGCACCTGTGATGCCGTATTGCTCTAAAACTTTCTTGTCAAACTTTGCCATGATGTTAAAAGAGTTATTTTATTGTGTTTGTTTTTGTTTGCTTTTTGTGTCGAGCAAAGGTAAAAAAAGATTTTTTTTATCGGCAAATTTCTTTGTCGGAAAATGAAAATAGATGTTACAGGAAAGTGTTTTTTTTATGAAAACAGACATTTTTTTGTGAAATATATTTATCTTTGTTGCGATAATCAGATTAATAATCAAAAAAAAATCAGATGAAAAAGATTTTATTTTTGGCAACAATGTTTGCTTTTTGCAGCGTTAATCTCTTTGCTCAATCAAGCGGTGACGACTATGACCGCGAACTCGACAAACTGCTCGTAGTGATGAATGCAGACGAAACGTTTGATGATGTAATGGCACAGCAGTTAGCTCCGCTCATCTCAAATGGTACTGTAGAAAAGGAAAAGTTAGAAGGTTTCATGGCAGAATTTAAGGAATTGTTGATGCCACGCGTAAAAGAAGAGACACGCAAATTTTACAAAGAAAATTTCAGTCTTGACGAATTGCGACAGATGAATGACTTTTTCGACTCTGAAGTGGGCAAGAAACTTTTGCAATTGGCTCCACAATCGATGGATTTCATTACCGAAATGTTTTCCGACGATGCTGTGTTAGAAAAAATTGAGAGCCTCTTTTCGAAATATTTTCAATAAACAAAAATAATGAAAACTATCAATCTCTCGGAGCAACATAGCGTCATTAACCGTTATTTGGCTGAGTTGCGCGACGTCGATTATCAGAAAAACAGGTTGCTCTTTCGAAACAATATCGTTCGCATTGGCGAGATGATGGCATTCGAACTGTCGAAAACCCTCGAGTATAAGGAAGAAGAGGTAACCACTCCGCTTGGTACTGCCATTGTGGCATTGCCGCAAGACGAGATAGTGATTGCTACTGTCCTGAGGGCTGGACTGCCGTTCCATCAAGGCTTTCTCAACGTGTTCGACCATGCTGAGAATGGCTTCGTCTCTGCCTACCGACTCTATACCAACAGCGGGCATACCGAAGTGGGTGTTCATTCGGAATACATGGTGTCGCCTTCGCTCGAAGGAAAGACGCTTATAGTTGTTGACCCCATGCTCGCTACGGGCAGTTCGCTCGTGGCTTCATGCGAGGCACTGCTCTGCAATGGAACACCTCGGCGCATACATATAGCCTGCGTATTGGCAACACCTGAAGGGCTGAAGAAGGTAGAAGAGAACGTCGGTCCCGACACTACCATGTGGTGCGCTGCAATAGACCCGGGCATGAACGAGCAGAAATATATCGTGCCTGGATTTGGCGATGCCGGCGATTTGTGTTTCGGAGAAAAATTATAGGTGAAGAAAAAGTTAACTGCTGACAATCAGTAGGTTAAATAACCATTTTGGGGAGATATCCTTTCCGCGCTGGAAAGAATATCTCCCCAA
>CAMOVK010000031.1 GCA_946627325.1 uncultured Prevotella sp. | reverse complement strand
TGGAAAGCATACCTTTTCAACTCGGAAAGGCATACTCCCCAAATCGAAAAGAAAACATACATCTTTTCAATCGTTACGAAATCCTACAAAAACTCACTACATAAAGGCACGTTTTCCGGCGTTTTAAGCTGACAATAGACGTATTTTTCATATATTTGCACCAAACAAACAAATATACATTTATGAGACATTTCCTGACTATTGTTTGCCTGATTGTTGCTGTTTCAGCAGTACAGGCGCAGACTCCGAGAGAAGAAATACGCAAAAATCCTAACCTTGCAGCGTCGAACTATATGGCTTACCCCGGTCCGAAACAAGAACGGCTCACCCCCGCTCCAAAGGGCTATAAACCCGTATATATCAGCCATTATGGTCGTCACGGCTCGCGCTACCACATTGGGCAGGCGGCTTACCACGATGCTCTCGGCATTCTCTCACGCGCTGACTCACTACATAAGCTGACCGACAAAGGACGCGACGTGTTAGAAAAAGTCAGACAAATGACCGAAGAGGCACGCGGACGCGATGGCGAACTGACAGAATTAGGAGCCGAACAGCACAGGGCAATAGGCAGACGAATGTACGAACGCTTCCCAGAAGTGTTTGAAGGCAATGTCAACATTGAAGCACGAAGCACAGTAATCATACGATGCATACTCTCGATGACCAACGAGTTGCAGGAACTGAAAGCACGCAATCCGCGGCTGAACATATTCCACGACGCATCGTACCACGATATGTGGTATATGAATCTCGAAGGCACCGAACTGCAACGTCAGCGCGAGAACGACTCGGTAAACGCCGTATATAAACGCTGGTCGAAGGAACACATTGACTATAAGCCACTAATGACCCGACTGTTCAACGACCAGCAATACGTAGCCGACAGCGTAGATGTTGGCTTGCTTGGCCTCCGACTGTTCCGACTGGCTTGCATCATTCAGAATTCAGAGATACGACACAAGTTCTCGCTATGGGACCTCTTTACCGAAGACGAAATCTACAACATCTGGGAAACCGACAACATCTACTGGTTCCAACGCTATGCCTACTACCCTCTCAACGGCGGCAGACAACCACAAAACCAGATAAACCTGCTACGTCGATTTGTAGAACAGGCAGACAGTTGCCTCAAGCAAGAGCGACCAGGAGCTACACTGCGCTTCGGACACGAAGTGGTAGTACTGCCATTAGCCTGCATCATGGGACTCAACGGAGCCGACCTCACAACCAACGACATATCGAGCCTCATCGACAAAGGATGGGTAAACTACCGAATATTCCCAATGGCATCGAACATTCAGATGGTGTTCTATCGACGCTCAACTAATGACAACGACGTTTTAGTAAAAATCCTACTTAACGAAAACGAAGCAACACTGCCTAAAGAAGTAGTTCCAGTCAGTGGACCATACTACAAATGGACCGACGTGCGACAATTCTTCCTAACACGCCTCGAACGCTGAAAAAACTTCAATCTTTCTGTTATCGAACGTCTCGGTACTGACAAGACGAAGACCTTCGGGCAACTGCGGTGCAGGGGTACCACAAGAGACCTCCATAGGGGCAGTCTCTATGCGTATCTCATCAAACAAATTGCAATCGATAAACGATTGTAAGGTAGCCCTGCCACCCTCCACCATCAGCGAAAGATACTGACGTTCGCGGCAGTCGGCAAAAAGACTATCGATAGTGAAATCGCTGGAAAGGACATATTTGTGAGGCGATTTCCCTGCCCAATGGCGCACGTCGAGACGAGGATGCTCGCGCTCCTCCGTCACCCTACCAACAACTATAGCATCATGCTCAGCACGCAAACGATGGACAAGCATCTGAGTAAAAGGCGACGAAATAGCATAGGACTGACCGCCCTTGTCGAGGAAACCATCGGCAGTCTGAGCCCATTTCAAAGTGACGAAAGGACGATTCTTGGCATGGAAAGTAAAAAACTTACGGTTAATCCACCTACATTCCGACTCAAGAACACCTACACTAACATCAATCCCAGCATCTGACAAACGACGGATACCCTCACCATTGACCTTCGAAAAAGTGTCGGTACAACCTACAACAACCCTCCTTATACCTTTACGAATAATAAGGTCGGCACAAGGAGGAGTCTTCCCAAAATGAGAACAAGGCTCAAGACTGACATACATAGTGGCACTCGGCAGCAGAGACTCATCAGCTTCTCTGACGCTGCAAAAAGCGTTCACCTCAGCATGAGCCTCACCCGCACGCCTATGAAAGCCCTCGCCAATAATCCTGTCGGCAGCAACAATTACCGCTCCAACCATAGGATTCGGACTGGCACTGGCTACGCCACAACGAGCCAACTGCAGACATCGAGCCATGAATTTCTCATCTTCAGTCATAGAAATGAAACCTTTTATCGGTGCAAAAATAAAAAATAAACACTTAAATTTCCGCTGTTGGTATAATAATTGTTATTTTTGTGGCAATAATAACCAACACACACAAACAATGAAAAGAGTAAAACTAATGGCACTCGCTGCCGCTTTGATAAGCCTCGTGGCTTGCAACCGACAGACCAACGCATCGACAATCGACAACAACAGTCAGCAACAAACAACAACCGATGCCAACATCGCACCAGAGATAAACATGACAACCCCCGACGGAAAGATTGTCAGCCTGAGCGACTATCGAGGCAAAATAGTATATATCGACATCTGGGCAACATGGTGCCCACCATGCCGAGCAGAATTGCCACACATGAAATCGCTATACGAACACTTCAAACTCAACGACAAAGTGGCTATACTGAGCATAAGCGTTGACCAAGACAAAGAAGCCTGGAAGAAAAAAATCACTGACGAACAAATGGAATGGCAACAGTTTATCTGCGAAGAAACACAGGCAGAAGAACTGAGCAAAAACTACAATTTGCGCTCCATACCACGCTTCCTCATCATCGATAGCGAAGGAAAACTCGTCGATGCCGATGCAATTCGACCTTCAAGCGGAAAGGTAGAAGAACTCATCGAAAGCCTCATCGCAAAATAAAAACACGCGAGTTTTTTTGCTCATAAGAAATAAATTCATACCTTTGCACCCGCCTTACGCAATTATACCATTGCAAAGGATGTGAGCCCAGATGGCGGAATTGGTAGACGCGTTGGTCTCAAACACCAATGCCGCAAGGCGTGCCGGTTCGATCCCGGCTCTGGGTACAAAGAATAAAAGGTCTTAAAAGTGTTGTAGAATTGTTACATCCTACAACACTTTTTTGATGAAAGAAATCAAACTATCAACAGAGAATAGAACTATTTGTAAAATTATGAGAAAGAAAATCCTACTCTTTTCTGCGCTCCTGACAGCGTCTTTTCTTACAGCCGAAGCTGGCGGACTGCTGACAAACACCAATCAGCACATTCGATTCAACCGTATGTTTGCACGCAATGGAACCATTGGCATCGACGGAGTGTATAGCAACCCTGCTGGTGTGGCTTTCTTATCAAACGGATTACACTTGTCAATCAACAACCAAAGTGCTTTCCAAACACGCACAATATGGAGTGGCATGGACGTGAAAGGTCTCGAAGGGACACCTTTCTACCGACCTTTCAGCATGAACGGAGGTAACGAACAGGGAGTGAAGAAATTCAAAGGCAATGCCTCAGTACCTTTTTTACCATCGGTACAAGCAGTGCTCAACTACGACAAATGGGGATTTCAGGCAAGTTTTGCCATCTCAGGAGGTGGCGGAAAATGTACGTTTAATAACGGATTAGGCTCATTCGAACGAACCATTTCGCTCTTGCCTATGGCACTCGCCAACTACGGATTTGGCTCTACCCAGCCTTCATACTCAGTCGATAGCTACCTCATGGGACGTCAATACGTCTTCGGACTGCAACTCGGAACAACTTACAAGATAACACCTGACTTGGCTGTCTATGGAGGGTTCCGATTCAACTACATCACAAACAAATACGAAGGCAATATCCGCAACATCACTGCAAACATTGGCGGAAAGGACGAAAACGTCTATGACTTTCTCGGACAAAAGGGCATGGAAATTTCAGAAGGTATCACCATGCTGCGCTATGCCAGCGAAACAACTACCGACCCAGCACAAAAAGCAGCCTACGAACAACAGATAAAGCAGCTCGAAGGACAGCAAGCAATGGTGGTAGGAGCGCAAGGCATGGTCAAAGACCGATACCTCGACTGCACCCAGACAGGATGGAGCATAACCCCTGTGATAGGTATCGACTACAGAACGGGGAAATGGAACTTCGGAGCACGATACGAATTCACTACGCGTTGCAATATAGAAAACGACACAAAGATTGACGATACAGGAATGTTTAAGGACGGAGTGAACACACCTGGCGACCTGCCCGGACTGATTTCACTTGGTGCACAATACGAGATAACTCCACGTCTGCGTGCAGCAGTGGGATATCATCACTTCTTGGATAAGCATACCCACATGGCAGACAATAAACAAAAACTGTTGAAAAACAATACGCAGGAATTCTTGGCTGGTGTGGAATACGACATAACCGACGCAATCCAAGTGAGCATAGGCGGACAAAAAACCAACTACGGACTGGGTGACGGAGGTTATCTGTCAGACCTTAGCTTCGTAACGAGCAGCTATTCACTCGGCTTCGGAGCAGGCATAAAGGTGGCAAAGAATGCTACCGTCAACATAGCATACTTCTGGACAACATACGATAAATTTAAGAAAAGTTACGACCAGACCATTTCGATGGCAGGTAACGAACTTCAGACACACTGCACCGATGAGTTCACTCGTACCAACAAGGTGTTCGGCATCGGCTTAGATTTAGATTTCTAAGTTAACAGGGGTCAACATCGAAATAGAATTGCACGGTGTTGTAGCGTTTCTCAGCGAGCATCTGCGACTGTGCAGAACGAAGATATTGGCGAACGGTTTGCAATGGCAAGCCGTTCTCTATTTTTATAACTATCTTGCGGATATGCAGTTGTTTGACAACAGCCACAGGCGGTTTGTCGGGACCGAGTATGCGTTCGCCGAACCATTTTCGCAACAATGACCCCACGAAAAACGCAGCCGAATCAACCAAGTTGGCATTGCGATGCTTCAGATAGACATAAGTAATGCGATAGAACGGAGGATAATGAAATATTTGTCGTTCGTTAAGAGTGTCTTTATAGAACGACAAATAATCGTTATTCACCACGTTTTCAAGCAGTGGGAGTTCAGGCTGGCGCGTCTGTAGTATTACTCTACCCTGTTCGCCCTTTCGTCCCGCACGTCCGCTTACCTGCGAAAGCATCATATAAGCATGCTCATAGGCACGGAAATCGGGTGCGTTGATCATCGAGTCGGCACTTATTATGCCAACCACTGCCACGTTGTCGAAGTCGAGACCTTTAGTCACCATCTGCGTACCAATGAGCAAATTGCTCCGTCCTGACGCAAACTCACCGATTATTCGCTCGTAGGCAGCACGCGTTCGAGTGGTGTCGAGGTCCATACGAGCAATGCGAGCAGTAGGGAAATGTCGCTGAATAGTATCTTCAATCTTTTCCGTTCCGTACCCCCGACCTCGCAAATCGCTCTCATCACACGACGGACAAACGGACGGAACCTTATAGGTATAACCACAATAATGGCACGAGAGAGTGTTGGTCGTACGATGGTAAGTCAGTGACACATCGCAGTTTTCACATTTTGGGACCCATCCACACGTTCTACATTCTATCATTGGCACAAAGCCTCGACGATTGATAAAGATGATTGCTTGTTTCTTCTTCGATAGCGCATCACCGACTGCCGCGAGCAATTGTGGCGAGAAAGCGCCTTTCATCATCTTGCGTCGTTGCAGGTCTTTCGTATCGATTATCTCTATTTGGGGTAATGCTATGTCTTTATAACGAGTGGAAAGTGTTACCAATCCGTATTTTCCAGCCCTTGCATTGAAGTAGGTTTCTATCGACGGAGTAGCTGTTCCGAGCAGCGTTTTAGCGTTGGTCATCTGCGCTAAGACCATCGCTACCGACCGTGCATGATAGCGCGGTGCAGGGTCTTGCTGCTTAAACGAGGTCTCATGCTCTTCATCGACAATTACGAGACCTAATCGTTGAAATGGAAGGAACACGGCTGAACGGGCTCCGAGTATCACGTCGAAGGGATGGTCTGATAGTTGGCGCTGCCACAACTCCACACGTTCTTCATCACTATATTTAGAGTGATAAATGCCCAAACGACTGCCAAAGACACGCTGCAGACGTTGCATTATCTGCACCGTAAGGGCTATCTCAGGCAAGAGATACATCACCTGCTTGCCCTCGCTTATGGCCTTCCATATCATTTCTATATATATCTCAGTCTTTCCCGACGACGTAACACCATGCAGCAACACTATATTCTTCGTCAGAAACTGCCTGTTTATGTCGTCAAAGGCTACTTGCTGAGCGTCAGAGAGTCCCGATTTCCTGTCTTTGTCTATCAAATTCGTGGCGGCATCATCATCCATGTCATTCCCAATCCTGCTCACTTGTCGCTCGTAGGTCATGATTATTCCTCTCGTAACGAGTGCTCTAAGCGATGCTGTTGGTTGTCGGGAAACGTTTATCAGTTCATCTCTCGACACCTCTGCTATTGGCTCTCGTGGTGTTTCTCCTTCGAGAGTGTCGTAGTGTGAGAGTTCAAGATATGCCATAAACACCTTGCTTTGAGTAGGCGCACGCTTGAGCATATCAATGGCGCGATGCAATCCCTCCTCGTTGCGGAATTTCTGTTGAAGAGTAACATAGGTCTCTGTGCGCGGTTTATAGCCATCTTCTGCCTTCATCCCCGCAGGGAACGCAGCCTTATAAACATCGCCAAGCGGTGACATATAATAGTCGGCAATCCATTGCCAGAGACGCAATTGCTCAGGAAGAAGAATTGGTTTGCGGTCGATTATCTCCGTTATATCTCGACATTCGAAGTCGGGTTTACTATCATGCACCTTACTTACCACGCCTATGTACGTCTTCGAACGACCCAATGGCACTTTCACCCGCAATCGTTCGCTTATGTATGGTTGAAGGCTTGATGGCACCGAGTAGGTGAACACGCCTTCAAGGGGCAGGGGCAAGATGACATCGACATACTTCATTTCGTATGCAAAAATAATGAAAGATTAAAAGATTTCGTATCTTTGCAGCGAATTTTATCATCTATTGTTATGCAAGAGACACGTCAAAACAGAATAGCACGAATGCTCCAAAAGGAGCTAAGCCTCATCTTTCAACAGCAGACACGCATGATGCGGGGCACGATGGTCAGTGTGACACGTTGTCGCATATCGCCCGATTTGAGTGTTTGCACAGCGTATTTGTCGGTTTTTCCTTCTGAAAAAAGCAACGAGATAATCGAAAACATCAACCGTAACGAGCGTCAGATACGCTACGAACTGGGCACTCGCATTCGTCATCAGGTGAGAATTATTCCTGAGCTACGATTTTTTATCGACGATTCCCTCGATTATATTGAGCGCATCGACGAATTGCTCAAGGGTTAAAACTCAACTTTTTATAAAGGAAATCAAACATCAGTCACTCGTTTCGCCACTTCGTCAACCAGTCCATGCTCTACGAATTATTCATTGCCCGACGCTATCTTTTCTCAAAGAAAAGCACTAATGCCATCAACATCATCAGTGCTATTTCGATGGTAGGCGTTGCCATTGCCACGATGGCACTTGTCGTCACGTTGAGCGTTTTCAATGGTTTTCACGACATGGTGGCATCGTTTCTCACCCAGTTCGACCCTCAGTTGAAGGTTGTTCCCATTGAGGGCAAGATGGCTCCCGCTGATGATCCAGTGCTTGACAATATCCGCAAGTTGCCCGAAATCGACATTGCCAGTGATGTTGTCGAAGACCAAGCACTTGCCGTTTATGGTGAGCGGCAGGCTATGGTTACGATAAAGGGAGTTGAGGATAATTTCTCGGAGTTGACTCACATCAACGATATCCTTGTTGGCGATGGCGATTTTGAATTGTGGGCAGGCGATATTCCCTATGCCACGATTGGCATCCGCCTTGCTGTTCGTTTGGGAACGGGCGCACGTTTCAGTGGATTTTTGCGTGTTTTCGCTCCTCAACGTGAGGGACAGTTCGACATGATGAACCCAGAAGGGGCTTTTGTCGAGGACTCTCTCATGTCGCCAGGAGTTGTTTTTGAGGTCAAACAGGGTCATTACGACGACCATTACATTATCGTTCCCTTGAGTCTTGCCCGTCGATTGTTTGCTGCTCAGGGCATGGTGTCGTCGTTGGAGTTACGGTTGAAGTCAGGAAGCAATTTCGACAGGACGAAGAAGAAGATTGAATCGTTATGCTCTGGTCGTTACAAAGTGCTCGACCGTTATGAGCAACAAGCCGATACTTTCCAGATAATGAATATAGAGAAGCTGCTTGCCTACGTTTTTCTCACGTTCATTCTTCTTATAGCCAGTTTCAATATCATCGGCTCTTTGTCGATGTTGATTATCGACAAGCGTGCCGATGTGGTTACTCTTCGCAATCTCGGTGCCACTGATAGCAACATCCGTCGTATCTTTTTGTTTGAGGGATGGTTGATTTCCTTTGTTGGTGCGATTGTCGGTATCGTTTTGGGACTACTTCTTTGTTTGCTTCAAGAGCAGTTTGGCTTGCTCCGTTTGGGCGACGGCAGTGCGTCTTACGTTGTAAACGCCTATCCTGTCAGCGTTCATTTTTCCGATATCATCGTAGTCTTTCTAACGGTTATTGGTGTTGGATTGGCATCGATATGGTACCCCGTCAGATACATGACCCGACGGGGTATGTAATTTTTCCTTTTATATTTCCTTGCAGGCAGCCTTCAGCCATTGTTGCTCATCGTTGTCGATGAATGGTGAAATGCGTTCATAGACTGTTCGATGATAGTCGTTGAGCCATTGTTTTTCCTCGTCGTTAAGCATTGTGAGGTCTATTGGTCGCGTGTCTATCGGACATAGTGTGAGTGTTTCAAACTGCAAGAACTTGCCGAAATCGGTTTCTTTGTAAGGCACTGTCAGCAGTGTATTTTCTATTCTTACTCCGAATTTTCCTTCAAGATAGATACCTGGTTCGTCGGTTACGGTCATTCCTTCTCTCATTGGTTCGGGTCTGTACTCTTGTCTTATCTGGTGCGGTCCTTCGTGTACGTTAAGATATGAGCCTACTCCGTGCCCTGTTCCGTGCATGTAGTTATAGCCTTCTTTCCACATATCTTTTCGTGCTATGGCATCGAGTTGTGTTCCGCTTGCTCCGCTTGGGAATTTCAGCAGTTGCAGGTCGATGTGTCCTTTCAGCACGAGCGTGTATATCCGTCGCTGTTCTTCGGTTATTTCTCCGAGTGCTATGGTTCGTGTGATATCAGTTGTTCCGTCGATGTATTGTGCTCCCGAGTCTAAGAGGAGTAGTCCTTTTGGTTGCAGTTTCTTGTCTGTTTCTGCTGTTGCTTCATAGTGTACGATTGCTCCATGTTCTTCGTAGGCAGCGATGGTGTCGAACGACAGTCCTTTGAATCCCTCTTGTTGTGCTCTGAGTGATGTCAGTTTCTCGTCGATTGTCATCTCTGTCTGTCCTCCTTGTTCTACTGCTGGTTGCAGCCAGGCAAGGAATTTTGTCATGGCGATGCCGTCGCGCAGCATCGCCTTCCTAAAACCCTCTGCCTCCTTTGCGTTTTTCACGCATTTCATCGATGGTATTGGCGATGGTTCGTCAATGATGTTTCGTTCTACTGCTTGATACAGGTTGTAGTTTACCGACTGGCTGTCGAGCAGTATATTGTATTCGAAATAGTCCTTTAGTCCTTGTTTTGTTTTTGTGTAGTCGTCGGTTTTGATGCCTTCTTTCTTGAGATAATTCTCTACTTCAGGAGTGAGTTTATTTTTGTTTATGTAGAGTGTTGCATCTTTCGATGATATGAGCAGGTATGCTACGAACACAGGGTTGCAGTGTACGTCGCTTCCTCTGAGGTTCAGTGTCCATGCTATGTCGTCGAGTGCCGTTACGAGTATTCCATCTGCGTGTTGTTTTCTGAGTGCTTGTCTTATTCGTTTTAGTTTGTCGTTTGTTGTTTCTCCTGCGAGTTCAAGTGGTTGTATTTCCACTTTATTCTCTGGCACTGGTGGTCTGTCTGTCCATAGTTCTGCCAGTGGGTCGAGGTTTGTTCGCAGTGTCAGTCCTCCGTTTTTTCTCAGTTCGAGAATGAGTTGTCTGACTGTTGCTGCTGCTGTTGTTGTTCCGTCTATTCCCACTTCTGTTTGTCGGCTGTTGCTTAGTTGTTCTCCGAGCCATTGACTGATGGTTGGTGTTCCTTCCATCCTTTCTTTCATCAGTTGGAATTCTGTTCCTTTTAGTTGTTCTTCCGCAGCGATGAAGTATCTCGAATCGGTCCAGAGTGCTGCGCTGTTCATTGTCACCACCGCTGTTCCTGCTGAGCCGTCGAAGCCTGAAATCCATTGTCGCCCCTTCCAGTGGTCGGGCACATACTCTCCGTTGTGTGGGTCGGTACTGGGAAAAATAAATGCAGCAAGGTGTTCTCGCTGCATGAGCGAGCGCAGAGCGGCTACTCGCTGGTTGATTGTTTCGTGTTTCATTGTGCTTGTTCTTGTGCCCGACGTTCTTCGTCGATGAGATTAAAGTCTTTCTTTTGCAATACGAAAGAGTTGGAGAGGTATTTCTCCTTGACTATTTTGTTTGCTGCCAGTTCTTCCGGACTGCCTTGAAAGAGTATTCGTCCTTCGAAGAGCAGGTATGCTCTGTCGATGATAGTGAGTGTTTCTCTGACGTTGTGGTCGGTGATTAGGATACCTATGTTTCTATATTTCAGTTGCCAGACGATGTGCTGAATGTCCTCCACTGCTATTGGGTCCACTCCGGCGAAAGGCTCGTCGAGCATTATAAACTTCGGGTCTATGGCGAGGCATCGTGCTATCTCTGTTCGTCGTCGTTCTCCTCCTGAGAGTGTCACTCCGAGACTTCGTCTTACTTTCTCGAGTCTCAGGTCGCGTATCAGACTTTCGAGTTTTTCTTCCTGATACTGCTTTGGTTTTCCTGTCATCTCGAGCACCGCCTTTATATTGTCTTCCACGGTCATCTTTCTGAACACCGATGCTTCTTGTGGCAGGTAGCCTATTCCGGCTCGTGCCCGTTTATATACCGGGTATTTTGTTATTGCTTGATTGTCGAGATAGACCTCTCCGCTGTTGGGCACTACGAGTCCTGTGGTCATATAGAACGATGTTGTCTTTCCTGCTCCGTTTGGTCCGAGCAGTCCTACTATTTCGCCCTGTTTGACGTTTATCGACACCCCGTTCACAACCGTTCGTCTGCCGTATCGCTTCACGAGGTTGTCGGTTCTGAGTGTCATCTTTTCCGCAGTGTCAGTGCTGGTCTGTTGCGATGACATTTGTGTGTGTTCTGTTGTCTGTTGTGTCATGCTTCGCCTTGTCCGCCCATTCCGAATGGTGCTATGGTGCGTGGTTGCTGGTTGGGTATTTGTATCTTACCAAACTGTCGTTCGTATCGCTCAATGTTTTCTTGCAGTGCTTGCACGAGTCTCTTGGCGTGTTCCGGTGCGAGCATCACTCGGCTTCTGACAGTTGCTTTTGGTACTCCTGGCAACAGTGTGGCAAAATCCACGACAAACTCCGATGAGCTGTGCGATATGATGGCAAAGTTTGAGTACACTCCTGGTGCCACAGTCTGTGGCAGGTCTATTTGTAGTTGTTTGCCCTGATTGGGTTGGTTGTTTTGGTTGTTGTTGTTGTCCATAGTTGGTTGGGGGTTTCTGGTAGTTCCGGATGCTCCGGGTTATTGTTTCTTTTTTAGTTCTTGCTTGAGGCGGGCTGTTTCTGCTTTGTGCTTCTTGCGGCTTGTATCATCTGGTCAACTGTTCTGTCACCATATTGTGGTAGGTATCGTTGGCAGAACTGTTGTGTCAGTTGGTATATAGTCCGTCGCTGCGCTGAAAGAAGCGCAATTTGCGAAAGACCACCGCTTTTCGCAGCACGCTGGCTGTTCCGTCGGCGTAGTGCCTTGTTTTTGGCGATGGTCTCTCGTTCATTGTGCAATGGCTTTTTGATGGTTAGCCAGAGGTTCCGGCAGGTCCGGAGGGTCTGGAGGTTCCAGGTTGTCCGGGCTTTCCGGGTTCTTTCTTATAGGTTCGGGTTAATCTTGTTCCACTCTGAGATTGGTGGTACGATGTTGAGCGTTACGAGTTCGTCGCGCATCTTGCAGAGGTGCTCGTAGCTCTGGTCGAGTTTGGCGTTCTCCTCTGGTGTTCCCTGTGGCACTTCGAAGTGTGCGCCATTGGTGTCGAGAGTGGTTTTCATTGCCATCATGATATGGTCGTACTTGTCGGTCTTTGCGTATGTTCCTACCGGGAAGCGGAAAGGTTCTCCTCCCATGACGGCGCGTATCATCTCTACAGAGAGGTATGCCGGGCTTTGGAACGATGAGCGTCCGCGCAGTTTGATTATCTGTGCTCCGCCCTGTGTCACGTCTTTCTTCATCTGCTCCCATTCTTCGGCTGGGAACTCGGCAGTGCCTATGATGTCGGTCAGTTTTCTTCCTGCTATTTCCACATGGCTTCCGAACACAGCCATCTGCTCTCCGTGACCGCCATAGGTGGCGCAGCCTGTAATCTCGTTTTGCATCACACCGAACTTCTTAGCCAGTGCCGACTGCAGACGTGTTGTGTCGAGACCGGCGAGGGTTGTCACCTGTCCGGGTTTGAGTCCTGAATAGAGCAACGTAACGAGTCCGGTGAGGTCGGCTGGGTTGAAGATGATTACTACGTGCTTCACGTCGGGGCAGTACTTCTTTATGTTCTTGCCAAGGTCTTCGGCTATCTTGCAGTTTCCTGCGAGCAGGTCTTCGCGTGTCATGCCTTCCTTGCGTGGTGCACCACCCGACGAGATGATATACTTCGCGTTGGTAAATGCCTCTGCCGCGTCGGTGGTAGCTGTAATCTTTACTCCGTCGAAACCGCTCTGGCGCATCTCCTCTGCCACTCCTTCGGGCGAGAATACGTCGTAGAGACAGATGTCGTTAGTCAGACCCATCATCAGGGCTGTTTGAACCATGTTTGAACCAATCATGCCGGCAGCACCGACAATAGTGAGTTTTTCGTTAGTTAGAAATTCCATTGTTGTTAAAATCTGTTTTATTGTTTAATAATTATGTGTTTCACCGCGCAAAGGTAAACGAAAAAATACAATCAACGAAATCAAAAGCGTTAAATTCTCTAAATTTAGACCATCGAATGAGTATATCTTTTCTTTCAAAATCGGGGAGCACGTCTTTCCAACGCGAAAAAGCATACTCCCCAACCCGAAAAGACATGCTTTCCAAACCCAAAAGCATAACTTTCCAAAACGACTACATAACGCCCTTTATTTCGTTAAAAAATACAAAAATCACAGAAGGGGGAGGTAGAAAAAAAACGCCCAATTATTTGGCTGTTTCATATTTAATAAATAACTTTGCGGCGGAATACCCCTACTGCAACGCTCAACGTGGCTGACAACAGCTAAGAGCCGATAAGCAAAAGGGGGACAAAAAAAAGAAAAAAGAAAAAACACAAAACATATAACGTTATGAAAAAACAATTATTTTTGTTATTGATGCTGTTCATACCGATAGGCATGATGGCACAGTTGACCCACATCCTCGAAATCGACGAGACGACAGGGCTCAAATGGTTGCAGGATTACTCCACATGGGACCCGGAACATCCTGAAAACAATGTGAAATCGGGAGAGAGGTATATTAATGTTTCCGGTGCAGCATATAATATCACAGACCCCCAAGGCAATGTGTATGGCAACAGTTACTTTCTCAAAAACGGCTCTTTACGCCCGGCAATACGTAAAGCGGTTGCTGCAAATGCAGAAATAGATCCTAATACCAAAACTTTAACAGAATCACAAATCAAAGCCCTCGAAGAGTTCAACCTTACATCTGTTAATATTGATAATTATGCAGATCTTAAGTACCTGACGGGACTGAAAGTGCTCCAAATTAAACTTAACGGTGCGAATTCGGCAAACCAGAAAAAGAAGATTTACCTTTCGACATTGACGCAACTTACCACCTTAAACTTTTATGGTAGTAGTGGTGTAAATAACTCACCCTCAGCAACTGAGAAGAGGTACATTGTCGAACTGGACATCAGCAACACGCAAATCTCTAATTTAAACTTGACTGGCTACACCTATCTGGAGAAACTATGGATAGACAACATGCCGCTGCCAGCATCGATGCTCAACCTCAGCGACAAGGCACGTCTCAAAGAGTTCTCAGCCAAAAACAACACAGCACTGTCGGGAACGCTCAACTTCAGCAGCTGCGCAGCTCTTGAGAAACTCAACCTCAGCGGAGCAACGAACTTAACGGGAACACTCGACCTTAGTGGCTCCTCAAATATCGCAAGAATCGACCTCAACGGAGCAACAGGCATAACGGGGCTGACA
>CAMOVK010000030.1 GCA_946627325.1 uncultured Prevotella sp. | reverse complement strand
AACGACCCCCTGATTAACAGTCAGGTGCTCTAACCAACTGAGCTACTGAAGCAAAAAAGTGTGCATTCTTCTGAAATGCGGTTGCAAAGTTATGTACTTTTTATTTATCCTCCAAATTTTTGTTCATATTTTTTAATCTCTTCGAATTGATGTTTGTTTCTATTGAATTTGGGGAGGTATGCTTTTCGCTGTGGGGAGATATGCTTTCCGAGTCGAAAAGACGTGCTTTTGAAGTCGGAAAGGTATGCTTTCCGATTGGTTGTTGTAAGTGATTGGTTTTCAGAGTGATGTTTTTTATCTTACAAAGAAGTCGAGTACTTTTTCGTCTTCGATGTATCCAGTGAGGTGGTCGCCTATTTTTACCGGTCCTACTCCTGCTGGTGTGCCAGTGTATAGTATGTCGCCTGTTTTCAGTGTGAAGTATCGGCTGATGTAGCTGATTATTTCATCTACTTTGAAGAGCATATCGGCTGAACATCCTTGTTGTCGTGTTTCGTCGTTTATGTCGAGGTGGAAGTTTATGGCTTGTATGTTTCGGTATCTCTCGACTGGCATCCATCGTCCTATAACAGCTGCTCCGTCGAATCCTTTTGCTATTTCCCAGGGGTGTCCGGCGGCTTTTAGACGGGCTTGAATGTCGCGTGCTGTGAAGTCGATTCCTACGGTCACGGCGTCGTAGTAGCGATGTGCGAACTGTTCGGGTATTCCTTTTCCCAGTCGGCAGATGCGTACTACGAGTTCTGTCTCGTGGTCTATTCGTCCCATTTCTTCGGGCAGGAAGAATGGTTTGCCGTCTTTTAGCAGTGCAGAGTCTGCTTTAGTGAAAATCACAGGGTTTGGTTGTCGTTCGAAGCCGCGTCCCATTTCCTTGTTGTGGAGGGCATAATTCATGCCGATAGCAAATATTTTCATAATGTGAGGTGTATTTTCCGACAAAGATACGTTATTTTTTTATATATTCATATTTTTATTTCTAACTTTGCATAGTTGGAGTTTTTGATGGACTCATTCATATTAGTAAAACATAAATTGATAATATAATGGCAAAGAAGAAAGACGAGCGTGGGCGTAAGAAGATGAAGTCACGCAGAGTGAATAAGCGCCAAGTGACCGACGCTTTGATAGAATTGTTCCAGAGTCAGCCGAATGTTACGTTTTCATTCAAGCAGATATTCAAGCTCTTGCGGCTCGACACTCATCCCGCGAAGATGCTCGCCATAAATGCGATGGAGGAGATGGCGTGGGACGATTACCTTGTCCGCGTGAGCGATACGAGCTACCGTCTGAATGTAGAAGGTCAGGTGCAAGAAGGTGTTTTCCATCGCAAAAACAATGGTAAGAACACGTTTACTGCCGATGGTAGCGACACTCCAATACTCGTTTCCGAGCGCAATTCCATGTTTGCTTTCGATGGCGACCGTGTGAAAGTAACCCTTATGGCTCGCCGACACAATCATGTGAAGGAAGCAATGGTAACCGAAATACTTGCGAGGAAGACCGACCAGTTTGTGGGCAGGCTGCAGGTGGAGCGCGACTATGCCTTCCTCATCACCGAGAGCAACATCTTTGCCCACGACATCATGATACCGAAAAACAAGGTCAAGGGCGGCACCACCGGCGACAAAGCCATCGTGCGCATCACTCAGTGGCCTACGCGCGAGAAGAAAGCCATAGTGGGCGAGGTCGTTGACATACTCGGCAAGCAAGGCGAAAACACAGCCGAAATGCACGCCATACTGGCAAAATACGGACTACCATACAAGTACCCGAAGCATTTGGAAGACCTTGCCCGCAAGATTTCGGGCGAAGTGACCGAGCAAGACCTTGCCGAGCGCGAAGATTTCCGCGACGTCACGACATTCACTATCGACCCTCACGACGCCAAAGACTTCGACGATGCGCTCTCCATACGATGCTCACCAACAGACAACGACCTGTGGGAAGTGGGCGTACACATAGCCGACGTGTCGCATTACATACACGAAAATTCACCCATCGACAAGGAAGCACAGCGCCGGGCAACAAGCGTATATCTCGTGGATAGAACCATACCAATGCTGCCCGAACATCTCTGCAACTTCGTGTGCTCACTACGCCCCGATGAAGATAAACTATGTTACAGCGTCATTTTCACACTCGACAATAAGGCGGAGATACGCAAATGGCGACTCGTGCACACAGTGATACGCTCTAACCGACGCTTCGCATATGAAGAAGCACAAGAGATACTCGAACAAAACGGAGTGGTCGATGGTTCCGGAGAAGGAGCACCAGAACCAAATGACGGCAAGTATAAAGGAGAATACGGAGCCGAACTGTGCCAACTCGACCGACTGGCAAAAATGCTTCGCACTCGTAGGTTCGACAACGGAGCAGTGAAATTCGACCGAGAAGAACTCCACTTCGACATCGACGACAAAGGAAAACCAACACGATGCTACTACAAACGCTCGAAAGACGCCAATAAACTGATAGAGGAATTCATGCTCCTCGCTAATAGAACAGTGGCTGAAAGCATAGGAAAAGTGAAGAAAGGAGAACGAATAAAAACGCTACCTTACCGCGTTCACGACCAACCAGACCCAACAAAACTCGAAGACCTGCGACAGTTCGTAAAACGATTTGGCTACAAGGTGAAAACCTCTGGCACGCGAGCAGCAATATCGAGAAGTCTGAACACACTCATGGACCAAAGCCAAGGAAAGGGCGAGCAAAAACTCATAGAGATGATTGCACTCAAAGCAATGATGAAAGCAAAGTACACTGTGCACAACATCGGACACTACGGACTGGCATTCGACTACTACACTCACTTCACTTCGCCAATACGAAGATACCCCGACACTATGGTTCACCGACTGCTCACACGCTATCAGAACGGAGGGCGCTCAGCAAACAAAGAATACTACGAAGAGCAATGCAAACACTCCAGCGAGATGGAGCAGATAGCACAAAGCGCAGAACGAGAGTCGATAAAATACAAAATGGTGGAATTTATGTCGGAATTTATCGGCGAGGAATTCGATGCACACATCAGCGGCATACAGTCGTATGGGCTTTATTGCGAAATAGATGACAACCATTGCGAAGGACTCGTGTCGATGCATAACCTCGACGACGACTACTATGAGTTCGACGAGAAAAATTTCACACTCGTCGGACGTCGTCACCACCGCCGATACACTCTCGGAGATGCTATCAGAATAAGAGTCGTCAAAGCAAATATCGACAAACGACAACTCGACTTCGAACTGGCATAAGAAAAGCAAAGAATTCAAATAAATTTGTTTCTTTGCTCGCTAAATAGTACTTTTGTGCGCGGGATTGAGAACTCATAAGCCTGAAATGAACCTAACGTATATACTCAACAAAGTATTCAGCAGTCGGCAGGAGGAATTGGAACGTCACAACACCAAAGCCGTAGAGATGCAGCGACAGGTGCTCCAACGACTGCTAAAGAAAGCCGCCGACACCGAATACGGACACACACACCACTTCGAAAATATAGCATCGTACGAGGCTTTTGCCGGATATGTGCCAGTAAACACATACGAAGAACTGAAAAACTACATTGACCGAATGCGTCATGGAGAACAAAACGTGTTATGGCCAGGAAGGGTAAAGTGGTATGCAAAATCGTCGGGAACAACCAACGACAAATCGAAATTTATACCGGTAAGCAGCGACGGACTGAAAAATATACACTACGCAGGAGGTAAAGACACTGTAGCACTCTATCTGCTTAACAATCCCAAATCGAACATTCTGTCAGGAAAAGCACTGATACTCGGTGGCAGCCACGCACCAAACTACAACGTGCAAGGCAGCCTCGTGGGCGACCTCAGTGCCATATTGATACAGAATCTCGGAGTCTTTGCCAACTATATACGATGCCCTAAAAAACAAACGGCACTGATAGCCGACTTTGAAGAAAAACGCGAAAGAATAGCAAGAGAAACACTCAACCGAAACGTAACAAGCCTTTCAGGAGTCCCCTCGTGGATGATGTCGGTACTGGTAAGAGTAATGGAACTGTCAGGAAAAAAACATCTCGAAGAGGTTTGGCCTAACTTGGAAGTCTTTTTCCACGGAGGAATAGCATTTTCACCATATCGACAGCAGTACAAACAGCTGATAATGAAACCCGATATGCACTATATGGAAACGTATAATGCAAGTGAAGGATTTTTCGGATTGCAGAGCGACCTCAACGATTCATCGATGCTGCTAATGCTCGACTACGACGTCTTCTATGAATTCATACCAATGGAAGAAATAGGAAAGGAACACCCTACGGTCGTGCCACTCGAAGGAGTCGTGCTCAATCGCAACTATGCCATGCTCATATCCACATCGTGCGGACTATGGAGATACATGATAGGCGACACCGTGAAGTTTACACAACGAGACCCTTTCAAATTCGTCATAACAGGAAGAACAAAGCACTTCATCAACGCTTTTGGTGAAGAACTCATCGTAGATAATGCCGACAACGGACTGTTGTACGCCTGCCAGAAGACCGGAGCTGAAATCAGAGACTACACAGCAGCACCCGTTTTCATGGACGAACAAGCCAAATGCCGACACCAATGGCTCGTGGAATTTACTAAAAAGCCAAACTCATTAGAAGAATTTGAAAAACTACTCGACCAGCGACTGCAAGAAATCAACTCCGACTACGAAGCAAAAAGGTACAAAGACATTACACTACAACACCTCGAAATAATTGAAGCACGAGAAGGACTGTTCGACGAATGGTTGAAGAAAAACAATAAACTCGGTGGGCAACACAAAGTGCCACGGCTCTCAAATGAGCGAAAAATAATCAACGAACTACTCGAACTCAACCGACAACGATAACACCGTGAAAGTCAAACTGACGATAATAGCTCTGTTGCTGACCATCGTTGGCTGTGCCAGAATGGGACAACCCGACGGAGGATGGTTTGATGAACGACCACCAAAAGTGGTAAGTTCAATACCTTCCGATGGTGAAACAAACGTAAAAACAAAGCGAATAATAATAAATTTCGACGAATACATAAAACTCGAAAATGCCAACGAAAAGGTAATAATATCGCCACCACAGACCGAACCAGCAGAGATAAAGGTGCAAGGAAAACGTATAGTCATCGACTTGAAAGATAGCCTGAAAGGCAATACGACCTACACCATCGACTTTTCCGACGCAATAACCGACAACAACGAGGGTAACCCAATGGGAAACTATACGTTCAGTTTCTCTACAGGAGCAGAACGCGACACGATGGAAGTGAGCGGCTATGTGCTCGATTATTCAAACCTCGAACCTCTGAAAGGAGTGCTCGTAGGACTATATCCAATCGACAATGATACAACCGATGTATTCACCTCCCAACCGATGCAACGCATATCGAGAACCGACAGCAAAGGGCACTTCGTAGTGAAGGGAGTGAAACATGGCGAATATCGTGTCTATGCACTCGAAGATACCGACAACGACTTCATTTTTTCACAACGTGGCGAAAAGGTAGCATTCACTGAAAGAATTGTGAAGCCAAGCAGTAAGCCCGACATTAAGCAGGACACTCTCTGGCGCGACTCGTTGCACATAGCAACAATCATACAAACTCCATACACACATTTCCTGCCCGACGACATTACGCTGAGAGCATTCAGACATCCGCTCACCGACAGATACATGATGAAAACCGACCGCCGAGAACCAGAAAGAATAATCGCAGTATTTAGCAGCGGACACGAAGAACTGCCAAAAATAAATCCACTAAACTTCAGTATCAGTGCCGAAAACATTCTGATAGAAAGTTCTGTTGAACGCGATACCGTAATCTATTGGCTTCGCGATACGGCTGTCGTAAACCAAGACTCACTGAAAATGACTATAACCTACGCTGCAACAGACTCTTCAGGAACGCTAAAACCACAGACCGATACGCTGACACTGACACCGAGATACTCATTCCAAAAACGACAGAAAGACCTCGAACGAGAACGAGAAAACTGGGAAAAACAACAAGAAAAAGCCGCAAAACGAGGTAAGGAAATAGAGTATGTAATGCCACACGATAGGCTCGAACCCAAATATGACATACAACAAAGCATCAATCCGACAGACTTCCTGACGATAAAATTCCCCAAACCCATTGCAAGTATTGACACAACAAGGATAAATCTCTTCATCAAACAAGACACGCTATTCGTGAAAACCAATTACCGAATACTACAAATCGGTGATGAGGAGATATCAAGCCGACTGCGCCCCGATGAACAAACCATAGCCAACAGACGCTCCATATTTATCAAGACTGACTGGAAACAAGGGGAGCAATATCTTTTAGAGACCGACTCTGCTGCATTCATCGACATCTTCGGGCATATTTCTATGAGCGAAAACAAACAATTCAAGGTAAGAAAAGACGAAGAATTCGGAAGGCTCGCTATAGAGTTGAATTATCCCAAACAAGACGGTACGATGATAATTCAAGTGATGAACTCATCTGATAAAGTTATTGCCGAAGAGAATCTTATCAATGGAAAGGCTTCTTTCAAACATCTCTTGCCAGGTAAAGTTTATCTTCGAGCATTCATCGATACCAACAACAACCGACGAATAGACATAGGCGACTATTTCGAAAAGCGTCAGCCCGAAACCATTTTCTATTATCCTAAAGAGATAGAGATACGCGAACGATGGGATACAAGCGTAGAATGGAATCCAACGGCAATGCCCCTGTATGGTCAGAAGCCTTACGGAGCAAGTCAAAAAACTACTGGCACTAAGCAGCGAAGAGTGGGAAGGAATGCCGAACGCGCTAAACAGCTCGGCAAAGAACTGCCACCGTATTTGCTCTGACAAAGTTTTCCGACAGATACATCAATCCCCCAAAACGATTATCAGTGCCCCATGAGTTCTTACATATATAGAACTTGTGCCCCGTTTCATCGTGTGCAATGCCTATAATAGCCATAGAATGGTAGTCGCGTGTTTGTCGGTTGACAAGCAATCGGTTGCGTTCAGCCTGAGTGACAGCATGGTTTTCGTCGTCGGTCACAGCATATCCCGATTTGAAAGAAAAATTGTTCTCAGTTATTTTACCTTGCCAGCAGACTGGATGCCCTGTCTTTAGTGAGTTGTCGATGCGTGAAATCATCGAATCGATGGGCAGATTTAAGAACGAATCGCCGTAATGATTTTCCTCGATTTCTAAAGGAAAGGTTTCGAAAAACTTATGATTTGAAAAACTTGTTATAGCTTGATAATCATCGGGCAGACAGATGCTGTGGGCGAATTCGTGAGTAGTGTATTCGCAACCATATAGGAACACTTTTCGTGGAGGTGTGCCGAGCGAATTGTCGATAATGTCTAAAGCCTTTCTATTGATGTTTTCTGGTTTATCTCGATGAGCACTACCCGCGTCGGCAAGCATCTCCAATCGGCGGCATAGTGCTTTGAAATCTAATCCTTCTGGCACACGATACGCATCGAAGCCCACCATTCCGTAGTTTTGAAGCAGGTGCAGTAACATTGATGGAGTACCCTCAAGGCTGATTGACCGTTTGTCAGGAGAAATAGAAAAGCGTTCGCTTGTAAGTTCGAGGAGTAGTTGCCTTACTGCATATAGTGGTGATAGACTGACAGAATCGCCTTGTGCCAGTCGTTCTGTCTCAATCGTGGCAAGCATTGCATAGAGCCATCCCAACTTCTCGTCGGGTTGATTTTTCACAGGAGTGATGGGCAAAAGTATCTCTTTTGAGAACGTTTTTGGTGGCAAATGTGTGTTTTCACCATCGCTACAAGCAATAGTCAGCAGGCTTAACCACGCGAAAACCACTAATGCAAACAGACTTTTTCTCATTGGTATTCAGAGTGAAGCGAGCAGTTTCACCAGTTCTTTCATTCCTTCCGAGGCACCTTTCTTTATGTGTGTTACGCCTTTTACAGGTGCTTCAACATTGTTCGGGTCGATGAGGTAGATAGGTGTTCCAGCCTTGGCGTAATGTACCAATCCTGCTGCGGGATACACAACCATTGATGTTCCCACAATAACCACTATGTCGGCTTGCTGACATATCTCTGCTGCAAGAGATATATTGGGTACTGCTTCGCCGAAAAACACGATGTAGGGGCGCAATAGTGAGCCGTCGCCAGCGCGTTCGCCAGGCTTGACTTCACAGTTTTCGGGAGTGAGTAGTCGGTGATAGCGGCTGTCGTCAACGTTGGTTGAGGAACAAACTTTCATCAGTTCGCCATGTAGATGGACTACGTTTGAGGAGCCGGCACGCTCGTGTAGGTCATCGACATTCTGTGTGACAACTGTCACGTCGTAATCTTTCTCCATTTCGGCAATTATTCTATGCCCTTCGTTTGGTTTGCAATCGGCATACTGACGACGCCTTTCGTTGTAGAAACGATTGACCAAATCGGGGTCTTTTAGCCATCCTTCGTGCGATGCAACAGTCATAACATCGTAGTTCTCCCACAATCCGTCGGAGTCGCGGAAAGTCTTGATTCCACTCTCGGCAGACATTCCTGCACCTGTTAGAAATACTATTTTTTTCTTCATATAAAAAAGAGTTAGAAGTCAAAAAAATCTTAAACGATAGGCAAAAATAATAATTTTTCACAAAAACAGATGTTGTATTACATACAAAAACATTACATTTGCACGTTAATTAGCAAAAAAATGGACAAATTAAGTTATGCTTTAGGTTTGGGTATTGGTCAACAACTCAAACAAATGGATATTGATGGTCTTGCTGTTGCCGACTTTTCGCAAGCCATCGACGATGTGATAAAGGGTAAAGAATTGAAGATTTCTCATGCCGATGCTCAGAAAATGGTGCAGGAATACTTTGCCAAGAAACAGGCAGAGATGGATATTCAGCGCGAGGCTCAGGGCAAAGTGGCTAAGGAGGAGGGCAAGAAATATCTCGAAGAGAATGCCAAGAAGGAAGGTGTTGTCACTCGCAAGAGTGGTTTGCAGTATCTCGTTCTGAAAGAAGGTAGTGGAAAGAGCCCTAAAGCCACCGACCGCGTGAAGTGTCATTACGAAGGTTTTCTCATTGATGGTACAGTCTTCGACAGTTCAGTAGCGCGTGGTGAGCCAGCCGTATTTGGTCTTGACCAGGTTATAACGGGCTGGACTGAAGGTTTGCAGTTGATGAAAGAAGGTGGCAAGACGCGCTTCTTCATACCTTATATGCTTGGTTATGGAGAGTCGGGTGCGGGTCAAATGATTCCTCCATACGCAGCCCTCATTTTCGATGTTGAACTAATCGAAGTGATGAAGTAAAAACGGGAAAACTTATTAAAAATACACAAAATTAAATAATATCAAGAAAATGAAAAAGACAATTATGTTTGTTGCTGCTGTAGTTGTAGCAGTAGCATTTGTAGGTTGTGGCAACAAGAACACGAAAGGTAGTTCTACTGCCTCTTCTCAGGTTGATTCTCTGAGTTACGCATTAGGTAATGAGCAGTCGAAGCAGGTGAAACAGCGCCTTGCCATGATGGGTATCGACACTGCTTACATTGACGAATTCATCAAGGGATTCCGCGATGGCGCCGATGCTGTGGATAATAAAAAGAAGCAGGCTTACAATGCTGGCGTGGCTCACGGAGTTGATATGTTGCTCAATGTCAATAATATGAGTCGTCGTCTCTTTGTGAAAGACTCTACAAAGACACTGCCTATCAAGCAGATAATTGCAGGATATGTAGATGGACTGAAAGGAAAGCCAAACATTATCGAGATGGAAGACTTTAACAATATTGCTATGTCTGTCTATGCAAGTCAGTTTGAAGAGAACAAGGCTGCAAGCGAAAAGTTCATGAAGGAAGTATCGCAGAGAAAGGATGTTAAGGCTTTGAGAAATGGTATCTACTATAAGGTAATCAAGGAAGGTAATGGTGCTGTAGCTAACGACTCATCGTTTGTGAAGCTTCATTACGAAGGACGCACCTCTGCAGGCAAAGTGTTCGACAGCTCGTATGAGCAGAAAGAGCCTGTTGTGATGGGTGTGAAAAATGTTATTCCTGGTTTTGCTGAAGCTTTGAAATCTATGCCAGTAGGTTCAGTTTGGGAGATTTATTTGCCTCAAGATCAAGCTTATGGCAAAATGGGTGCAGGCGAGAATGTGGAGCCATATCAAGCTTTGGTATTCAAGGTTGAAGTGTTAGGTATCGAGAAGAATGCTCCTCAGCCTAAGATGCCAGCAAATATTCAAATGAGATAATCGACGACAGATATGAAAAAGATATTAACATTAGCACTTGTCGTAATGGCAAGTGCTACGTTTTTGCCCACGATGGCTCAAGACACACCGATGAAGTCTAACATAGACAGTTTGAGTTATGCTTTGGGCATGAATGTGACCGATGGTCTGGGCGTTTTTCTCAGTCAGAATTTCGGAGTAGATGATGCTCACATGGTTGATGTTCTCGAGGGCTATCGCGAAGGTTTGAAAAAGATAAACGACCCTAAATATATGGCATACGTTGCTGGAGTTCAGGTGGCTCAGATGGTAACCGACCGTATGTTGCCAGGTAGGCAGGCTGCATTCAAGAGCCTTAGCGATACGATTAATATCGGACTCTTCCACGAGGGTTTTGAGGCTGCTATGATGGGTAAAGCCACTCGCATAGATGCGGCAAAGGCGAAGAAATTGGAAGAGGATGGCAAGGTTGCTGCCATTGAAGCTCAAAAAGAAGTAGGACGCAAGTTTTTGGCTGAAAATGCAAAGAAGAAGGGTGTCGTAACGCTGCCTTCTGGACTGCAATATAAAGTTCTCCGCAAGGGTAAGGGAGCCGTTGCAAAGCCAGATGACAGTGTAGTAGTAAAGTATGAAGGCACTCTCATCGACGGTACGAAGTTTGACAGTTCTTACGACCGCGACCCTCAGACCACCACGTTTAAGCCTACTCAAGTCATAAAGGGTTGGACTGAAGCTCTGACGATGATGCCCGTGGGCAGTAAGTGGCAACTGTTCATTCCCGAACATTTGGCTTACGGAGAGCGTCAGGCAGGCAAAATACCGCCTTATTCAACGCTGATTTTCACAGTAGAGCTGGAAGAAATAAAGTAAAGCGACTTTTCCCTTCGTCGAGTTAACTGCTTGGCGAAGGGATTTATTTATAGATGTTTTAATTTATAAATTATTTATTCACCCAATGCGGTCATACGACATCAAACAGCGATTAAGTAGCGTTTACGAACAGTTTCCCGAGTGTAAACGCCGTCCAATTATAGGTATCACAGGCAATTTTGAGAACAATAAGGCGATGCTCCATAATCCCTACTACTTGCAAGTGGTAAGGGCTGGTGGTGTGCCGATGATTATTCCCCCCGTTGACGACATCGAGGTGGTAAGCAATTCGCTCGACCATATTGATGGATTGTTGCTCTCGGGAGGGGCTGACATCAATCCTTTATGGGTGGGCGAAGACCCTTCGCCACTGCTTCAAGACTTCAATGCCGAGCGCGACCCAGCCGAATTGATTGCCATTCACTTAGCTTATAATCGCCAGATACCCATACTTGGCATTTGTCGCGGATGCCAGATGCTTGCCCTGACACTTGGTGGACATATCGCGCAGGATATCAGCGAGACAGGTGGAGGCAAGAAGGTGACCATTAAGCACTCGCAAAAAGGTGCTATGTCAACGCCCAGCCACATGGTGAATATCGACAAGTCGAGCATCCTCTATTCTCTCTACGGTGCCGAGAAAATAGCCGTCAACTCTCTTCATCATCAAGTAGTTGACAAGACAGGCGAGCGTTTTCGTACTGTGGCTACAGCCAACGACGGAACAATAGAGGCTATCGAAAGTGTAGAGAAGCGCTCAATACTGGGTGTGCAATGGCATCCTGAATGGCTTGCCGACGAAGGATTGCCACTTTTCAAGTGGCTCGTTGAAGAGGCAACGATATTTAGCAAGGCAAAAGAGATACACCATAACATTATCACTCTCGATACCCATTGCGACACTCCGATGCTCTTTCCAGATGGTGTTTGTCTTGCCAAGCGCGACGAACATGCACTTGTCGATTTGCACAAGATGAGCGACGGACGAATGGATGCCGTGACAATGGTTGCCTATATACCGCAAGACTATGCCCAATCGGCTTACGACTATGCTCGCGACGTATTCAGCAAGTTAAGCACCGACATATCAGCGAATGGTGAGTATGTGGCTTTGGCAAAGACGGGTGCCGACATTGCTGAAAACAAACGGAAGGGAAAACACTCGGTGATGCTTGCAGTAGAAAACGGTAAAGCCATCGAAGGCGACCTGTCGAAACTACGCTTTTTTGCCGAGCAGGGTATCGTCTATATGACTCTCTGTCACAACGGCGACAATGATATCTGCGACTCAGCCCGCGGCAATCAGACGTGGGGCGGATTGAGTCCGTTCGGGCGCGACGTAGTGAAGGAGTTGAACCAGTTGGGAGTGATGGTTGATTTAAGCCATGCAGCAGAAAGTTCATTCTTCGATGCGCTCGAATTGTCGGCTGTGCCGATAGTATGTTCGCATAGCAGTTGCAGAGCCTTGTGCGACCATCCACGCAACCTGACCGACGAACAGATGCGCGCACTCGCACAAAAAGGTGGAGTATGCCAGATTACCCTCTATCCCGGTTTCCTGCGAAAAGACGAAAAAGCAACGATAGACGACGTGGTGGAGCATCTCGAACACGCCATAAAGATTATGGGTATCGACCATGTAGGCATCGGAACCGACTATGATGGCGACGGAGGAGTGCTCGGAATGGGCGACGCTTCACAAAATATCCAACTCACAATGGAACTTATCCGACGCGGGTACAGCATCGATGAAATCGAGAAAATATGGGGAGGCAACTGGCTGAGATTGCTCGAAAAAGTCAGAAATTATGCCTCGCAAAAATGATATCCTATAAAACACAAATCGGAAAGATATGCTTTTCGACTTGGAAAGCATAACTATCCGACTTGGAAAGCATACCTTTCCGAAGCGAAAAGCATACCTTTCCAAACACAAAAGATAATCGACTGAAAATCAAAGAAATAAAGAAATGAAAACAATCGTCTGCAAATTGCTGTTCATCAGCACAGTGTTAGTGGCTCTTACAAGTGCTTCGTGCAATCGACAATCAACGGTCGGAAGCAGCGAAACGAATGCCGACACCATCTGTCTCGGACCAGATTTCAGCGCCGACTCGGCTTATTTCTACTGCGAACAGCAGTGTGCCTTCGGACCGAGAACAATGAACAGCAAGGCTCACGACGACTGCCGCAAGTGGATAGTAGATAAATTTCAGACATTCGGATGCACCGTTGAAGAACAAAATGCCGACCTCAAAGGCTACGACGGAACCATACTGAAAGCAACAAACATCATAGCTCACTATCGACCAGAAGCCAAAAAGCGAATACTGCTATGCGCACACTGGGACGCCAGACCATGGGCTGACAACGACAGAGACGAGAAAAACTGGTACAAACCAGTGCTCGCTGCAAACGATGGAGCAAGCGGAGTGGCTGTGATGATGGAAATAGCCCGACTAATTCAGAACGACACAACACTCAACATAGGAGTAGATTTCATCTGTTTCGACGCTGAAGACTGGGGCGCACCGCAATGGACAGGACTGCAAATGGACGACTCATGGGCGCTCGGAGCAAGACACTGGGCAGAAAATTATAAACCAAAAGAAAACACCGAAATAATCTACGGCATACTTTTAGACATGGTAGGAGGCGAAAACGCACGATTCTACAAAGAAGCATTTTCAATGAAATATGCACCACGAATAGTTGATAGAGTATGGAGCGCTGCACAAACAGTGGGATATAGCGGATATTTCCCACAAGAACAAGGCGGAGGAGTAACAGACGACCATGTACCAGTCAACACCATCGCAGGAATACCAACAATCGATATCGTACCACACTATCCGTTCGACGAAAACAGCTCGTTCGGACCAACATGGCATACCATCGACGATACAATGGAACATATCGACCGAAAAACACTAAAAGCAGTCGGACAAACAATCATACAGGTGCTCTACAGCGAGTGAAAACAAATCGCAAACAATGACAATAAACGACTATATAGAACAACATATCGACACGGAAGGCGACTATCTCTACCGATTATGGAGAGCAACAAACGTAGAACTGCTGCACGGACGAATGGCAAGCGGGCACCTACAAGGACGAATACTCAAGATGATCGTAAGGATGATAAAACCAAAAAACATCCTCGAAATCGGAACATTCAGCGGCTATAGCGCCATAAGCATGGCTGAAGGACTTGAAAAAGACGGGCGGATATACACATTTGAAATCAACGACGAACTCGAACCGTTCACAAGAAAATGGATTGAAGGCTCACAAGAAGCATCGAAAATTGATTTTAGAATAGGAGATGCAATAACCGAAGCACCAAAACTCGACATAGACTTCGATATGGTATTCATCGACGGAGACAAACGAACCTACACCGAATGTTACGAAATGGCACTCAAAGTGACAAAAAACGGCGGTTTCATCGTGGCTGATAACACACTATGGGATGGACACGTCGTTGACCAAGCTTATGACAACGACCGACAAACAGCTGGCATCGAACAATTCAACGACCATGTAGCAAACGACAAACGAGTGGAAAAAGTAATCCTGCCAATACGCGACGGACTTACAATAATAAGAAAAAAATAATTTTTCGCACACCCTAACCACACACCACATAAGGCACTCGCGCTCGAAAGAAACCAAATAAATTTGTTTCTTTACTCACTTAATC
>CAMOVK010000029.1 GCA_946627325.1 uncultured Prevotella sp. | reverse complement strand
CGGCTGCTTTGTCGGCAAAATCTCTGCCATTAGATGCGTAGATGATTCCTCTTGAAGAGTTGACGAGCAGTCCGCAGTCAGCGTTCATACCAAACTGGCACACTTCTTCGAGGCTTCCTCCTTGCGCTCCAACGCCCGGAACGAGCAGGAAATGGTCTGGAATGATGCGTCGGATGTCTTCAAACATTCTGCCTTGTGTTGCTCCGACAACGTACATCATATTGTTTTCGTCGCCCCATTTTTGTGATATGCGCAACACTTTCTCAAACAGTCGTTCGCCATTAGCGTCGGTAGTCAATTGGAAGTCGTATGAGCCTTTGTTACTTGTCAGTGCGAGTAGAATTACCCACTTGCCTTCATAGTCAAGGAAGGGACTGACGCTGTCTTCGCCCATATATGGTGCCACAGTGAGCGAATCTACATCGTACGTCTCGAAGAAGGTGCGTGCGTACATCTTCGACGTGTTTCCTATATCGCCTCGTTTGGCATCGGCTATAACGAAGTGGTTTGGATAGTTTTTGTTTAGATAGTCTATTGTTTTCTCAAAAGCGACAAGACCCTTTGTTCCCTCACATTCGTAGAATGCCAGATTAGGTTTGTATGCCACGCAGTAGGGTGCAGTAGCGTCGATTATTGCCTTGTTGAAGGCATAGATAGGGTTCTCTTCTGCGAGCAGATGCTCTGGTATTTTCTTTATATCGGTATCAAGTCCAACACAGAGAAACGATTGCTTCTCACGAATTTGCTGTATAAGTTCCTGTCTGTTCATTTTGTTTCCCAATAGTTTTTTATTTCGTGTAACGATTTTCGATTTCAATTCTTTAATTTGCTTTACCTCCGCCATCCGATAGCGGAACAGCTATGGTTGGTTTGCTTTACCTCCGCCATCCGATAGCGGAACAGCGACCTTTGGTTCTTCCTGCTTTGCTGTTCATTTTTTTTCTTACAGTTCTGACTCTTTCAGTCGTTCGGCGTTTTCAGCTACTGTCAGCGCGTCAATCATTGGTTGAATGTCGCCTCCTAAAAATCCTTGTAGGTCGTGGGTTGTATATCCTATTCGGTGGTCGGTTACGCGTCCCTGTTGGAAGTTATATGTGCGTATTTTTGCCGAGCGGTCGCCAGTCGATACGAGGCTTTTGCGTCTCGACGCTATGTCATCGACATATTTCTGATGTTCTTTGTCGTAGATGAACGTGTATAGTCGCGACAGTGCGCGTTCTTTGTTTTTCGGCTGGTCGCGCGTTTCCGTACATTCGATTAGTATCTCTTCCGATTGCCCTGTGTTTGGATTTTTCCACATATAGCGCAGTCTTACTCCCGACTCCACCTTGTTCACGTTCTGTCCGCCTGCTCCCGACGAGCGGAAGGTGTCCCATTTTATTTCGCCTTCGTTGATGTTCACTTCAAACTTGTCGGCTTCTGGTAGCACAGCCACTGTTGCTGCCGATGTCTGCATTCGTCCGTTTGACTCGGTCACTGGTACTCGCTGCACGCGGTGAACGCCCGATTCATATTTGAGCGTACCATACACGTCAGCACCGCTCACTGCGAAGTCTATTTCCTTGTATCCGCCCACAGCTCCTTCCGACACGCTCGTGATGGACAGTTGCCAGCCTTTGGAGTCGCAGTAGCGTTTATACATATTAAACAGGTCGCCAGCGAAGAGGCATGCTTCGTCGCCACCCGTTCCAGCGCGAATCTCCATCTGCACGTTTTTAGCGTCTTCTGGGTCTTTAGGCACGAGGGCCATTTTTATTTCCTCTTCCAGTTTCGGTTGCAGTTCCTCGTTTTCTGCCAACTCTTCGCGTGCCATTTCTTTCATGTCTGGGTCGCTTTCGTTGGCGAGAATGTCTTTCGCTTCGGCAATGGTGTTGAGGCAGGCAATGTATCTCTTGCGAGCATCCATGATGTCGCCGAGGTCTTTGTATTCCTTTGTGAGTTTTACAAATCGTTTTTGGTCTGCAATAACGTTAGGGTCGGTGATGAGTGTCGACACTTCTTCGTAACGTGCTTCGAGTCCGTCGAGCTTTTGCAGAATGTTGTTATTTTCCATAATTGTGTTTTGTTTTGCGGCGACAAAGATACGCATTTATCTGTAAAATAGCAATTCTACCTTATCTATATGAGAAAAAATAGTAGTTTTTCTTTGTGTTGTCTGAAAAAATATATATTTGCAACATGATGAATACACAAGTGAGTTGAGAGCGATACAGAAAACAGCATGGAAACTCCCGCCAAGTATATGAGGCAGATATGGGCTTGCTCCGCTGTTGTTTGTATCGAATAAATCAGTTTCGACAATACATTTTATTAACTAAAACCTATAAGACATGAAATAAATCTTTACTCTTGTGATGTTGTTTATGGCTTTTGCCTTGTCAATTACGAATAATTTTGACAAACGGCTGCGAGTAGAAGTCTCAAAGCAGAGAGAATATTTGCCAAAAGGGCTGAAAAGATTGTCGTTTGCTAATCAAAATCACAGTTTTTGCTGTCGTAAAGTCATGCTTTTGTTATTGGGAAGGTGTGGTTTTGCCAGGCGATTTGTTGCCTTTTCAACTTCGAAAGATATCATTTTGGATTTCAATAAGACGTCTTTCGGAGAAGGAAAGACAAAAAGTAATTGCACAATCAACGTCATGTGCGATTTAACTTTCTCGCATACAGCGGTTTACAGTTGCACGCTAAAAATGGCGATTTTTCGCAGATTTTTCTTGCTTGGTTGATTTCTTGCGACAAAATGCAGGGGATAATTACGAATAATTTTGATAAAAAATGAGAGAAAAGTTCTCTCTGCGAAAGCCTTTTCTCTCATTTATGTGTGGTTTCTTTACATTCTCAAAAACTCGAACGGCGAGTAACATCCGCGTTTCGTAGGTGTTTGAGATATGGATGGTTTACTGATAGAGGAATGTGCCGAACTCGGACTGTATGGTCAGACTCTTTGTTCCTTCTTCGATATGACCAACGACTTGGGCGTCGATGTCGAACGATTTGCTAATGTTGATTATGTCGTCTGCTGTTTCTGGAGCGACGTATATCTCCATTCGATGCCCCATGTTGAACACTTGATACATCTCTCGCCAGTCGGTCTGGCTCGACTCGTGTATGGCTCGGAAGAGTGGGGGAAGGGGGAAGAGGTTGTCTTTGACAACGTGGCAGTTGTCGTTTACGAAGTGTAGCACTTTTGTCTGTGCTCCTCCTGTGCAGTGTACCATGCCGTGGATTTCGCGTCGGTGACTTTCGAGCACTTTCTTTATGACGGGTGCATAGGTTCGTGTGGGTGAGAGTACGAGCTGCCCTGCATTGAGGGGTGCGCCGTCGATGGCGTCGGTAAGTCGATAGCGCCCGCTGTAAATCAGTTCTTCGGGCACGTTGGGGTCGAAACTCTCAGCGTATTTCTCTGCTAAATACTTTGCAAACATGTCGTGGCGTGCGCTTGTCAGTCCGTTGCTGCCCATGCCGCCATTGTATTGTCGCTCGTAGGTGGCTTGTCCTGTGGATGACAGTCCGACGATGACGTCGCCCGGACGGATGTTTTTGTTGTCGATAACGTCGCTTCTGCGCATTCGGCAGGTGACTGTTGAGTCAACGATTATGGTTCGCACGAGGTCGCCTACGTCAGCTGTTTCGCCTCCAGTGGGGTAGATGCCGATGCCCATCTGGCGCAGTTCGGCCAGCAACTCGTCGGTGGCGTTGATGATGGCAGAGATGACTTCGCCTGGTATGAGCATCTTGTTGCGTCCGATGGTTGACGAGACGAGAATGTTGTCGGTTGCTCCTACGCAAAGCAGGTCGTCGGTGTTCATGACGATAGCGTCTTGTGCTATGCCTCGCCACACACTGAGGTCGCCCGTTTCTTTCCAATAGAGGTAAGCCAGCGACGACTTTGTTCCTGCTCCGTCGGCATGCATAATGTTGCAATAGTCGGGGTCGCCGCCGAGTATGTCGGGTATAATCTTGCAAAAAGCCTGTGGAAACAGTCCTTTGTCGATGTTTTTGATAGCGTTGTGTACGTCTTCTTTCGCAGCCGATACGCCGCGCATCATGTAGCGATTGTCTGTTGTTGCCATATTTTCCAACTTTCGTTTGCTTGTATATATAACATTTCTAATCCGTTCTTTGTAACTGCTCCGCGTGCAGATGATTTCCTGAGAAAGAGCGTGGAGTCGGGGTTGTAAACCATGTCGAAGCATAGGTGGTGTTCGCCGAGCTGACTATAGTCAATCGGTGGGCAGGTGTCGGTGTGTGGATACATGCCCAGCGGGGTGCAGTTGACTATGACAGTGTTGTTGGCGTAGTCGTCAGCCGAGAGACTGTCGTAGGTCTTCAGTTCGGTTTTCCTGCTGACTATGGTGGGGCGTATGCCTTTTTTCTCGAGTGCATAGGCTGCACATCGTGCTGCTCCACCACTGCCAAGAATGAGCGCTTTCCGATGGTAAGGGCGCAGAAGGGGCGATATAGATTTGGTAAAACCAATATAGTCGGTATTGTGTCCTTCAAACAGTGGCTTTGCTCCATTGCGGATAATCTTTACGACGTTTACTGCTCCAATGGCTGCTGCACTCGTGCTGACGCTGTCGAGCAGGGGTATGACCGATTGTTTGTAGGGAATGGTAATGTTGAATCCCATAAGCTGTTCGTCGTCGTGGGCGATTTTCTTAATCAGACCGATGTCGTCTATTTCATAGTTGATGTATCGGGCAGCGATGTTTTCCTCGCGGAAGAACTTTGTGAAGTAGTCTGCCGAGAAACTATGTTTCAGAGTTTTGCCTATCAGTCCGTATGTTTGCATCGTTAGATTTGTGAAGGTTACTTTGTTGCAAAGTAGTGAGTACATATTCCGCAGGTCAGTCGTCGGAATTCAGCCTTTCGAAATCCCACCTGTTTTAGGATATCTACCATTCTTTCGCCTTGTGGAAAAGCCTCTATTGTCTGCGTCAGGTAGGAGTAGGCGCTGGGGTCTTTCGATATCAGTTTGCCATATATTGGCAGCACGCTGTGCGAGTATATCTTAAACAACCAGTTCATAGGAAACTTTACGGGCGATGTCAGTTCGATGACGCTCAGATGTCCGCCTGCCTTGAGCACTCGGTGCATCTCTTTTAGTCCGAGCTCGAGGTCGGGGAAATTTCTTATGCCGAAGGCTGCCGTTACAGCGTCGAACGTGTTGTCGGCGAACGATAGACTCATGCAGTCTTCTTTCCGAAACGTAATCGTTTGGTCTAAGTTTTTCTGCTTAACCTTTCGTCTTCCTATTTCCATCATTCCCTCACTGATGTCGGTGGCAATGAGTTTTTCGGGTGCAAGCATCGTTGCTGCAAGTATTGCAAAATCGCTCGTGCCTGTTGCCACGTCGAGTATCGTCTTTGGAGCGAATGGCTGCAATGCTTTGATGGCTGTGCGTCGCCATCGGCGGTCGATGTTCCACGAGAGTCGATGGTTCAGTGTGTCGTAGGTAGGAGCAATGTTGTCGAACATGGCTTCTACCTGTTCCGACTTCTCGCCATCGTGATATGGTTTTATCGTCTCTTGCTTATACATGAATGAATAATCGTTGTGGCGTAGGGGGGATTGATGGTTACTTGCCTGCTTCGTTTTTGAACCACTCTTCTACGTTTCGCTTGATGCGTTGCTCTATATCGTCGTCGTTGCTTGCTTTGTTGAAGTGTTCACCTGTGATGCGTTCGTATAATTCGATATATCGTTGGCTTACGCTCTCGGCATATTCGTCTGTTATTTCGGGTAACTGTTGCCCGGGTTCGTTCATGAAGCCATGCTCTATGAGCCATCCGCGCACAAACTCTTTCGATAACTGTCGTTGCGGTTCTCCTTTTGCGAGTTTTTCTTCATATCCGTCGGCATAGAAATAACGGCTGGAGTCGGGAGTATGTATCTCGTCGATGAGATATACCTTGCCGTCGCACTTGCCAAACTCGTATTTCGTATCTACGAGGATGAGTCCTTTTTGTGCGGCTATTTCTTGTCCGCGTGCAAACAATCGTCGAGTGTAATCTTCCATTACAGCATAATCATCGGCAGCGACCAGCCCTTGCGCAATGATTTCCTCGCGCGAGATGTTCATGTCGTGACCCTCGTCGGCTTTAGTTGTAGGGGTTATGATTGGTTCGGGGAAACGCTCGTTCTCCTTCATGCCGTCGGGCAGTCGCACTCCGCATAGTTCGCGACAGCCGTTTTTGTACTCGCGCCAGGCAGAGCCTGTGAGAATGGAGCGGATAATCATCTCTACGCGAACACCCTCACATCGGCGCCCTATGGTCACCATTGGGTCAGGCGTTGCCAGTTTCCAGTTGGGACAGATGTCGGCAGTGGCGTCGAGGAACTTGGCTGCTATTTGGTTGAGTACTTGTCCTTTGAATGGTATTCCTTTTGGTAATACTACGTCGAAGGCTGAAATACGGTCGGTCGCAATCATTACTACGAGGTCGTCGAAGAAATAAACGTCGCGCACTTTGCCGTGGTAAACATCGGTTTGACCGTTGAAATGGAAATTGGTTTGTGTGAGAGTTGCCATGATGATTGTTTGGATTTATTGGTTTGTTTGTTGTGAGTGTTTATCGTTTTGTTCGTAGGCATCGACTATTCTGGTTACCAATTTGTGGCGTACGATATCCTTCCTGTTGAATTCGATGAACGCTATGCCTTCGATATTGCGCAGAATTGTTGATGCTTCAGCCAGTCCGCTGTGTTTGTCGCGTGGCAAATCCACTTGCGTCAGGTCGCCAGTGATTATCATTTTAGTGTTCCATCCCATTCGAGTGAGAAACATCCTCAACTGCGCTTTTGATGTGTTTTGTGCTTCGTCGAGTATGACTACTGCGTTGCTCAGTGTCCGTCCGCGCATGAATGCCAGTGGCGCAATCTCTATTATGCGCTTCTCTATCATGTCTTGGAGTTTCGCAGCGGGAATCATGTCTTCGAGTGCATCGTAGAGAGGCTGCAGGTATGGGTCGATTTTGTCTTTCATGTCGCCAGGCAGGAATCCGAGTTTTTCGCCTGCTTCGACTGCTGGGCGGCTGAGAATGATTTTCCTAATTAGTTTCTCTTTCAACGCTTTCACTGCATAGGCGATGCTTAGATAGGTCTTTCCAGTACCAGCCGGACCGATGGCAAAGACCATGTCGTTGATGTCGAAAGCATTGACGAGAGCCTGTTGGTTTTCGCTTTTAGCCTTGATAGCCTTGCCCGTAGTGCTATAGACGATGGCTCCCTGAATGGAGTCGCTTTTGGTTTTTCTGCCGTTTGTTATGTCGATGATGTCCTCTTCGTTAATGGTATTGTATTGATTGAGATGTTGCTGCAATTTGTCAACAACTTCTTCAAATCGCATAATTTCTTCCTCATCGCCTATTATGCGCATGACGTTGCCACGAGCGGTTATGCGTAGTTTAGGGAAAAGCGATTTCAGCAACGCTGCATGGCAATTGTTTGCACCATAAAATTCGCTGAGGTCGATATTGTCGAGTATAATTGTACGGTCTATCAATGTTGTAGATTGTGTTTTTTCTGGCAGTGTTGCTGCCTATGGTTTATGTTGGCGAAATTACGATATTTTTGCTTAATATCCGTATATTGTTGATAAATATGTGTTGTCAGACTATCTTATATCTTACGCGGAATGAGTGTTTCTGCTCGTCCCAGTTGGTACCCAAGAGTTCGAAATGTCCGATTTGCGCTGTCGAACGCACGTGCTTTCCTATGCAAGGGCATACGTCGTAGTCGCCAATCCTCACCAGTCGGATAGTCTCCGATGCGTCTTCTGGTAGTCGGTCGGTTGACAGTCCTGCGTCGGGAGAGCCTGGTTCAGCCTGCATGATTAGTCCTTCGATTTCGGCGCGAGTGACGTATTCAAACGTGACGGGAAGATTTTGTTCGATAAGTTCGTTCATCCGCTGTTCGATTTCACGCTCGGCATGACGGTCGGGTTTTCGCTCGAGAATGTAACTGACTTTGCTTTTCTTGCGTTCTACGTGTGCGTTGTGTGAGCGTTCGCATCCAAACATACGTATCATAGTCTGATTTAGCAAGTGCTCGGCTGTGTGCGCAGGTGGAAATTCTTCCTTGTTGTGAGCGTTGAGTTCGATGTCTTGAGGCATAAATATCAGAGTTTTAGTTTGAGAATTTTGTATGAGTTTGGGTCGATTTTTATGTCGATAGGTGTGTCGGGCATTAGGTTTATGCTTTCTTTTTTCTTGGTTATGAGGTCGGTGGCGCGATGTGTTGCTTGACGTAGTTCGAGATAATCGAAGGCGTGCTGTGGAATTACTACTTGCGATGATAATTCATTGCTGTCGAAATTCACAACAATCAGTAGCAACTCTTTGCCTGTTTTCCTAAGGAAAGCATACTGCTTATTGCAGAGTTGAGGGTTAACATACATCAAGTCGAAAAAATCGCCATCGGTTATTGCCCGCTCCGAAATGGCTATTTGTAATAGTTTCTGATACTGGTCGATGATGGTTTTCTGACTTTTTGTAAGCCTTCTTCTGTCGAAAAAACAGTTGTTCAGGCTGCGTAGAGCCCAGTAGTCGAATATGGTTGTTCGCCCGTCGCTGCCGCTGAATCCTTCCGTGTCCATTCCTCTTTCTCCCATTTCCTGTCCTGCATATATGAGTAAGGGGTTGCGTCGTAAGAGCAATGCTGTGCAAACGGCGGGCAGCCCTTTCTCCGCAGAACCTGCAAAAAAGTCGGATGCTATTCGTTGCTCGTCGTGGTTTTCAAGGAAGTAGAGCATCGAGTCTTGGATGTCGTCGGTCTGTTGCCACTGATGCGTGATTTCTTTGGTGCTTCGCCTATTGCAAACCACGTCGCGCAGGCAATCGTACATGCCCACTTTGTCGTAGAGCAGGTCGAAGCCGGCAGCGAGAAATTCGCGATAGCGGTGTGGCTGATACACCTCCCCAATGATTGTAATATGTGGAAATTTTTCTTTCAGTCCGCCGATAGCCCATCGCCAAAAGTCTGTTATCACCATTTCTGCCATGTCGCAGCGCAGAGCATCGATGCCTGTAGATGCCCAGAAGTGCATAATCTCTGCCATACGTTGCCACGTCGAGTGGTTGTCGTAGTTGAGTTTTATGGTGTCGTACCAGTCGTTTGTCGAAGGATGGGGGTTAAAACAATCGTTGCCTGTTGCCTTTGCAGGGTTTTCGAGATAGTTGCCGATGTCGAATTTTGGCGCGAAGGTCTCGCCTTCAAGTAGGTAGAAGTTCTCATCGGTGAGGTTTTCAATGCCCTTTGGTCTGCAAATAGAATGATATTGTCGGGCAACATGGTTGGGAACGAAATCGATAACTACTTTCATTCCCTCTTTGTGAATACGGCTGACGAGTGCAAGAAACTCGTCGAAGCGGTGCTCTATGTTGTTGGCAAGGTCGGGGCATACGTCGTAATAGTCAACAATGGCGTATGGTGAGCCTGCCTTTCCCTTTACTATTGATTGGTGTTGAGGGATTAGTCCGTAAGTAGAATAATCGGTAGTTGTGGCATGGCGAATGATGCCGGTAAGCCATATGTGGGTTGCACCGAGTGTTTTTATTCTTCTTAAGACCTCGGTAGTGATATCATCAAACTTACCGCAGCCGTTCTCGGCAATCGTTCCTCTGGGTTTGTTCGTAAGGTTTCGATTGCCGAAAAGGCGAGGTAAGAGTTGATAGATTATCGTTTTCATTCCTCTGCTATTCCGTGTGCAGCCACTTCTTTGTTGATACGCGAAATCATTCCTTGCAGTGCTTTGCCTGGTCCACACTCAGTGAAATCGTTTGCTCCGTCTGCAATCATGTTTTGAACGCATTGTGTCCATCGTACGGGACTTGTGAGTTGTGCTATCAGGTTTGCTTTGATTTCTGCAGGGTCGGTATGAGGCAGTCCGTCAACATTCTGATAGATTGGGCATTGTGGTGTTTTTACCTCTGTTTTTTCGATGGCAGCTTTCAGTTCTTCTTGTGCTGGTTGCATCAGTGGTGAATGGAAAGCTCCTCCCACTTTCAGAGGTAATGCACGTTTTGCTCCTGCTTCTTTGATTTTTGCACATGCTTCGTTGATTGCCTCTACATTGCCCGAGATGACCAATTGTCCGGGACAATTGTAATTGGCAGGTACTACGACGTGGTCTGCTCGGTTCACTTCCTTGCAGATTTCTTCAATCTTTTCGTCGTCGAGTCCCACGATGGCAGCCATTGTCGATGGTGCTTTCTCGCATGCTTTTTGCATAGCCATTGCTCGTGCATATACCAGTCGCAGTCCGTCGTCGAAACTTAATGCTCCTGCGGCAACGAGTGCTGAAAATTCGCCCAATGAGTGACCTGCAACCATTTCAGGGCTGAAATCGTCGCCCATGCATAAGGCTGAAATCACACTATGAAGGAAAACGGCAGGCTGAGTGACTTTTGTCTGTTTCAAGTCGTCGTCAGTTCCTTCAAACATAATGTCGGTAATGCGATATCCGAGAATGTCGTTAGCACGCTCGAAGAGTTCTTTTGCTTGTGGCATATTGTCGTAAAGGTCTTTACCCATACCCACAAATTGTGCTCCTTGTCCAGGGAAAACAAATGCTTTCATTGTTGTAAAGTGTTTGTGTTTATAATTTTGTTACTAATAAATCTTGTATTGAGTCGAATCGTTCTACGGTCATCAGCCGTTCGTGTTCGAAAGTTTCGGTGTGTTCGAGTGCCCATGTGGTGTGGAAAGGAATGTATATTGCGCTTGCTCCTATGCGTAGTGCTGGTGCTACGTCTGATCTGAAGGAGTTGCCGATAGTCAACATTTCCTCTGGGTGGACAGCATTTTTCCTGCAAATATCGATGTATTCGTCATCGGTTTTGTCGCTCACAATCACTATGTCGTCGAAGAATTTTCCTAGTCCCGACCTCTCGATTTTTCCCTCTTGGTCGAGTAGTTCACCTTTTGTGAACATCGTCATAATGTATTTGCCAGTCTGCTTGATGTTGTTAAGTGTTTCAACAACTCCTTCGAGTGGTGTTGCAGGCATTCGCAACAGGTCTTTTCCGAGGTTCAGTATTTCAAGCAATTCCTGAGGCTTTGCTTTCATCTGACTAACCTTGATAGCGTTTTCCATGAGCGAAATGGTGAAAGCCTTTGTCCCGTAGCCCATAAGTGGCATATTGCTGCGTTCTGTTTCGTAGAGCAATCGTTCTGTTTCCGATTTTTCTACGTATGGTTTCAGTATGTCGGCAGCATGGTTCATCACTCTGTCGAAGTGTGTCTGACAGTCCCAAAGCGTATCATCGGCATCGAATATGAGCAGTTTTATCTTGTCGAAATCAATCATTCGGCAGGCTGTTTATTTTGATGGATAATTGTTTGTTTTTACAATTTTATGTTAATCTCTCTCGCTCGAATCGTCGGTCGCTGTTCCGCTGTCCGATAGCGGAGGTAAAGCAAAAAAGTTCAAATAGATTTGACTTTCACTCGCTTATATGAATTTTCGGCGCAAAGATACAAAAAAAATGATTTGTTCTTCCGTGCGTGAGGATTTTATTTATAATTATACTAATTTACATAATACACTTTCGTTCGAAAAAGTTCAAATAAATTTGCCTTTTTACTCACTTACTCGTATATTTGCAAAAGTTAATCCTCGAAGTAGTTTATTGTATTATGATGAAATTCCTTCGTAAAATATGGGATTTGTATGCCGATGGTTTTCGCAATATGACCATAGGCAAGACGCTTTGGACAGTGATATTGATAAAATTGTTTATCATATTCGTTGTATTGAAAATTTTTTTCTTCCCGAATTTTTTGAGTAGCCATGCACTCAATGGTGACAAGGCTTCGTATGTGTCAAACGAATTTTTAGAAAGACAGAATAATTAACATAACACATCTCGACTATGACAAATTTCCTTTTAAGTATTGATTCGAGTGCTATCGACTGGGCACGTGCGCAGTTTGCCCTGACAGCCATTTATCACTGGCTTTTTGTGCCTCTTACTTTAGGACTGGCTCTAATCATGGGCATAATGGAGACACGCTATTTTCGCAGTAGAGACCCTTTCTGGAAGGATACAGCGCGTTTCTGGCAGAAACTCTTTGGTATCAACTTCGCAATGGGTGTGGCAACAGGTATCATTTTGGAGTTTGAATTTGGTACCAACTGGAGCAACTACTCGTGGTTTGTAGGCGACATTTTTGGTGCGCCGTTAGCAATAGAGGGTATAGTAGCATTTTTCATGGAGTCAACCTTCGTGGCAGTGATGTTCTTCGGATGGAAGAAGGTATCGCCCGGTTTCCATCTTGCCTCTACTTGGCTCACTGGTTTGGGTGCGACTATCTCTGCTTGGTGGATTCTTGTGGCTAATGCATGGATGCAGTATCCTGTGGGTTGTCGTTTCAATCCCGAAACCATGCGCAACGAGATGGTGTCGTTCGTAGATGTGGCTCTTTCGCCATTCGCTGTAAATAAGTTTACTCACACCGTCACTTCGGCATGGATTATCGGTGCAGTATTTGTCGTTGCCGTTAGTTGCTATTATCTTTTGAAAAAGCGCGAAGAGCGTATGGCAAAGGAAAGTATCAAGATTGGTGCCATCGTTGGTCTGGTCGCTACAGTGCTTACCATTCATACAGGTGATGAGAGTGCCTATCAGGTGGCACAAGTTCAGCCGATGAAGCTTGCCGCAATGGAGGCTCTATACAATGGTGGAGAGGACGAAAGCCTTACGATTGTTTCGCTGGTTAATCCTTTCGAACAGCCCGACTATACTAATGAAGCAGAACCTCCACTCAAGATTGCTGTGCCTTACGCTTTGTCGTTCCTTGCCACTCACGATGTGCATGGTTTCGTTCCAGGAGTGAATGATATAATAAAAGGTGGATATACTCGCCCTGATGGTCAGCAAGAATTGCCTTTGACCGAAAAAATTGAACGCGGAAAGAAAGCCATTCAAGCCATGGCGGACTATCGCACGCTGTCGCAATCGCTCAAAGGTAAGGACGTTCCTGCCGACAAGCAGTTGCAACTCGATAACTACACAAATACCCTTTCCGAGAATATGGCATACTTCGGATATGGATATATCAAGGATGCCGACCAAGTGGTGCCGTTCATACCGATTTGTTTCTATGCCTTCCGCATAATGGTTGGATTGGGAACGCTCTTCCTGCTATTCTTCGCTGTGGTCTTGTTCTTTGTTTATAAGAAAGACATTTCGCGTATGCGCTGGCTCCAGATAGCGGCTATCGTGTTATTGCCTCTAGCGTATATCGCGAGCGAGTCGGGTTGGCTTGTTGCCGAATTCGGCCGTCAGCCGTGGACTATACAAGATATGTTGCCCACATGGGTGGCTATCAGCGACATCTCGTCGAGTGCAGTAATGCTCACATTCTTCATCTTCTTGGTACTCTTTACTACGCTTCTCGCTGTAGAGATAAGCATTCTCTGGCGCGAGATTAAGCGTGGACCAGAAATGGAAAAAAAGTAATATGTAACCCCATACTATAATTTATAACTTACAATTTCAGCTATGTCATACTTATTTCTTCAACAATACTGGTGGTTCCTTGTTTCACTTTTAGGAGCCCTGCTGGTGTTCCTGATGTTTGTTCAGGGTGCCAACACTATGATTTTCTCTCTTGGTCGCACCGAAGAGGAGCGTCGCATGATAGTAAACTCTACGGGAAGGAAGTGGGAACTGACGTTTACTACCCTCGTGACGTTTGGTGGTGCATTCTTTGCCTCGTTCCCTTTGTTCTACAGTACGAGCTTTGGCGGAGCTTATTGGCTTTGGATGATTATCTTGTTCTCGTTTGTTTTGCAAGCAGTGAGTTATGAGTTTCAGAACAAATTGGGCAATCTTCTTGGTCGTCGCACGTTCCAGACGTTTCTGATTATCAATGGTTTGCTTGGTCCAATACTTCTCGGTGGTGCCGTTGCTACGTTTTTTGAAGGTAGCAATTTCGTTGTCGATAAGATGAACCTTGCCGACTCTCTTCAGCCCGTCATCAGTCGTTGGGCTAATGGTAGTCATGGACTGGATGCCCTGCTCAATTTCTGGGTTGTTGCTTTCGGTATAGCCGTATGCTTCCTTGCACGCACACTGGGTGTCTTGTATATAATGAACAATGTCAACGATGAGAACATTCGCTCTCGCGGTAGTGTGCAGCTCATCGGTGCTGCCGTACCATTTGTGGTGCTTTTCGTAGTGTATCTAATCCATCTGTTGCTTAAAGACGGTTTTGCCTACAATCCGCAGACGGGCGAAATAATGATGGTTCCGCATAAGTATCTCGACAATTTCATTGAGATGTGGTATCTTGCCGTATTGCTTTTAGTCGGGGTTGCTCTCGTATTGTACGGAGTTGTGCGTACAATGGTCAGCAAAACCTATATCAAAGGTATATGGCCTGTAGGCATAGGAGTTGTAATTACAGTGCTGGCGCTTCTGCTTTGTGCTGGATTAAACAACACAGCCTATTATCCATCAACAGCCGACCTGCAGTCGTCGTTGACAATAGAAAACTCATCGAGTTCTGAATTTACACTTCGCACGATGTTCTACGTCTCGTTTCTCGTACCATTTGTACTCGCATATATAGCCTACGCATGGTACAGTCTCGACAAAAAGAAAATCGATAAGGAAGAAATGAAAGAGGAGGATATTTACTAATAAAGAATAATCAGAAAGATATGAAAAAGACTTTTTTGTTGGCATTTATAGTCATCGCGTCGGTAGTAGCAAGGGCGCAAGAACCTCGTCAGTCTGTGGTGGAAATGGAAACAACCATGGGTACAATCACTTTGAAACTCTACGACGAAACCCCGCTCCATCGCGACAATTTCCTTGCACTTGTCAATCGAGGTTTTTACGATGGGTTGCTCTTTCACAGAGTGATAAAAGACTTTATGATACAGGGTGGCGACCCAGCAAGCAGAGATGCACAGCCTGGACAAGAACTGGGCGAAGGCGACATGAACTATCGACTGCCAGCAGAAATAGTTTTCCCACAACTATACCATAAACGTGGAGTGCTTGCAGCGGCACGAGAGGGTGATGCTGTCAATCCTGAACGGCAATCGTCGGCATGCCAGTTCTATATCGTTGTAGGTCAGAAGTTCAACGATGCAATGCTCGACAGAGTGCAGCAGCGCATCGAACAGGCTACAGGCGGGCAATGCAAACTGACCGAAGAACAGAGAGAAACGTATAAAACAATAGGCGGTACTCCTCACCTTGACGGACAATACACCGTTTTTGGCGAAGTGATAGAAGGGATGGATGTGGTCGAGAAAATTCAGCTTGTAAGCACCGATGCTAACGACCGCCCAGTCGAAGACGTGAGAATAATAAAGGCAATAGTAAAAGAGTAAACAAACAAAAGTTTTTCACTTTCTTTACCCACTTAGTCGTACCTTTGGATAAGGTACTCACGTTCATAAAAGTTCAAATAAATTTGTCTTTTAGTTCACTTAATCGTACCTTTGGATAAGGTACTCACGTTCATAAAAGTTCAAATAAATTTGTCTTT
>CAMOVK010000028.1 GCA_946627325.1 uncultured Prevotella sp. | reverse complement strand
TCAGCTTTCCTACCTCGTTCTCCATGGGCAGTATCAGCCAACTATCAGCGGCATAACCCGCATAATCAATAGTAGTAGGCACACTGATAGGCGACCCCGTTGCCACTATCACATTCTTCAGCCTGTTATACGACAGCGGTTGCTTCACCTCACTTCTCTGAATCGTGTCATACTCCCAATGCTCCTTCAGTTTCACCTGCTGCGCTGCCAGATACTCTTTGAATGAATATGGGTACGCATCATAGGTAAAGAACCGTTCGCCCTGCGTAGTTGTCACTTTCGGAGGCAAAAAAAGAAAGTGACAACTTTTTCTAGTCTAAGTCAGTGCTAAATTCTCTCGAGGACAGTTTCTATGAGTGTGTCAATAGAGTTTGTGTATTGTGTGTTCATGTCTTTTGCATATCTGTTTGCAATGACAAGGCAGCAGGTTGTAGCCCGATGACCGAGTAGTGATGCCAGTCCGGCAAGTGCTGACGATTCCATTTCGAAATTGCATACTCTCAGTCCATCATATTCGAATGTGCGTGCTTTTTCATTTTGCAGTGGGTCTGCAACGTCGGCTCTCAATTGTCGACCTTGTGGTCCATAGAATCCTCCACACGAGATGGTGTAGCCTTTTATCATGTCGTCGCCTGCTATCTGGTCGGTCAAAGACTTGTCGGCAACGGCGACGTATGGATGTCCTTTTTGTGGGTTCCATTCCATGTGCTCCATGAAAGCTTTTTCGAGTTCGAGGTCGCAGACGTGGTCTCTTGCGGCATAGAAGTTGAGTAGTCCGTCGAATCCGATACTCTTTACTGATGCTATGAATGTTCCGATAGGAGTGTAGGGTTGAATACCGCCGCAGGTTCCTATGCGCACCATTGTCAGTGTGCGGTGCTTTTTTTTCTCAAGTCGTGTTTCGTAGTCGATATTTGCCAGTGTGTCGAGTTCGTTTGCCACTATGTCGAGGTTGTCGCATCCTATGCCATGGCTTTGGCATGTTATGCGTTTGCCTTTATATGTGCCTGTTATTGTGTGGAACTCGCGATTTTGCGTTTCGTGCTCCTTAGTGTCGAAATGTGAGGCAACCAAATCAACTCGTGCGGGGTCGCCTACGAGGATAACTCTATCGGCAAGATATTCGGGACGAAGATGCAGGTGGAAACAACTGCCGTCATCGTTGATGATAAGTTCTGAAGGGGGGAAATACTTTTGTTCCATAGTGTTAATTTTTTTATAGTTGGTTATGATTATTTTGTTCTAATGCGTGCCACACGGAGTAGCGTGCTTCTTTGTTGAGCATTTCTGCCTGCGAAAATAGTTGTTTTACTGCTGCTCGCTGGCTGTCGTGTTCATAGGGGCATAGTTTTATCTGTCGTTCGTATTTGTTGAGTTTTGCGTATTCGATTATGTCTTTTTCTTCTACCAGACAAAGTGGGCGAATGATTTTCAGTGGCATTTTATCCATTGTAAGCATTGGTGGCATTGATGAGAATTGTCCTTGAAAGAAGAGGTTCATCATGGCAGTGTGTATTATGTCGTCTTGATGATGTCCGAGTGCTATCTTGTTGAATCCTTTTTCTTGTGCAAATTCGAACATTGCTTTGCGTCTGTACCACGAGCATAGGAAACATGGTGATTTCCTCTTATCGGTTGATGCATCGAAACTGGTGGTTATGATGTGTAGTTTTGTGTTCAGATTGTTTGCAAATGTCTCCAAGTATTCAGTGTCGCTCTCGTAGCGTATGTTGTCCATTCTTATGTGTATGGCTTCCACCGTGAATTTAGGGAAGTGTATCTTTGCTCTCCGTGCCAGAGTTTCAAGTAGCAGTAGTGAGTCTTTTCCACCTGACAGTCCTATTAGTATCTTATCACCATTGTCGAGTAGATGATAGTCGGTCAGTGCTTTTTGAAAGCGTCTGCCAATTTTTCTTCGTAGTCGTTCTGCCTCGTTCTGCATCCCTTTATGCCTTTCTGACGGTTTATGTATTTAGCAGCTGTTTGGCGTTTTCTATGGCTGCTTTTGTCACAGTTGTGCCGCTGAGCATTTGCGCTATTTCGTTTACGCGCTCTTTCTGATTTAGCATTACCATGTGCGACTCAGTGCTTTCTTTCGTATCTTCTTTATATACTCGATAGTGAGTCGTACCTTTTGCGGCTATTTGTGGCAAATGGGTTATGCTTATCACTTGACGTTCTTCTTGCCCCATGGTAGCCATTATGTTTGCCATCTGCTCTGCTATCTTTCCGCTTACACCTGTGTCTATTTCGTCGAAGATAATCGTCGGTAGTTTCACACTTCCGCTAATCATTGCTTTCAGTGCCAACATCACTCTTGCTATCTCGCCTCCCGATGCTACTTGTGCTACTGGTTGCAGGTTGGAATTTTTGTTTGCGCTGAACATGAAGGCAACTTTGTCGGTTCCGTCGGCACTTAAATCCTTCTGTTCAAATCTGATTTCAAACCTCACGTTTGGCATGCCCAGATTGGTGAGTTGTGCCATGATATGCTGTTCAATTGTTTTTGCAGATTTTTTGCGTAGTTTACTTATAGCCAGACTTTTATCTTCGCAAAATTCTTTTGTTTGTTTAACTCGTTCTTCGAGTTCTTTCAGTGCTTCGTCGCTGTTGTCGATTCCTTGAATTTGACTAAAGATTTTATCTTTTATCTCGATGAGTTCCTTGCAGTTTTCTGCCTTGTATTTCTTTTCGAGATGATAGATTTTATCTAATCGGTCGTGACACCATTCGAGTCGTTGAGGGTCGAAATCAACTTTTTCTACAGCTTGGTCGATTTCCTGTGCAATGTCTTTGAGTTCTATCAAGCAGCTGTCTATTCGTTGGCTCAATTCGTCTGCCTTATCGAACACTTTTGTTATGTCTTGCAGTTGTCGTAGTGTCTGATTGATATTGTCTATCGCTCCGTTATCTGCAGATAGCAGTTGGTTTACTCCGAAAAGTGCGGTTTTGATATCCTCTGCATTTTCGATAATCTCTGCCTCATGCTCCAATGTCACTTGCTCGTCTTCTTTCAAGTCAGCCTCTGATAGTTCGTCGAACTGAAACCTTAGAAAATCCTCATTCTCCTTATTGGCTTCTATTTCCTTTTTTAGGTTGTCCAGATTGTATAGAGCTGTTTTATATTCGTCGAACAACTGCTTGTATTCTTGTCTGGCGTTTTTGTTTTCGGCAATTATATCTACCACTTCGAGTTGGAAATTCTCTTTGTTTAGTAGTAGGTTTTGGTGTTGGCTATGTATGTCGATGAGTTTTTCGCCTATCTCTTTCATTGTGGCAAGTCCCACGGGTGTGTCGTTTACGAATGCTCTGCTCTTTCCTGCCGCAGTCAGTTCGCGTCGTACGATGCAGTCGTTTGCGTCGTAGTCGATGTCGATATCGTCGAAAAGGCTTTTAAGGTCGTATCGTTTAATGTCGAAGTGTGCCTCTATCGTGCATTTGTCCTTGCCGTTTTTTATTTGCTTTGTGTCAGCTCTCCCGCCCAGCAGCAGTCCAATTGCTCCGAGTATGATGCTCTTGCCTGCGCCAGTTTCGCCAGTAATCACTGAAAAACCTTGCCGAAAGTCAATGTTGAGTTCTTCGATTAGAGTGTAGTTCTTTATATAAAGATGCTTGAGCATGCCAGTTGTGATTTATTCTTTAATCTTTTCCCAAGTATTGTTTTGCGATGCATTGATTGAGAAAAGAATATCGTAAACAGATTCTTTCTCTTTCTGTGTGCCTTTTCCCTTATAGATGTTTGCCAATTCGTCTTTCTTGTAGTCGGTCCAGATTTGTGGCAGCAGGCTTAGCGGGCGGTCTTCGTGACACTTTTTGAGTTGTGTCTCTAAGGCAGTTGTAATGTTCGTTCGTCCTCGTTCGGCATTGCTTGCCATTTCGTCGAGTCCAGTACGATAATAGTCGTATTGCAGCTGTCTGAATGGTTGCATTGCTCCGTCGAGGTATCCGTTTATGAAGGCAAATCGGTTGCGGTCGCTGTCGAACGATTTCCAGCCTGTGAAAGGCAGGTTTTGTGCGTTGTTGGTCAGGTTCATGCAGCGCTGCAAGATGTCTTCGCCTCCCATCGGTGAGAAGCTGTCGAGGTTGAGTCCGATGATTAGATATGCGTAATAGGCGATAAGTGCAGTCAGCTGATTGTCTATCATTTCTTCATTGAACTCTAACTGGTCGAACTGTGCAAACTCGAAATTGAAGTCGTTGTCACGATTGTTGTATAACGTTGATGAATAAGAAGAGTTATATACAGGTCGATTTGCTTGTATCAGTGCGTTGCAAGTGAATAAGTTAGCGTCCTTGTCGTACTTGGTAACAGTGATGTTGAAGTTGCAGACGATGCGTTCATTTTTTTGAAACTGCAGGTTTGTCCATTGTCGTTCGTTGATAAATTGCTCGAGTGTTTGTTGTAGATTTTCAAACACAGAAGCATCTGTTCCCTGTATCTGATTGCGGTTGATTGTCACCTTTGCCTGCAATTCCTGTGCTCTGGTGTTTGTTGCTTGGACGATAGCCAGCAGGGCAGCACATAGGTATAGAATTGTTCGGTTCATGATGGAAGTGTTTTATTTCATTCGTTCTACGAGGTGGTCAATAATGTCTCGAGCCACTTCAGTTTTAGGTTTCTTTTCGTAGGCTATTGTCTCATTTTGAGAGATTATCGTTATCTGATTGTCATTGCTTTGGAATGTTGTACCTGGTATTCGTGTGCTGTTGAGCACTATGAAGTCGAGATTTTTCCGTTTTAGTTTTTCTTTGGCGTTAGTCTCTTCGTTGTTTGTTTCCAGGGCGAAGCCTACGAGTGTCTGGTTGTTGCGTTTTTGTTGTCCGAGCGCTGCTGCTATGTCGTGAGTTGGTTGCAATTGCAAAGTCAGATTGTTTCCTTCGCGTTTGATTTTCGTCTGGCTCACGTCAGCAGGGCGGAAGTCTGCCACAGCTGCGCATAGTATTGCCGCATTACATTCGGGGAAATGCTTTGTTGCTGCTTCATACATTTCCTCGCAACTTTCCACGTCGATGCGTTTTATAGCCGATGAACATTCTATGCTTACAGGACCGCTTATCAGTGTCACTTCAGCACCTCTTTTCAGACATTCCTCGGCAATTGCAAATCCCATTTTCCCGCTTGAGTAGTTGCCGATGAAGCGTACCGGGTCTATTTTTTCATGTGTTGGTCCAGCTGTTATCATTATTCGCTTGCCAGCGAGCGATTTATCTTGTTGTCGGGCGAAATAGTCAGCCACTACGCCTACGATTGTTTCGGGCTCTTCCATTCGTCCTTTACCCTCCAGTCCGCTTGCGAGAAATCCGCTTTGAGGTTCGATAATGATATTGCCGTACGACTCTAATGTGCGCAGATTGTCTTGTGTTGATTGATGTGCAAACATATCGAGGTCCATTGCCGGAGCCACGAATACAGGTGCTTTCATCGACAGATAGGTTGTTATCAGCATATTGTCGGCTATTCCGTTTGCCATTTTTCCTATTGTTGAGGCTGTTGCAGGGGCTATGAGCATAGCGTCAGCCCATAGTCCGAGGTCAACGTGTGAGTTCCATGTTCCGTCGCGTCCGGAGAAGAACTCGCTGATGACTGGCTTATGTGTCAGTGCCGAGAGGGTTATAGGTGTAATGAATTCCTTGCCGGCAGGTGTTATTACCACTTGCACTTCGGCTCCGCGTTTGATAAATTCTCGAATGATAAGGCAAGCCTTATAGGCTGCTATCGAGCCTGTGATGCCTAAAACAATCTTTTTTCCCTTTAGCATTTCGATGTGTTTATTATTGTTTCTTTACCATTGTGCGCAGTCGTATGCGGGTGAGTATCTGCTTTAATTGCAGTGAGAAGTCGCCCTGCATAATCCAGCTGTAGTAGCCTGTGTCTTTCTTCAATACGTCGATTACGAACTGCCCTTTATACTTTCCGAAGTTGAACATTTCTTCTCGGATTGCTTTTCCGTTTTCGTCGAGTTTTTGTTTGCCGTTTTGGTCGGTTCTGTCAGCCCATACTATTCGTCCGAGAAAATCGACATTATCGTTCATTTTCGACATTTCTGCCAGAGCGTCCATGTCGTTTGGTAGTTGTCTTTCCTTGTCCTCTTGCTTATCGGGTGCGTACATATCGAGTTGTCCTTGTATCACTCTGTAGGTTGCTTCGGTATCGTTGTCTGCTCTGTGGGCTTCGAAATCGTCGTCCATTCGTCTTCCGCAATAGAACTTGTATGCTGCTGCGAGGTTTCTCTTCTCCATTTTGTGGTAGATGGTTTGCGCGTCTATTAGTCGGCTGTTGGCAAAATTTAGGTCTATGCCTGCTCTCAGCAGTTCTTCGGTGAGCATTGGTATGTCGAAGTGGTTGGAGTTAAATCCTGCGAAGTCGCACCCTTCGAATTCGTTTTTCAGCGTTTGTGCTATTTGTTTGAATGTTGGTTTGTCGGCTACCATTTCGTTTGTGATACCCGTCAGTTGTGTCACCATTAGCGGTATTGCCCGCTCGGGATTGACCAGCGCATTGTAGCGCTTTTCAGTTCCGTCGGGCAATACTTTGATATACGATATCTGTATGATGCGGTCGTGCGTGATATCAAGTCCTGTCGTTTCGAGATCGAACACGACGAGAGGCTTTGTTAGGTTGAGTTTCATTCTCTTTTAATCATTGAGTAGCATCGGCATGATGAGCATTAGTATGTGTTCGTTTTCTGGTTGTGTCAGTGGCAGGATTAGTCCGGCTCTGCTGGCGTCGCCCAGTTCGACCACTACCTCCTCGCTGTCGAGGTTGACGAGTATTTCGTTGAGGCTGCTTCCCTTGAATCCGATGTTCATAGGTATGCCGTTGTATTCGCATACTACGTCTTCTTTAGCGCGTGTTGCCAGTTCGATATCTTCTGCTGACAGTTCGAGTTTTCCTGGCTCGATATGCAGTCTGACGAGTTGGCTGGCGTCGTTGCTGAAAGGTGTGACGCGTCGCAGTGCGCTGAGCAGCACTTGTCGGTCAATCGTCATCTGGTTTGGGTTTGCCTGTGGTATTACCGAGTTGTAGTTAGGATATTTTCCTTCGATTAGTCTGCACGATAACATTCCTTCGCTGAATGTGAATTCTGCATTGCGGTTGTCGAAGCGCATTGTCACGTCGCCAGCTTCACGAGGTAGTACGTTTTTCATGAGCATCGCTGGCTTCTTTGGTAGTATGAATGCTGCAGGAGTCTCGCTTTTGATTGAGAAAATCTGGTTTCTCACGAGTTTATGTCCGTCGCTGGCAACGATAGCGAGTGCCTCTGGTGTGAGGTCGAAGTAGATACCGTTCATTACTGGTCGCAGCTCGTCTTGTGCTGTTGCGAAAATTGTGCGTGTGATGTTTTCGTTGAGCAGTTGTGCGGGCATTGTCAGCGTTGTAGCATCGCTTGAAACAGCTTGTGCCAGTGGGTATTCAGCACTGTGTAATGCAGTGAAGTGGTAAACACCATTCTGATAGGTAACCTTTATGTTTAGGCTTTCCATGTCTATGTCGAATGTGAGTGGTTGCTCTGGCAGTTCCTTTACCGCGTCGGTAATTGTGCGGTGAGGTACGCAGAAGCTGCCATTTGCATCGCTTTCTTCGAGGTCGATCATGCTTGTCATGGTGTTTTCGCTATCCGAAGCCGTCAGTGTCAGTTTGCCATTTTCTACCGAGAATAGTATGCACTCGAGTATGGCGAGTGAGTTTTTGCTGTTGATAACTTTGGATAATGTGTTGAGGCGGTTGTTCAGCGCCGTGCTGGAAATAATGAATTTCATCGTGTCGTTATGGTTTTAATTTGTTTTTTACATTACAATACATATTGACTACAAAATTACAAAAAACATTTGTGTCACACAAAAATTGCAGAAAAAGTTTCTCTTTTATAGTCGTTTTTTGTACTTTCGCACACAATTATAAACATTTTACATAATAATAATTTTTTTTATCAATGGAGTTACAAGGTAAAATCATACATGCATTGCCTCCTCGCGAAGGCGAGTCGGCTCGTGGCAAATGGAAGGTGCAGGAATTTGTTCTCGAAACGTTCGACAATTTTCCACGCAAGATGGTGTTTTCTGTCTTTGGGGAGGACCGTCTTCAGCGTTTTAACATAGAAGTAGGACAAGACGTGTTGGTGTCGTTTGATATCGATGCTCATGAGTATAATGGACGTTGGTTTAATAGTATTCGTGCCTACGATGTTCGTCCGTTCTCTGCCAACATGCAGGCTTCTGCTGCTGCAGCGCAGCCTTTCCCACCAGCACCAGAGGCTCCAGCGCCTCAACAAGCACCGGCTACAATCGACGGTGTATCTATTACGCCACCCGCGCCACAAGAGGGAGACTCGCAAGAAGACTTGCCTTTCTAATTGATGTCAAAACGAATGAATTTGGATAGGTATGCTTTCCGACGTGAAAAGCACATCTTTCCAACCCGAAAAGCAATGCTTCCCAACTTGGAAAGCATTGCTTTTCGAATTGTCGATATATAGGGCGCTCTATGGCTGTTGATAAGATTGGCAAATGTTATCAAACGGACAGGTCTCGCAACGTTTTTGTTCCGATGTGGGAAGATATGGTTTTTCGGGGTCGTATATGTCAGATACTATATTGTTGAGATGTTCTACGAAGCCTTTTGTGTATCGTCTGATGTCTGTAATGGGGTCTTCATCGAAGTGTAGTATGGGGTTATATCCGTTCTTTGCAGCATGTTGAATGAATAGCAGTGCAGGTGCGACGGGTAGGTTTTGTGGATTGTATCTCTTCGATTGGCTGACGAGCATGGCATAGAGCATCGTCTGCAGATAGTAGTCGCTATGGTTTTCTACTTTTTTTGCATCGAATACGTCTTCGATAGATTTTATTTTGTCAGGTTCCTTATGCCCTGTTTTGTAGTCGATAACCCTTATTTGCGGCTGATTAGTGTCGGTGTTAATCATATCGAGACGGTCGATTCTGCCAGCCAAAGTGAGCGACACCTTTCCGATAGGAGTGTCAAATTCAACATCTTGTTTGAGTTCTTCCTCGTTGCCTATTATTGTGAAAGGTGCTATCTGTCGGTCGTTGCGCAGCATTTGTTGCAGATAACTGACTATTACTTCGCGGTTGATTAGTTGTATGCCGTTGTACTCTGGTTGTATTCGGTCTTCGGTTTTCATTTTGAAAAGTTCACGGCGGAAAGCGTCGTCAACAGCCATTTCGATATTTTCCTTGTGTTTCAGGTAGTGGTCAATCATCTCCTTTGCAACGATGCCATTGTTGCTCTTGATGGCATTGTAGATGTTTTCAGCAGCCGAATGGAATATATTGCCAAACATTCGGTTGTCGATATTATCTTCTTCGTATTCGTCGGGTTCGCGCAGGTGTGCCAGTTTGGCATAGAAAAAACGTTTCTGGCATCGTTGGTAGTTGTTGATGTCGGTGGGGTAGAGGTTAGTCATTTGTTTCAGTCGGTCAATGATTGCACTGGTTTTGTCGATTTGTGCTTTGTCATGCCCATACGAAACCAGGTTCGACGACATATATTCCTGCTTAATATGTTGTTTGCTTTCGACCATAATCTGCTGCACGAATCGGCTCAGTTCGTTCATTCTGCCTCGCTCATTCGAATTGTTATATACGATTGTTATGTCTCTTGTGCGTTGCAGCAGTCGATAGAAATAATATGCATATATAGCCACACGGTTGTCGATGGTTGTCAGCGAGAATGCTTTTTTGATGGAGTAGGGTATGAAAGAGTTGTCGCCTCCGTCTTTTGGCATCTTACCCTCGTTGCACGATAGTATGAGCAGATGGTCGAAATCGAGGTTGCGTGTTTCGAGTACGCCCATCACCTGAATACCCTTTATCGGTTCGCCATGGAACGGTATGGTGGTTTGCTGTATGATTTGTTTCAGCAGTCTCTCGAACGTGATGATGTTGATAGTCAGTTCGCCTGAGGCTATAAGACTATGCAATCGGTTTAGAAGGGTGTAGGTTCTGAATATAGACTCTTGGAAAAAAGCATCTTCTGCTTTCGCTGTTTTTCCCCTTGTGGCTATCGTTTCTGTAATTTTTATTAGCCATTCTGTCAGTTGGAGGATATCGTTTTCGTTGTCCTGTGTGTCGAAAATTAGCGACAGTTCGTTGTCGATGGCAAGTTCTTCAATGGGTGGGAAGAACCTACGTCGACTGTTGAGGTCGTTGCGCAGTTGAGTAGCATTGTCGGAAAGTAGCGGAGCATAACTGTGGCGCAGGATATTGTCAACGTGTTTAAGCCTGTATTTATCGGTGTTTTTTATTCTTCCTTTCGTTTGCAGTGTTATTAGCAGATTGAGCATTGACGTGATAGGTGTCTGGCTGAGTGGATATCCCGACGTGATGTTCACATCTGTTGCACTTGGTGGCAGGCTGTGGGTTATCGTCTGCAAGAGGCTTTCATCGCATAGTACGATGGCAGTCTTCGACCCTGCGCTTATGCGTTCTTCTGTAAGCCATTGGTTGATATACCTCGCTTGTGCATTCTCTGTCGGTGCGCTGATGAGTGTGAAGTCTTTCTCGCGCGAAAAATTATCATATATATCACTGTCGTTGCAGTCGAGTTCGTTGGTGAATTGCTGCAGGTGACGATTTATAAATCTGCCTGCTTCCGAAGAGGTATTGTTGTAGTAAGCATCGAAATCCCAGTAGAATTTTGCTCGGTCAGCGTGTTGCAGTTTGCGGAAAACATTGAGTTCTGATTTCTGCAACAGATTGAATCCCACAAAGATATAAGTCGATTGCTCGTTGTTGAAATCGACGTTTTCGCTCACTTCGCGATATATCATTCCCTCGTAAGCCAATCCTTCTGCCTTTAGGGTGTTGCGAAAGTCGGTATAGACATCGTTCAAACGGCTCCATACCTTTATAAATCGTTCGCGAAGAATACTCTCATGCTCGTCGGAAAAGTTGGAGAAAAATGATTTCAGAATTTCTTTCTGACTGTCTGTGAGGAAACTAACGCTGTCGAATTCGTGCAGGTCGCGCGTGTTGCATAGTACCATTTCAGAGTCGGCAAGGTTTTTGTCTATGTCGTCGAAGTCGGCGAGTAGCAATTGTCCCCATCCGAAAAATTCGTCGAGTGTTTCGTTACTGCCTGTAATCTTTGTGTAGCTGCGATAAAGTAGGCATATAAGTCGTATGTCGTCGGCAATGGTCAGTGAAGAGAATTTTCCAAACAGTTCGCTTATCGACGTGTATGACGGACTCCATACGGGACTGTCGGAGAGGGCTGCCAATGCCTTGTTTAGAAACAGCGATGCACGCTTGTTGGGGAAGACCACGGTCAAGCCCGACATATCGTTGCCGTACTTCTTGAGCAAATCGGTTGCTACGTAATGAATGAAAGTATGTGTCATAGTGCTACTTCTTCTTGTCGTTGCTGATATACATACCATATATAGCCCTTGATATTATTGTATCCCATAGTAGAAAACTGCTGCATATATCCTCTCACCTGACTTTGATATTTCTCGTTTGGTTTGCCAAACTTATAGTCGATGATTGTTATATTGCCTTCCTTATCGCGTATTACTCGGTCGGGACGATATTCTGCAAGGGCTTTGTCGGCTTGCTTTGTTATTATAGTGCGTTCGGTATGGATGGTGTTACTCTTGTCGAACCATGACCTGACGAGTGCGTTCTCGAAACTCTTGTTGAGCATCTGCCGAACCTTGTCAATAGAAATTGTAGTTTCCGACAGCAATCCTTCGTGCTCATATCTACGCAAGACACGTTCAGTCTGGTCGATTGAGGTTATTTCGGAAAGTATGTTGTGCATGATTGTTCCAATGTCGATGTATTTGTTTTCTTCGCCACTAAGAAATCGTTGCGATGCATTGCTCTCTCTGAACGCAGTGCGATTGCGATAGTTTTTTGCCACGATATCGCATTTGGCACTCTTCTGACTGAATACGTTTTTACTTGCCTCTTCGTTTCGTTGTTTACGCACGCTGAGTTCGCCCCATCGAAACTCAGTGGTCGAATCGTCGGTTCGCAGCATCATGTCGTCGTTCTCCTTGCTCATGATTTCTATTACGTCTGCGATTATTCGACTACGTCCTGTCTTCTTGCTATTATTTCCTATGATGTGCAAACTTCTGCCCGCGCGAGTAAATGCTACATACAGCAGGTTGGTGTTGTCGATTACATATTGCAGATGTTCTTGTCGATAACTATCGGCATAGACGCTACCAAGCATCTTTTCACTACTTATCGGAATAGGTATTATTGGCAGAAGCGAGAACGGTTCTACATCGGTCTTGCACCAAACGATGTCGCGTTTGTCCTCTGTTTCCCAGTCGCAGAAAGGCACAATGACGTGGTCATATTCCAGACCTTTGCTCTTGTGAATGGTCAGCAGGCGAATGCCGTCTGCCTCGTCGATTTGTATTGATGCCTTGTATATTGTCTCTTGCCATGTTTTGAGGAACAGGTCGATGTCGGAAGGATTATCGTCAAGAAAATCTTGTATCTGGTCGAAAAACTCGCAGATGTACGAGTCTTGTCCAGGGATGCTTGCGCAGTCGAAGATGGAATAAATCAATTCGGTCATTTCATACAGCGGCATGGTGGCAATTTGGTCGAATTGATTTACAAATTCTGCTGGCAACAAGCTATCGACAGCCTCACTCCAATTTAGAATATCGGCATCGGTAAACTCCTTGTTCTTAACGAGTTGCTGGTATTTCTTTGCTATAGCCACTTTTGCCAAGTCGTCGTCGGGATGGCTTATGAAATGCAGTATATCCACAATCAGAGTGACCGCCACTGACGAGTTGAGCATGAATGCCTCGTCGCTGACCACCTTTACACCCTCCACATTCCGCAGGAAGTAATCGGCTATAAGAGCTATCTCTTTGTTTTTCCGGGTTAGTATGGCAATGTCGGACAGGCGTGCACCATTTTCTATTAGGTCTTTTACCGTCGATTCTATTTTTTTGAGAGTTGAAGCATTGTAGTCTTCCTTGTCTAAAAGATTGATTTCTATCAGTCCTTCCAGTGGCTTTTCAGAAGGCGTTTGCTGCACGAGTTCGTCAGTTTTGTATGCTTCCTTAATAAGCGATGCGTTGGAGTTGACTAAATCTTGCAATTGTTGGTACTCAATATCTACTGCTTTCTGGAAGAAAATGTTGTTGAACTCTATAATTCTGCGTAATGAACGATAGTTGGTGTTCAACGAGTGTATGGCAAACTCGCCCTCCGCTTGTGGGAATTGCTTGTCTATGGAATTGAGCAATTGCCAGTCGCCATTGCGCCAGCGATAGATACTCTGCTTCACGTCGCCGACTATAAGGTTTGAGGAGTCGCGATGGCTCATACATTCGTTGAGTAGAATCTTGAAGTTGTTCCATTGTACTGTGCTTGTATCCTGAAACTCGTCAATCATGATATGTTCGAGTCGGCTACCGATTTTCTCGTAGATAAATGGTGAGTCGCTCTCATCGATGAGCGAATGAAGCAGGTCTTGAGTGTCGCTGAGCAGAAAGCGGCCAGCCTCCTCGTTTTGTTTTGCAATTTCTTTCTGTATGTGTTCGAGTAGTCGGAGTTCGTCGAGGTTTTTCAATGTCAGCGATGCCGACTCAGCCAATCTGCTTAATTGTTGGCGACGTTCCTCTGTCTCCTTAAGGAAAGGTTGCAGCGTTTCTTCGGCTGTTTGAATAATTGCCTGTCGATAACTGCTACTTTTGCTTACCCATTCGTCGCTGTTAGCGATGTGTTTCTGAATTTTCGACTCTGTGCCCAAAGGTTTGCCAGCATAAACACCTCTGCTCAATGCAGCGAAATAGGTTGCTATGCTTCTGGTTTTTCCTTTCAGTTCGTCGGCAGGAATACCATGTTGGTCAAGCAATTCGAAAAATTTCGTTCCCTGTTGAGTAGCGAATTGTTCGGCTTGGGTGATAAATTGTCGCAGTGTTTTGCGGAATTGTTCAAACGTTGTTTCGTCAGCCAATGCCTTACTTGTGCTTTCGGCATTGTCTTTATATTGTTGTGCAAATATGTTCTCTCCGAATTTTTTTATTTTCGAAATGACGTTCCAGCTCTTGTCGTCTTGTATGTTTGATTTTATAAAGTTGATTATCCATTTCAGTAGTTTGTCGCCATGCTTTAGCGAGTCGATCATCGAGTCAACAGCATTTTGTTCTATCTGGCGGTCGTTTAGTTCTATTCGCAGGTTGGTAGATAATTGCAGCTCGTGTGCGAGATTGCGAAAGATACGCTGGAAGAATGAGTCAATAGTCTCGATTCGGAAATAGTGGTAGTTGTGGAGTAGGAGGAAGAGTGTTTGTTTGGCTCGTTCGCGAATTTGCGTAGCCGACAGTTTGTTGTCCTTATCTTGTAGTATAACTTGCAGGTAAGGTTCGGAGTCGGGCAGAGAATATGCTATTCCGTAGAGATGAGTCAGAATCCTACGTTTCATCTCGTCTGTGGCTTTGTTTGTAAAGGTCACAGCGAGGATTTTGTTGTAGTTCTCCGGGTTGTTGATTACTATCTTGATGTATTCCACAGCGAGGCGAAAAGTCTTTCCGCTTCCAGCACTCGCCTTGTAGATTGATAGTCGTTCGCGCATGAGAAGAAGGTCGTTTTACGAAATAATTAAATTTAGTAGGCACTGAGGATAAAGTCAGCTATGTCGTCGATTACACACTCTGCTACCTTGCCAGCGTTCTGATATTCCATTGGCGACGATGCGCCCGAACCTTTGATGAATAAGTGGTTTAGGTCGGGATAACTGACCAATCGAGCATTTTTGCAATCGCCGAGAGATGATTGCCATAGGCTGAAGTCTTTCATAGTCACTTGGTAGTCGCGCTCGCCTTGAAGTATCAGGATGGGAATATTTAATTGTCGGGCAGCATCAGTCTGGTTGTAATGAATAAAATAGTGAGGGGTTTGTAGGCGTAGAGCCTTGAGTTGTTCTTCTTTATAGTTGTCGCTCGCGCCAGAAGGGAGTAGGTAATCTATTTGTTCTCTGACCACTTCCTCCATGTCTCGTGCTGGCGCAGCCATCATTATTATTCCCGCTACCATTCCTTTTGCCCGCAGCGCAATGGCTGGTGCCAGCATGGCGCCAAGACTATGCCCGATGAGAAAGACCCGATTGCTCACACCATGAGACTTTTTTATTGCAGAAACGGCATCATCGATGGTCTCTTCGTCAACCGAACTTACAAGCTTATGGTAAACAAACGTGCGCTTGTCGTATCGCAAGGAACTGATTCCTCGCCTTGCAAGTCCTTCGGACAAATCGCGAAAAGGTTTGTTGGCATAGACCGTTTCATCCTTATCGAGAGCCCCCGAACCATGCACCATGACCACGATGGGGCGCTCGTTGCTCTTCTCGAGCGATGAAGAGACTTCGAGAATGGTTGCAGGCAGACGAATACTGTCTGTAGTAACCGTATCGGAACGTACGATTATATTCCAGCCGTCAGTATCGTTCGGCAAAGAATCGCAGGTCTGTTCCCCTACAGAGAGAGACTCTTCCGTAGGGGCTATTCTTTTTTTATGGCATCGACAGGAAGGAATTGTATGCCCAACATCTTATTTTCTTCGTCGAAAACGATAAGTGCACCGAGTTGGTCTTTTTCAAACCTTACTACTGAAACGTAACAAGTCTGTCCCATAATCTCCTGCGTCTCCCAGGCGTCGTGCCCTTGGTACTTGCCCACTTGAGCTTCCACCTGCTGGAGGACACCCTGAAACTGATTTGCTGAGAGCATAGGCTTCACTTGCTCCGACATGTTTTCATATAGACTGTCAGCTTTGTTTTCGATAAGAAAACCAAACATTTTCTCAGCAAGCAAGGCTTTTGTGTCTGTACTCTGTTGTGCCGCAACATTCAGTGAACACATCATGAAAAGGCAGCAAAATAATTGTTTTATCATAATAGAATATGTTTTTATTTAATGAAAAGCAAAGGTACGAGTAAGTGAATAAAGAAACAAATGTAATTTAATTTTTTTGAATGCGGGTATCTTGTTCAAGGATATAATTGAACAATGTGAAGTAAAAATAATTTGTCTATAATATCAAAAAAACGGCGATTTATTTGCAAGAATGGAAATATCCTATTACCTTTGCAGTCGCTTTTTAGCATTGACCATTTATTTATTAGTTCGCAGCATTAAGGAGAGATGGTAGAGTGGTCGATTACAGCGGTCTTGAAAACCGCCGTGCTGAGAGGCACCGGGGGTTCGAATCCCTCTCTCTCCGCCGCAAGAGGCATCAGAAAACTCTGATGCCTCTTTTATTTGCTAACCACGTTTCCATGTTCTTTTAGTCCGTTTTGGAAAAAGCGCCCCTTCAGGTCGCGAACAAAAACGCTCTTCGCAAAATAACTTAGTCGTCGGTTTTTAAAAACTTTACACTCAAAAACGTAAAGTTGGGTGGTTTTGAAAAATAGAATCTAATTTATAACCAAGGAACCCCATAATTTACATCACTATAGTCTTCAACAAAGAAATTGTCACTCGGCAAAATAATTTTTGCTTTTGCCAATCTTTCAAGATAATTACTGCGAATATTTATATTATCTATTTCTTCCCTTCTGGCTTTACTCATAGATAGGAATTCATTTTCCATTTCTAAACCTAAAAAACGTCTGCCAAGAAGGTTAGCTGCAATTCCTGTTGTTGCACTCCCACTGAAGGGATCAAGAATCCATGCTTCAGGTTGCGTGCTGGCTTGAATTAATCGTGACAATAGTCCAAGTGGCTTTTGAGTTGGATGCTTACCACATGACTTTTCCCATCGACCAATGGCTGGTAATTGCCATACATCAGTCATTTGTTTGTCACCATTCAGTTGCTTCATTAAATCATAATTGTAGTAATGTGCAACCTTGTGCGACTTTCTTGCCCAGATGATGAACTCCGTAGAATAAGTTGATTCCGTATTCTGATTGTAGCTCT
>CAMOVK010000027.1 GCA_946627325.1 uncultured Prevotella sp. | reverse complement strand
TTGTGCGCCTGACAGGAATCGAACCTGCACGTCTTGCGACACTAGATCCTAAGTCTAGCGCGTCTGCCAATTCCGCCACAGGCGCAGTAAAATTGAAAATGCGACTGCAAAGGTAAGCCTTTCTTAATAATCAAACAAATTTTTTGATAGCGTTTTTTGTTCAATTATATGAATATGTGTACCTTTGCAACCCTAATTTGCTAATAATAACAACATTAAAATAAACTCAAAAAATGAAGATTTCGTTTGAAAATCCCGACAAAATCAATGGTTTGATGACGCTGACCGTCGAAGAAACCGACTACAAAGAAGCTGTTGAAAAGAAACTAAAGGACTACCGCAAAAAGGCAAACGTGCCTGGTTTCCGCCCGGGCAATGTGCCTATGGGCATGATTAAAAAGCAATACGGAATGGCGGTGAAAATGGACGAGGTGAACAAACTCGTAGGAGAAAACATCTATAAATACGTTAGAGAGAACGACATTCCAATGCTTGGAGAACCACTTCCTAACGAAAAACAAATAGAACAAGACCTCGAGAAAGATGGCGACTACACGTTCATCTTCGACATAGCTGTAGCACCAGAGGTAAAAATAGAACTGACCGACAAAGACAAAATCAACTACTACACAATAAAAGTTGACGACAAACTCATCGACGAGCAAGTGGAAACATTCGCACAGCGTGCAGGTCATCAGGAGAAAGTAGAAACCTACGACCCTGAACTGCGCGACATGATTAAGGGCGACCTCGTCGAAGTGGGAACAAGAGGTAAAGTAAAAGAAGACGGCATAAAGGTAAGCGATGCCATTATGATGCCTCAATACATCAAAGTAGCAGCACAGAAGAAACTATTCGACGGCTGCAAACTTGGCGACAAAATCACGTTCAATCCCAAAAAGGCATACCCAGACAATGATGCAGAAATAGCATCGCTGCTGAAGATGAAAAAGGAAGAAGTGGCAGACCTAAAGTCGAACTTCACATTTGAGATTAAAGAAATATCACGCTTCGTAAAGGCAGAAATCAATCAGCAACTCTTCGACCAGATTTACGGCGAAGGAAAGGTGAAGAGCGAAGAAGAGTTCCGCAACAAAATAGCTAAAGACATAGAAGCACAAATGGAAGGAAACTCGGAATATCGCTTCCTGATTGATTTGCGCAAGTATTGCGAAGACAAGGTGGGCGAGCTCAAATTCCCAGAGGAACTGCTCAAACGAGTGATGCAGAACAACAATAAAGACCGCGAGGAAGATTTCGTAGAGAAGAACTTCGAAGGTTCGCTCAAAGAACTGAAGTGGCACCTTATAAAGGAGAAACTCGTAGCTGACAACGACATTAAGATAGAACAAGACGATATCAAGGCTGCTGCTAAAAATTCTGCTCGCGCTCAGTTTGCACAATACGGCATGACAAACGTGCCTGATGAGTACCTCGACAAATATGCCGATGACTTGCTTAAGAAACAAGAACAGGTGCAGGCATTTATCGACAGAGCAATAGAGCAAAAACTGACAGAAGCTCTAAAGAAAGTCGTTAAGTTGACCAAGAAAAAGGTATCACTCGACGATTTCAATAAACTTTTCGAAGAGAAATAATTCTAAAAACTATATCTTAAACGAAAGAGAGTATGCCGTTGACAGCATACTCTCTTTCGTTTAATAATACTATAACTTTATTTAAGTTGTTGTCGAGCGAGAAAGAAAGAACATTTTTCTTTCTACTTACTTAACCACAACCTTTTTCCCACCTATTATATATATACCTTTTGCAGGCATAGAAACCATAGGTCTGCCTTGCAGGTCATAGATACGCTGTTCGTTCTTGTCATTGGTCTCTATACTGCCTATCCCCGATGTCATAGAAACGGGAGATGTCGCAGCATTGGCAACCGAACCATCAGAACCATTGAGCAGCAATACAACGGCATGGAGCTTTGATGGATCTTGAACAAGTTCGTTGTCTGAAACATCTAAACGATAGGTATATTGTTGAGACTCTCCAGCGACAATAGGTTTCGAGATGCTGCCATCTATTCCCCCATCTACGCCGACAACAGCAATAGCAGCATGGTCGAACTTGAAGTCGGGAAGGTATTCGCCTACTCCTGCATACTGCAACAACGCTTCATCCGTACCTGTATAGTTGTTATAACCATTGCTCTGCTGCCAGTAACGACCAGGACCTTCAAGACCATCGGCAGTAAGAATAAGCACAAGACTATAGTCGTCGGCATCGCTATTGTAGCAGAAATCGGTTGTCACGAGATAATCAATCGCAGTGTGGCTGTCGTCTGTCCATGCAGCACTGACATTGATATCGGCAACAGCCATGCGGCTCAAGGCTTCCTCAACAATAGGTTGAGTGGCATAAGAACCAGTTGCAGCATATCCGCAATATGGGTCGCAGTCGAATAATCGGTCGATAGTACACGAAGGATAGCCTCCGAGTTTACTTATTTTTCCACGGAAGAAGTCACTCGTATAGTAATCGTCAATCATCATTGGGTCACGATTATCACCATGAACAGCAACAGGGATGAAACGATCGCCAAAAGCTTCAGAGAGCAAACGGATACCTGCCAAACCGCGAACGCAATTATGACACCATGTACCAGTAAACTCTTCCATGACGGTTCGCTTTGTTGTAGCGCGGTCAAGAACTATGAGTTCGCCTTCAGCGTCATTTTCTTGAAGTTCAGAAGGAAGGTCTTGACCATTGATTTTCATGATTTTAACCTTCGTAGAATACTGTTTTGCATTAGCAGGAGAAATGAAACTTACAGGCAATTCAAACGTTATACCAATTTCATCGATTGTCTCTGCCAGTTCGAAATGTTTTTGAGCTTGAGCCTCTCCGTCAATATACAGAGCATAGTCTATGTTCTGCAGTGGTTCATAACCAGCGTGAACGAGGATAGCAGAGAGAGTGTTTTCGGCACTTTTTACTACCACCTTATTATTGATTACCTGAGGCGGAGCATTATGTTGGGCTATCTTTGGACCCGAACCAACCACCTGCAGGGGTAACATTCCATAGCTCTTGGCAATATCGCTACCGTTGAGATAATTTGTATTGCTAACGCCGGAACGCTTTGTCGATAACTGATAGAACGTGGCATTGCCTGACAGGTTAAGAGAGAATCCCACATACACGTTTGCATAGGCATTACCTTCAGGCAGCACATCAAAGTCACCGCCAAGGTCAACCTCCGTTGGGGCGTTGTCGTGGAGTAGGTCTTTCAACTGACTGAGATTAACTGATTTGCTTACGATATTTGGCGTACCGCTCTTAGAATAGCTTGTAGAAATCCATACACTGGCAGACTCCACCGTAGTCTTATCGTAAATCCAGAACCGCACAGCACTGATTTTTCCTCCCACAAGGAGCGGACTATTCTGTGCTGTCAGTCGAACATACTGGTCGTTTGTTCCTGACTGAAGTTGGCAACGAGGCTGAAGTTCCATTGTCGAATTCCATAGTCCCCACCACGATTGCTGGGCAAACGATTGGGCAACGAACATGGTAAGCATCGCAAATACTAACAGTGATGTCTTGTAAATCTGTTTCATAAATCTTAAAATTAAATATCTTCCTAACGCTCAAGAAGTAAAAAAAACATTTTCTTTTCTGCTCGCTTAATCTTTACTTATGTGCAAATATAATAATTTATTTTCAATTTCTCACGAACGTATATATAAAAAAAGGTGGAACCGAACATAAAATTCAGTTCCACCGATATTAGAAGTTGTTAGCGTTCGAAATAGCAAACGCTGATTTGCGTTCTACTTACTTAACCACAACTTTTTTACCATTCTTGATGACGATGCCCTTCTGTGAAGGAGAAACGCGCTGACCATTGAGGTTGTAAACAGCCTCGTTGCCTGCGTTAGCATTGTCGCCGAATGTACCATTGATACCAACAGCTGTCTCTTCGAATGCTACAGGAGTGAAGAAGTAGTAGCCGTAAACAGTGTAGAGGTAACCGGTCATTACGCCCTTAGCACCATCTTCAACTGTTGCTGTCTCGCCTTCAGATACCACTCCGAACATATCCATTACATTGATAGTTGTAGTTCCCATCAATGCGTGGCTAACTGTGATTTCTGTTCCATGGGTTCCTTCTGCCACGTTGACAGTTACATCCTCGAACTGTGCATAACGCCACTCGTAGTTATTTACATATTCAGAGATGTTGTCTGCATTAACGACCCAAGGAGTAGCTTCGCCTTCGGTTATTGTTACACCTTCAACACCATTCTTCAGAGTCATTGAAACTTCGAAATAGTCGTTTTTCAGAGTTACAGCGAGTGGACCATTCAGAGTATCGCCAGCCTTAACAAATTGGTTCAAGCCAGTGTTTTGGAAGCGATAACCAGATGATGCATCTTCCATCATTACGATGTCGCGACCGTCCTCAGCAACGTATGTTACTTTAGCGTCTGTCAGTGTAAGAACAGCGTCAGCACTTGTTGAGCCATCAGTGAACTCAAAGTTCTTGAATGCATTGATGTCAGCCAGTTCCACTACAGGAGCTTCTTGATTCTCTTCGAATGTTATTGGAATAAACATTGTTGAGCCATAGAAGTCGCAGATATATCCTGTAAAGGTTCCTTCACGTTCACCTTCTTCAACATCAGTGAAGAGATTGAAGCGGTCGTAAACGCTGTATTTACCAAGATTCTTTAATGTTGCATCCATTACGAGGAAACTGTCGTCGTTTGTTACTGAGAACAACGCATCGTCGAATTGTGCATAACGGAAGTCGCAGTCATTAGCGAAGTCTTGAACATTTTCATCTGTTACTACGAAAGGAACTGGTTCTCCATCGGTAACTGTAACACCAGAGATTCCGTCAGGCAGAGTGATAGTCACTGAACCGAACCAACCCGGAGCTATTGTGAGCTTGAGTTTGCCATTGAGAGTCTGACCTGTTGTAACTAAATCACCGAGAGTTGTATTTTCGAAATACCAACCTGCCGATTCGTCTTCGAGCATTACAAGTGATGTGTTTGCATAGGTTATCTTCAGATTATCTGCATTGAGATAGAGTTCTACTGCCTCTTCTGCATAAGGATCGAGTTCATACGTCTTCAGCGCCTTAAGGTTTTCGAGTACTACAGGCTCCTTGAATGCAGTAGGAACGAACAATGTTGTTTCTAAGAACGGATAATCCATCAGATAGCCAGTGAGTGTTCCTGTTAGTCCGTTTTCTACTATACCCGTAACCACATTGAAGCGGTCTAAGATGCTATATTCTGCATCGTTGAGTTGTGGAACTACTACAAAAATTTCGTCGCCGTAATCACCTGCAACGGTTTTTAATTCAGCATCGGCTATTTCCACTAAGCGGAAGTCGTAGTCGTTAGCGTAATCCTGAGCGTTTTCTGTAGTAAGAATAATTGGCTGAACCTGACCATCCATAATGGTTGCGCCTTCAAGACCATTCTTCAGAGTAATAGTCTTAATTCCATAGAAGTCTGAAACGGTTATTGCTATCTTACCATTGAGTATTTGTCCTTCGCTAACGAGAGAACTCATACCTGTATTTTCGAATGCGTAACCAGCTGATTCATCTTCAACAAGTACGAAGTCGTTTTCAGCATTAACGTAAGTTACCTTAACGTTGCTTAGTTGCAGCATTGCGTCTTCGCCTGATGAAGCTGGGTCTTGCATCTGGTAATTCTTCAGAGCGAGAATGTTGTCGAGAACATTTTCTTCTGTTGCACCTGCCGTGTAGGTAAACGTTGTCTTAGGCAAGAATTGAGTATAAGCAAGGTTTGTAGGTTCTAGTACATCAAGGTAACTGTTAGCATTTCCATATGCTATACCATAAATTGATGCCTGATAGTCTAGGTTCTGACCATAGAAAAGTACGGCATTATAATTACCCATTGATAGAGTATATACTCCAACCATGAGGTTACCGCCTTTGTAGTTGTAGGTTGTTGTGAATGGAATCTCCACCATATAGTTCTCCACGTTGAATGGACCTTCATATACGGTTGTAGAGTTTGCCTCGTCGATAAACGAAGTCAGTTCTGTCTGCGCTACTTCCTGAACAACCACTCTTACCGTAACTCCAGGTGTAATTGATTTTTTTGGGGTGTAGAACTGCAATTTAGAGATGTCTCCATCCTTCATGCCTGCCAGTGCAGTTGCGGGGAAGATCATTTCGTGTCTTTGTGGTGCATCGCCGTAATCTAAAAAGTATGGCTGAAACCCATTAGTATCATCTCCGTCGAAGACGGTCAGCGTCTGAGCATCCTGTGCCATAGCTAGAGAAGCGTTTCCCACGAGCATCAGTAGCATTGCCACTGATTGCATAAGTAGTCTTGTAATTCTCTTCATAATGTTTAGTTTTAGTTAATAAAAAGGGTTATTTAATAAGAACTTTCTTTCCGTTGATGATATAAATTCCTTTTTCAGGAGTTGACTTGATTTCAACACCGCTTAGGGTATAAATTTTCTGCCCCTTCACTTCACGGGTTTCTATGTTTACGTCTTCTATTCCCGTAATTGCTGCGTCGAATGTTTCAGGCGACAGACCTATTGCTGTAGGTATATTGCCGTTTTCGTCAACGAGGTCGTAAGCCGACATATAGAAGTAAGCCTTTTCAGCTGGTATCTTCACCTTATTCGAGACGTCTGGATCAATGTTTGTGTCGGTGTTTGCAAACTGTAGGAATGCTCCGAGTCCTTCATCGAATGTATAGAAATAGAAATCGGTTGATGTGAGTGTCACTCCGTTTCCGCTCCATCTCACGAGTGTCTCATTACTCGTTTTGCGAGCGATTCCGTAGTTCAATTTGTAGGCAAAGTTTACTGTTCCCTTTCCGCTGATGATTGTTGGCAGTTTGTTGATTTGTGCCACATCAATCCATGTTTTTTCATTACTTGTGTCGAAATACACTCGTTTCTCGTCGTCCCATGTAAGGTCTTCTTCTTCGATTACGATTATATGTGCTCCGTTCTTCATCGACTCGTCGGTCATTACCCATGGTGCGTTGAGGTATGCCACTTTGTATCCACCTTCTTCTGGCAATTCAACCGATGGTGCATCGATAGCAGTGAAGTATGCATACAGGTGTTCTCCACCTTGAACGGTAAATGTGTAAGGGTTATCTGTCGATACTACATTACCCATAGAGAGTGCATCCGACCAATACTCGAACTGAAATCCGTCGGTTGGTATTGCTCTTACAGTCACTTCATCTCCTGGCGAGTTTACTGGTTTATCGATGAACACCGAGCCGCAGTTGGCTTGTTCTGCACCTTGATAGTAACTTGTGCTTACCACTGCTCCTTTTGAGAAGTATGCAAATATGCGCGTTGGTGTTTCAGGATATCCTGCTGCTTTTGCCTCGTTTGCTGTAGGATAGCAAGTGTAGTCGCCTGTAAGTTCTTTTGAATAGATCGACTCCTCTGTTTCTCCGATAAGTTCGTCTTTTGTAATATCGAACTCTCCATCCTCATCTGAATCGAGATACCATCCTCCGAAGACGTACCCATCCTTTGGTCGTGCATAGAGGAAGTACATGATAAAGTCGATTGAACCTGTTGTACCATTCACATCCATGGTCATTCGGTTGACTGATACTGGCTGTTTGAAGTTGAACTCGCTGTTCCATAGTTTCAGTCCCGTTTCGTTTAGTGTAGCACATGCTTCGCCTCCTTCAGTCGGAACGGCTACGAGTTGTGTATAGATAGGCATATATCCTACCACATCTATCTGCTGTGCTTTAGTTTTTTGAGTGGGCAATACGAGCATTGCTGCCACTGCAATCAGAAATGTTTGAATTGTGTAAAGTTTCTTCATAATCAGCGTTTTGTAAATCAATTTGAAAGCAAATTTACAATTTTTTATTGTTTTTGCAATTTTTTATGTAACATTTTTGTCATTATTTGATATTCTTTTCTTGAATTATTGTTTTTGTTATCTATTCTTGTTGTGATAATTTCGGTGGCACTTCCTTTTTTGGGTTCACTCCGAGTTGTTTCATGTTTTCGAATCTTCTAACTATGTTTCCTTTGCCTTCCGACAGTTGTCCGTGCGCCTCATCGTAGTGTTTTCGGATGTTTTCAATGTCTTTTTCAATCTTTATGAATGTTTCTGCAAATCCGACGAACTTGTCGTATAGGTCGCTCGACTGTCGCATGATTTCTTCTACGTTTTTGTTCATTCTGTAGTTTTGCCACATTGTGTGTGTCAGTTGCAGTGTCATGAGCAGGTTTGCCGGGCTTATTATGATAATTTTCTTTCTGTATGCATATTGCAATAGCGATGGTTCTGTCTTTATTGCTGCTGCATATCCGCTCTCGTATGGTATGAACATCAGCACATATCCGATGCTTCCTGCCACATACTTATCGTAGTTTTTGTCGGTCAGTTCGTCTATATGCCGCTTTACCGATGCTACATGTTCCTTTAGCAATCGCTCTCGTTCTGTTTCTTCTTCTGTTTTGAGCGATTCGAGATATGCTGTGAGCGACACTTTCGAGTCGATTATTACTCTTTCTTCGTTTGGGAAGACCACTATTGCGTCTGGTCGGAGATTGTTTCCTTCTTTGTCTTTAATGTTTTCTTGCAGGAAGAACTGCTCGTTTTTCTTCAGTCCGCAGTTTTCGAGCGTTGTTTCGAGTATCATTTCTCCCCAATCGCCTTGCATTTTCGAGTCGCCTTTGAGTGCTTTTGTCAGGTGTTCTGCTCCCTGCCCTATCCTTTCGGTCTGCTCTTTCAGTTCCTTTACTGTTCGTTCTTGCTCCTCATGTAGTTGCTTCATTGCAGCCTCGAATGCTGTCTTTATTTCCGTTTTGTGTGTTGCGTTGTCTCGATTGTTATCGTTTACTGCTTTCGAGAACGTCTCCATTCGTTCTTTCAGTGGCGCAATGAGTGCGTCGAGTCGCTCTCGGTCGGCGTTGTTGAGTTCGCTTCGCGTTTCTTTGAGCATTTGTTCTGCCATCGACTTCATCTCTTCTCGCATCAAGTTTAGTCGCTGTTGGAATTGTTTTTCCAGTTCTTCGCGCATCTTCTCGTTGTGTCGTGTCGATTGTTCGAGTTCGGAAAGAGTTACTGCCAGTTGTTTTTCGGCTTCTACTTTTTCGTTTGTCAAGGTCTGGAGTTGTTCGTCGAAGCTGGCTTTGAGCCTATTAGCGTCTTCCGCCTGTTTCGACATATACTCTTTTTCGAGCATCGCCTTTTGTTTTCCTTTCGACTGATGCATTATCAGAAACACTATCAGCGCGGTCGCTACGACACTTATTATAATATATATCATCATGGTTCAGAAAGTTGATTTGGTTGTTTTGATTGTGTAAAGGTATGTTTTTTTTCTATAAAATTTCATAAATCGGTTAAAAACTTTTTTCGTTTCTGTCTTTTTCATGTCTCTTCCATCTTTTATTTTTATTTATGGATTCTTGGTTAAGTGCGTTTTTGGGGTTTTGGATATCGCCCATTTTATCATTTGATTTTGTAAAGATAATTCCGAAAAAAACGCCCTCATAACTCTCGCGAAATCGACCAACGAAACTGATTTTTCAAATTATGGCACGCATTTGTGTGCAAGGATAACATTCAGACTATCAAACAATTAAACGAAAGAAGAGACGTTTTGTGCAAAATTTTTAAGTGTTTTCGCCTCGAAAAGATATGCTTTTCAAGGTATAAAACGGTCGTTTTCCGACTGAAAAAACATCGTTTTGGAGTTGGGGAGCATATCTTTCCAAATCGGGGAGCATATCTTTCCAAGTCGGGGAGTTATGGTCGCCACTTCGGAAAGCACAAATAACGACATTCGACAAACTTTTTAACGGATTTTTTGTTGCAACACTTTGTAAAAATTTTTCATACATTGTCAATTCATAAAATATCAGTTTCGTTGTGAAATCATTTTGTTGTACGACAAAAAAAATGTTACTTTGCGAAAAATTCTACCATGAAAACGAAACTATTACTTCCGCTTTTTTGTTTGCTGACAACCTATGCTGTTCGCGCTGACGACTTCGGCGAGCCCCTCTCTGGTACAGCCATAGGTTCAAACTATTCGATTGATTTAAGCACCTACGAACCAACACAGACGAAGAATCTGCCTGCCGACGCTTTCGATGGCAACAGTGACACCTACTTTGCTGCCTTCGAATGGAGCTATGGATGGGTAGGTCTCGATCTCGGCACACCGCACGTCATAACGCGCATAGGCTACCAACCCATTCAAGAGAGTTTCGGAACAGCTTCGACAACGCTGGGCATTTTCGAGGGAGCCAACCGAAGCGACTTCATGGATGCCGTGCCTTTACATATTATCGACAACGACGCTGAGACGGGCGAAATGACCTATGCCGACACGCGATGTACGAAAGGTTTCAGATACGTAAGATACGTTGGGCCAGCCGATATGCATTGCGTCATAGCCGAACTGGAATTCTACGGCAGCGAGGGCGAAGGCACCGACGAACAGTATTGCCAACTGACCAACCTGCCAGTGGTAATCATTCACACTGAGTACAACAATGAACCAATAGACAAAATCAATCAGATACCATCGCAGATAACTATCATCTCCGACGACGGCAGACACCTACTGACCGACTCTGGAACAGTGCGCCTGCGCGGAAACTACTCGAAAAGCCAACCAAAAGCACCCTACCGCATAAAGTTTCAACAAAGCCACAACGTAGTAGGGTCGCCCGCCAAAGCAAAGAAATGGACACTGATAAACAACTATGGCGACAAGACACTCATGCGAAACCAACTCGCCTTCGAATTGAGTCGCCGTTTTGGTATGCCCTACACGCCTTTCTGCACCTACGTTGACGTAATTCTCAATGGCGAATACAAGGGTTCTTATCAACTATGCGACCAAGTGACGGTAGAGAAAAACAGGGTTAACATAGAGAAGATGACAGCCAACGACAACGATGGCGAAAACCTGACGGGAGGATACTTCATCGAAGCCGATGCCTATGCCGATGGCGAATACTCAATGTTCTACTCCGATTTCGGTACGGGAGTGACCATCAAATATCCCGATGAAGATAAGATAACATGGGAACAGGCAGCCTACATCGAAGACCACTACAACAAAATGGAGCACGACCCAAAACGCTATCTCGACCGCAACACCTACCTTCGGCACTTCCTCGTAGGCGAAACGTCGGGCAATACCGACACCTATTGGAGCGTATTCTTCTATAAACATCGAGGCAACGACACGATATACACAGGTCCGGTGTGGGACTTCGACCTCGCCTTCGAGAACGACAACCGCACATACCCTATATCATGGATGGACGATTACGTCTATCGGAGTGGAGGTAGTTACACTGGCTACATGGCTGCGCTGGCTGACGCTGTGGCGGTAAACGATGCTGAAGGGCGCGAAATGCTCCGACAGATATGGGAAAAGGCTCGACAAGGAGGACTAACCGTTGATAGTTTCATCGACTATATCGACGAGCAAGAACAACTACTCATGCAGTCGCAACGACTGAACTTCATGCGTTGGGACATCATGAACGAATATATACATCAGAATCCTATAATCTGGGGCAGTTATGAAGCAGAAGTGGAAAACGTGAGAAACTACATCAGGTATCGCATTCCATGGATGGACGAAATGCTGGACTACGTCTATACCCCACCTTCGGGTATAAACGACTCTATCAACTACGACCAAACCTACGACGTTTTCACTATTGAAGGACAACCTGCAGGCAACACTATCAACGCACTGAAACCAGGCATCTATGTCATAAAGCAAGGTTCAGCGACAAGAAAAGTTGTAATAAGGTAAATCTATTTTACGAATAATATACTCGCTTCACTCTGTTGCTTACCGATGTAAGTATCTCGTAAGGAATGGTATCGATAGCGTCGGATAGAACGGTAACGGGCAGATTGTCGCCGAAAATCTCTACCCTATCGCCTTCGCGACAGTCGATTCCGGTGACGTCAATCATCGCTACATCCATGCAGATATTGCCAACGTAAGGAGCACGTTTGCCGTTTACCAAACAATAGGCTTTCCCGCGTCCTAAATGACGGTTGAGCCCGTCGGCATAGCCTATTGGTATTGCAGCAATAACGCTGTCACGATGCAACTCACCACGACGACTATAGCCAACCGTATCGCTGGCTGGGACACGACGAATTTGAAGGATTGTAGTCTTCAGAGTGCTGACATTATGTAGTATTCGGTTGCCACGCGGCGATATACCATATAGTCCAAGCCCAAGCCGGCACATATCCATCTGACGCTCTGGGAAATGTTCAATGCCTGCCGAGTTGCATATATGTCGGAGTATCTTATGCTTGAATGCCTTTTGCAGGCGGCTGCTGCCCTCATCGAACAATTCAAATTGTCGGTTGGAGAAATCGTCGAACTGGTCGTCGTCGGCACCAACAAAATGTGAAAACACTGAGCGAGGTTTCAGAGCGTCCTGCCCCTGCAACGTGGTTATCAATTCTTCCATATCGTCAATGGGATGAAATCCCAATCGGTGCATACCCGTATCGAGTTTTATATGCACTGGATAACGCACTATGCCCTCGTGTTCTGCCGCCGAAATAAAGTCGCGTAGCAGTCGGAAGGAATAGATTTCGGGTTCGAGATGGTAGGCGAATATCTTACGGAACGAGCCTTGTTCGGGATTCATTACCATTATGTTCGACGTGATTCCTGCCTGTCGGAGAGTTACCCCTTCGTCGGCTACGGCTACGGCAAGGTAATCAACGCGGTGGTCTTGCAGTGTCTTAGCCACCTCTACGGCTCCCGCTCCGTAAGCATCTGCCTTTATCATGCAGACCAGACGAGTGGAAGCGTGAAGGAAAGAGCGATAGTAGTTGAGATTATCGACAAGTGCTTCGAGGTTGACCTCAAGTGTCGTCTGGTGCACTTTCTCTGCCATAATATCAATCAAGCGTTCGAAACCAAAATGGCGGGCTCCCTTAATAAGTATTACCTCATTGTATATATTGCGGAATTCGCTGCTGCGGAGGAAATCTTCTGTAGATGGGAAGAACATTTTTTTGCAATCGAATAAGTCGCTCTGTGCAGAAATATGTTTACCAATACCTACGAGACGGTCGATTTGTTTTTCTCTCACAAGATTGGCAACGCTGCCATAGAGGTCGGCATCGGTCATGCCTGTCTGCTCGATATCGCTAAGTATCAACACACGCTGCCTACCGCTAACATCAGGGCGGCGGTGCATAAAGTCGAGCGCTATTTCGAGGGAATGGATGTCGGAATTATAGGAGTCGTTGATGAGAGTACACCCATGCCTGCCCACTTTTACTTCGAGACGCATGGCAACAGGTTCTAAATTTTCCATTTTCCTACAAACCTTTGCAATGTCAAAACCCATCATGCAGACTAAAGCAATGCAACCAATGGAGTTTTCTATTGACGCATCGTCGATGAAAGGAATGACGAAAGAGTGGTGTTGGCTCTCGAAAACAAAGTCGATGCGTGTAGATGTTTCTCCTTTAGCGATGCTTTCGACAAAAAGAGGAGCCTCGCTATCTGTCGTTGACCATGCAAAAAGGCGACAGGTGCAAGTTTGCTGTACTGCGGTTCGCACTGTGGCATTGTCGCTACGATATATCAACACCTCGACATTGGCAAAGAGTTTGAGTTTCTCGTCAACCTTTAGACGTTTTGAAGAGAAATTTTCTTCGTGTGCTACACCCATGTGGGTAAGCAGTCCGAAAGTTGGTTTGATGATTTTTTCGAGTTTATCCATCTCCCCCACCTGGCTTATTCCAGCCTCGATGATTGCCATTTGAGTGCGCTCATCAATGTTCCATACAGAAAGAGGAACACCTATTTGCGAGTTGTAACTACGTGGCGAACGAGTGATGACTACATCGTCGGAAAGCAACTGATAGAGCCATTCTTTGACAACGGTCTTACCATTGCTGCCTGTAATTCCCACTACTGGTATGTCGAACTGCTGCCTATGGTGGGCTACGAGCGTTTGAAGAGCTGTCAAGACGTTGGGAACAACGAGAAAATTAGCGTCAGAGAAACCTCTGACGAGAATGGCTTCATCGCTCACAACAAAACAACGCACACCTCGCCGATAAAGGTCTTCTACATAACGATGCCCGTCGTTGCGTTCAGAACGCAATGCAAAAAACAACGTTTCTTCTGGGAAATTGAGCGACCGACTGTCAGTAAGCAGACGGCTAACAACTGATTTTGCGGTTCCTACGCGCCGCGCTTTAATAATGTTGGATATTTCTTCTATTGAATAGGTCATCTGTGTCCTTTTGCTCTATTTAAGGGTTGCGCACACCATTAAACAAATTCAAAACTGAGATTTGCAACGGCTGAGAAGTGCTAAACCAAATATTCTCGTGCAAATGTAAAAATTATATTTATAGAAAAATTATAATTGCTTTTCAAATTCCAAATTCCCGAAGAATTGAGGCAAGTGGAATTGAGGTTTTGGAGCTCTTATCTCCGTCCACGAGAGGAAATGTGGTGTAGGTTGTAGATCGCCGCATTTATAGAAATTGCCACGCATCGATAGTCCATCAAGATGGGTTATCGAAGAAAGATAAAGAGCTTCGACTGGAATTATTGCAGCGAGCTGCCACTGGGCTTCGCCATGCTGTTGGCCGAAAGCCTCATGCCCGAGAGAACTCCAAGTTTGTACTTTAGAATGGATTTCCATCGGTGCCCGCCCACGCTCGGTACCATAGTCGCCACCGCCGACGAGCTTAAAACCTGCACAAGTGAACTCGAAATTATAGTAAAGGGATTGGTCGGAATCGGGTTGGAGAAAAAATTCAACACACGAATCTTCCCATGAACGCCCATTGTCGCAGTCGCACACGGCACGCAAGTCGCGCTCACGAACAGAATAGTGGAGCAAAATCTTGTCGCCTGCGTGAGCTATTCGAACAGCTACATCGGGCTTATAGGGATAATCAGCACGCCAATTCACACGGTCGATTGCTGTCCACTCAATGCTATTACAGTCGAAGAGCGATGGTATATCTTTTGGTGTGATTTTATCGGGGATTTCAATATGTTTTATTTGCATGGTATCAAGGTTTATTGTTGGTTAATTTATTGTAGTCTAAATCGTATTTCTTCGCAAATTGGCGAACCTTATCCAACGTCTGACCGATAAACATACGATAAGCCTCGCTATCTGCATCGAATGGTCGGTGGCTGAGAGCACGCTTGAGGGGCTGCCACTCTTCAACGAAACTGACAGCATCAGGAGAGAGAACAGACCGAAGAAGGATTTCATAAATGTAGTCAACAGCCTGCTCGGAAGGGTGAATCATGTCGGTAGCATAATAACGATAGTCGCGCAGTTCATCATTCATTATCTCGTAGGCAGGAAAATACTCAACATGGGCGGAATTGCTCTTCACTACCTTATCGACTGATAAAAGTAATGTTGCTTTTGAAAGTTGACTATCGTGGAAACCATATTTCTGGTAACGTATGGGACTTACTGTCATTACAATCCTCATATCGGGATTCCATTCGCGCAGCAAAGCAATGGTGTCTGCCATGACATCTGCACACATTTCGACCGATAATTGCTCTTCGACAAAAAGATTGTGTGGACGCTTCTGGCAGTTATCTACAATCTCGCCTGAAGATTTCAGACGATAGACATGATTTGTTCCAAAAGTTAGAAAGACTACCGAAGGACGGCTGGGTATTTGATGTGCATCACTATGTAACAAGCGCTCAACCGTGTGGAACACGCTCACAGGATTATACATCACACCAAAAGGATTGGCTATGACGCGAAAACAATCTGCTTCAAGGCGACGAGAAACGCTTTCAGCAAAGCATGAACCGACAAACAATAACACATCGCGCGGAGTTATCTGAACAGACAAACTAGGATTGTCAATAGGTGTAGAAAACTGCATAGCAAATGCAAAAATAATTGTTTTCTGACATAATACGATTAAAAACCATACAAATAATTTGTAAAAGAAATACAAATAACATATATTTGTCGGACACAATTGATGATGATTTCGCAATTTTTGAAATCACGCACGAGGTTGGAGCATCCTGCACCAACCTCTTTTTTATGAATAAATTACTTGTTTTAACATATTTTTTTCTACTTTTGCCATCACTTAATATATCACTTAAAAAATATTCAACTATGGGATTTATAAAAGAATTTAAGGAGTTTGCCATGAAAGGCAACGTAATGGACATGGCTGTCGGTGTAATCATCGGTGGTGCTTTCGGTAAAATCGTATCGTCGCTCGTTGACGATGTGCTCATGCCTGTCGTAGGACTTCTCACAGGTGGAATGGATTTCACAAAGTTGAGCTATAAGTTTGGCGAGGGTGAAAACGCAGCAAATATCATGTACGGACAGTTTATACAAAACATCGTAGATTTTCTAATCGTGGCATTCTGTATCTTCCTTATGATTAAAGCAATCAATAAAGTATCGAAGAAAAAGGAAGAAGAACCGGCTGCTCCTGCTGAACCAAGCAACGAAGAAAAACTGCTCGGTGAAATACGCGACCTACTGAAGCAGAAATAAAAAAAGAACTAAAAAGGCAGAAGCATCTGCCAAGTTCTGACAAAAAAACACAACAATTAAAGGTATGTTCCCATTTAAGTAGGACATACCTTTAATTATTTAACAGATATAATTATTCTTTCTTTGAAAAATTTTTCAGGAAATAATTGAATGCTTCCAAACCTATCAAAACGAGAATGGTAGCCACCGCTGCAAGAACATACATACCCGAACCACAAGCCAAACCAATGGCTGCAGTAACCCAAACACCAGCAGCTGTGGTAAGACCATGAACGACATTCTTCTGCAAAACAATAGCTCCTGCACCGATAAAACCGATGCCTGTTACTACTTGAGCCGCCACACGAGCTACATCAAGACGATGATTCTCTGAAATAAGCGCATCTGTAAAACCATGAACAGAAATAATCATAAATAAAGCAGAACCAAGAGCTACAAGAAAATGAGTGCGAAAACCTGCTGCCTTCTCACGATACTCACGCTCCATACCAATAACGCCGCCAAGGATAGCAGCTACAACAATGCGAAGAACAAATTCTAAAGTCATGGTAAAAAAAATAAAAGATATATTATTTATTGCAAACCAACATTGTTGGAAGTAAGTATTTCTCAGTAAAGTTTTTTAAAGGTTTTTTCATTAATGCGAGGTTGCTCTTTGGGAGAAGACGAAAGAGATATGACTGAAAACAGAACTACAATAATTTTTCTCATAACAACACAAAGAATTATTTTGTTATAATGCAAAGATAAAAAAATAAGTTATCTACAACAAAGATGGTAAATAATTCCTGATTATTTAGT
>CAMOVK010000026.1 GCA_946627325.1 uncultured Prevotella sp. | reverse complement strand
CCGCGACCCCAACCTTGGCAAGGTTGTGCTCTACCAACTGAGCTATTTCCGCAGCGTCATTAAGCAAAGAACAGCGTCTGCAAAGGTAAGCCGATTTATCCGTTCAGACAAGAAAAAGTCAAGTTTTTTGTTTTTATTGGGAGTAGAATGTATATCTTTGTGCGAGTAAATCAGCCAAAACTATTTCGATAATTAAGGTTGAATATAACTCTATTTGAGAGTGTGAAACCTTCGTTTTTTGTTTAGTATGTCAGCAACTCGTGATTTTATTCTTTCCCATCGCGACGCCGATGTCAGTCGGTTGGCACTGATGCGTGAGCGTTTTCCAGAGGTGGATATGCCCTACGCGTTGCAGCAGATAGAGGCATGGCAGACGGCACGCACGAAGGTTCCCTCGTGGGCTGATGTTGAAGGGATAGTGTATCCTCGCAGGTTGTCGATGGAACAGTGTTCGAGCGAGCCTACAGCGCGATATAAAGCGGGAGTGGCAACACGCCTGATGAGAGATTTCAAGTGCGGGGCTGCGCAGTATTTACTTGCCGATTTGACGGGTGGATTTGGCATCGATTTCTCGTTTATGGCAAAGGCTTTGAGGGAAGCCACCGACAACAAGAGTCAATTGCTTTACGTCGAGAGTCAGACAAGTCTATGTCAGACTGCTGAAAACAATTTTCCGCTGCTCGGTATCGATAACGTAGAAATAGTCAACACAACCGCTGAAGAGGTTATCAAAAAGGACCTTCGGTCGAATGTCATATTTCTCGACCCTTCGCGGCGCGATGAGAACGGCAGCCGAACATATAGCATTGCCGACTGTCTGCCCGACTACTGCCAGTTGCAGGAACGATTGCTCGATATGGCTGATATCGTAATGATAAAACTATCGCCCATGCTCGACATTGCCGATACGATTTCGCGCTTAGACCATGTGGGCGAGGTTCACGTCGTAGGTACCCGTCAGGAGTGCAAGGAATTGCTCGTCGTGGCATCGAGACACTATGACAAAAACCATCGCATAGGTTTCTTCTGCAACGTCGATGACGAGGTGCTTGCATTGCCCGACGATTTCGCTCAAATCCCTATTACGCTATCAGAGAGCGTAGCCGAAGGACTTATCTTAGCCGAACCTGTCAGCGTAGTGATGAAAATGGGGTGCTTCGGCTTTCTGTGTAAGCGTTTCCAGTTGGAAGCGATAGCACCAAACAGTCATCTGTTTATAGGTAATACCGATGTAGCCGAAAACCTTCCCGACAATTTTTTCAGACATTTCATCATCAAGAAAGTGTCGTCGATGAACAAGTCCTACCTCAAGAAGGCTCTCAGCGGCACGAAGAAAGCCAACCTTACGGTAAGGAATTTCCCCTTGTCGGCACGTCAACTGATGAACCGCTTACGACTCTCCGATGGTGGCGACACTTACATCTTCGCCACAACCGACAGCGAAGGAAACCACATCATAATCATCTGCGAAAAGAGAAAACAGCCCACTCGGTAACTGTCTCATAGCCAACGAGTTCGAAAAGCATATCTTTCCATCTCGGAAAGCACGTCTTTCCAAGTCGAAAAGCACGTCTTTCCGACGCGAAAAGGCATACTCCCCGATTTGTTTCAGATAGATATACAGAAAAAACCACTCATCGATTGCAATAAAAAACAACGTGCGCGCGTTATTAAAAAACACGATTATAGAAATCAATATGAAAAAAATCATATCCACACTGATGATGCTCTTCTGCCTTGCCACGATGAGTGCGCAGCAGTTTTTCAACCTCCGAGCCGACGAGGTGAGAATCGACTCTATATTGCCTCGATTTTCCCACAGCATCAATCTGACAGGCAACTATGCCGATACGATATACACCGTAAGTCTGCGCTATCCCGAATTCATCGATATGACAGCCACCGACCAGCACCGCTACGACTCTATCACTGGCGGGAAGCCACTTCCAACGATGCCCGAGATAGAGCAAATGATAGTCAGCGACCGTCGTCGCGGAAGCATATATGTATCGTTCACACCTCTCGTTGAGCGCAACGGCAAGAAGCAGATACTCGTAAGCTTCATGCTACACATCGACAAAAAACCAGTCAAACGCGCACAACGAAAAGCAAACCGACAAAACGAGGCAACACTCGCATCAAGATATGCCAACCACTCGGTACTTGCCGAAGGACGATGGGCAAAGATACGAATTCCGTCGAGCGGAGTATATCAACTGACAGAAGGACTAATCAATCAAGCAGGATTTAACGACCTAAGCCGAGTAAAACTGTATGGATATGGCGGCAACCTACAAAACGAACAATTAGAAGCAGACTACCTTATCCAGACCGACGACCTCCACGAGGTACCAACCTACCAACATGGCAACAGAAGACTATTCTATGCCAACGGACCAGTATCATGGAAATCGCCCGAAGAAACACTACGAACACGAAACCCATACTCCGACTATGGCTACTACTTCATAACACAAACCGAAACAGAACCTCTAAAAGTGGATTCTGCCACATTCGTAAGCTCATTCTATCCATCTGCCAACGACTACCACAGCCTGCACGAAGTGGACAACTACGCTTGGTACCATAGCGGACGAAACCTGTTCGAAGCAGACCCAATAGCAGCCAACCAGACAAAGAGCGTAGAACTCAACGTACCAGCAGGAAACACAAAAGGCTCACTCTATATTAGCGTCTCTGCCGACACACAAGGAAGCATACAAATAGCACTCAACGACTCAACGCTGGGAAGCATAAAGACATCGTTGAGCAATCTCGACATAGCATCGGTAAGAGCAAGCATATACGAAGTTAGCAACCTGAAAGAAACCAACAAAATAACAATAACCAACGAAGGAAGTGGAACAGCACGTCTCGACCATGTGGCAATAACATTCGACAAACCCAGACCACTGACCAATCTCAACGCACAAACACTGCCAGTGCCCGAATATGTGCATAACATAACAAATCAAGACCTGCACGCGCACGGACCTGCCGACATGGTAATAATAATACCAACATCGCAGAAACTACGCACACAAGCAGAGCGCATAGCAGCACTACACACCACGACCGACAGCATGAGGGTGGTAATAGTACCAGCAGACGAACTCTACAACGAATTCTCGAGCGGAACACCCGATGCAAACGCATATCGCAGATACCTCAAAATGCTATACGACAGAGCAGAGACAGAAGCCGACATGCCAAAGTACCTGCTACTGTTCGGCGACTGCGCATGGGACAACCGCTTGCTCAGCAGCGACTGGAGATGGGCATCGGCAGACGACTTACTGCTTTCATTCCAAAGCGAAAATTCAGTAAATCAATACAGTAGTTACATCGACGACAGCTGGTTCGGAATGCTCGACGACGGAGAAGGCATAAACCAAGAAAAGGTAGGACGCATAGACCTCGGAGTGGGACGATTTCCCGTGAGAACGGAAGACGAAGCAAAAGTAATGACCGACAAAACCATCAACTACGTCATGAACAACAATTCGGGCGACTGGCAAAACATCATTATGGCTATGGGTGACGATGACCCTGGAAAAAACCAATACAACACCCACATGAATGACATCAATCAGATGGCAGATGAAACAAACACCCAGCACCCTGCATACAGAATAAAGAAAGTGATGTGGGACGCATATACGCGCGAATCGTCATCGACAGGTAACAGATATCCCGACATAGAAAACATCGTGAAACAGCAACAAACCAATGGAGCACTCATCATGAACTATGCCGGACACGGCAGCCCTACGAGTATGTCGCACGAGAGAGTCCTCGTATTGGAAGACTTCTCAAACTTCAAAAACACCAACCTGCCACTATGGATAATAAATGCCTGCGACATAATGCCATTCGATGCCAATATGTCAACAATAGGCGAAGAAGCTGTTAGAAACAGTCGAGGAGGAGCAATAGCAGTGTTTAGCACATCACGAACAGTATATGCATCAAGCAATAAGCAAATAAACCTACGCTTCATGCGTTACGCTCTCAGCCTCGACGATAACGGACAGCCAATGAAACTGGGCGATGCTGTGCGGCTGGCGAAAAACACTTGCCCCGTAAGAGAATTCAACACACTACACTATCACCTGCTCGGAGACCCGGCTATATCGCTGCAACTACCTACGCTGGACATTGTCATCGACAGCATTAACGGCATACCAGTAACCGAGACTGCAACCTCAGGCAACCTGCCACAACTACGCGCAGGAACAATAGCAACCATCAGCGCACATATAGAACGCGACAAACAACTCGCAAGCGACTTCAACGGACGAATGACAGCTACCGTACTCGACACCGAAGAGACAATCGTATGCAAGAGAAACCTCTCTACATACACCGGAGCACCATTCACATTCAAAGACCGAACAAAGACGCTCTACAACGGTAACGACGACGTTAGAAACGGACAAATAAAATTTTCATTCGCTGTGCCACTCGACATCAACTACGCCGACGCATCAGGAAAAATTATCATACACGCCACCAGCGAAGACCACCGACTGACGGCACACGGACAGACAGAGCAGTTCGTCGTAGGAGGAACAGGTACCATGAGCAACGACTCGATAGGACCATCGATATATTGCTACCTCAACTCACCATCATTTACCGATGGAGGCAACGTCAACTCAACACCTTACTTCGTGGCACAGATAACCGACCAAGACGGTATTAACGCATCGGGAGTGGGTATCGGACACGACATGGAACTCATCATTGACGACGAAATGACACGCACATACTCACTCAACGAGAACTTCCTTTTCGACTTCGGAAGCTATACATCAGGCTCTACGCACTACTACATACCCGAACTCGCTCCAGGACGACACCAACTGAAATTCCGCGCATGGGACGTACAGAACAATTCAACTACCGCCACACTGTCGTTCAACGTAGTAAAAGGACTTGAACCATCGCTCTACGGGGTTGACTGCACAAACAATCCTGCTACAACCAACACCACCTTCATCATCAGCCACGACCGACAAGGAAGCAACGTAGATGTGGACCTCGAGATATTCGACACCTCAGGCAGACTACTATGGCGACGAAGCGAAAGCGGACAAGCAACAGGCGGAACATATACCATCGATTGGGACCTGACCATCGACGGCGGACAACGACTCCACACAGGAGTATATCTCTACCGAGTGCTCATAGGAAGCGACGGCAGCAAGAAAGCATCGAAAGCAAAGAAACTTATAATCATAAGCAATAAATAACAACTTTCAGCGTTAATTCTTTACCGACATAACAATATACACATTATATATAATAAAAGCGATGAAAACCAAATCACTATATCTGACACTACTACTCGCCATCGCAACCACTACAGCCATGGCGCAGAAAAAAGAAGACATCTTCAACCCCATCAACACATCTGTAACATCGCAATCGATAGCCCCCGATGCACGCGCAGGTGGTATGGGCGATGTCGGAGTGGCAACCGACCCCGACGTTGTGTCGCAGTACTGGAACCCTGCTAAATACCCATTCACCATCTCGAGAGCAGGAGTGGCACTCAACTACACACCTTGGCTCCGACAACTGGTTAGCGATATGGACCTCGCATATCTCGCTGGTTACTATCGTATAGGCGACAACTCCGCCATCTCGGGCTCGCTACGCTACTTCTCACTGGGTGAGGTTTACACCAGCTCATCAACATCAGGCGACACCGATATGACAATTAACCCATACGAAATGTCGCTCGACGTGGCTTACTCCATAATGCTTTCAGAGAAGTTCTCACTCGGTACGGCTGTGAGATGGATATACTCCGACCTTACTTACGACTATACCGACGACACGTCGCCTGGCTCGGCTTTCGCCGCCGACCTCGCTCTTTACTATCAGAATTATCTGAATATAGGAGCACGCGAGTGCCAACTCGGACTTGGTATGAACATTTCAAACATCGGTTCGAAAATAAGTTTCGGTGGCAGCGACAACTCCGAATTTATCCCGACAAACCTCCGATTAGGTGCTTCGCTAATGATACCTGTCGATGAATACAACCGCTTTACAATAGCAGCCGATGCTAACAAATTGCTCGTGCCAACCTATCCGAAACAAAACGAAGGTGAAAGTCTCGAAGACTATCAGCAACGCGTACAAAAAGACTACTACGACGTATCATCGATTTCTGGTATATTCAAGAGTTTCAACGATGCACCACGTGGCTTCGAAGAGGAACTCGAAGAGATACAATGGAGCGTCGGAGCAGAGTACGTCTATCACGACCAGTTTTCAGTACGCGCTGGCTATCACCATGAAAGCGAAACGAAAGGTAATCGAAAATACTTCACTGTAGGTGCTGGATTCCGCATGAGCGTATTCTCGCTCGATGCAGGATACGTCATAGCAACAGCTAAGAGTAACCCTCTCGACCAAACTCTCCGCTTCACACTGTCGTTCGATATGGACGGAATCAAAGACCTGTTCAGAAGGAGATAACACCAACCCAACAAACAATATGCTTGGAGTACGTATAGGATATGGCTACGACGTGCATCGATTAGTCGAGAATCGGGAATTGTGGCTTGGTGGTATCAGAATCGACCATCCTAAGGGACTGCTTGGCCACAGCGATGCCGACGTGCTTATTCACGCCATCTGCGATGCGCTGCTCGGTGCTGCAGCCATGCGAGATATAGGATATCACTTCCCCGACACATCGGACAACACACGTGGTATGGACAGCAAGATTATTCTGCGCTCAACCGTCGAAATGCTTGAACAAGAAGGATATCGAATAGGGAATATAGATGCAACCATTTGTGCCGAACGACCAAAACTAATGATCCACATACCAAAGATGATAGAAGTAATGGCATCAGTATGCGGTATCGACAGCAATCAAATATCGGTAAAAGCAACAACCACCGAACGCTTAGGCTTCACTGGTCGCGAAGAAGGCATAAGCGCATCAGCCGTAGCACTGATATACAAGAGTTGAAAAACACAACAACTCATTTAATGAATACAGAAAACCAAATTAAGGAATATAAAAAACAGGGCGGGTTCGTAAATGAACTCGCCCTGTTTGCTTGTTTGTGTTAAATTCGTTATTGTATTATTACTCTTCTGGAAGCATTATAATTTCTACCGAATTACCACCAGCGAAGATAACATCACGCATGAACTGAGCAATAGACTCTGGTGTCAAGGCATTTACTATGTCCTTATAACCATTGTATTTGTCGATGCCAAGTTCATCGTAGTCAGTGATAATATCCATCCAATAGCCATTGCTCTTGCTGCTTTCTTCATACTTATTGAGCATAGCCTCTTTCACTTTCTTGAGCATTTCTGCATCAACGGTATGGCACATGGCGGCTGCTTCTTCGCGCATGATTGTTGTTGCAAGGTCTGCCTTATCTGGATTGAGCGGGCAAACACCAACAATCATCGTCATAGGAATGTCTGAACCAGCAGCAGCACGTCCAAATGCACTTGCCGAGTAGGCTGCACTCGCTTCTTCACGAATCTTCTTCAGATAAACCATTTCAAGCACCTGACCAGCAGCACTTGCCTTTACACCCAACTCAGGAGTATATGGCACTTGGTTGTTGTACCAGTACATATAAGCGTTTGCTTTAGGTATTTCCATCTTACGACGGAACTGATTAACGGCTTTTCCTTGATGATAAGTAGTCACTGGTCGCCAGTTTTCCTTATTCTTGGCATTGCCTGGCAGAGAAGCGATATATTGCTCGATGAGTGGACGGAGAGTTGCCTCGTCGAAGTTACCAACGAATGCGAAAGTGAAATCGCCAGCATTGGCAAGACGTTCCTTAGCAATCTGAAGCATACGGTCGTAGTTCATCTTCTTTAAGTCGTCAACATCAGGCTGCTTGAAACGAGGGTTACGATCATAGAGAGTTGCCATCATAGAGTCAACAAGGGCAGACTCAGGAGCAAGGTCTTTGTTCTTCAACCCTGTTTCCATCATGTTGTAGAATGTCTGATATGCCTTTTCATCCTTATGAATATCAGTAAACATGAGGTAAGTCAACTGCATCATTGTCTCAATGTCCTTTGGCAGACAGTTGCCACTTACTGTTTCGCGCTGTTCGCTCAGTCCGAAACTTACGCTTGCTTGCTTACCTGCAAGAGCTTTTTCGAGTTGAGTGTTGTCGAATGCACCCAGTCCGCTTGAAGAAATAGCAGCATCTGCCATCGAAGTGTTCATAATATCTTCATCGCCATAGAGAGATGCTCCTCCCTTAGAAACTGCTGTCATAAGCACTTGATCGTCCTTGTAGTCAGTTTTCTTGAGCAATACTTTCGCGCCATTTGAAAGGATGAGTTCCTTGTAACCGAGTTCTGCCACATAGCGTTCGCTCTTTATCTTACCTTTCTTAATCTTCTTTGTTATCAGAGGCTCGTCTTTTACGTTGTCAACGTATGCTTCGAGTTGCTCACCACGCACACCATTGATAGCTGCGAGGAAAGTGTCGTGAGTAGGATAAACGGCTCCGTCTTTCTCTTGGTTGAAGCATATAATTACGAGGTTATCATCTGTCGTGCTGACAATCTCTGGCATTACAGAGTTAATCATATCTACTGGCAACTGTGGAGCCAACATATTCATCAACTGATACTCTGTCTCGATGTCGAGCATAGGCTCGTTAGAGAGGTAGTGGTCTGTCATAGCATCACCGAAGATGCTGTTGTCGCGCTTGTTGCGGTTGGTATAAACCTTTTCGAGACGGCTGAGATATTCTTCTTTTTCGCGTGCATACTCTGTCGGAGTGAAACCGAATTTTGCTGCACGGAGAGCCTCACGATATGCGGCTGCCAGTGCTTCTTCTGAACGACCTTCCTTTGGCATAATACTAAGCGAGAATGCACCCTTGGTAGAAGAGAAGAAGTAGTCGCCTTCGCTGCAACTTGCATTGAGATAAGGACATTCTGGGTCGAGTGCCTTCTCTGCCAAACGCTGGTTGAGCATTGAAACGGCACGATTCTTGGCATACTCCCCTAAGAGATACATCATGTTTGATTTAGCCTCTTTTGGTGTAGCATCATGCTTGAACATCACTTCGAGTACAGTCATCTGCTGCTCCTTATCCTTATCAACGAGGATAATCGGCTCGTCGTTGTCGGGTACTTGCTCGTCAACAACTTTCTCTGCATTTGGGTCGAGAGGAATGTTTCCAAACATCTCTTTTATTTTTGCTTCTGTGCGGTCAACATCGATATCACCAACTACGATAATAGCCTGATTGTCGGGACGATACCATTTGTGATAGTAATCGCGCAGCACCTGTGGCTCGAAGTTATCGATAATTTCCATCTTACCGATAGGCATACGCTGTCCATATTTCGAACCAGGATAGAGAGCCTCAAGGTTTCTCTCAAGCATTCTCATCACTGGCGATGTGCGCAAGCGCCACTCTTCGTGGATTACTCCGCGCTCTTTCTGTATCTCATCGGCTTCAAGAAGCAGTCCACACGACCAGTCGCGCAAGATGAGCAGACACGAGTCGAGTGCTTCGATGCGTCCTGAAGGGACATTGCATACTCGATACACAGTGCGGTCAATGCTGGTATAAGCATTCAAATCACTACCAAACTCAACTCCGAGAGAGCGAGTATATTCGATAAGATTATTGCCCTGGAAGTTTTCAGAGCCGTTGAATGCCATGTGCTCAAGGAAATGTGCAAGTCCGCGCTGGTCGTCGTTCTCCTGAATAGAGCCCACACGCTGGGCAATATAGAAGTTAACACGTTTCTCGGGCCATCCATTCTTACGGACATAGTAGGTCAGTCCGTTGTCTAGTTTGCCCATGCGCACTGCTGGATCAATTTCCAAGTCTGGCATTTGTTGAGCTTGAGCCATCGTAGCGATGAACATCAAACCTGCAAAAAAGATTCTTTTTAAGTTCATTGTTATTTTAATTAAAAATTATGATTGTTTGCTTTTGTTAGTAACGGCTTTCTGCTTTGATTTCTTAAAATCGTCTGCAAATATAGGTTTTTGCCTTGATATATGTATAATTTACACTAAAAAATAACATTATTTAACCCTGCCACAAGGCTAATTATGTTTTTTGTCTTATGTTTCTGGGATGATGTTGTAGTATTTCTTCACGCAGTCGTGAGGTGTCGAGGTGTGTATAAATCTCTGTTGTTTTTATGCTTTCGTGTCCGAGCATTTCTTGAATTGCCCTCAAATCGGCACCTCCTTCGAGCAACGATGTGGCGAAGGAGTGACGAAGGGTGTGTGGTGAGATATTCTTCTCGATACCTGCTTCTTTTGCATATTGTTTTATCATGATTAGAATCATCGTTCGCGTTAGGTGTTTGCCCCTACGATTAAGGAATACGTAGTCTATTTCTCCGGGCTGAATGTTCATGACATTGCGGTCGATGAACCACAGATTGAGTTCTTTTATAGCTTGGTTCGATATGGGTATGAGTCGTTCCTTACTGCCTTTTCCTATCACTCGAATGAATTTTTCATCCAAAAAGAGTTCCGACATTTTGAGTTCTACAAGTTCGCTTACCCGCAATCCACATGAATACATCAGTTCGATAATTGCTTTATTGCGTTGTCCTTCCCATTTCGACAGGTCGATAGCCCCCTCTATCATATCGATTTCTTCTACCGAGAGCACTTCTGGCAGATGTTGTGGCATAGTTATAGGGTCGAGGAGTTCAGTTGGGTCGTTTTCTATTTCTCTTTCTTCGACAAGAAAGCGAAACAGTGTTCGTATCGCACTTATTACCCTTGCCCTTGAACGGGCACCAAGTCCGAGGTCGGCAAGCGTTGCTATGAAACCGTGAAGGTCGTCGAGAGTCGTCTGCCGAATGTCTTTGCCCTGTCCTTCGAGATAGGTCAGAAGTTTGGCAACGTCGCCCAGATAGGCTTCGACGGTGTTCTGACTATAGGCTCGCTGAAGGCGTAGATACTGGCGAAACGACTTTATTACATCCATACTGATAAGTTCGTCAACTATTGCGCGTTATCTAATTCAATTCCTCCTACGACAGCTTCCACAGCTAATCTATAACCATCGGTTCCAAAGCCGCAAATTACTCCTTTCGAAACAGCCGAAAGGAGTGATTTGTGGCGAAACTCTTCCCTCGCATATATGTTGGAAATGTGTAGTTCGACTACTGGTGTTTTGATGGCTGCTATGCAGTCACGGATGGCTACCGATGTGTGTGTGTAGCCTCCTGCATTGAGTATTATGGCATCGTGTGTGGCATCAGCCGCTTGCATTCGGTTGATAATCTCGCCTTCTACGTTGCTCTGATAGTAGTCGATGACATGATTTTGATATCTGGCTTGTAAATCTCTGACGACGTCGTCAGCCGTTATTTGTCCATAGACATCAGGCTCACGACGTCCGAGAAGATTTAGATTGGGACCATTAATGATTATAATTTTCATGCCTCAAAGATTTGTTGTCTATGATAGAATATTATCTAACCATTTTCTTTTTACCATCAATGATATATATTCCTGGTTTTGAAACTGAATTGAGTCGTCGTCCTTGCAGGTCAAATACTTCACTGTTGGCACTGGTTTTTTCTACGTCTTTAATACCTACAACTGTTGTGTTGTTGATGGCTATTGCCACATAAACGTCTGCAGCGCCACGCGAACTAATCTTGACGTATGCTCCATAAACAGCCTCATCGTTAGCAGCCTTCATCTTAACGGTAAATTCGCCACCTGTTACAGGTAGAGTTTCGGTTGATAGTTCAAACTGCGATGCCGTTGGTCCGCCTAATGATAGTGTTATTGGCTCTGTGAGATTGATTGCACTTACGCTGATAGGTGAGCTTGTCCAGATGGTGCCAAGCAAGTTTTCTTCAGCAATAGTCTGAATCGATGGTGTGAGTGTAGGAATATCAGTGCGTCCCCATGTCACATCGTCGAGGTAATAAACAACCGATGAATTGCTTCCCGCATTTTCTGTATAGAATCGGAATCCCATGAAGAATACGTCGGGCATGATATCGGCATACTGGTCGCCATTGAAGTTGAGGTGTATTTCCATCCATTCCTCGTTGTAGTCAGCCACTGTTGGAATACCTGCGTTGATTATCTCAGCTTGCAATTCGCCCATCGGGTCGAAATACATCAAACAGAGGTCAAGTTGGTCTTCCAGTCCTTCTTCTGGCATATAATCGCCACGAACTCTGAAGGTGAAGAGTTTGTTTTCGGCATTTTTGAAGTCGAGAGCTGGTGTTATAAGCCATTGTTCTGCTTTGCTTCGTTCGCTCACTGCATAGTAATAAGCGGTCACTTTTGCCACCTTATCGCCATCGAGGTTGTATCCCCACCATGCTCGGTTTCCTTCCTCCGCGATGTTTTTCCATCCTTCAATGCTTAGTGGCTTATTGTTTGCTTCTACATTGTCGAAATGTTCAATCATCAGTTTCAATGGGTTCTCTGCTGATAAGGGCCATGAGTCGCCTTCCTTTTCAGGGTCGGTGTTTTGTGTTGCCACACCCGTCAGGTTTATAATTACCGATTGTGCTCCTTCAGCTGATAGGATAACCTGTTGCGTATGGGTTCCTTCTTGCGTTGGCTTGAAAGTTACTGTCAGCGTTGTTTCTGTGTTTTTCGGTAGTGCTCCGTTGCTCAGTTGGAATTGTCCTGATTCTAAGTCAGCCACTTTAGCCGTAACGAAGTAGTCACCTATGTTCTCGCTTGTTATCGTAATTGTTTTGTCTTGCGATTTTCCCACTTCAGCTTCAAACTCTAACTCCATTGGATTAGCCGTAATAGTTGGTGTTGCGTTGGGGTCGTAGTTTGCTCCTGTGAGTGATACCATGCCTGATAGTCCCGGTGTCTGCGGGTCGATTAGAAGCGTTGCCTGATGAGTGTTGGAAGCTACTGTTGGATTGTAGGTCACACTTACTATTACAGATTTCGTTCCTGGCTCTATCGTTGAAGGAGTCACTTGGAATTGGTCGCTATTTGCTCCCGTAACTTCCAGCTGGGTTGTAGCTTCGATATTAGCTGTTTTCACTACGAGAGTCTTTGTCTGTGGTGTGCCGAGTGTAGTGTTGAAGGCAAGTGATTTCTTCTCAATGAGCAGTTCTGGGTCGTCGCTGGTATATCGATGGAAACTGAATTTGTCGAATATCACTTCTGCTTTTTTACCCATTTTCAGAGAGAAATAGAAACTATTGGCATTGTCGGGCACTGTTGTCACTACTGTTTTAGTCTGCCATTCGCCTACGTTATACGTCAATCCTTCTCCGTTTGCGAGGATATCGCTTTCGTGAGATAGTTCACCTTCGCTGCTACGCCAGAAACTATTCAGTTCGATAGTATTTCCTTCGGTGGCTTCGGTCACGACCTTATAGTTGATTGTCATTTCGTATTTCTCGCCTTTGACAAACGCCTCTGGGCTTTCAGCATTGGGCTTCACTTCTTGGCGGAGTTTTCCTGCCGTACTTGTTGAGCCAGCTTTAAGTCGGAGTGCATATTGTCCGTCGAGAGTCTGCGATTCTTCTTTGCTACATTCGCCGAGCGTTGTTTCCCATCCTTCGGGAATAACCATTCCGAATGCTCCGTTCTGCCATGTTTCGAAACTTCCATTTTGCAGCAGGCTTGCTGTTGTCGGCTGTGGGTCGGATTGTTCTACCGGTATTATATCCGCCTTTCCGCGTGGAGCAATCACTGTACCACTGGCAGAAGTTGACAGTCCTATTATCTTTGCTGTTTCAGGTATTTTTGTTCCTATAAGGTCAGTTCCAGCGAATAGTCTGACAAGGGCTGTTGTTCCCTCGCTGTCCTTGATGTGAACTTGATGTCCTGTGGTAAACATCTCGTTTTCTTCGAGAGGTGTGAATTCTGTACCATTGAGGTGTCCAAATGTCACGTTGTCAACTGCTACGAGTTGATTGTGTAGCGATGCACCGCTGGCATTCAGCTGTGCAAGCGTGAGGCTTGCGATATCTGCTTGGTAACTATCGTTAGTAGTATATATTGTGATATCTTTACCGACGCGCAGGTTATAACCCGTCAAACCAGCATTATATCCGAAACCAGTAATATCCATCAGACTTGTTCCTTCAGCTACATCAGCAAGCATTCCTTCTTCGTCGATAATAATTCCGCCGCCCGATGTCGTGCCTTGAACGTAGATATTGTTTCCCTGTCGATGTGTAACAATCAGCGGACCTGCCACCTTATATATTGTGGTATAGTCTTCTTGTTCGGTTATATTCGTCAGTTGAGTTACTTCTGTTGGTGCCAGTGTGAACCAGACTATAGGCACTGTCACGCTGTTAGCCTCATCCGATTTCAAGACGAGTTGGTCGTTGTGCATTCCCTCGTCGTTAGGCGTGAGTGTAACGATGAGGTTGTAACCACTCAACGACTCCGCATTTGCCTTGCTGATGGTTGTTGTACTGAGCGAAATATCGTTGGATGCAGGTCCGTCAATGGTTATATCGCCGTTTAGATTGCTTCCTTTTACGTTGATAATCGCCGTGTACTGTTTTCCTTTCACAGCAAAGCCGTAGTCAGAGACGAGGCTTACGCCCTGCGACTTATCGGTTTGTATGGTTGGAGTTGATGGTTGTGGGTCGTCACCGCCACTTTGTTTCATCAGCGACGCCCATTTCAATGCCACGCGTACATTTCCCACAAGCACGTTGGGGAAATTGGCTGAGCCTTTTTTGTTTTGCATCAGTTGGAGTCCCCAAAGTCCATAAGTAGCGGTGTAGGCTGTAGGATTAACGCGGAAATCGTTGTTCGAAGTGTTTGTCGAATTGTCATAAACGAGTGTTGGAGTAGCAGGCTCGGCATCAGTTGTCACTGGGTTTACATAGAGCGAGATAATGTCGGTTTGCTCTATCTCTTCATTTGTACCGTTTATGGCATATTTCACTACAACAAGATATGTCGTATTGATATTGTATTCTGTCGTTGTATAAATCTGATGCGAGGCTGTATCAGTCTTACGGTTTAGACCGAACTTAAATTTTCCTTCGCCCGATTTCTTAATGAACAGTTTGCCAAATGCATCGCCATTGTTTGGAAAAGCCGATGACGAATTCACCCTACGCTGAATGAGTGCGGCTACATATCCGTCATTAGAGAGTGCATCGTCAACGCTTTTCACATTGATAAGCATCGAGTAGTAGATGTTTCCCGACGTAATACTCTCATCGTCTCCTGGTGTGAATTTCACCGCTACGTCTTCGTCGGTAGTAGATAAACTTTTTAGTTCTATCGCCTTGCCCTTATTGGTGGCATACCCCTCGTACGACAAGGTGTTGTCGGTCACCTGCACGGGGTTTTGTGAAGTCGTTCCATAACGAGTCCAACCGCCTTTGCCGACGAGGTCGCCTGCGGCATAATCAAAATTCTCTTCGAGTAGCAACTGCGCCTTTATAGGCATGGCAAGTGCTAATAACAATACTGAAAAAAGTGTAAATAATTTGTTCATTGTGTTTGTTTAATAAGTTTATTTGATGCAAATATAGTATTTTTCCAACTATAAATTTGAAAAATTATCTCGAAAAACATATTTTTGCAGCGATTTATTACGATTTTGCAAGAGCAAATAACGATACTTACATTTATTAAACTAACTATTCACTTATGAAAAAAATCTACATTTATCTGATTATCGCCCTTTGTGCTATTGCTATGCCTAAAGCTGCAATGGCAGCCGAATGGACGTACAACTTTGAGGACATCCAGCAGGTAATGGGCAATCGTGGTCCGCGCGAGGCTATTGATGTAAACTTCAATGGACTAGCTTGGCATCTCTATGGAGCTAAGCGCAACATGGACGACATGGACTGGGCTGATGGTGAAGGCTCTCTCTGTCTGAATGCAACACTACTGAACAGTAGCATTTTGGCAACAGAAACACCTAACATAACGCTCAGCGAGATGCGCTCAATAGGCAAATTCGAATTCCACATCGCAGCTCACGAGTACTGGAAGAGCTCGCAGGAGTGGTGGATAGTGCAGTACACCATTGACGGGAACAACTGGATAACTACCGGCGATGCCTTTGCAGCTTCTGAAACACCCACAATCATTAGCCGCACTATCAATCAACCATCAGCCAGAGTGCGCATCGTACGCGAAGACTATGCCACTTACGACTACACATCAGGACAGAGTTATGAGAAGAAAATCAACTTCGACAACTTCCGACTGACCGATTATGACGGACAAACTTCTCCTGTTCTCTCTGCCAGCGTGGCTTCGCTCGACTTTGGCGAACTGCAAAAGGGTGAAGAGAAAACACTCTCATTCACACTGACACACAAAAACATTACCGACGGAGTTGGTATGGAAATCATTGGCGACGATGCCGTTTATTTTACCCTACTGACCGAAAACATTTCTGATGGCGACGAAACAGAGATTAGCATCAAGTGCGTAGGCAAACGCAAGGGCGACTACAAAGCCGTCTTCCGTGCCACTGCCGACGAACTGCAACTCAACCTGCAGATGACTGCAACAGGCAAAATCGACGACGCAGCAATGTTCAGCGGAGGCTCGGGAACAGAAACAGACCCCTACCTCATCAGCGATGCCAGCGATATGCAACAACTATCGACAATGGTCAATGACGAAGGAAACAGCTGCGAAGGACTATACTTCCTCGTAACCAACGATATCAACATGCAGAGTGCAGGCAACTTCCGCACAATTGCCAATATGTATAACCGCTCGTCGATACTCGACGCACCATACTTTGCTGGTACGTTCGACGGTGGAAACCACACTCTACGCAACCTTACAATAAGCAACAACTACAACTTCGTGGCACTCTTCGGTATCCTGAAAGGCGGAACTATCAAGAACCTTACCATCTCACAGAGCTCTATCTTTGCAGCCATCGGAGTAGCACCTCTCGTAGCTGTTATCTTTGAATACGGTACGGTAGAAAACTGCCACGTCACTTCTGACGTAACAGTCACCAACGACCACATGTACTCATCGGGTCTCGTACTTACCACAATGGCTTACGAAGGAGCACCCGCTGGTAAGATTATCCGCATCAGCGACTGCACGACAGCAGCTCGAGTGTACGACTTCACAGGAGGTGCAGCAGGCATCCTTTGCCGACAGACTGTGCAAAATGCAGTCATCGAACGATGCGGAAATATGGGCGAAATTACCAGCACCAACTTCAATGTTGCAGGAATTCTCATGACAGCCATCGCAACAACAACCATTACCGACTGCTACAACACAGGAAAACTATTCCTTCAAGACATGAACTCGCAGGGCGGCACCATACAGACTAACGCTCGCGGAGGTGGTATCGTAGCATCTGCTTCCGACGCAACGAAAGGTCCTATCGACGGAGTACTTACAATAAAGAACTGCTACTCTGCAGGATACATGAGCGAATCAAGCATACGTCTGCACCATATTTTCAATCCCGACGAGATTTTTGAAGAGGCTTATGTACTCGAAAACAACTACTACGACATCGACCGCGGAGGTAACATCTACACTTACGCTACACCTGTATCAGAGAGCGTGATGAAGACCGACGAATTTGTTGCCATGCTCAACGATGGCAATGCCAATGGTTGCTGGACGATTATTGCCGACAAGAACAACGGCTTCCCTGTGCCAGAGTCTGACAACTTAACTGCCATAACTTCAACAAAATCTACCGCTGAACCTACTATAAACATCAATGGTGGCAATGTTGCTGTCAATGGCAACTACAACAGTGTGAGCGTTTACGACCTCAACGGCAGCAAACAATCACTCTCAAACCTCGTCAGAGGCATCTACATCGTCAAGATAGAAGCCGAAGGAAAAACCCTCACGAAAAAAGTTGTGATTAAGT
>CAMOVK010000025.1 GCA_946627325.1 uncultured Prevotella sp. | reverse complement strand
CCTGTCAGGCGCACAATGAGAGAGAGTACGGCTTAACGACGTGCTCTCTCTATTGTTATAAAGATAGCAAAAAAACGCATTTTTTTGCAGGTTATATTTATTTTCCTTAAGTTTGCAGTCTGTTATAACATATAAAATACATACGTCATCATGATGGACTCTCAAGAAATGGCCCTCAATCAGGGCATGGTAGAAGATCAGAACCTCAATGAGCAGGCAGCCAAACCTGCGGAAGAGGAAGTTGAAAACAATGCAGCAGAACAGCAACCTGCATCGCAAGAGCAACCACAACGCACTTATGCTTCGAAAAACGAAGTTCTTGAAAGAGTGAAGGAGATTGCTCACGGCGAGGAACCGCCGCAGAAAGACGAGGTTGACTATCTGAAAACAACGTTCTACAAGCTGCATCATGCCGAACGCGAGGCTGCATTTCAAGCCTATATTGATGGCGGAGGCAATGCTGAAACTTACCAAGTAATGCCCGATGAGTGCGAAGAAGCATTCAAAGCAGAGATGGGAATTATTCGCGAGCGACGTGCCGCTATTTTCCAAGAGCAAGAAAAAGAGAAAGAAGCCAACCTCAAGCGAAAGCTCGAAATCATTGAGCGCATAAAGGCTATGTCAACATCGCCAGATGAAGTAAATAAGTGTTATCAGGAATTTAAGCAACTTCGTCAGGAGTGGAACGAGATAAAGGCAGTGCCAGCAGAGCGTGCCAGCGAACTATGGCGTAGCTATCAGCACAATGTTGAGCAGTTCTACGACTTGCTGAAGCTTAACAGCGAGGCACGCGAATACGATTTTAAGAAAAACCTTGAGATAAAAACCCGCATTTGTGAAGCTGCCGAGCGACTCGCAGAAGAGGAAGATGTGATAAGCGCCTTCCATCAGTTGCAGGAGCTGCATCAGCAATATCGCGAGACAGGACCAGTGGCACGCGACATCAGAGAAGAGATTTGGACACGCTTTAAGAATGCTTCTACCGTCGTGAACAAACGTCATCAGCAGCATTTCGAAGACTTGCGCGGACGCGAAGAGGAAAACTTACAGAAGAAGACAGCCCTTTGCGAGCGCGTAGAAGCCATCGGTAAAGAAGAAAACAAGGGTGCTGCCGACTGGGAAAACCATACTAAGGAGATTATTGCTTTACAGGCAGAGTGGAAGACCATCGGTTTTGCACCTCAGAAGATGAACGTAAAGATATTCGAACGTTTCCGTGCAGCATGCGATGACTTCTTCTCGCGCAAGACAGAATACTTCAAGCAGATGAAGGAGCAGTTTGCCGCAAATGCTGAGAAGAAGCGTGCACTCGTAGAGCAGGCACAAGCTTTGCAGGACTCTACCGACTGGAAATCAACCTCCGATAAGCTTATTGCATTGCAAAAGGAATGGAAGACCATCGGTATGGTGCCGCGCAAACTGGGCGACCAGCTGTGGAACGATTTCCTTGCAGCCTGCAATAAATTCTTTGAAGCACGAAATGAAGCCAATGCCGGAACACGTAACGAAGAGAAAGAAAACCTTGCCCGCAAGCGCGACATCATCGAACAGCTTAAGGCTATAGCAGAGGAAAAGATAGAGAACGCTAAGGAAAAGGTTCATGAACTTACCGAGCAGTACCACGCCATTGGTCATGTGCCATACCGCGATAAAGACAAAGTGTACGCAGCCTACAAGGAGGTGCTTGACAAGATATATAAAGAACTAAATATCAGCACTGCCCGTCGCCGTCTCGATAGTTTCAAATCGACCATGCGCGACATGGCTAAAAAGGGCGAAAACGCTATCGACAACGAGCGCGGACGACTGATGCGACGCTACGAAAGTCTGAAACAAGAAATTCAGACCTACGACAACAACATCGGATTTCTCACTGCTGCATCGAAGAAGGGTAATACGCTTATAGATGAAATGACGCGTAAGATAGAAAAGTTGCGCGATGAAATGAATCTCGTGCGCGAGAAGATTAAGACTATCGACCGCGGCAATTTCGAAGAAGAAGAAAAACCCGAAGCAACAGCAGAGCCAACAGTGGCAGCGGAAGAACCTGTAGTTGAAACTCCAGTAGAAGAAACACAGGAAGAAAAACCCGAAGCAGAACAAGCTGAAACAACAGCAGAAGAATAGAAAAAATCAATGCTTTAAGATAAGAAAACAGGATTACACCCTTTCGGAGTAATCCTGTTTTTGTTTTGTATATTTATTCCATAGAATTTGAAAAGGCATGCTTTCCGTGTTGGAAAGTATGCCTTTTCGAGTTGGAAAGCATATCTATTCGCATCGGAAAGATATGCTTTTCGGATTGCCGATAAATAGGGACGTCGGCGGCGATGATTCTTATTTCGCTCCAATCTCGCGAATCAGTCGGTCGGCATGTCCCCACTTGTCCATCATGAACAGGACGAAACGAATGTCAACGCCTATGCAACGAGCCAGTCGAGAGTCGAAGTTAATGTCTGATGACAGTGAGTCCCAGTTGCCATCGAATGCCAGACCTATGAGTTCGCCTTTGCCATTGAACATTGGCGAGCCGCTATTGCCACCAGTGATGTCGTTGTTTGTCAAGAAGCAGAGTTGCATCTTGCCCGTTGTTTTGTCGGTGTATTTTCCGAAATCCTTTGCAGAGAGCAGTTCGCGCATGATTGGTTCGGCATAGTAGTCGATGATTTCGCCTTGCTTGTCAAATTTCTCTACGATGCTTTCTGCAGTCGTGTAGTAGCCCGAAGGCTTACCTCCGAGCATGAATCCTCCTACTTGACCGTAAGACAAACGCATGGTGAAGTTGGCATCGGAATAGTGAGGAAGGTCTTCCTCCATGCGCAGACGAGCAGCAGCGAGATACTTTTCTTGGTCGTTAATCTCTTCTTCGGTGTGCATCATGGATGTTCGCAGAGCGTAGTAGGTAGTCATGAGGTCTGTGCCGAGGTTGATGCCTGGGTCGTTTTTGTAAGCCTTTGAGTTGATATATATCTTCTCGCCGCTCTTCATCAGTGCTGACTTGGAATATAGATAGTCAACATAAGCCTTGTAGTCGCCCTTGAACTTCTTGTCGATGTCATTGTAGAACGAAGGTAAATACTTCTCGTCAACCTGTTCGCGGTAGTTTTTCAGCAGTACGGTGAACACGTCTTTGTCGAGAGCTTCATCCCATTCGTCGCTGTTGTCGGCAAACTCTACATATTGCTTCTTAGGTTTGTTTTCTGGTCCTTTCACTTCCATTCCTGAGTGAATACGCATGGCTCGAGTGCAGAATTCGTTGGTTCTGCCAAATGTTTCCCAGAAGTTGTAAAACGCTTTCATCGGTTCGTAACGCTCTTGGTATAGAGATGCGAGGCGGTCGAGGTCGAGCTTATCTTTCAGATAGCCCGTTCTGTCAACATATTCTCTGATGCGATTCTCGAACTCTTGCTTTTGATTTATAATGCCGATAGAGTCGATACACTTGTTCATGCCAATAGAATTTTTCCAGTAGTTGGCACTTTGAGCGTACTTGGAGTCGTATTTTATGCGTACCGCTTCGTCAGCTCTCATGTGGCGAATCATCTCAGCCTGCTTCACTCCGCGCACTTGAGCGCGTGGCTCGTTTTGAGTGTCGCGCATCTCACGTATTCCATACGACGAGAGATAGCGGTTGGTAGTACCTGGATAGCCCAACGTCATGGCGAAATCACCATCCTTATAGCCCTGAAGAGACACTGGAGCCCAGTGCTTAGGATGATATGGCACGTTTCGCTCGCTATATTCTGCCGGACCATTAGTGTCGGGGTTGGCATAGATACGGAACACCGAAAAGTCGCAAGTCTGGCGTGGCCACATCCAGTTGTCGGTCTCACCACCAAATTTACCCATTGATTTAGGAACAGTAAATACCAGACGAACATCGGTAAAGTCGCGGTAGGTGGTCTGATAATAAGCATTGCGCTCATAGAAAGGTTTGATTTCAAGACGAAGAGTATTGTCTTTGTTCTTGATTTCCGATGAACGAACGTTCTCTAAAGAGTCTAGAAATACTCCCTGCTCCATAGCACTCATCTCGAAGAAGCCCATCGCTGTGAGCTCAGAAGTGATATCTTTCTGCTCAATCATGAACGACACGAAAAGGTCTTCGTTGGGCAATTCCTCCTCGAACGAGCGAGCGTAGAAGCCATTGAGCATATAGTCGTGCTCAACAGTAGAATGTGAACGGATGGCTTCGAAACCGCAATGGTGATTGGTAAAAACCAGACCATCGCTGGAAACGACTACTCCCGAACAGTAGCCACCAAAGTTAATAACACAGTTTTTGATAGCATCTTCGCTCTCGTATAGCGAAGAATAAGGCAATTGAAAACCCTCTGCCTGCATCTGTTGATAGACAGCTTGTGGCAGATTGTAGAGAGTCCACATACCTTCATCGGCTTTTGCCGACATCATTGTGATGAATGACACAATGAGAATAGAAAGTTTTTTCATAAATGTTTAGTGTTTTATATAATTGGTTTTTCGTCGTAAATCTTTTGCAACGACTACGATTGCATACACTCCAATCATAATCGTGTTGAACGCAATGGCAGCTATCGGCTCGAAATGACTATTGCTGTAGTTGATGGCAGCAAATAGAACGAGGGCAAGCGCCACGTAGAAACCTATACTACCAAGCGGATAGTTGATAGGATAATAACGCTGGCCGATGAAGTAGGAGAGGAGCATCGACACCCCGTAGGCAGCAAAACCAGCCCAAGCACAAGCCATATAACTATAGCGAGGAACGAGAATTACTATCATAACGATAAGCACTGCTGCACCAATGCCAGAGAAATAAGCACCCCAAATGGTGCGATCGGTAAGTTTATACCAGAAAGAAAGGTTGAAAAACACACCGAACATTATCTCTGCTACCATAACTATCGGAACCACACGAAGACCTTCCCAATAACTCTCGCCTATGAGATAACGAAGAAGATCAATATAACCCATCACAGTGAGAAAGGCTAAAAGAGTGAAAATTATATAGTACTTCATCGCTTTGGCATAGGTGTCGCGGTTGTCTTGCTCACGCGACTTGCCGAAAACGAATGGCTCATAAGCATAGCGGAAGGCTTGAGTAATCATTACCATTATCATAGCCACCTTGATACAAGCTCCATAGATGCCTAATTGATGGTTGGCTTCTGAACGAGAACCATCATAGAGATAAGGAAAGAGCATCTGAGAGGCTGACTGATTGAGCTGACCAGCAATGCCCATGACAAGTAAAGGCCATGTATAGCCAAGCATCCTGCGGCAAGCCCGAACGTCAAAACCCATACGAATGCCACCAATCTCCTTGTAAAGTAGAAGTGACTTGACGAGAGTACATATTATATTTATATAGAATACCCATGCAACGTCGAGAGTAAACTGGTCGTCGTAAATTCCAAACAGATTCCAACGCATCGCTGGAAGTATCACCAAATAGAGCAAATTCAGCGAAATGTTAAGGAATATGTTGAATATCTGAATCGAAGCAAACTTCACAGGCTTATGCTTATACCTGAGATACGCCATCGGAATGGCAATAAAAGCATCGAATGCAACCGTCACAAAGAGTACCCAAACATATTCAGGATGGTCTCCATAACCCATAGCCGACGCTAAAGGATAACGAAACAAAACTACTCCTGCCGCAAATAGCAACGAAGTGAAACCAACCATGCGTAGCGTGGTCGAATAAATTCGCTTCGGGTCTTCACCCTCGCGCGACATAAAACGGAAGAAAGTAGTCTCCATACCATAGGTCAAGACGATGATTAGCAGTGCTACATAAGCGTAAACGTTAGTTATTATGCCGTATTGACCACCATCTGCGCTGAACCGAGCCGTCTGAATCGGAACCAACAGATAGTTGATAAATCTCGCAACGATGCTACTCAACCCGTAAATAGCGGTGTCTTTAACTAATGATTTGAGTGAAGCCATATCTTAAGCAAAGAAAAAATAGCATATTAATATAGCTGCAATAATGCCTGCTAAATCAGCAAGTAAACCGCAAGTTACAGCATGTCGAGTATAGCGAACACCAACCGACCCGAAATAGACAGCAAGTACATAAAACGTAGTGTCAGTAGAACCCTGGAAAATACAACTCAATCTACCCACAAAGGAGTCCGCTCCAAATGTTTGCATGGCATCTACCATCATTCCTCGAGCACCGCTGCCCGACAGCGGTTTCATCAAAGCTGTAGGCAAAGCATCAACAAAATCGGTTCGAATACCACTCGCACTGAATATCCATTTGATGCCATCAATGAGGTAATCCATAGCTCCAGATGCCCGAAAAACACCTATTCCAACAAGAATAGCTACGAGATAGGGAATGATTCTAACAGCTGTAGAGAAACCATCTTTTGCCCCTTCGACGAAAGCATCATAGCAATTGACGCGCTTGATTAATCCCGATACAATGAAACTGACGATGATTGTCATCAAAATAACATTGGCTATAAGAGTGCTTACCGTGTTCATTTGCTCTTGAGGCATCTGAGTGAAAAGCCAAATCACTAATGCAACGAAAGCGCAAAGACCGCCAAGAGAAATCAGAAGGGTGCGGTTGAGAAGATTGATGCGCTGAAAGAGCGATGTCACGATGATACCTGTCAATGTGGAAAAGAACGTGGCAAGAAGTATAGGTATAAAAATATCCGTTGGTTGGGCAGCACCTTGTTGTGCGCGATAGACCATTATCGAAACAGGGATGATTGTCAGTCCGCTCGTGTTTAGCACGAGAAACATTATCATAGAGTTAGATGCTGTGTCTTTTTGGGGATTGAGTTCCTGCATCTGTTCCATAGCTTTCAGCCCGAGAGGAGTAGCAGCATTATCAAGTCCAAGCATGTTCGCGGCAATGTTCATGAAGATACTTCCCGTTGCAGGATGTCCTTTTGGAATGTCAGGAAAGAGTTTAGTGAACACTGGACTCAATACCCGAGCGAAGGCATTAACCACTCCGCCGCGTTCTCCAATCTTCATCAAGCCAAGCCAAAGAGCAAGGACTCCAGTCAGTCCGAGGGATATTTCAAAGGCATCGCGCGACATATCGAAGGTGGATTGCATCATTGCAGAAAACACTTCTGTGTCGCCCAGAAACAAAAGTTTTATTAAAGCCACTACGAAGGCTATAAGGAAAAATGCTATCCAGATATAGTTTAGAACCATTTTTATTGAAGGTTTTGTGTTGTGTGTTTGTTGTTTTCGAGTTAAGTGTCTTTGTTTTCGTAGTTATTCACAGAGTGCTTTGCAGACCTTGTCTTGAAATGCTCGTCCTTTGGATGCTGATAAAAGCCCATTGTTTATTATCGAAAAAGCGAGTTCATGACCATTGGCAGCGGTGCAATACCCTGTTAATGAACTTACAGCCATCACAGTTCCAGTCTTTGCTCTAACGTTTCCAGAGGCTCTTGTTCCTTTCATTCGGTTTTCGAGAGTGCCGTCGATGCCTGCTATTGGCATTGAGTTAAGAAGTGGATAGTATATTTCTGACTGTTGCCATGCGTATTTTAGGAGTGCTACTTCGGCTTCTGCCGATATGTAATTGTAAAGTGACAGTCCGCTGCCATCGGCTATTTTGTAGTCGGAAGCATCGAGTCCTATTTTGTTTATCAGTTGTCGGATAACTGTTGCGGCATGTTTTGCCGATGCGTTTCGCCCTCCTTGGTAGTTTGCTATTTGATAAAATACTGCTTCAGCGTATAGATTGTCGCTTTTTTTCATCATTCTATCGAGCACTTGTGTAAGCGTATGCGACACCGTTATGAGTTCTTTAGCACTGGCGGGAGTTGTTCCTTCATCGGTATTAGTGTCGAGGTAAATGCCCGCTTGTGCCAGTTGTGAATAGAAAACATCTATGAATTGGTCTTTGCGGTTGACGAGTAGGGGTGTAAGTGTTGGGTTTTTGTCGTCCCAACACCATCCTTCTCCCAGTCGATTGCTGTCTTTCATAGTCTGGTCGGCAATTATTTTCCCTCGTATTGTGTCAATACCTGCTTCTCTTACAGCGTTGATGAGCGATTGCATATTTGCATTGTCGAACATCGGGTCGAGTGCTCCAATACAATATAAGTTGCCTTCGAGAGTGCGGTTTGCTATATCTCCCGTGTAGCATAACCTTGTTTTTAGTTGATAATCGCTGCCTAACAGGTCGAGTGCAGCTACTGCAGTAACCATTTTTTGTGTTGATGCAGGTCGCATAAGTTGGCGTTCGCGGTGTGCAAAGACAATGGTGTCAGCAGTAAGGTCATATACCATCAGTCCTACTTGTGATGTTTCGAACATTTTATTGTTGAGTAGTCCCGATATGCGTTGATGTATGATTTCATTCCATGGTAGCGTTTCGTCGATACCAATATATGCTGAGTCGTTTTCGAGCGAAGTGTCTGTGACGTCGGTTTCTATAGTCACTGTTTCTTCGTATTGTGCCCAGACGCTTGTAGAAATCATCACTAATAGTGTGATGAGGCATGAACGCAGCAGTGGTGTAGTATGGTGTTTTTGTATGTATTTCATTGTTTAATGGTGGCGATTTGCAATTCCCCGACTGCAAAAGTAGTCATTATTCAATAAAAACAACATAATTGTTGTCATGTTTGTAATACTTTTTTAACATGGATTTTGATTATCAATTAGTGATAAACGCATACATTTGCATCGAAATAATTACGCATAACCTAAAAAAATACACTGTAATGACTCGTTTGTTATTTTTTATTTCGATGTTCTGGGCAGCGGCTATTGTCAATGCCCAGACTTCTGATTTCGCCACTATGAAGGCGCAACTCAATTCTTCGTCGATACCTTTAGTTAATCTTATGGTCGATGAGAGTCTTTTGAACAAAGACACTTACGTTTCTGCATCGATTGAGATTGCAGACCCTCAGAAGCGCACCGAAAATTTGGAAACAGCTACTTATCTGTGCACTGTTCGTTATCGCGGAGCTTCGTCGCTTGCCTATGACAAGAAATCGTTCAATCTGAAGCTTGTTGACGAGACTGGTGCAGACCTTGATTTGGCTCTTTTTGGTATTCGTGCAGAAAACAGTTGGATACTCGATGCTATGACCATTGACCGTGCCAGGATGCGCAATAGGGTTTGTTTTGATATTTGGAACGATATAAGCAAGACGCCCTACGAGACTAAATATGCTAATCGCAATGGTGCGGATGGGCTGCATGTGGAACTCTTTCTCAATGGTTCATACCATGGACTTTATTGTTTAGGCGACAAGGTCGATCGTAAACTGCTTGGACTAAAAAAGGCTAAAGTGGAGGGAACGACTACAACTACGAGAGGAATACTCTACAAATGCAACGACTGGACGAGTGGTTCGCGACTGCTCAGCTATGACAATGCCGACATGAACAGTGCTACATGGAATGCGTGGGAACTGCAATATCCTAATGACTATGCAGATGCTACGACATGGACACCACTGACTCAGCTCATTGATTTTTGCTCCAGCCAGACAACCGATGCATCGTTTGCTGCCAATTTCAATCAGTGGTTCTATATAGATAATCTTGCCGACTACTTTACGTTCGTGAACGCTCTCGGTTTGAGAGATACAGGATGGAAAAACACTTTTTTGTCGGTTCCAAACATAACTGAGGGTCATCGTTTTCTTGTTTCGCCTTGGGACATGGACGCTTCGATAGGTGGAGATAAAGATGGAACATACGTTGAGGACTTTGCAGTCATTACACAGTTCGACAATACTGCTCCCTTCAATCGTTTGCGCCAGCAGAATACACTCTCTTTCAACGATCTATGTAAAGAGCGTTGGCAAACTCTTTCTCAAACAATTTTCGCTCCTTCGAACTTCAACGCTCGCATCGATGCTGTCGTGAGCAGTCTGACAGAGAGCGGGGCATGGGCTCGCGAGGTGGAGAAATGGAACAACAATCCGGTGGAACTCAAATCGTCGCTTGCCGAAGAGGCTGAATATATAAAACAATGGTATGCTCAGAATATCGACAATCTGAATGAGCAATGGGGGTTGGCAACGGGATTACACGAGGTTGAAGGTGAAACATCAGCAGCTAATCAGTACATTTTTACTCTTGACGGTCGTCGCGTAGGCGAAATAAAAGATGGGTATAAATACAATAAATCGTTGAAAAAAGGTATATATATAATAGGTGGAAAGAAAATTAACCTATAATATATGACTGAAAAATACGATTTTCTGATTATCGGTGCAGGTGTTGCCGGTATGAGTTATGCTCTTAAAGTAGCACGCGAGAAACGCGGACGCGTGTGCCTTGTATGTAAGACGAGCCTCGATGAGGCAAACACCTCGTTCGCTCAAGGCGGCATAGCCTCAGTGACTGATAAGCTCGTTGATAATTTTGAGAAGCATATTGAAGACACAATGATTGCTGGCGACATGATTAGCGACCGTCGTGCCGTAGAGCAAGTGGTGCGCTGTGCGCCTGAACAAATAAAGGAACTGGTGGCATGGGGTGTCAATTTCGACCGAAAGGAAGATGGCTCTTTCGATTTGCATCGCGAAGGCGGACACTCCGAATTTCGCATACTTCACCACGCCGACGACACTGGTGCTGAAATCCAACGCGGCTTGATGGAGGCAGTGCGCTCATGCCCAGATATTACGATTAAGGAAAATCATTTTGCCGTAGAAATCATTACCCAGCATCATCTTGGTGCCCGAGTTACTCGACGTACAACCGATATTAACTGCTACGGTGCGTATGTTCTAAACCCGAACACGCAGAAAGTAGATACCTATCTGTCGAAAGTGACGGTAATGTGTACGGGTGGTGTAGGTGCGGTTTATCAGACTACTACCAATCCAGTCATTGCTACGGGCGATGGAGAAGCAATGGTTTATCGCGCAAAAGGTACTCTTGCCGACATGGAGTTTGTTCAGTTCCATCCTACGGCTCTCTACTCGCCTGGTGAGACGCATCCTGCATTTCTCATAACTGAAGCCATGCGCGGCTATGGAGGCATACTCCGATTGCCAAATGGCGAGTCGTTTATGGAGAGGTATGATGAACGTCTGTCTCTTGCACCACGTGATATCGTGGCTCGAGCAATTGACAAGGAGATGAAAATTCACGGCATCGACCATGTATGTCTCGATGTTACCCATAAAGATGCAGCCGAAACGCGCCGCCATTTCCCCAATATCTATGCCAAATGTATGACTTTAGGAATAGATATTACTACCGATTACATACCTGTTCGCCCAGCAGCCCACTATATGTGTGGCGGTATAAAGGTGGATTTGAATGGCTGTTCGTCAATCAATAGGCTTTATGCCCTCGGCGAATGTTCGTGCACTGGTCTGCATGGCGGCAACCGACTGGCAAGCAATTCGCTGATAGAAGCCGTAGTATATGCCGACAAAGCAGCCCGCCACTCACTCGAACACCTCGACGAGTACGATTTCAACGAAAAAGTACCAGCATGGAACGATGAGGGAACACTTAGCAACGAGGAGAAGGTGCTCATCACTCAAAGCGTTAAAGAGGTGGGAGAAATTATGTCGAACTATGTGGGTATCGTGCGCAGCGATTTGCGCTTGCGACGCGCATGGGCACGACTCGATTTGCTCTACGAAGAGACAGAGCGGCTCTTTAAGCGAGTGAAAGCAAGCAAAGATATATGCGAGCTCCGCAATATGATAAACGTTGGCTACCTCATAACACGATGGGCTATAGAACGAAAAGAGTGTCGCGGACTGCATTTCACAACCGATTACGCCCATCATGCGTATGATAATTGATACGCATCTGAAAACAATCGAAAAGCAATAAGAAAACTATAGAAATTGGAAAGCATGCCTTTTCGACTTGGAAAGACATGCTTTTCGACTTGGAAAGATATGCTTTTCGCAGCGAAAAGATATGCTTTCCGAACTTGTTGGTTTACAGACAGTTATTCTATCGAATCTCTTTTGATGTTAAGCATGCGGTCTATAAAACCATTTATGGCATCACCAAGATATTCATCGTAGAGCCCTTGAAGCCACTGGGGCAGCAACGACTGGCGCATACCGTTAACCTTATCTTTTGCCGTCTCCTTGATTTTGTTATGGATATATTCGCTTACAACCTCTTTGTCGGCAGTAAATACTTGACCGAGAAAGCCTACTGAAACAAGCTTGTCGCGCCCACCATAGTCGAAACGAGTGACAGAAAACAATTTATAGTCGTAGGTCTTAAACGCATCATTGAAGAATGTGTCGAGCACTCCACTCATTACCGACTGTGCCAGGCTCGTGCCAAGACCACCTGTGAGCTGCTGCATCTCGTCGCGAACAACATCGTTTGCCAACTCGGTAAGAGCTTCCTTATGTTTGTCTTCCTTAGGACAAGTTGCGAAAAGAGCAACGACAAGAACTGCCAAAAGTGCAAAAAATACAATCAGGCATCCCATGCAACCACGCTTCTTCTTTGGCTTTGTCTCCACAGGCACCTCTGGCTGCTGCGTCGGGGTAGGCGGAACCGAATTGTCAACATCGCTCGTTGCCGCACGACGACTGATAAGCAGGGCACGGAGAACCTCAACATTTTCAGCCCTTTCCCATGTTTCCATACCATCAGACCACACTAATGTGTCAGCAGAAAGGTCCATGGCAGCCAGCTGCTCAAGAGTAAAAGGACCCCTGCGCTCGTTGTTCTCAGCAATGTAATAAGTCATAACGCAACACTATTAATGAAATTGTGAACGCTGCAAAAATAGTATTTTGACCGAAAACAACAAAAAATAGAAACATTTTGTTTGTCGCTTTCGCAGAAAAAATGTACTTTTGCAAGAACTTAAAAGAAAAGCACAAGATGTTTGAAAACTTAAGCGAAAGATTAGAACGAAGTTTCAAAATACTCAAAGGTGAAGGAAAAATCACCGAAATCAATGTGGCAGAGACGCTCAAGGACGTGCGTCGCGCCCTGCTCGATGCCGACGTAAACTACAAAGTAGCAAAGACCTTCACCGACACCGTAAAGCAGAAAGCACTCGGAATGAACGTGCTGACAGCCGTCAAGCCAGGACAGCTGATGGTTAAACTCGTGCACGATGAACTTGCTCAACTAATGGGCGGAGAAACAGTAGGACTACAACTCGAAAAGCATCCCGCCATAATCCTTATGTCAGGACTGCAAGGTTCAGGAAAAACAACATTCTCGGGAAAACTCGCAAATATGCTCAAAACAAAGCAACGCAAGCACCCAATGCTCGTTGCTTGTGACGTATATCGACCCGCGGCTATTGAGCAGCTGAAAGTAGTAGGCGCACAAATAGACGTGCCTGTATATAGCGAACCCGAAAATAAAGATGTGGTAGCTATAGCGCAAAACGCCATTACACAAGCAAAACAAAAAGGCATCGATACAGTCATAGTCGATACAGCTGGACGACTCGCAATCGACGAAGAAATGATGCAAGAAATAGCCCGACTGAAAGAAGCCCTCAATCCCGACGAAACACTATTCGTCGTTGACTCAATGACCGGACAAGATGCAGTCAATACTGCAAAAGAGTTCAACGAAAGACTCGACTTCGACGGAGTAGTGCTTACAAAACTCGACGGAGACACACGAGGAGGAGCAGCACTATCGATACGAACAGTCGTGACAAAACCGATAAAATTTGTCGGAACAGGGGAAAAAATGGAAGCCATCGACGTGTTCCATCCATCACGAATGGCAGACAGAATACTCGGAATGGGTGACATCGTATCACTCGTAGAACGAGCCCAAGAACAATTCGACGAAGAAGAAGCAAAACGATTACAAAAGAAAATCAAAAAAAATCAATTCGACTTCAACGACTTCCTCGGACAAATACAACAAATAAAAAAGATGGGAAACATCAAGGATTTGGCAGCAATGATACCAGGAGTAGGCAAGGCAATAAAAGACATCGACATCGACGACAACGCCTTCAAAAGCATTGAAGCCATCATCCAAAGCATGACACCCAAAGAAAGAACAAATCCCGAAATACTCAACATGAGCAGAAAGCAAAGAATAGCAAAAGGCTCAGGAACAAAAATCGAAGAAGTAAACAGACTCATCAAACAATTCGACCAAACAAGAAAAATGATGAAAATGGTTGCAGGAGGACCAAAAATGGGAATGATGAGAAACCTGATGGGAGGACGAAGATAACAATAACAACAAACCAACAACAATGCAGATAATCGACGGAAAGGCAACTGCCACACAAATAAAACAAGAAATAGCAGAAGAAGTAAAAGCTATAGTAGAACGAGGAGGCAAACAACCACACCTCGCAGCAATACTCGTCGGACACGACGGAGGCTCAGAAACATATATGAAAAACAAAGTACTCGCCTGCGAAGCATGCGGATTTAAGTCCTCACTCATACGCTTCGACGACGATGTAACAGAAGAAGAACTGCTAAAATGCGTCGATAAACTAAACAACGACACAGATGTTGACGGATATATAGTGCAATTGCCACTGCCAAAACATATCGACGAACAAAAGATAATAATGGCAATAGACTACAAAAAAGACGTTGACGGATTCCACCCAATAAACGTCGGCAGAATGGCAATAGGACTACCATGCTTCATATCAGCAACACCATTAGGAATAATAACACTGCTACAAAGATACAACATCGAAACTTCAGGAAAAAAATGTGTCGTACTCGGAAGATCAAACATCGTAGGAAAACCGATGGCACAACTCATGATGCAAAAACAATACGGTAACGCAACAGTCACTGTATGCCACAGCCGATCAACAACTCTCAAGAAAGAATGTCAAGAAGCAGATATCATAATAGCAGCAATAGGACAACCCGAATTCCTCAAAGCCGATATGGTAAAAGAAGGAGCAGTCGTAATTGATGTAGGAACAACAAGAGTACCAGACACAACAAAACCATCTGGCTTCAGACTATGCGGTGACGTCAAATACGATGAAGTGGCACCAAAATGCTCATTCATTACACCAGTACCTGGCGGAGTTGGACCTATGACAATCTGCTCGCTGATGAAAAATACACTCGCAGCAGGAAAAAAAGAATACTACCAATAAAACAATAATAAATACACATACAACTTTCAAAACAAAAAAGATAGGCACAAACATATAATAATGTAATGACTGCAGAAGAATTTTACAACAAAGGAAACCTACATCGACAACGAGGCGAATATGCAGAAGCAATAAACTGCTACTCAGAAGCAATCGAACTCGACCCAGAAAGCCCAGCAGTAATTGCAAAAGAAATGGTGGTAAACATTATGAACTACTACTGCAAGCAAATGTATAACCCATAGAAAAAACCAAAAACCAATATATAAAAACATTAAACAAGTCACACATAAAAACCGAATAGGTCAATCCAAAACAATTGAAACAAAAAACATAAAACTCGAAACTATAACACAACAAACAACATATTATCTTAAACAAAAATATTATGAGTAAAATCAAAGGAGCAATTGTGGTCAACACCGAACGCTGTAAAGGATGTTCGCTCTGCGTGATAGCCTGCCCACAGGATGTCATTGAGTTGGCTGCAAAGAAAGTAAATGTTTCTGGTTACCCATACGTTGAGCCTGTTCGACAGGAAAACTGTGTGGGATGTACATCGTGTGCAGTGGTTTGTCCAGACGGATGCATCACTGTTTACCGTAAAAAGATGGAGGATTAAACACAATGGCAGAACAAGATGTAAGATTGATGAAAGGCAACGAGGCGATAGCCCACGCTGCCATTAGATGTGGATGCGACGGATATTTCGGTTATCCAATTACTCCGCAGAGTGAAGTATTAGAGACCCTCGCCGAGCTGAAGCCATGGGAAACAACTGGTATGGTAGTACTCCAGGCTGAAAGTGAGACATCGTCTATTAACATGATTTATGGTGCTGCAGGTGCTGGAAAGCGTGCATTTACCTCGTCGTCAAGTCCTGGTATAGCTCTTATGCAAGAAGGTATCGCTTATATGGCAGGTGCCGAGCTGCCCGGTGTGTTTGTAAACGTACAGCGTGGAGGTCCTGGTCTTGGAACAATCCAGCCTTCACAAGGTGACTATTTCCAAGCAACTCGCGGCGGTGGTAATGGCGACTACAATGTGATAACACTTTGTCCAAACTCTGTTCAGGAAATGGCAGATTTCATGGATTTAGCATTCGAACTCGCATTTAAGTACCGCAACCCTGCGATGATTTTGTCTGATGGCGTTATCGGACAGATGATGGAAAAGGTTGTATTACCTCCACAAAAGCCTCGTCGCACTGAAGAGGAAATTAAGAAAGAGTGTCCTTGGGCTACATTCGGACGCACTCCAGACCGTGATCCTAACATCATCACTTCGCTCGAGTTGCAGTCTGAAGTTATGGAAAAACGTAATTTGCATCTGCAAGAGAAGTATAAGACTATTCGTGAGAATGAAGTTCGCTTCGATACTCAGAAGTGTGAGGATGCTGATTATATCGTAGTATCGTTTGGTAGTGCATCTCGAATTGCAGAGAAGGCTATAGAGTTGGCACGTGAACAAGGTATCAAGGTTGGCTTGTTCCGTCCTATTACTGTTTGGCCTTTCCCATCTAAGCAGATTGCAGAGATGGCACGCGGTAAGAAGGGTGTGCTTGTAGCAGAGATAAATGCTGGTCAGATGGTTCAGGACGTGCGTCTCGCTATCAATGGTGCAGTACCTGTAGAGCACTTCGGACGTCTTGGTGGAATGGTTCCAGACCCAGAGGAAATAGTAAACGCATTGAAAACTAAATTAGTGAAATAATCATGGCAGAAAACAATATAATAGCACAAGAGAATCTTGTCTATAAGAAACCGACACTGATGAACGACACGCCAATGCACTATTGTCCTGGCTGTTCACATGGTGTAGTACACAAATTAGTAGCTGAAGTAATCGAAGAGATGGGCATGCAGGATAAGTCAGTGGGTGTATCTCCCGTTGGTTGCTCTGTATTTGCTTATCGTTACATTGATATTGACTGGCAGGAAGCTGCTCACGGTCGTGCTCCTGCTGTAGCGACTGCTATCAAACGTCTTTGGCCGGATCGTCTTGTTTTCACTTATCAGGGTGATGGTGACTTGGCTTGTATTGGTACAGCCGAGTCGGTTCATGCGCTCAATCGTGGTGAGAACATTGTTATTATCTTTATTAACAATGCTATTTATGGTATGACTGGTGGTCAGATGGCGCCTACTACATTGCTTGGTCAGAAGACTGCTACATGTCCTTATGGTCGTCAGCCAGATCTTCATGGATATCCTTTGAAGATAACAGAGATGGCAGCTATGATGCAAGGAACATGTTATGTTACCCGTCAGAGTGTTGAGAGTGTAGGTTCTATCCGCAAGGCTAAGGCTGCTATTCGTAAGGCTTTTGAGGCTTCGATGGCAGGAAAAGGTTCGAGTCTTGTAGAGATTGTCAGCACTTGTAATAGTGGTTGGAAACTTACTCCTGCTCAGGCTAACGAGTGGATGAAGGAGAATATGTTCCCATTCTATGAGAAGGGTGATTTGAAAGATACCACTAAAGAGTAATTCAAGGACTGTTTACCAAGAACAATTAAAAGAGTAATACAATGCAAAAAGAAATAATTATCTCCGGTTTCGGTGGTCAGGGTGTACTCTCTATGGGTAAAATCCTTGCTTACTCGGGCCTGATGGAAGACAAAGAAGTGACCTGGATGCCAGCTTATGGTCCAGAGCAACGTGGTGGAACGTGTAACGTTACCGTCATTGTAAGTGATGATCGAGTGTCGTCTCCAATTCTCAGCAAGTACGATGTGGCTATTGTTCTCAATCAGCCTTCGCTCGACAAGTTTGAGCCTCGTCTGAAAGAGGGTGGTATATTGATTTACGATGGTTTTGGAGTTGTAAATCCTCCTACTCGTAAAGACATTGAGGTGTACCGCATTGATGCTGTTGGTAAGGCAGCAGAGTTGAAGAATTCGAAGGTGTTCAATATGATAGTGCTTGGTGGTTTGCTTAAGGTTTGTCCTGTAGTGACTCTCAATGGTTTGGAGAAGGCTCTCTACAAGACTCTTCCTGAGCGCCATCATAAGCTAATTCCGCTGAATATGCAGGCAGTGGAAGAAGGTTCAAAAATTATTGAACGTCAATAAAATGACTATTTGATATTCTAATAATTAAGGCTGATTGCAATCTGCGTTTATGGTTGCAGTCGGCCTTTTTTTAATTATAATTATTTTGGAAAGCGTTTATAGTAGGTTTGTCGTTTTGTTTTTCGCTTTTGCGTTAGCATTTATTCCTTCGGTAGTTAGTGCAGATAGTGTTGGCGATGTTGAATCTATCGTTTCTGTCGATGATTCTTTAGCGAATAGAAAATCATCGTTCTGGAAACATATAGGTTTAGGTTTGTATGGCAATCCTGGTCAGGTAATGCCCACTAATGCTGAGCAGCGGCTTTATATCAAGAGTAAGCAGACTGTGAGTGTTGCCGCCGAATTGCTTTATTCGTCATTGCCAAGTGACAGTAGTGCTATCGATGCCGACTATAACTATCCATCGATAGGTTTCGGTGCGAAGGTTGGTTTCAATCATGCGGTAAAACTCCACAAACCCTATGATGAGGCTCTTGGTATGCTTGACGAGGTTGACTACGATACGCGTTTGGGCAATACCATTAGTTTTTATGGCACCTTTGCTCGTCCTCTGATGCGTACTCGTTATTGGGAAGCCGACTATACGCTTAATTTGGGTGTAGGTTATTCGCATAGGAAATACAATAATTACAATGCTATCGACAACGAGTTGATAGGTGCTCGATGGCTTTTGTTTTTTGGAGCGGGCTTGCATGCTACTTGGCATTTTCATAAAAATTGGGGTATGAAGTTTGGTCTCGACTATTGGCATTTGAGTAGTGGAGCCATGAGTTTCCCTAATAAGGGTGCGAATGTCATTGGTCCATCGCTCGGATTTGTATATACTCCATACTATGAGCCAATAGTTCATCGTCGTTATTTGCGTCCCGAAACCGACAAGTATGTTTATGTAGAACTTACTGGTGGTATTGGTGCAAAGGCATTGCGCGAAGAGTTTTCCTTCTGTCAGGATAAATTACCTCGCGAACATCCCGACTATCGAAAGAATCACTATGCTACTTATGCCACCATTTCGTTTCAAGCTGACCTTATGTGTCGCTATGCCAGACGTTGGGCAAGTGGTGCGGGAGTGGATGTTTTCTATGGAACCTATTACAAGCGCCTTCGTACCCTTGATGAGTTGTCGGGTTATAATTCCCCTCACAGTCCAGTGTCGGTAGGCTTGGCTGCTAAGCATGAGATTTACTATCGCAATTTCTCACTTGCTGTAGCTGTGGGCTATTATCTTTATCGCGAGATGGGGCATTTGGCTTATTTGACTGATGCGCCTTATTATGAGCGTATCGGACTGCACTATACTATCAAAGGCCTCAATCATTTGCGGATTGGTTTGAACGTGAAAGCTCATAAGGGCAAGGCTGATTTCACAGAGTTGATTGTTGGTATGCCTATTCGCTTGAAGCGTTTGTAGGAGCTTTTCCGTTTCAGATTTCTATCACTTCTATTCCTCCATACGGCACTTGGTGGCTGAAGCAGTCGTCTTCGTCGAATAGTTGGGCGTAAAGTCCAGCGCAGACGAGCACTCCAGCGTGGGCGAAAACGGCTACGCGCTCGAAGGGTTTTGCCTTCAATTCGTCGAGAAAATCATAAACGCGCTGCTTCAAATCTTGAAAACTCTCACCGCCAGTGGCACGTTCGTGCAGATAGTCGGCATACCAATCTTGCAGGTGTGGGTCGTCGATTTCATCGTAGCACTTCATTTCCCATTCGCCCATATTCATCTCCTTTAGTCGGTCGTCAAGTTCTACGCTGTCGAAACCAACACTTCTTGCCAGTTTTACAGCTCTCGATAGGGGTGATGAATAGGCAATGTCGAAAGACTCCCATTTGCCCAACTTGTGTCTGACCTCAAGAGCTTCGTCGTCGAAACTTTCAGCAACGTCAACGTCGGTCTGCCCGTAGCAAATGCCACGAACAACATCTACACTTGTATGCCTGATGAGAACAATTTCCATTAAAAAACCTCCTCGTTTTTGATACTTATTTAGTCGTGGTTGGAAAGCAATGCTTTCCAACGCGAAAAGACATACTTTCCAAGTCGGAAAGATATGCTTTCCAACGCGAAAAGACATACTTTCCAAGTCGGAAAGATATGCTTTCCAACGCGAAAAGGCATGCTTTTCAAATTGAATGTGCAAGTGATTGATTGTCAAGAGATTGCAAAACTGATTTCTTGAGTGGAGCTGGAGGGAGTCGAACCCTCGTCCAAACAGGGAAACCACATGCTTTCTACACGCTTATTTCGGACTTCATTTTCGAGTTGCAACAAGACCCGAACCACCAATTGCAACCTTATCTTCTAAATTTTCACCATGCCATCGAAGCCTGACATGACTATTTCCGATTGTCTCTGCGCCGCTTAACCCTTCAGTTCGGAAAAACACTTCCAGAGCGACGTCTCGTTCTCTCACCTTGTAAGAGAATTAAGCCAGTAATCTACTATACTTCGATTAGGCAGCGAGAG
>CAMOVK010000024.1 GCA_946627325.1 uncultured Prevotella sp. | reverse complement strand
TCTGTACGGACTTTGCAAGCCCTGGTACTATATCCATATCTGGTAATATCTGTAGTGCTCGTAGGTAGCTCATTGGTCGAGGTATTCGTCTCATTATAGGTATATGTCATCGTCAGTTTTCGTATTAATAATGCTGATATGACGCACTCGGGAAGGTACAGATACAACATCGCTAGGCTTATAAGACATCGGGGCAAAAGCTTCTACTCCTATGTTGCGTGAGGAGTTGGGGTCTTTGTATACGAGCGGCCGCTCAAACACGTTGTCGATGCCCACAAGTCCCGAGAACGGGTAGAAATTGTCTGCCGAGTAGAAGAAGGCTGGTCGGAGGGGGGCAGAGAGTTTTATCGTAGTATAGAGTTTCAAAATTTTTCAGACCTTTCTCAAACGAGTCACGATTGCCTTCATTAAACATCGCTTGAAATTTTCCTACAATATCTTCAATGTATGGGTTTGGTGTTATCGAAAAAGGTCTTGATTTATAGGTATAAAATTGGTTCCAATTGTAATATCTGTCAGTGGAAATGCCGTTCCAATAATCAACAAATGAGGCATGGTCTTGGATGTTGAGGTTACTTGGATCCATACCTGAATTATTGTTTTTACTCTCATTGTCATATCCAACTCTTCTCACGTCATAGACATCGGTGAAAGTGTAGCGATCTTTTTCAGTGATTCGCTTTCGAAATACTTTTTTACATTAACAATGATGGTCTCTGATGCAATGTATTTGCGTCTAATACATTGTCGTGAAAAATAGTGTTTCTCCATATTTTTATTTTGTTACTAACGTGTTTTATTTTGTTATTAGGTATGTCTTTCATTATGTACTAACATAATGCGTTTCGCATATTCGCATTCGGCTGCAAAGTTTTGGCTTCATTGTTTTTGTTTTGTTCGCAGTTCTTTGTACCTTCGCACTGCAAACATGATTGACCGACCGACAATAGACCGCATTCTTGACGCTACAAACATAGTCGATGTAGTGTCTGATTTTGTCTCGCTCCGCAAGCGCGGTACGAGTTATAAAGGGTTGTGCCCATTTCATGACGATACTACTCCGTCGTTTTCTGTTTCACCAGCAAAAGGTGTATATAAATGTTTTGCTTGTGGCAAGGCTGGCAATGCAGTAAACTTCATCATGGAGCACGAACAGATGACTTATCCCGATGCGCTGCGTTGGCTTGCAAAGAAGTATCATATAGAAATAGTCGAACGCGAACTGACCGACGAAGAGCGACAAGCCCAGACCGAGAGAGAGTCGATGATGATTGTCAACGAGTGGGCAGCCAACTATTTCCACAATATCCTTCTCAATGATGCCGATGGTCAAGCCATAGGGCTTCAGTATTTTCGTCAACGAGGTTTTCGTGACGATATAATAGAGCGTTTCCGTTTGGGCTTTGCCCCGCGCAGGCGAACAGCACTCGTCGATGAGGCACAGAAGAAAGGCTACAAGGCAGAATTTCTTCAGAAAACAGGTCTTTGCTATGAAGTGGAAGACAGCCAGCGTAATGGCAACGACGTTGAAGCGCAAGAAGGCTCAGATGAAGAACAAACGAATGAAGCCACAGTTAGAAAGAAACTTATAGACAGATTTTCCAACCGAGTAATCTTTCCATGGATAAGCGTAGGAGGAAGGGTAGTGGCTTTCGGTGGACGTCTGCTTGATATGCGCACTAAAGGAGTGGCGCAGAAATATGTAAATTCGCCCGACAGCGACATTTATCACAAAGACCATGAACTCTATGGCATCTTTCAAGCGAAGCGACAGATAGTAAAGGAAGACCGAGTTTATATGGTAGAAGGCTACACCGATGTTATTTCAATGCATCAATGTGGTATCGAAAACGTAGTAGCCAACTCAGGAACAGCACTTAGCATATATCAGATACGTCTGCTTCACAGATTTACTCAGAACGTCACACTCCTCTACGATGGCGACGATGCAGGTATTCACGCAGCATTGAGAGGAACAGATATGCTACTGGCTGAAGGAATGAATATAAAAGTTTTGCTCCTTCCCGACCAAGAAGACCCCGATAGTTTTGCACGAAAACATACCGCAGCCGACTTTCGACAGTATATCGAAGAACATCAGACGGATTTCATGCAGTTTAAGACCGACGTTTTGCTAAAAGGTGTTACAGACCCAATAAAGCGAAGCGAGGCTATAAGCAGCATAGTAAAGAGTATCTCCGTAATCAAAGACCCGATAATCAGAGCTACTTACATAAAGGATTGCTCCAATCGTATAGGAATAGCCGAACAAACGCTTATTACGCAGATGAACCGTTTTATACGCGATGAGCGCAATCGTCCGGGTTATCAAACAACCACTCAAGGCAATCAATCGGTCAATCAACCAGATGGTCAGTCAAACATTTCGACAACCAACCGACCGACTAATCAACCAGATGACAAACTGACGGCAGCCGACATCCACTTCGACCGTACGACCAAAGAAAAAAGTCTTGTAGAGACAACAGAAAGAAACATCGTTGAAATGGTGGTTCGTTACGGAGAAAAACGTATTCTCCACGACGTGGAAGTAGAAGAAGGAAAGACAAAAGACTTGTCGGTTTTGGATTTTATCTATTACGACCTAAATGAAGGCGCCATACCGCTGACCAATCCTATATATAATAAGGTGTTGGAAGAAGGCTATCAGCATAAGGATGACGACGGTTTCAGTGCGGAAAAGTTCTTTATCAATCATCCCGATATAGAGATTTCCCAACTTGCTACCCAACTGAGTATTGACGAATATCGACTGACCGAAAGCCTTCAAATGAAATACAGTGACGACAGCATCCTACATAAAATTCGCCATCTGCTGCTTGACTATAGACTTTGTCAAATAGAGATGCAGTTGCGCACCGTAAAGAAAAAAATTCAACAATCTCTTGACAATCCAGAAGATATTGAGTCTTTGATGCAAGAATTGAGTACACTAATGGAACAGCGCAACAAATACGCTAATAATCTCGGCAAAGACATAATTAACTGATTATTTCTATCATGCTCTATTTCCAATGGCTCATACTTCCACTCTATTCGCTCATTATCATAATAGCGATGGTTACGGTCTTGATGGAAAACCGCCAGCCCGCGAAAGCCTTGGCATGGTTGATGGTGCTTGCGCTCGTACCTGTGGCTGGCTTAGTATTGTATATCTTTTTCGGACAAAACATCAGCAAACGTCATCGACAACTGATGAGAGAACGCAGTCTGTACGGAAAGTTGGCAAAGAATAAAACCCACAATGACGTTGTAAATGCTGACGGACAAATAGAGTTGCCCTTAAAAGCAAATGAAGAAAGCGGGACTATAGGCGACCACTTGCCACTAATTCGACTCTTTTCGCATCAAGAATGGGCACACATATATAAACATAACGAGGTCGATGTCTATACTTCAGGCAAGGACTTTTTCCCCGATTTCATAGCCAGTCTCAAGGCTGCGAACCATCACATACACCTGCTTACATATATTATCGACGACGATAATTTGGGCAATGAGGTGGCTGACGTGTTGATGGAAAAAGCCCGTTCGGGTGTCGAAGTAAGGCTTATATATGATGATGTGGGTTGTTGGCGTACACCAAACAGGTTTTTCAGAAGAATGACCGATGCTGGTGTCGATGTGCGCCCCTTTATGCCAGTACACTTTCCTATGCTCACAAGTAAAGTCAACTATCGTAATCACCGCAAGATATGCATCGTTGACGGAGTGGAAGGCTTTATAGGTGGTATGAATATAGCCGATCGTTACGTCAGTGGAACCAAACGGTTTGGCTGGCGCGACACTCACCTTCGTTTGCGTGGAGGGGCCGTAAGAGGAATGCAACACGTTTTTCTTGCCGATTGGCACTTTGTCAGTCGTGAACAGATTGTCGCAAATGACTATTTCCCGCGAATACCTGCCGATGTGAGCAATAGTTGTATGGCACAGGTGGTTACAAGTAGTCCGACAAGCACAGCGCCCGATATTATGCAAGGATATGTGAGCATCATACAGCAAGCCAAACAATACGTCTATATAGAAACTCCATATTTTATGCCTACAGAAACTGTTCTGTTTGCTCTTCGAACAGCGGCTCTGTCAGGGGTTGACGTGCGTTTGATGGTGCCATATCACAGCGATGCACGTTTTCCAGAATGGGCAAGTCGCTCGTATGTAATGCAAGTGCTTGACGTGGGAGTGAAAGTCTATTTCTACAAAGCAGCCTTCAATCATACGAAGATGCTTATTTCAGACGATAGTTTGTGTACTTGTGGCTCTACAAATGTGGATTTCAGAAGTTTCGAAAACAATTTTGAAGCAAACATTTTCTTCTACGATAGGAATATGGCACAACGCATGAAACAAGTTTTTCTGGAAGATTTACGCCGCAGTGTGCTTATCAACGATGTGAAGGTTATCAGCAAGCGACCATTTATCAATCGACTATGGGAATCAATAGTTCGCCTTTTTGCTCCGTTATTATGATTTTCAAGCCTTTGCTTTAACAGATTACGGGTGTTGTGTGTTTATTCTAAATCAGTCAATACCTATTTTGAGCTAACGTCTATACCATAGCCAAACAAAGCAAAGTCGCCCTTCAAAGGGTCGTCGGGAAAGACTTCAAGCATTGTTTGAGTAAGTTTTTGTGCCGTGCGCATTGAGGTTTGTTTGCTGTCAATGAGTCCGAGTCTGTGGGATTGATTTACTACGTGGGTGTCGAGAGGCATTATCAGGGAACGTTTGTCGATGAAGGTACTCCATAGTCCAAGGTCAACTGGCGAATTGCTGCGTACCATCCAGCGCATGAACATACAGATACGCTTACATGCCGAGCTGACATCTTTAGGGATAATAACGCTTAACCCTTGTTTGGAGAAATAGTCGGTGATAGCACAGAGAGCACTGAAACCATCGCCAGCCCTCGCTTCAACAAATTTGCCAAGACTACCATCGGAAAGTAGAAGAAGATTGTAGGCATCGAAAAAATCACGCATCTTACCCGTTGAATACAAACGATAAAAACAAGTAGAATCATTCTTCTTGAAGTGAGGCTCGTAGCGTTTTTCTCTAATATAATTATCTACATCGCCTTTACTATAGTCTAATATCTGTTGAATTTTTGGCATGAACTGTTTTCTGCTGCCATAGCTTAAACAAGAGGCAACAAAAGCCATAGCCTCCTGATTTTGTCTGCCGCTGACTTGATGCATGAACCACGAAGGATCGCCTGTGAGAAAGTCAGCAGTTTCATAACGTTCCGCCAATATACGAAGTAAGGGAAATGTGTTTTGCTCAGCCATAATCAAATGCAAAACTACGAGTAAGCGAGCAAAAAGACAAATTTCTTTGGTTTTTTCGAGCGAGAGTAGTTTATCTAAAACTACGAGTAAGCGAGCAAAAAGACAAATTTCTTTGGTTTTTTCGAGCGAGAGTAGTTTATCTAAAACTACGAGTGATTGAGCAAAAAGACAAATTTCTTTGGTTTTTTCGAGATGACAGTTTTTTGCCGATATGAAAAACAGTTCGTATAATTACACATTATACATATATAATAATATCATGTATTTTGCGTTATTACTTTGTTATGAAATGGACAGACCAGATACGTAGAGTGAAGATTCTTCTCGTTGTGGCAGCTGTGCTTATTGCTGTCGTTTCGCTCGTTGTTTCCCATTTCCTTGTTCGCGATTTATATACAGAAGAACGCAATCGTATGGAAGTGTGGGCAGAGGCAATGCGCTCGTTCAATAATGCCGACGAAACAACCGATTTGAATCTTGTTCTGAAAGTTATCAACGAAAACCATACGATACCTGTGATTGTTATGGATTCGAGCGGTAAGGCAACAACTTTTCGTAACGTAGAAATGCATGCTACCGACTATGCTGATAGTTTGCGCCAAGCCACGCTAATAGGTAAAACATTACAAGAGAAAGGGCGGGTAATAAAGATAGACTTAACTTCTGGAGACGAACTTGACAACAACGACGTAAAAAGCTTTAACGGCAACGCTGAAAACGCTGGCGAACAAGACTTTATTTCAGTTTGTTACGATGATAGTATAATGCTAAAACGCTTGTCGCGATGGCCTTATATTCAGTTAGGTGTTGTAGTGATTTTTGTGGTTGTTGCCATATTTGCGTTACTTACTTCAAAACGCGCCGAACAAAATAAAGTGTGGGTAGGACTGTCTAAAGAAACTGCTCATCAATTAGGTACACCGATATCGAGTTTGATGGCATGGACTGAAATACTTCGCGAAACCTATCCCAAAGATACTCTCATACCTGAAATGGAGAACGATGTGCGTAGGCTTCAACTTATAGCTGATCGTTTTTCCAAAATAGGTTCATTGCCCGAGCCCGTTCCGACAAACCTCAAAGAGGTGATGGATCACGTTGTTGATTATATGAATCGACGAACATCGCAGAAGGTTGAGATGATTAAGGACTTTCCCCGTCATGATGTTATCGTGAGGTTAAACTCATCGCTCTTCGAGTGGGTTATTGAGAATTTGTGCAAGAATGCAGTCGATGCAATGGAAGGAAGCGGAAGAATTGTTCTACATATTGAAGCTCTGACAGATAGGGTTGTGGTGGAAGTTTCTGATAATGGAAAAGGAATTCGAAAGAAAGACATTGCAAATGTGTTCCGACCAGGTTTTACTACTAAGCAACGAGGTTGGGGACTTGGGCTTTCTTTGGCTAAACGAATTGTAGAAGAATATCATCATGGACGCATCTTCGTAAAGAGTTCAGAACTTGGTAAGGGAACAACCTTCCGTATAGAACTGAAAGTTTAAGGAGTATTTTTGATATCATTATAGATAATTTCGTACTTTTGCAGCGGAAAATAGTCACAACCGATGAATACAAAATACGAAATGATAGCCAAGACCTTCATGGGTTTAGAGAATGTTTTGGCTGAAGAACTGAATGCTTTAGGAGCCGACGACGTACAGATAGGTCGTCGAATGGTGTCGTTCAAGGGCGATAAAGAAATGATGTATCGCGCAAACTTCGAACTCCACACAGCCTTGAAAATCCTTAAACCGATTTGTCATTTTAAGGCAAAAACCCCCGATGAAGTATATCAGGAAGTAAAGAAAGTGGAGTGGGAGAAATATCTTGATCCAATGAAAACTTTCGCTGTCGATGCCGTTGTCTTTGCCGAAGAGTTCCGTCATTCGATGTTTGCGTCATATAAAGTTAAGGACGCCATAGCTGATTATTTCCGCGAAAAAATAGGTAAGCGTCCTAATGTATCGGTAGCCAATCCTGATTTGCTATTGAATATACATATTGCTGAAGACCGATGCACACTGTCGCTCGACTCTTCTGGTCAGTCGTTGCATCGTCGTGGCTATCGTCAGGAGTCTGTAGAAGCCCCCCTTAACGAGGTGTTAGCAGCGGGGTTGATACTCATGACTGGTTGGCGCGGTGACTGCGATTTCATAGACCCAATGTGTGGCTCTGGTACATTCCTTATAGAGGCAGCACTCATAGCACGCAATATGGCGCCAGGTCTGTTCCGTAAGCAATATGCTTTCGAAAAGTGGAACGATTTCGATAGAGAACTCTTCGACGAAATTTACAACGATGAGTCAAAAGAACGCGACTTCAAACATCATATTTATGGCTACGATATTGACATGAAAGCTGTCAAGAAAGCGAGCCTCAATGTGCGAGCAGCAGGACTGGCTGAAAACATAACCATAGAACAGCGCGATTTCCGCGAGTTTGAAAAGCCTGCAGAAAAAAGCATTATAGTTACAAATCCGCCATACGGAGAACGCATTTCTACAAATAATTTGTTCGACACCTATCGCATGATAGGAGAACGATTGAAGCACGCATTTGACGGAAACGATGCATGGATACTAAGCTATCGCGAAGAGTGTTTTGCTCAAATAGGACTCAAACCATCGATAAAAATTCCCGTTTTTAATGGCGCTCTCGAATGTGAATTCAGAAAATATCAAATGTTTGATGGCAGAATGAAGCAGTTTCGCAGCGAAGGAGGAGTTGTAAAGACAGATGAAGAAAAGCGAATTATGTCAGAAAAACATCGTTTCAAGAAAAATCGCGAATTTAAGAAACGTTTAGCAGAAAAAGCCGAAAACGAAGCATCTGACATCCTGACATTCCGATTTCACTCTCTCGAACGAGAACGCGAACGAAACACACACGATGAAAGAAAGCACACAAGGAATATGAAAGCCAAACCATTTCGCTCAGACAAACCTACGAGAGGAAAAAGAAACAAATAAAAACTCAATAAACAATGACACATCATCAACGAACAAAAGCATTTCTGACAACTTTCTTGTTATTGATAGCAACAGTAGCAATGGCACAGTTAAAACAATTTACTCTTGAAGACCTCAACTACGGCGGACGCAACTATCGCAATATGGTTGCAAAAAATCAGTATTATGCCTGGTGGGGTGACTGTCTCATTCGCACCGATGTAGAAGAATGTAGGATGGTGGATAAGAAGAGTGGCAAGGAGACAACCCTTTTCACTCTTGACGAAATCAATTCATGGATAGGTAGCAACGACTCTGTCTTCGTGCGCCATCTAATGAACGCAGAATTTCCCTATGCCGACCGACCTGTAGTTTATCTCGGTAACAGATACGAGACCATACTCGTCGATTGGAAGGCCAAGAAACAGATATGGAGTAGTGGTAGAGTAGGTGATGAGGCTGCCGAATGGTGTCCTGTGTCGAAAGCAACGGCTTATGTCAAGGACAATCAGCTCTATGTTGGCGATGAACAAGGAAACCAGCGACAACTTACTACAGACGGAAGCCGTGACATAGTATATGGAAAGAGTGTGCACCGTGATGAGTTCGGAATATATAAAGGCACTTTTTGGAGTCCAAACGGACAATTGCTCGCATTCTATCGTATGGACCAATCGATGGTGACAGACTATCCGCAGGTGAATACCTTTACCCGTATAGCAACCCTTGAACCCGACAAGTACCCGATGGCAGGCGAAGCAATGCATAAGGTAACGGTCGGGGTGTACGACCTGAAGACGCAAAAAACAATTTATTTAGACGCTGGCGACCCTACCGATAGATATTTTACAAACATATCGTGGAGTCCCGATTCGCGAACAGTTTACATACAAGAGCTTAATCGCGACCAAACCGATATGCAGCTCGTAAGCTATGATGCGCAGACAGGCAAACGGTTGAAAGTGCTCTACACCGAGCACAACGATAAGTACGTAGAGCCTCAGCATCCTATCGTTTTCCTACCATGGGACGATAAGAAGTTTATCTTTCAAAGTCAAAAAGATGGATACAACCATCTCTATCTCTTCGATACATCAGGCAGAGAATTGCGTCAACTGACAAAAGGACAATTCGTTGTTCTTGACGTTTTAGGTTTCAACAAATCAAAACGTCAGATTATTATACTTTCTAACGAATGTCATCCTCTACAAAACAACCTCTTTGCAGTCGATGAGAAGACTGGTAAACGCACTCTCTTGGATAATGGTAAAGGCTGTCACGCAAATGTTTATCAAGCCGATGGAGGACATAGCAGTGTGCTGTCAGCCTCTGGAACATTCATTTACGACAACTATACCGAACCCGATGTTCCGCGTAATATCGACGTTATCGACGTGTCGAAATCCGTTCGCCGTCAGCTTTTCTCAGCCGAAAATCCTTGGAAGGGATACAATGTGCCTGAGTATTCTTGTGGCTCTATTAAAGCCGCAGACGGTACTACCGACCTCTACTATCGTTTGGTAAAGCCCACAGACTTTGACCCTTCGGCTTCATATCCAGCTGTGATATATGTCTATGGCGGACCTCATGCTCGCAATGTTGAGGCGCGATGGAATTGGTATAGCCGCGGATGGGAAACCTATATGGCACAAAAGGGCTATGTAGTGTTCATTCTCGATAATCGTGGCTCGAAAGATCGAGGTCTTGAGTTCGAACAAGCCACCTTCCGTCAACTTGGTCAAGAGGAGATGCGCGACCAAATGAAAGGTGTGGAATATCTGAAGTCTCTGTCCTATGTTGATGTAAATCGCATTGGAGTTCACGGATGGAGTTTTGGTGGATTTATGACTATTTCACTCATGACGAACTATCCCGAGACGTTTAAGGTAGGAGTTGCTGGCGGACCAGTCATCGATTGGTCGCTCTACGAAGTAATGTATGGCGAGAGATATATGGATACCCCGCAGCAAAATCCTGAAGGATACGACAAGACAAACCTCATAAAAAGAGCAAAGGACTTGAAGGGCAAACTGCAAATCATTCAAGGAATGAACGATGCGACGGTTGTACCCCAGCACTGTTTGCAGTTTATTCACGAATGTAATTTAGTAGGTACTCAACCTGATTTTTATGTTTATCCTGGCGAGCCACACAATATGCGAGGTCATCAGAGCACACATCTCCATGAACGCATAACACAGTACTTTGAAGACTATTTGAAATAATTAAGCAGTCAGTAAGTCAAAGATAGAGAAGAATTAAAGAACAGTAATCAAATAAATTCACAACCATTATGAGAATACTATTGTTGGGCAGTGGTGGTCGCGAACATGCCATGGCGTGGAAAATCGCTCAAAGTCCTAAAACCGAAAAACTCTTTATCGCACCGGGCAATGCTGGGACAAATGAAGTTGGAGAAAATGTTGCAATAAAAGCCGACGATTTCGAAGCAATCAAGTCGTTCTGCTTAGAACAAAGTATCGATATGGTTGTAGTAGGACCAGAAGACCCTTTAGTAAATGGTATATATGACTTTCTCAAAAGCAACGATAGCACTCGCCATATAACAGTTATCGGTCCTTCAAAGTCGGGCGCACGACTCGAAGGGTCTAAAGATTTTGCTAAGCAATTTATGCTTCGCCACAACATACCAACAGCTCGTTACCAGACGTTCACAGCCAATCAGGTTGACGAAGGACTCGCTTTTTTGGATACCCTAAACGCTCCTTACGTCTTGAAAGCCGATGGACTATGTGCGGGCAAGGGTGTACTCATTATCGACAATATAGATGAAGCAAAACACGAGTTGCGCCAAATGCTGTCGGGAATGTTTGGAAATGCCTCGTCAAGAGTTGTTATAGAGGAGTATTTGAGAGGAATAGAGTGTTCTGTCTTTGTTCTTACTGATGGCAAGCATTATAAAATTCTCCCCGAAGCAAAAGATTATAAGAGAATAGGTGAGGGCGACACAGGACTTAACACAGGCGGCATGGGCTCTGTTTCGCCAGTTCCTTTTGCAACAAAGGAATGGATGGAAAAAGTAGAAACCCGCATAGTTCGTCCAACTATTGAAGGTCTTTCGAGCGAGGGAATAGATTACAAGGGATTTATTTTCTTTGGATTGATGAATGTAGATGGCAATCCTATGGTTATAGAATATAATTGCCGTATGGGCGATCCTGAAACCGAAACGGTCATGTTGCGTTTGAAGAGCGACTTGGTCGATTTGTTCGAGGGAGTAGCATTTGGTAATTTGAACAGTCGTGAGGTGGTTTTCGATGAAAGGTCGGCAGTGTGTGTAATGCTCGTGAGTGGAGGTTATCCGCAGAAATATGAAAAAGGCTTCCCCATTTCAGGACTGCAATCGACTGATAATACAGTCGTATTCCATAGTGGAACAGCCCTTGTTGATGGGCAGATAGTTACTTCTGGCGGTCGTGTAATAGCAGTGTCTTCCTATGGTAATAATCGTAATGAAGCCCTGCAGCGTAGTTTTGATAAAGCAAAAACAGTTGATTTTACAGCCAAATACTTCCGTTCCGATATCGGAAAAGATTTAGATTGATGCCGAAACGACTGCAAAACAGTATAGCCGAAAGCCGCTTTCTACTTCCTTTTATGGGAGTAGCGATAGTGGTGGTGCTAACTCTTGCTGATGGTTTTTCCAATAGCAAGTGGTTGTCTGCATTGCTTTTGGCAGTTACGACCTATTTACTTGCAGAATTAAACAACAGACAAACACTTCTTAGAATATATAGTCGCACCGTTTCCTGTACTTTTATTGCGTTGTTGTGTATGATGCCTTCGTTGGCAGGAAACCTCCAATTTGCTGTCGTAGCATTATCGATAACACTTTTTTTTACACTCACATTCACAACCTATCATACTCATTGGGCAGTAGGAACAATCTATTTGGCTTTCTTGATTATATCTATAGGAAGTCTTTTCTTCGTTCATATACTCTATATGGTGCCACCATTGTGGGCTGTTATGATTTTCTACATATATAGCCTTGATGAGAAAACTTTCTCAGCATCTTTGCTCGGACTGATTACCCCGTATTGGTTTATCATCGTAGGAGTGGTCTATGCTGGGCAAATAAGTCTTTTCACTGAACATTTTAGAGCGTTAATCACTTTCTGTAATCCTGCTGATATACGTTTGCTTAGTCGTCAGGAAATAGTTGTGTTTGCATTCGTAGCCCTTTTGTATGTGACTGGTGTAATTCATTATCTGCGTAGTGGATTTCGTGATAAGATACGAACACGAATGTTCTACAACGCTTTTATGTTAATTGCAACCATTGCTCTCATTGGAATAGTTCTTCAACCAGCTCTCTATTACGGATTGATGGGAATCCTGGCTGTGTGTGTTAGCCCCCTCGTAGCCCATTTCGTGGCACTCACACACACTCGATTTACAAATATCTACTTTATTCTTATCAGCATAGCAATAACATCATTTACTATTTACAACCTATGGATTGGTATATAGAACAAATCATTGCGCATGGCTATTGGGGTATGTTCGTAGCCGCTTTCATAGCAGGTAGTATATTTCCTTTTAGCAGCGAGGCAGTCATTGTGGGACTTGCAGCAGCTGGTCTGAAACCATTTCCTTTGGCTGTATATGCTACCATTGGCAACTGGGCTGGCACAATGCTCAATTATTATATTGGAACATTAGGTAAGATGGAGTGGATAGAACGATATTTGAGAATAAAACCCGAAAAGATGGCTCGTGCCGAACGATTTATGAAAGGACGAGGAGCCATCATGGGAGTGTTTACATTTCTACCTGTATTGGGCTCTGCCATATCGGTGGTATTAGGATTGATGCGTGCTAATCCATGGATTACTTCGTTCAGTATTTTCATCGGAAAAGCATTCCGATATGCGGCATTGTTGTATGTGACAGGACTATTTCTATAAAAAAACAAACTTGCAGGATGTATGTTTCATAAAAAAAACGTACATTTGGCGGCTGAATTATTAAATATGAAACATAAACTTAACAATCTATTCAAATAATACTATGAAAAAAATAACATCTTTATTTGTTGCTTTCTTGTTCGCAGTAGCTTGTATGGCACAGCAGGTAGTAACCCCTCCGACAAATCTTCAAACTCAAGACTATACTTACACTGCAACAAAGGTAGAATATACAGAAGATGGTTTTAAGTACTCCGACATAAATCTCCCTGCAAAAGTGGGCATAATGAATGGCTCTGAAATTTACATACAGGGAATGTGTGAATTCCTCCCCGAAGCATGGGTAAAAGGTACTTTCAATGGCGAAGAGGCTGTCCTTGAGTCTGGTCAATACTATGGACCTTACAGTGATGAGGATGGCGAGCATAAGCTATATTTTGCCAGTCTCATTGCTGGCACAGACGCTCTTGCAGAACTTATATTAGACTATAATCGCCAAACAGGTGAGTATCAGGGAACAAGATATGTCCTGCTCAATTCGGAAAAGGACTCTTACGCTCCTTATTTCCAATACACACAACCACGACTTGTTCGCAATCCTAATGCCGTCGAGTCTATATCTCTTGCTCAAGAGGTAATAAATACTGAATATGTTGATATCGCTGGACGTAGAGTAGAACCTTCATTTACTGACGGCATTGTTATAAAGAAAGAAACATTAGCCGACGGACAAATTCGTATAAGTAAGCAAATTAAATAGAATAATCTTTGAGATAACAGGTTTGTAAATACCACCATCAGTATAGATAATAGTTTTAATTAGTTATATTTAATCTTTAACTCTAAAATGAAACGATTCCGAATAGTCGATAATGCTTTAGGCTGGCTTACGTTTGTCATAGCAGCGACAGTCTATTGCTTAACGATAGAACCGACTGCCTCGTTCTGGGATTGCCCAGAATTTATCACTACGGGTTACAAACTTGAAGTAGGTCACCCACCAGGTGCACCCTTCTTCATGCTGACTGCAAATCTCTTTACTCAGTTGGTAAGCGACCCTACACTCGTAGCTAAAATGGTAAACACTATGAGTGCGCTGCTCAGTGCCGCGTGTATAATGTTTTTGTTTTGGACAATAACGATATTGGCACGCAAACTGATAGTGAAAAATTGGGACAATCTTTCTACCGCCAAGTTTATTGCCATAGAGGCATCGGGACTGGTTGGAGCGTTGATTTACACTTTCTCAGACACATTCTGGTTCTCTGCAGTAGAGGGCGAAGTCTATGCCTACTCGTCAGCCTTTACGGCAGTCGTGTTCTGGCTCATTCTCAAATGGGATGAACATGCCGATGAACCTCACAGCGATAGATGGCTCGTGCTGATAGCATATATGACAGGTTTGTCCATAGGTGTTCACTTGCTCAACCTGTTGTGCATACCAGCCATAGTACTCGTTTTCACTTATCGACGTTTCCCCGAAGCCGATGTTAAGGGCTCTATCATTGCTCTGGTGGTTTCGTTTGTCATTGTGGCTGGGGTGTTGTACGGACTGGTACCAGGAGTAATTACCGTCGGTGGCTGGTTTGAGTTATTGTTTGTCAATACTCTTAATATGCCATTCTCGACAGGCTTATACGTCTATATAGCCCTTCTTGCAATAGCCATTATTTGGGCAGTGTATGAGAGTTACACTGAGCATAGCCAAACGCGCCAAAACCTCTCGTTCGTCGTGGCTATAAGCTTGTTGGGTATCCCCTTCTATGGTTGGGGGTGGTCGGCAGTGGTTGTAGGAATTGTTGTCATAGCCGTACTCGTTTATGTGCTCAATTTGAAACGTGACAAGCGTCCATTGGTAACAGCCCGACTAAAAAACACTATTCTACTCTGTCTGATGATGATAATGGTGGGCTATTCGAGCTATGCAGTGATAGTCATCCGTTCGTCTGCCAATCCTCCAATGGACCAAAATTCACCTGAAGACATCTTCACTCTTGGAAACTATCTCAGCCGCGACCAGTATGGCTATCGACCGCTTCTCTACGGACAAGCCTATACTTCTGAATATAAGGTTTCAGATGAGGGTGGAGTAGAAATGAAAAATGGAGCACCGATATATCAGCGACGCGAAAAGGCCAATCAGTCGGAGCCCGACCGATATTTTATAGTTGACCATAAAGACCAGCCTAAGTATGCTCAGAATATGTTGTTCCCACGAATGTGGTCGCCAACACATTCGCGAGCTTATGAACAATGGTTTGGAGGTGAACAAGACCAAGATGGAAATTTCGTTGGTGGTGTGAGAGGAACAGAGCGTCCTTCAAATTATCATGAAGGAGCAACAATAAAGGTTCCAACACAAATCGAAAATCTTAAGTTTTTTGTATCCTATCAATGCAATTGGATGTATTGGCGCTACTTCCTTTGGAATTTTGCAGGTCGTCAGAACGATATTCAAGGACATGGCGATATCCAACATGGCAACTGGCTGACAGGCTTCAAGTTCATCGATAATGCACGACTTGGAAATCAAGATATGCTCCCCGACGATTTGAAGAACAACAAGGGACACAATGTGTTCTATTGTCTGCCTTTACTTTTAGGCTTAATAGGACTTTTCTGGCAAGCATTCAAGGGTAAACGAGGTATTCGCCAATTCTGGGTGGTATTGTTCCTCTTTATCATGACTGGACTCGCCATCGTTGTTTATCTGAATCAGACGCCCAGTCAGCCACGCGAACGCGACTATGCCTATGCAGGTTCGTTCTATGCCTATGCTATTTGGTGTGGACTGGGAGTAGTCGCCATCTTCGACCTTCTCCGTACATACTTAAACAATAAGAAGAAACAGGCAATGAGTGCTAAGATGCAAACGATAGCAGCGACAATCATAGGACTGCTTTGTTTGATAGTTCCTGTACAGATGGCATCACAGACGTGGGACGACCACGACCGTAGCGACAGATATGTTTGTCGCGATTTCGGACAAAACTATCTCATGTCAATTCAAGCCGAAAACAATCCTATTATATTCACTAACGGCGATAATGATACCTTCCCATTGTGGTATTGTCAAGATGTTGAAGGAATACGAACAGATGCTCGCGTCTGCAACCTCTCTTATTTACAGACCGATTGGTATATCGACCAGATGAAACGTCCTGCCTACGATTCGCCTGCAGTGCCTATCACCTGGCCTCGTATCGACTATTGCGAGGGAACAAATACCTCTATAGAGATTGACAGTAGCTTAAAACAAGAAATAATCGAATACTACGAGGCAAACCCCGAAGAGGCTAAAAAGAATTATGGCGATGATCCTTTCGAGTTGAAAAACATTCTGAAGTACTGGGCTCGAAATCCCGATTCAGATTATAGAGTAATTCCTACAGATGTAGCTTATGTGACAATAGACAAAGAAGCATTGCGTAAGAGTGGTATGTTGCTTCAGGATAGCATACCCGAAAAGATGGAAATCTCCTTTGGCAATCGTCGTGCACTCGGCAAGGGCGACCTCATGATGCTCGAAATGATAGCTAACACCAACTGGGTTCGACCGCTCTATGTAGCATCTACCGTAGGAAGCGAAAACTTCATGAATCTCGGTGACAATTTCGTACGCGAGGGATTGACCTTCCGCATAACTCCTTTCAACACAAAGAAAGAGGGAGCCAAAACCATCGATACAGAACGTTCTTATAATGCCATGATGAATAAGTTCCGATTTGGCGGCATGAGCAAGCCAGGTATCTATATCGACGAGACAATCATGCGTATGTGTCATGTGCATCGCAATCTCTTCGTTGACGTAGCAACAGAACTTATCAATGAAGGCAAAAACGACAAAGCAGCACGATTGCTCGAAAAAATGGAACGAGAACTTCCCGACTACAACATACCTATTTCCTACTATAATGGTGCAATCGAACTGATAAAAGCCTATGGTAGGCTCGGGAATTATAAGAAAATGCGCGATGTGGCTGACAAGTTATGGAAAAACAACTCTCAGTATGTGGATTACTATCTCTCGCTGGGCAACAACCGATTTAGAAATTATACGACTGAATTGTCGGGCAATCTCTACATCCTTCACGAAACTATTTTAGCAGTAGATATGTTTGATCAAGAGTTGGCAAATAAGTACGATAAACTCTATCTCTCACTTGAAAACCGAATAAAAGCAAAGATTGGCAATTAACAATAGGGTAACCAATGATAATAGAGCACCCTTCGTTTTGGCTTCGATGGCTGTATCCTAAAGCCTTGTGGCGAATGAATCCGCACGAACATTCGGTCTATCTCACTTTCGACGATGGACCGATACCCGAAGCTACGCCTTTCATTCTCGACACACTGAGGAGATACGGAGTTAAAGCCACATTCTTTATGGTGGGCGATAATGTAGCCAAACATCCCGAACTCTTCGAACGGATAGTGGCAGAGGGACACCAAGTGGGCAACCACACGTACAACCATATGGGCTCATTTAAGCATTGGACAGTAACCTACGCAATCAATACGCATAAAGCAAACGAACTAATTCACGCCCATCTCTTTCGTCCACCCTACGGATGGATGCGCTTCTCTATATATTGGTGGCTGAAACACGCCTTTAAGATAGTTATGTGGGATGTCATAACGCGTGACTATTCCAAACGACTAACAGCTGCCGATGTGGTAGAAAACGTGAAACAATACACGCGAAATGGCTCAATAATAGTTTTCCACGACTCGCTAAAAAGTATTGATAAGTTGCAAACAGCCCTTCCTGAGTCTATCGAATGGTTACAAAAAGAAGGCTATGAGTTTAAGATATTCGACTGACAAACTATCACTTTTCGTAAAAACCGAGTCGCAGAGGCTCGGCTTTTATGCTTGTGGTATAGCCCCTGCCCATAGGGTCGATGCTGAGGAAGCCGCTCTTTTGGATAAGTGGATTTCCTGTGGCGGTAATGCCTCTATGGATTATATGGCTCGAAATGTCGATAAGCGTCTTAATCCTTCGCTGTTGATGCCCGGAGTGAAGAGCATTGTCAGTGTGGCAATGAACTATGCACCGAAAGAAAAAATCAGTGCTGATGAGTATCAGTTTGCTGTCTATGCCTATGGGCGCGATTATCACGACCTTATGCGAGAACGTCTCCGACAACTCGAACAGTCGATAACCGACTTTTTGGAAAGAACGAAGACAAACGGTGCTTCAAGTCTTGATAATGATGTGAACGATGAGATAACAACTCGCTCGTTCTGCGATACAGCACCAGTCCTTGAGCGATACTGGGCTGTCAAGGCAGGGTTAGGCTGGATTGGGCGTAACCATCAACTAATAATTCCAGGCAGAGGCAGTATGTTTTTTCTAGGCGAAGTATTTGTTAGTGTGGAGATGGACTACGACAAGCCCATGAAATCGCGATGTGGAACCTGCCGAGCGTGCCTTGATGCATGCCCCACACAAGCAATTACTGAGGGAAGGGCAGGTCTCGATGCTCGTAGATGCCTGTCGTATCAGACGATAGAAAACCGCAACGATATACCTTCCGACATAGCCTCGAAGATGGGAAATGTAGTCTATGGATGTGACCGATGCCAGCAGGCTTGTCCGTGGAACAGGTTTGCCCTCCCTACGGAGGAAGAACATTTACGACCATCTGAAGATTTTCTGCAGATGAAACAATCCGATTGGGAGAGCCTGAATGTAGAAGACTATAGGCGATTGTTTAAGGGTAGCGCAGTCAAGAGAGCAAAGTATGAAGGACTGATGCGCAATATTCGTTTGGCAGCCGATTGTAAGGGCTCAGAGGAGATGAAATAAATAAAGACCAAATTATGCAAGAAAAGATAGGCAATACCTTTTTTACCAAAGATGTTAAGCAGGCTATCGACGTGTTGCGAAAGGGTGGAGTAATCCTTTATCCTACCGACACCGTCTGGGGGATAGGTTGCGATGCTACTAATGCCGATGCAGTCCGGCGAGTGTATGAGATAAAGCAGCGCGACGAGCGTAAGGCAATGATATGCCTTGTAGATAGCGATGCGCGTCTGCAACGCTATGTGCGCGGGGTGCCAGAAGTGGCATGGGATATCATCGAATATGCCGAACGACCAACAACTCTCGTACTCGACAAGCCAGTCGGACTGGCAGAAAACCTTATAGCCGACGACCAAACTATAGCTGTTAGAGTGACGCGCGACCTCTTCTCACGCGAATTATGCTATCGTTTTCAGAAACCAATCGTTTCTACAAGTGCCAACATCAGCGGTAAGCCAACTCCCGCCCGTTTTGTCGAGATACAGCAAGAGATAATCGATGCAGTTGACTATGTGTGCACATCGCGACGAGAAGAAAAAAAGAAACACACACCATCGAGCATCATTCGATTGACGGAATCTGGTGAGGTTAAAATTATCCGACAATGAACAAACAACAGAGTCTTTCTTTAGAGCGCTTTATAACGTGGCGAGAGCAGCATATCTCCGACCGTCAGTTTACGCTGATACTGAGTTTTTGCGTTGGATTTTTTGCTGCAGTGGCTGCATTTCTTCTTCACTGGCTGATTGATAAAATCGCTTGGTTGCTGACATCGCGCTTTTCAGAAGACTCGTTCAACTGGCTCTATCTCGTCTTTCCCGTTGTAGGTATTTACCTTACCATGCTTTTTGTCAGATACATCGTGAAAGACAATATCAGTCATGGTATTACTCGAATTCTATATGCCATAAGTGCAAAGCGAAGTAGGTTAAAGCGTCATAACACATGGACTTCGGTTGTAGCTTCGGCTCTTACTATCGGCTTTGGTGGCTCTGTCGGAGCAGAGGCACCTATCGTTCTTACAGGTTCTGCCATAGGTAGCACGCTCGGACAGTTGTTCAAGATGAACAATCGCACGTTGATGCTACTTGTAGGCTGTGGAGCATCAGCAGCCATAGCAGGCGTGTTCAAAGCCCCGATGGCAGGATTGGTGTTTACGGTGGAAGTATTGATGATTGACCTCACTATGGCATCGCTTCTGCCTATGCTGATAGCCAGTGTCACAGCCACTTGCTTCACGTATATTTTCGTAGGTAGCGAGGCTCTTTTCAGCTTCCACCTCGACAATGTTTGGACTGTGGAGCGCATCGCACCTAACGTGTTGCTCGGAGTTGCCTGCGGATTAGTAAGTCTCTATTTCGTGCGCATGATGACACTATGCGAGAACGGATTTGCCCGTCTGAAGAACAATCGATATGCCAAGTTAGTGGCAGGCGGACTATTGCTGAGCACACTCATCTTCCTTTTCCCATCGCTTTACGGCGAAGGATATACCAGTATCAACATATTGCTCAATGGTCAGTCAAATGCAGAATGGGGCGAGTTGCTCAATAATTCACTTTTCTATGGTAGCGACAATTTACTCATCGTCTATGTTGCACTCGTGCTATTTACAAAGGTCTTTGCTACGTCGGCAACCAATGGAGGTGGTGGATGTGGTGGAACATTTGCGCCTTCATTGTTTATAGGAGCCTTTTGCGGCTTCCTCTTCGCCCGCGTTTGGAATATCTACGACATTGGTGGCATTTATGTACCCGAGAAAAATTTCGCCTTAGTTGGTATGGCAGGAGTCATGGCTGGTGTGATGCACGCACCGCTTACAGGTATCTTCCTTATAGCCGAACTCACTGGTGGGTATCAGTTGTTTATACCCCTGATAATAGTAAGCGTATGCTCTTATCTCACAATCTATATCTTTGAGCCTCACAGCATTTATGGTATGCGACTGGCACGACAGGGAAAACTCATTACGCACAACACCGACCGTTCCATACTAACGCTGATGAACGTGGAGTCGCTCATAATCAAAGATTTCACCTATGCTACCCCCGACATGACGCTTCGCGACCTTGTTGATAAAATAAGCAATAACACCACGAGTCTGCTGCCTGTGCTCGACGAGGGACGACACTTGCTCGGAGAGGTCGATTTTGACAAGATACGCCACATAATTTTCCGCACCGAACTCTACAACCACTTCCATGTAAGCCAGTTGATGAGCCAGCCTCCTGCACTGCTCGGCATAAACGACAAGATGGAAGATGTAATGAGCACATTCGAACACTCTGGCGCCAACGTGCTACCTGTGGTCACTACCGACAGGCAACTGCTTGGATATATCGACCGTATGCAGATGTATTCCACCTATCGACAATTGGTGGCTGACTATTCTACAGAATAAAACATTTCAAAATCATCGACCAAATGACCAAGAACGACCTTCGAATTGTTTTTATGGGCACCCCCGAATTTGCAGCCCACTCACTCCAGACACTCATCGATGGAGGATACAACGTAGTAGCCGTAGTGACACAGCCCGACAAACCAGTAGGTCGTCACGCGAGCGTGCTCTCGCAACCACTAGTCAAACAGTTGGCACTCAAACACTCAATCCCCATATTGCAGCCCGAGAAGATGAAAGACCCCGACTTTCTCGAAGCTCTTGAGTCGTATCACGCAGACCTGCAAGTAGTAGTGGCTTTTCGTATGTTGCCCGAAATAGTATGGGCAATGCCCAAATTAGGTACATTCAATGTTCACGCAGCACTCCTACCGCAGTATCGTGGAGCAGCACCAATCAATTGGGCTGTAATCAACGGTGAGCGCGAAACAGGAGTGACCACCTTCTTTCTCGACCACGATATCGATACAGGTAGGATAATCATGCAGAAACG
>CAMOVK010000023.1 GCA_946627325.1 uncultured Prevotella sp. | reverse complement strand
TTTTGCTTTTATCGTGTTATCACTGTTCCTGTTTTTCCTTGCAGTGCCTCTCGTGCTTTTTCGAGCGACGTGATGAGTGCTCGTCCGCCGTTTGTATTTTCTACAAAGCTTATGCACGATTCTACTTTAGGTAGCATTGAACCTGGTGCAAAGTGTCCTTCTGCTATGTATTGTCGTGCTTCTTCTATGTTGATTGTGTCGAGATTTCGCTGGTTTGGTTTGTTGAAATTGATTGCTACTTGTTCTACTGCTGTTAGTATGACGAGCATATCTGCTTTCATGTCGAGTGCGAGCTTTGCGCTGGCTCTGTCTTTGTCGATTACAGCTGCTACTCCTTCGTAGTCGCCTTTTCCTCGCTCTACTACTGGTATGCCTCCGCCACCTACGGTTATTACCACGTTGTGTTGTTCTACAAGTTGTTCTACGATTGGCAGTTCAACGATTTTCGTTGGTAGTGGCGATGGCACTACTCGTCGATATCCGCGTCCGGCGTCTTCTACGAATGTGTATCCTTTTTCTTTTGCTATTCTCTCGGCATCTTCTTTTGTGTAGAACATTCCTACTGGCTTTGTTGGTTTTTGGAATGCTGGGTCTTTTTCATCGACTACTACTTGTGTGACTACTGCTGCGCATGGTTTTTCGATTCCTCTTCGTGCGAGTTCTCTTCCTACTGCTTGTTGCAGGTGGTAGCCTATGTAGCCTTGTGTCATTGCTCCACATTCAGGGAATGGTATGGCAGGTGTTCCTCCTCCGTTTGTTGCTGAATATGCGAATGCGAGGTTTACCATACCTACTTGTGGTCCGTTTCCATGACCTATAACGACGTCGTATCCTTCTTCTACGAGGTCAACGATTGTTGATGCTGTGTTTTTAACGAGTTCCAATTGCTCTTCTGGTGTGTTTCCTAATGCGTTTCCTCCGAGAGCTATTACAAGACGTTTGTTCATTGTCGTGGTATTGTTTTTATTGATGTTTTTCGTTCAAAAGGAAAAATAAAAAGAGTTAGCCGAGCATTTCCGGCTAACTCCTTTTGCTCTAACTCTTTTTTTGTATTTATTTAAGTGTTGCGTACATTACTGCTTTGATGGTGTGCATGCGGTTTTCTGCCTCGTCGAATACTTTCGACTGTTTGCTTCTGAACACCTTATCGGTCACTTCCATCTCTTTCAGTCCGAACTTCTTGTGGATGTCTTGTCCGATTGTTGTTTCGAGGTCGTGGAACGATGGCAGGCAGTGGAGGAAGATGGCGTTAGGGTTAGCGTTCTTCATTACTGCGTCGTTCACTTGGTAAGGTTTGAGCAGTTTGATGCGTTTTTCCCATATTTCATCTGGTTCACCCATTGATACCCAGATGTCGGTGTATATGACGTCGGCATTCTTTGTGCCTTTCTTCACGTCGTCGGTCAGTGTGATTGTGCAACCGTTTTCTTTTGCAATCTTCTTGCAGGTATCTACGAGTTTCTTGTCGGGCATGTTTGCTTTAGGTCCGCAAGCTACGAAGTTGATACCGAGTTTTGCTGATACTACCATGAGTGAGTTAGCCACGTTGTTGCGTGCATCGCCCATGAAGACCATTGTCAGTCCTTTATAGTAGCCGAAGTTTTCTTCTATTGTGAGCACGTCTGCAAGCATCTGTGTTGGGTGGAAGTCGGTTGTCAGTCCGTTCCATACTGGTACTCCTGCGTGCTTTGCGAGGTCTTCAACGATTTGCTGGTCGAAACCGCGATACTCGATGCCGTCGAACATGCGTCCGAGCACTTTTGCTGTGTCTTCGAGCGACTCTTTCTTGCCCATCTGTGACGAACCTGGGTCGAGATAGGTCACACCCATTCCGAGGTCGTTGCCTGCTACTTCGAAAGAGCAACGTGTGCGGGTAGAGGTTTTCTCGAACAGCAGCACGATGTTTTTACCTTCGAGATACTTGTGTGGTGTGTTAGTACGCTTAAGGTTTTTGAAGTCCTTAGAGAGTTGTAACAAATACTGAATTTCTTCTGTTGTGAAATCCAACAGTTTGAGGAAGCTTCTTCCTGATAAACTTCTTGGCATAGTTGTTAATAGTTTAATTATGTGATTTTATGGTTTTTAGGCTGCAAATTTAGTCGTTTTGTTTGAATTAGCAAGAATATGGGGCAAATTTTTCACATCGGAGGTGGGTACTATTGATTTTCAGATAGTTAGACCCCCGATTTGGAAAGACGTGCTTTTCGACTCGGATTGTTATGCTTTCCAACTCGAAAAGCATTGCTTTCGGAATTGGGTGTTTTATCCCTTCAGATTTATTTCGCTTTGCGAAACGATTCTCTCGCAGTAGTGGCAGCGCAGAGTGTTGTGTTCATGGTCAACGACGTGGAAGCGTGTTCGCATCGGTTCGTTATTGCTGATACACTTGGGGTTGTTGCACTTTACTATGTCGATGAGTTCTTCGCTCAGCTCAACGGCGTGTTTGTTGACTACTTCATAGTCGCGTATGACGTTGATTACCGCGTGAGGTGCTATTACGGCTATGCGGTTGAGGGTTTCTTCGGGTAGGTCAACGTCGGCTATTTTGATGATACCTTTTCGTCCCATACTGCCGCTGTCGAGGTTGTTACCAATGGTCACGCTGTTTTCCATGCCTTCGAGTCCCAAAAGATTTACTACCTTAAATAGCGACTGGCATGGTATATGGTCGATTACAATGCCGTTGCACAATGCGGCAACAGCCATTTCTTTCTGTTTCATATCTGTCTGATTATTAATGTTCTGATTGTCGGAATGCTCCTTATTGTATGTTTACACTGATGGTTCTGCCGCCCTTTCGCTGCCGCGAGGGGAGTGGTCAACATTTATATTCCCAGTGCGCGGCAAATGATTGCCTGTCGCGTATATAGTCCGTTGCGTGCCTGCTCGAAGTAGTAAGCCTGCGGAGTGTCGTCAACGTCTTGTGCTATCTCCGTCACACGAGGCAGCGGATGGAGCACACGCATATTGGGCTTGCAGCCCTTAAGCATTGATGCAGTGAGCGTATAGACGTTCTTCACACGCTCATACTCCATCAAGTCGCTGAAACGCTCACGCTGAACACGTGTCATATAGAGGATATCGGTCTGGTTGATAATGTCTTCGCTAAACTCGGTAGTCTCTTCATACTCTATGCCGAGACGCTTGCAATACTGCTTATATTGCTCTGGCATACGCAGTTCTTGACACGCTACGAACTTGAACTTCGGGCGGAAGAAGTGCATGGCTTCAAGCAACGAATGGACTGTTCGACCGTATTTCAAGTCGCCAACCATAGTAATGGTAAGGTCTTCGAGCGTACCCTGCGTCTGATAGATGGTATAGAGGTCGAGCATCGTCTGCGTCGGATGCTGATTACTTCCATCGCCAGCATTGATGATTGGCACCTTCGAAACCTCGCTGGCATAGCGGGCAGCACCCTCTTGAGGATGTCGCATGACAATAAGGTCGGCATAGTTGCTCACCATCATAATGGTGTCCTTCAGCGTTTCACCCTTCGACTGGCTCGAAGTGCTGGCATCACTGAAACCAATCACTCTGCCACCCAAACGGTTTACTGCCGTTTCAAAACTCAAACGAGTACGGGTAGAGGGTTCAAAAAACAAAGAACCCACAACCTTTCCTTCAAGGATATTCTGGTTGGGATTCTGTTCAAACTCTTTGGCATGACTCAACAACGATAGGATTTCGTCTTTTGTCAAATCGGTAATGGAAATCAAATTCTTCTGCATAAGACTATTGGTTTTGTTCGCAAAGATAACAAAAATCGGTTAATTACTATACATTATATATATTAAGAGATTAAAAATCTGTTTTTTTCTTATTTAACTATCCAAAAAAAGAGGAACCCGCCCAAAGGTCATGTCCCTCTTTTTCTATATCTATTCTCTAAGCAATGGCATCGTCATGCAGCGAGCACCACCACCAGCACGAGGCAGTTCTGACGCTGGAACGGTAACCACAAAACTTTCGTAGTCGTTCATATCGACACGACCAGAAACGATATCTTCAGCCTTGAGCACCGAAAAACCAGCCTTGTCGAGAGCCTCGATAGTATGGAAATTGCGCTCATAGCCTATAATTTTGTTATCGCCCATCGAGAAAAAGTTGCAACCGCTATGCCACTGCTCACGCATTTGCATCCACGAATCACAACCGCCACCTACAACAGGCTCTATGTCCCAACCAAGCGATTGAAGACCCTTGACAATGTTGTCCATACGACAATAACTTATCTTGCCGTCATTTATGCTGATAAGGGTAGTTGCCTTGTCGGCAAAGATGCCTTCCTTCTTAATCATAGGCTCAAACACCATGCATCGATGTTTGCCCAAAAAGGTAAACACCATGTCAAGATGAATGAACGATTCAGGATAATGGGGAAGTTCCTGAACAAGTATGTTGAAATGCTTGCGCTCTTTCGCAAACTGTTGAGCAAGATACTCTATACCCTTTGCATTCGTACGAATACCCTCGCCAATACAAAGCAAATCAGGAGCGGCTATATGCACATCGCCACCCTCAGTGTGAGCATTGGCATTCCAAGTCATCGCATTCAACGTCTTCACCTTGAAGAAATGATGGAAAATAGCTTCAAGAATGATAGTCTCCCGCTTACGTACATCGAAACTCATAGAGTTGATTAGCACTCTGTCGAACACTGTCGAAGAAGCATCGCGAGTGAAAAACAGGTTATAGAGAGGCTCTATCAGAAATCTATTCTCCGACAGCCCGTCCCACTTAGGGTTCTCTAATCCCTCGATAAGTGCCGTTGAAAGCGTTGCAGCATCCATGCCCATCAATTGGTTATAAACCTGTTCATCGGCATTACCTGCCTGCTTAATCGGGCGGCTGCTGTAATAGAAGATACTGTCACTGATGATTTGCTGCTTGCGCTCTTCGTCTTCAAGCAACTCTGTGAGAATATCTTCAATGTAGTAAACATTTGCCCACTTCTCTAAAACACCGCAAAAATTAGCATATTCGCGGTCAACAATCGGCTTGTTAAGTATGTCGCTATAGAGAGCGTGGGGTGCATTCATAGGAGTCATGCGCTCTATTTCGGGACCTGGACGATGAAGCATCACCGCCCGAAGGCGACCCGTCTCGGAAGAAACGCTGACCTCACAAGGTTGTAGCATATTCAATAATGATGATTAATAATTTATTGTTTTATTTGTGTTTTTAGTGCCTATAACCACCATGGTCAGTCATCTTGGATGTCGCCCGACAGCCTCCACGTTGCCCACAGACGTCATAGGCACTAATGAAATTCTATTTCATATAGGTGTATCTGTAATCGGTTGGCGACACAAGAGTCTCCTTTATTACTCGTGGAATTATCCAGCGAATGAGGTTAAATTCGCCTCCTGCCTTGTCGTTTGTACCCGATGCACGCGCTCCACCAAATGGTTGCATACCAACTACGGCACCTGTAGGCTTGTCGTTGATGTAGAAATTACCTGCTGTATAGCAGAGTTTCTCCGTCAAACGTTCAACAGCCAAACGGTCGCGGCCAAACACTGCACCTGTAAGACCATAAGGCGATGTTTCGTTGCAGAGTGCAACAGTCTCGTCAACCTTAGCATCGTCGTATGGATAGACAGTGAGAATAGGACCGAAGATTTCTTCTTCCATTGACTTATAGTGTGGATTTGTGGTTTCGATAATGGTTGGTTCAACAAACCATCCCTTCTTCTTATCGCACTTACCTCCCATCACTACCTTAGCGTCTTTAGCCTTTTCGGCATGGTCGATGTATTTCTTACACTTGTCGAACGAAGCTTTGTCGATAACAGCATTTATGAAGTTCTTTGGGTCCATGACGTCGCCCATCTTCACTTCTTTTGCCATTTTCTTCACGTCTTTCAGCACTTCCTTCCACAGGCTCTTTGGTATATACATTCTCGATGCTGCCGAACACTTTTGTCCTTGGAACTCAAACGCTCCGCAGAATGCTGCTGTAGCCACTGCTTTTGGGTCGGCTGAAGGATGTACGAATATGTAATCCTTTCCTCCTGTTTCTCCTACGAGACGTGGATATGAGATATACTTGTCGAGATTTCCACATGCCTGCTGCCACAAGCTCTTGAATGTTGCTGTTGAGCCGGTAAAGTGTATTCCTGCAAAGTCGCGTGATTTGGTTGCTACTTCACCTATCAATGCGCCGCTACCAGGTAAGAAGTTGATTACTCCGTCAGGTAGTCCAGCCTCTTTATATAGTTGCATCAGATAGTAGTTCGACAGCAGTGCGGTTGTCGATGGTTTCCATAATGCCACGTTACCCATCAGCACTGGTGTCATACAGAGGTTTGAAGCGATACTTGTGAAGTTGAATGGAGTTACTGCGAGTACGAATCCTTCGAGTGGTCGGTATTCGGTTTGGTTGAGCTGCATATTTCCATCTTTTGGCTGCATGGCATAGATTTTCGATGCATAGTGTACGTTGTATCGGAAGAAATCTATTGTTTCACAAGCCGAGTCGATTTCTGCTTGATAGATGTTCTTGCTTTGTCCGAGCATTGTTGCAGCATTCATTATTGGTCTGTACTTCGTGGCGAGCAGTTCTGCCATTTTCATTGTGATGGCTGCTCTTGTTGTCCATGGTGTACGGCTCCATTGCTGCCATGCTTCCATGGCTGTTTTTATTGCGAGTTCCACTTCTTTTTTTCCTACTTTATGGTAGGTTGCCAGCACGTGTTTATGGTCGTGTGGGCATGTTATTTCGCCTTTGTCTCCAGTACGTATTTCTTTTCCTCCGATGATAATGGGGATGTCAACGACTGTTTTGCTTTGGCGTTCTAACTCTTTTTCCAGTGCTACTCGCTCTGGTGAACCTGGCATATAAGCTTTTACTGGCTCGTTTGCCGGCAGTGGGAATGTTATTACTGCATTGTTCATAGGGATAATGTTTTGTGTTGTTATTTGACGTTCTGTCTTCGTCATGCAAATTTATTTATTTTTGATTTTTTGTGCAAATTACTTTGCCACTTTCTTTTTACCGTTTTCTATGTATATGCCTTGCTTTGGTTTCTGACTTAGTCTTCTGCCTTGCAGGTCGTAGATTTGCGTTTGTTGGTTGAATTCTGGAGTCTGATAGTCGTTGATTCCTGTTTCTTCACCTATGATTTCCACGAGTCGGTATCCGTTTTTGTATCCGCCTACAGCGCAGTCGTTGTTTCCGACTTTACCTTCTATCATGATTAGATATTTTCCTTTTGGCAGACTTGGTGTGTACTTAAATTCTACTGATGCTTCGTTTCCGGCAGTGATGTTTGCTGTTCCCATCCATGCCAATTCGCCCTGCAAGAGTGTGTATGGTCTTACGCGGACATATACTTTGCCGTTGAATCCCTCGTCTGATGCCAGCTTCAGTTTACCTACTATTTGTGTGTTCTCTTTTATTTGCGTTGGGAACTCAAAATCAACGATACGCAGCAGTTCATTGTCTTCGTTTTTAACCACTTTAATTATTGTTGGGGTGTCGTCGAAGTCGGTATCTATTCTTTCGTTTCCTTCGCTGTCGAGGTATGCAATTTCTACTTTGTAAGTTCCTGGGTCAACCGGTATTCGTCGGCTAAATGCGAGTGTTGCGTTCTTTCCTTTTTCCACTTCTGTTGAGTTTTGACGGAAGATAAATTTTTCGTCGGGATTATCTATGTTTACTAATCGTGCTATTGCTGTTGCCTCTCCTGTTGCTCCATAGTTGAGTGCGCTTACCAGTATGTTGACCAATTCGCCTTGTTCCACTTCGTTCACTTCTCCTTCTATTGTTGACCATAGCGGTGCTACGTTTAGTCGGAGGTATGGTTCGGTTTTCTCGGGTAGTAGTGTGAACTCTCCTACTCCTACTTCTGAGTCGTCGAAGGGGTATGCCTCTTGGTTCTTTTCGTGCATTGTCACGAAGTATTTTCCTTCTTCCATTGTTTCGTCGAGCGGCACTACTATGGTCAGTGTTTCTGTTGCTCCGTTATATACGTTGACGTAATGCGATGTTTCGTATTGTTTTTCGCTGTCGTCTGCCGATGTCATTCGTATTACTACGTTCTGCAAATCGAAGTTGTTTGAGCGGTTTTCGAGTGTCACTTTGAATTTTGCTGCTCCTTTGGCGAATACTTCTCCTAATGGGTTTAGTTGTGTCAGCAATTTCACGTCGGGGTGGAAATACACTTGTTCTATGTTCTTGAGTTTTCCGTTTTCCACTGTTGCCGTTGCGTGGTCGGATAGTCCGTTGGAATGTCTGAGTAGCATCCAGTCGCTTATGCCTGTTCCTTTGACTGCTAATCTTATTTCGTAGTCGCCGTCGGCAATGCCTGTCGCATCTACTGGGATATATTTCATCGTGACGCTTGTGTATCCCGTCTTGAAGTCTTTTATGCCGTCTATTGTCAGTTCTTCCTCTTTGAGCACTTTGAGTATTTCTCCGTTCTTTGCTATTACTGCTGCATATTGTCCTACGAATGGTGCGTTATCATAGTTTTCTATGAAGGTCATGAGCATGAAATCGGTTCCAAACGAAGCGCATGACAGTCTTGTTATGCCGTAGATACGTGGGAAAAGTTGCAGTTCGGTTGTGCTATGGGCTGGTTGGATGCCTATGACTACTTCTTGCGAGCGGTTAAATCCTCCTGTTCCACCACCTTCTCCGAGGTAGTCGGGGTCGAGGTGATTGACGAGGAAGTAGCCATTTGCCTTTCCGTACCAACCCCAGTTGATGTGCACATAGCCTGCGTCGTCGTATCCATCGCAGACGAATGCGTGTCCGCTCAGTCCGTTTTCACTTGTTCCACCGTAATATACTGGGCGTCGGAGGTCGAGTTCGCGCTTAATGATGTTCATCCATTCTTCCGACGAAACGTAGTCGCGCCTTACCACAACCACCTTGTCGGTGTATCCGAAATAGTCGCGAAGGGCTATTGGTACATAAACCGAACTGGCTCCGCTACCGTCCTTTTCGTACGACATCTCTACTGCGATACCGAAGTGTGAAGCGATTGTTGCGACGGCATCGTCTTGCTCCTGCGTAGTGGTGGTGTTGCGATAGTCATCAACCATCTTATTCCATTCGTAGGTGGTAGAGCCGAAATCTGCCGAGAGCGTCTGTCCGTTCATGGTGTACGATTTCGATCCTGTTCCTTGATTAGGCCATTTGTGATAATACATTATCTGTGTTGCGGCTGTTGCCACGCATCCCACATAGTAGTGTTTTGTCTCTCCGTTCTCTGTGTAGGTTGGGCATTTCTGGTTGTATGGGTCGTCTTGTCCCCATACGATATCGCCGAGCAGAGGTTTCACCACTGGTGTTCCTGGTGCGTAAGTCTTGGTTACAGATGCTCCGCCTTGCGATATTCGTTCCATGTATGCTGCGTTCATGTCGAGCCACGCTACCATACTCTCGGGCATATCGTCGAAGCTGAATTGTCCTTCGTCGGCATATCCCAGTACTGCCGGTGCTCGGTCGTCGCCTGCGATGACGACGAAGCCCTCGCCCTCGCCTACGTTGAATATATAGAATGGTGCAGTGGTGGAAGATGGGCTGTAGCGTGCCCGCGCTCTTTGGCTAAACTGTGCCAGCACTAACTGGTCGTTGCCAACTTGTTTTTTCAAAGCCTTTTGCGCCATCATTCGTGCCATTTCGGCATCTACTGGCGCTGCTTTAGCCGCGACAAAGCCTATCACTGCACTGCAGAAAATCAAAGCTGTCAGAATAAAATTACGTTTCATAATGTTTAATAGTTTTTGTTTTTTGAATTGTTTAATAGTTGATTTGTTTATACTTGTTGTAATTTCTGCCTTCATGATTGCGGCTGTAAAGATAGTATAATTTACCTAATCGGACAAAGATTTTTATGTCTTTCAATCCATACTTCTGCGTTTTTGGGTTCAATGTCTATTTTATTCTATTTGGAAAGGTATGCTTTCAGATGTGAAAAGATATGCTTTCCGACGCGGAAAGATATGCTTTTCGAGCCGAAAAGACGTGCTTTCCAAATCGGTTTCGTAACACTCTGATTTTCAAACGAATGGAGAACGGTCGGCGGCTTGTTTCCTCGACGAATTTTTCTTTTCGTCGGTCAAGTTGCAACGAATGTGAATTATAATATGTACCTTTGCGCGCGTAAACGGAAACTCACTGCCCTAAGATGAAGGAATTCCTAAAGGTTCTGCGGCGATTTGTGCCGCCATATAAGCGATATTTAGTCATGTCGATAGTGTTCAATGTGCTGTCGGCTGTGCTGAACATATTCTCGTTTGCCGCCCTCGTTCCGATACTCAACATCTTGTTTCAGACCAAAGACGCTCAGGCTGCCCCCCAACTGATGGCTTGGGACTGGAACCACCTGACCGACGTGGCAATGAACAACATGAACTACTACGTTGCTGGATTTATATCTGAATACGGTCAGACCACTACCCTGCTCATCATAGGGCTGTTCCTTGCCTTCATGACCTTTCTGAAAACAGGAGCCTATTTCCTATCATCAGCCACTATGATGCCCATACGCACAGGAGTAGTGCGCGACATTCGAAACCAACTATATAGAAAAATCACTTCCCTCTCGCTCGGCTTCTTCTCCGAAGAACGCAAAGGCGACATCATAGCGCGAATGAGTGGCGACGTCGCCGAGGTCGAAACGTCGATAATGTCGTCGCTCGATATGCTCTTCAAAAACCCCATACTCATAATCTTCTATTTCTCCACTCTGCTGCTCATCTCCTGGCAACTGACCGCATTCACACTGCTCATCGTACCATTGATGGGCTGGTTCATGGGCTTCGTGGGACGAAAACTGAAACAAAAATCAATGCGAGCACAGGCTTTGTGGAGCGACACGATGAGCGTGGTAGAAGAAACTCTCGGCGGCCTGCGCATAATAAAAGCCTTCTCGGCAGAAAAGAAAATGGCAGACAAGTTCGACAACGTCAACTCAGCCTACCGCAACGACGTCATGCGAGTGAACATACGACAACAACTGGCACACCCCATGAGCGAATTCCTCGGCACAGTAATGATTGTCATAGTGCTCTGGTTCGGAGGAATACTCGTCTTAAACTATAAAGTACTCGACGGTCCACTATTCATCTACTACCTCGTAATGCTCTATTCGATAATCAATCCGCTGAAAGAATTCTCAAAAGCTGGCTACAACATACCCAAAGGACTCGCCTCAATGGAACGTATCGACAAGATACTACAAGCCGAAGTGACCATACACGACCCCGTAAACCCAAAATCACTGCCAGAGGGAGGATTCTCACACGAGATAGAATTCCGCAACGTATCGTTCGGATATGGCGACCACCTCGTACTGAAAAACATCAATCTGAAGATAGCAAAAGGCAAGACAATAGCACTCGTCGGACAAAGCGGAAGCGGAAAGTCAACACTCGTAGATTTAATCCCACGCTACTACGACGTGACAGAAGGACAAATACTCATCGATGGCATTGACATACGGGAACTGAAAATCGACGACCTGCGCTCGCTCATAGGAAACGTAAACCAAGAAGCAATACTCTTCAACGACTCGTTCCGAAACAACATAGCATTCGGAGTTGACTCCGCTACACAACAAGAAATAGAAGAAGCCGCAAAAATAGCCAATGCACACGACTTCATAACAGCATCAGAACACGGCTACGACACCAATATCGGCGACCGCGGAGGCAGACTATCCGGAGGACAACGACAACGAGTGAGCATCGCAAGAGCCATTCTAAAAAACCCACCACTGCTTATACTCGACGAAGCAACATCAGCTCTCGACACCGAAAGCGAACGACTCGTACAGGATGCACTCGAACGACTGATGCGAACACGAACAACAATAGCTATCGCACACAGACTGTCAACTATTAGAAACGCCGACGAAATATGCGTCGTACACGACGGACAAATAGTAGAAAGAGGAACTCACGAAGAACTCATTAAACAAGATGGATACTACTCGAAACTATACTCGATGCAGAAATAGCATCGTGGCACTCATAGTAAACCTGCTGACAATATTTGTGGTGTACAACATCTGTCGATTGGCATATATACTCGAAAACTACGAATACCTTGCCGCACACCAGTCGGCACAAAGCCTATGGCAGATATTCAAAGGAGGATACATGTTCGACCGCTCAGCAATAGTATATACAAACTCACTGTATATAGTCATAATGCTGTTCCCACTCTTCTGGAAAGAAACACCTATAATACACAAAATAGAAAAATGGATATTCGTAGTAGTTAACTCGCTGGCAGTAGTCGTAAATCTATGCGATGCCGTATATTTCCCATTCACACTGCGAAGAACAACAACATCGGTATTCTCCGAATTCAAAAACGACAACAATTTAGGCAGCATCTTCCTGCAAGAATTCGTCAACCACTGGTATCTCGTCATTCTCGGAATACTGCTCATTTACGCCCTGTGGCGACTTTATATCACTCCTACAACACTTGCCAAAAACATAAAAACACGAAAACAACGACTGCGCTATACGCTGACATATATCGTAGCAATGATAATCACCGTGCCACTCGCAATAGGTGCATGCAGAGGCGGACTGGGCTCTGGCATACGACCAATAACTATCAACAATGCCAACCAATACGTCGAACGACCAATCGACTGCGCAGCGGTGCTAAACACACCATTTGCACTACTTCGTACGATAGGAAAAAGCGTATTCGTCGTGCCAAACTATTTCGCATCGGTAGAAGAGGCTGAACAAATTTTCAGCCCTATACAAACACCAATAGCAAACGACAACCAAACGAAAAAGAAAAAAAACATAGTCATACTCATTGTTGAAAGCTTCGGAAGAGAATACATCGGAGCACTCAATACTACACTCGAAGGGGGAAAATACAAAGGCTACACACCAAATGTGGACCGACTGATAGAACGAAGCCTCACCTTCGAACATTCGTTCTGCAATGGACAGAAGTCAATCGACGGTATGCCATCGGTACTATCGAGCATACCAATGATGGTTGAACCATTCGTGCTGACACCAGCATCAATGAACGAATACACAAGTATAGCCGGACTATTGAGCAAAGAGGGATATCAAACAGCATTCTTCCACGGAGCAAACAGAGGCTCTATGGGATTTATGGCTTTCGCCAACAAAGTGGGATTTCAAAACTACTACGGAAGGCAAGACTATGCCGCCGACCCTCGATTTGGAGGCGACAAAGACTTCGACGGAAACTGGGGAATATGGGACGAACCATTCCTACAATACTATTGCGCGAAAATGACGGAAATGAAAGAACCATTCATGACTGCCGTTTTCACCGTGTCGAGCCACCACCCTTTCGTCGTACCCGACAAATACAAGGATGTGTATAAGGAAGAAGAACTGCCCATACATAAGTGTATTAGATACACCGATATGGCAATAGGCAAATTCTTCGAAACAGCAAGCCGACAACCATGGTACAAAAACACTATCTTCGTGTTGACAAGCGACCACACAAACCAAAGCAACCACCCAGAATACTCCACCGACATAGGACGATTTAGATCACCTATAATCATCTTCGACCCGTCGGGCGATATAGAACCTGCACGTAGCACGGCAATCGCACAACAAATCGATATCATGCCGACGCTGCTCAACCACATAGGATATAAAAAGAATTATCTCGCCTTCGGATACGACCTGATAAATCGACCAGCCGAAGAATCATACGCCATAAACTATCTAAACGGAACATATCAATACGTCAAAGGCAACTACATTATGCAGTTCGACGGGCAAAAGGCAAAGGCTGTTTATACGCTCAACGATAGCCTGATGAAACAAAACATAATCGCGACAATGCCAAAAGAAACACGAGAGAAAATGGAACTCGAAACGAAAGCTATCATATATCAGTACATGTACCGAATGGTAAACGATAAATTGATGTACGACAAATGAAGAAAATAATCAATAAAATACTATATTACATCATAAGCGGCGTGTGGTACGGACTATCACTGCTGCCTTTGAGACTGCTCTACGTCATCTCCGACCTGATGTTTCTCATTTTGGCAGACTTCATACGCTATCGCAGACGAACAATACTAAAAAATCTGCACGACTCATTCCCCGAAAAAGACGAGAAGGAAATCATCATTATAATGCTGAAATTCTATCACCGCTTCTGCGACTATATCGTGGAAACGGTAAAACTCATGTCGATGAGCAAGAAGCAAGCCATGCGACGAATAAAGTTCGAGGGAGTAGAAGAAATGAACCAAGTGCTCGAACAAGGACAGTCGGTAGCACTACTGCTGTCGCACACATTCAATTGGGAACTCATATCGACAATACCGTATTGGGTGGACAAAGAAGTAGTTTGTGGAGAAATTTACCACCCTCTGGAAAACCAAATATTCGACCGACTAACACTTCGAATGAGGGAAAAAAACAATGCCGTAGGAGTGCCTATGAAAGACACACTCCGACAAATAATATCATGGCAACAACAAGGGAAACGCCACATAATGGGATATCTTTACGACCAAAAACCAATGTGGCAAAATATCCACCACTGGGTTGACTTCCTCAATCACGACACGCCAGTGCTTACTGGAGCAGAACGAATATCGAAAGCCACAGGAGAAGCTGTCTTCTATGGAGATATGCAGCGCGTAAAAAGAGGATATTATGTATGCCGACTACGACTGATAGCTGAAAACCCAAAAGACATACCCAATTGGGAAATAACCGACAAATACTACCAACTGCTCGAAGAAACCATACACCGTCAGCCAGAACTATGGCTATGGAGCCATAAACGATGGAAACGAACACGCGAACAATTCAACCAACGATTTACCATTGTTAATGGAAAAGTGGTGGAAAAACCAAAACCTGAAAACAAATGATTATAGGCTACGATGCTAAACGCATAGTTCGCAACTCCACAGGACTGGGGTCATACGCACGAACACTCGTCAACTCGCTCGAACCAATCGCTGCAGCCGACGGATGGCAGATGCGCCTATACGCACCCGACAGCGGCGAAGAGAGGCTAAGAAGCCAAGTGACAGAAACCGAAAATATGTTTTTCGTATATCCACGAAATGCACGCTCACGACTGGCACGCGACTATTGGAGAACAAAAGGTATAGTGAAAGACCTGAAAAACGACAGAGTAGATATCTACCACGGACTGACAGGAGAACTGCCGATAGGACTGCGAAGAAACGGAATACGAAGCGTAGTGACTATACACGACCTCATATTCATGCGACATCCAGAGTACTACAACCCGATAGACGTATGGATATACAAGCGGAAATTTTTCGCAACGTGCCGGGAAGCCGACAGAATAATTGCCATCTCAGAATGTACTAAACGCGACATAATGCAACTCGGAGGAGTGGATGAACAAAAAATTGACGTGGTATATCAAAGTTTCGGCAGCCAATTCCTGAGAGCAGTATCGGAAGGAGAAATGCAAACAGTACACGCAGAATACAACCTCCCACCACGATATGTGCTAACAGTAGGAACAGTAGAAGAACGAAAAAATGCCTTGCTCGCTGTGAAAGCACTACAATTCATGCCCGAAGAACTATCACTCGTAATAGTCGGAAGACATACTAAATACACCGAAAAAATAAAAACATATATTAAAGACCACTCGTTGCAGCATCGTGTACACCTGCTCAACCACGTTCCATACAACCATCTGCCTGCACTCTATCAGTCGGCTGAAGCATTTGTATATCCATCAAGATATGAAGGATTTGGAATACCTATCATCGAAGCCATACAAAGCGGACTGCCTGTTGTGGGATGCACTGGCTCGTGCCTCGAAGAAGCAGGAGGACCAGCAAACATTTACGTCAATCCAGACGACGTAAAGGGATTGGCTGAGGCAGTAACAACACTTATCGAAAACGAAAACAAACGTCGAGAATGTGTGGAAAAATCGAAAGAGTATATACGGAGATTTGAAGGAAACGACGTGGCAAGAGAAGTGACAGAAATTTACAATAAACTAATAAAACAGAATATATGAACATTCGAAAAAAAGCATTACTCATGATTCTCGACGGTTGGGGAATCGGAGACAAAGGAAAAGGAGATGTCATCTACAACACTCCGACACCCAATCTCGACCGCCTGAACGCTACTATGCCCCACTCACAACTGCTCGCATCGGGAGAAAACGTAGGACTGCCCGACGGACAAATGGGCAATTCGGAAGTGGGACACCTCAACATAGGTGCAGGAAGAATAGTCTTCCAAGACCTCATGAAGATAAACAACGCCTGCAAAGACGGCTCTATCGAAAAAAACGAAGCCATAATAAAGGCTTACGAATATGCTAAACAGACGGGAAAGAAACTCCACCTGATGGGACTGACAAGCAACGGAGGAGTACATTCGTCGATAAATCACCTTTACAAACTCATCGAAATAAGCAACAAGTACGGACTGACTCGCACTTTCGTACACTGCTTTATGGACGGAAGAGATACCAGCCCCACAAGCGGAAAGGGATTCATTGACGAACTCGAAAAGGTGTGCAAGAAAAACGGAGCAGAGATAGCATCAATCGTAGGACGTTATTATGCAATGGACAGAAATAAAAACTACGACAGAATAAAAGCTGCATACGACATCCTTGTAAATGGTATCGGAGCTGAAAAAAGCAACCTAACAGAGGCAATGCAAGAATGTTACGACCGCGATGAAACCGATGAATTTATACGACCAATACACCACGAAGGTGTTGACGGACGAATAGAAGAGGGCGATGTCGTCATATTCTTTAACTATCGCAACGATAGAGCACGACAACTCACTGAAGTACTGACACAGACAAATATGCCAGAAGAGGGAATGAAAACAATCCCAAACCTGCAATACTTCTGCATGACTATCTACGACGATAAGTTTAAGGGACTGAACATCATCTTCCCAAAAGAAAATGTCAAAACAACACTTGCCGAATATCTTTCATCGCTTGGGTTGAAACAACTGCACACAGCTGAAACAGAGAAGTATGCACACGTCACATTCTTCTTCAATGGAGGAGAAGAACAACCATTCGAAGGTGAAGACCGAATACTCGTGCCAAGCCCAGATGTCGCTACTTACGACCTTAAACCAGAAATGTCGGCTTACGAAGTGAAAGACCGACTAATCGAAGCCATCAACTCGAAAAACTACGATTTCATCGTTGTTAATTTCGCTAATGGCGATATGGTCGGACACACTGGAGTGTATCAGGCAATAGAACGCGCAGTGAAGGCTGTCGATGATTGTGTGGGGCAAGTTGTAGAGGCTGCAACAACCAACGATTACGAAACGATTATCATCGCTGACCACGGAAATGCAGACCACGCTATCGACGACAAAGGCAATCCAGATACAGCACACTCACTCAACCCTGTGCCATTTATCTACGTTACAAATGAGAAAAATGCAAAAGTAGAAAATGGCAGACTGGCTGACGTCGCACCTTCATTACTACACATTATGGGGCTGCCTCAACCCGAAGAGATGACAGGCAGATGCCTTATTGATTGACGATTGACATGGAAGTGAGGATAGAACAATCATGGCGCGAGGTGCTGAACGAGGAGTTTCAGAAACCTTACTTCGCTGAATTGGCAGCGAAAGTGAGAGAGGAATACACAAACCACACTTGCTATCCTCCTGCCAGACTCATCTTCAACGCGTTCGATTTATGCCCATTTCATCGAGTAAAAGTGGTAATAATCGGTCAAGACCCATACCACGAACCATCGCAGGCTCACGGACTGAGCTTCTCCGTAATGGACGGTGTTCAGTTTCCACCATCGCTGCAAAATATCTTTAAGGAGATAAGAGACGATGTTGGAGCAGACGTCCCTATGACGGGCAATCTTCAGAGATGGGCAGAACAAGGTGTGCTACTGCTAAATGCCACACTGACGGTGCGTGCTCACGAAGCCAACTCACATGCCAATTTGGGATGGAGAACGTTCACAGATAACGTGATAAGAATTCTATCGGAAAAACGAAACAATATAGTTTTCATGCTTTGGGGAGGTTTCGCAAGAGGAAAGAAATATCTTATCAACGTTGAAAAGCACAAAATACTCGAGGCTGCACACCCATCACCACTTTCCGCAAACAGAGGTGGATGGTTCGGAAACAGACATTTCTCACAGTGTAACAATTATCTTGAAACAACGGGACAGGAACCCATTATTTGGTAAAAAGACACTAGACGATGAACGACAATTATCTTCCAATCTTGCAAGTGGGCAACGTTCTACTTTCGGCAGACATCATTACGGAGTTATTCTGTTGTGACTACGATACGTGCAAAGGCATTTGCTGCGTAGAAGGTAGCGATGGTGCACCAGTCAGTCTCGATGAAATCGACGAAATCGAACAATCTCTCGATGCCGTTTGGAACGATATATCTGCACAGGCACAAGCGGTCATCGACCGTCAGGGAGTGGCTTACATCGACCGCGATGGCGACACAGTGACCAGCATAGTGGGTGGGAAAGACTGCGTTTTTACCTGCTATGAAAACGGCTATTGCCTCTGCTCGTTGGAGAAAAGATATCGAAAAGGGAAAACAAACTTTTGTAAACCAATGTCGTGCCGACTCTATCCGATACGAGAAAAAAGATTTTCAAACGACATGATAGGACTAAATTTCCACAGGTGGGATATATGTAAGGATGCTTTCAAAAAAGGAAAGAAAGAGAACATTCGAGTATATCAGTTTTTGAAAGAACCACTTACCGCTCGTTTTGGAGAAAAATGGTATGAAGAATTATGTGTTTTAGCCGATGAAATCGGTAAAAATCAACAAAAATAATATGATGAACAACAAGCAGATACTACTCATCAACGATATGCCAGGATATGGCAAAGTGGCTACGGCAGCAATGCTACCAATCCTGTCATACTATGGACACTCGGTCTATAACCTGCCGACAGCACTCGTGTCGAACACACTCGACTATGGAAAGTTTAACATTCTCGATACAACCGATTACATAAAGGGAGTTTTTCCCGTGTGGAAAGAGTTAGGCTTTCGGTTCGATACTATTGCAACGGGATTTATTGTTTCAGAGCAACAAGCAAGGATTGTCGCCGACTATTGTCGCGAACAGGCTGCAATGGGCACAACAATCTACGTTGACCCTATCATGGGCGACGAGGGAAAACTCTATAACGGGGTAAACGATGCTGCTATCCGCGCTATGCGAGAGATGGTTTCAGTGGCTCAGCTGACCTATCCTAACTACACTGAGGCTTGCTATCTGACCGACAGCAAATATAAGGAGGAAGGAGTAAGCCTCGACGAAGCCAACAATCTCGTGGACAATTTACGGCGATTGGGAGCTCACTCTGTGCTTATCACAAGCATTAAGGTTGACGGACAGACATCGGTGGTAGGCTTCGACGCTGATGAAAATATCCGCTTCTGCCTGCCATACACAGAAATACCAGTGCATTTCCCCGGCACAGGCGATATGTTTTCAGCCATTCTCATAGGGCACTTGCTCAACGACGAGAAACTAAAAGATAGCACTATGAGTGCAATTGACGACCTTTATCGACTGATAAAGAAAAACAAAGACAATGCTGATAAAAACAAAGGAATCCCCATTGAAAACTATCTCGGTATGCTGTAGAAACTAAATGCCAAGCATATCAGACAAAAGGGAAAAAGAAAAAGGAGAGCGAACTCTCCTTTTTTCATTTATGTTGTGTTTATAACAGTTTCGCAGAAAGCTTTTCGAGCATATCCACCGTCATCGACTCGAGGTCGTATTGTGGACACCAGTCCCATTCATTGCGTGCGCAGCTGTCGTCCATACGGTCAGGCCAACTCTCGGCAATGCTTTGCTTCAGCGGATCAACATCATACACCATCTCGAATTGAGGACGATGCTTGCGTATCTCGTTGTAAATCGTTTCAGGGTCGAAACTCATCGAAGCAACGTTAAACCCGTTGTGATGCACAAGGCGTGATGGGTCTGCTTCCATCAGTGTGATAGCTGCATTGAGGGCATCGGGCATATACATCATGTCCATTAATGTGCCTTTCTTAATTGGACAAACAAACTTCTCGCCGCGAACAGCAGAATAGTAGATGTCAACAGCATAGTCTGTCGTACCGCCACCAGGCAGCGTTGTGTAAGAAATAATACCAGGGAAACGTACCGAACGGGTGTCGGTGCCATACTTCTTCTGATAGTAGTCAGAGAGCAACTCTGTCGTCACCTTCGACACTCCATAGATGGTCTGCGGACGCTGAACGGTGTCCTGAGGAGTTGGATTGTGAGGAGTGCTGTGACCAAACGAACCGATAGAACTCGGAGTGAATACCTTACAATTGTGCTCACGAGCTACCTCAAGAATGTTCCACAAACCGTCGATACCAATCTTCCAAGCCAATCGAGGCTTCGACTCTGCCACAACAGAAAGCAAAGCAGCAAGATTGTAAATGGCATCAATGTTGTACTTCTTTACCACTTCGGCTATAGCCTCGCCGTCGGTAACATCAGCAAGAGCAGAAGGACCACTCTCGAGAAGCTCACCCTTAGGTTCTGCACCAGTAATATAACCAGCTACAACGTGCTCGTTGCCATAACGACGACGCAACTCCATAGTCAACTCCGAACCAATCTGTCCGGTAGAACCAATCACTAAAATGTTTTTCATATCTGAATGTTTGAATGTTATTCTATCACGCAAAATGCGAGCGATTTTGTTTGACGTGCAAAATAAATCAAAATTTTTCAATATATAAAAAAAAATGATTTATTTTGCATTGCATTCAAGAACATCATTAAACAATATAACAAATAAATAAAACGACACACAATTATGTACGGAAAAATGAAAGAACATCTTGCACAAACACTGCAAGAAATTAAAGATGCCGGACTTTATAAAGAGGAACGTCTCATCGAAAGCCCACAACAAGCAGCTATTCAAGTAAAAGGAAAAGAAGTGCTCAACTTCTGCGCAAACAATTATCTCGGGCTATCAAACCACCCACGACTCATCGAAGGTGCAAAAAAAATGATGGATAAACGAGGCTTTGGAATGTCGTCAGTACGCTTCATCTGCGGAACACAAGACATACACAAAGAACTCGAAGCAGCCATCAGCGACTACTTCAAAACAGAAGACACCATACTCTATGCCGCATGCTTCGACGCCAACGGAGGAGTGTTCGAACCTCTCTTCACCGAAGAAGATGCAATCATCAGTGATGCACTCAACCACGCTTCAATCATCGACGGAGTACGACTCTGCAAAGCAAAACGATACAGATATGCTAACGCCGATATGGCAGAACTCGAAAAATGCCTGCAAGAAGCACAAGCACAACGATTCCGCATCATAGTAACCGACGGAGTTTTCTCAATGGACGGAAACGTAGCACCTATGGACAAAATCTGCGACCTCGCAGAGAAATACGACGCACTCGTAATGGTTGACGAAAGCCACTCGGCAGGAGTAGTAGGCAAAACAGGACACGGAGTAAGCGAATTCTACAACACATACGGACGAGTTGACATATACACAGGAACACTCGGAAAATCATTCGGAGGAGCACTCGGAGGATTTACAACAGGACGAAAAGAAATCATCGACCTACTGCGTCAAAGAAGCAGACCATACCTCTTCTCTAACTCACTCGCACCATCTATCATAGGAGCATCAATAGAAGTGTTCAAAATGCTCAAAGAAAGCAACGAGATACACGACAGACTAATAGAAAACGTAAACTACTTCCGAGACAAGATGATGGCAGCAGGATTTGATATCAAACCAACACAAAGTGCCATCTGCGCAGTAATGCTCTACGACGCAAAACTATCACAAGTTTATGCAGCCAAGATGCAAGAAGAAGGTATCTATGTCACAGGATTCTACTACCCAGTAGTTCCAAAAGACCAAGCACGAATAAGAGTACAAATCTCAGCAGGACACAACCGCGAACAACTCGACCGATGCATAGCAGCATTCATCAAGGTAGGAAAAGAACTCGGAGTATTGAAATAAACAACAATCACCAAACATAAAATCATAAAAAGTCAAGCAAAAAGCTGTGTTTTTGAAAACCAAAAGCACAGCTTTTTTACATAAAACGATATATTTTTTCCACATTTTATTGCACAAAAAAATTAAAACCCCTACCTTTGCACCGCCTAATAATCAACAAGGCAATTCAC
>CAMOVK010000022.1 GCA_946627325.1 uncultured Prevotella sp. | reverse complement strand
TACGATACCGATGATGTAATGATCTACAAACTAAGACCAGACGTTGGATATTCATTCGACGACAAATGGGCTGCCGGTGTCGCTTTTGGATGGCAAGGAGCCAGCGAAGGTGGACAAAAGGCTGTTTCTATCAATCCTTATCTGCGCTATACATTTGCAAAATTCAAGTCAGTGAACCTCTTTGTTGACGGTACAGTAGGCTATGAGCATAAGTATGGCGGTGTTGAGCATACAGATCTCTTCCAGGTAGGCTTCAAGCCAGGTGTTGCCGTTGCTCTCAACGACAAGCTCAGCTTTGTTGCTCACGTGGGATTCTTAGGTTTCGAAACCGAGAAAGATGTTGATACAAAAGCTAAAGCGAACTACTATGGCTTCGACATCGATGGAGGTGACCTGAGTTTCGGACTGTATTATAATTTCTAATCAATATCGGATTTTTATACAGTAAATCAATAACCAGTATGAGTTGTCGTTTGGGACATACCGCTTGCGGTGTGTCCTTTTTTGTAAAAGTATAGTTGTAAGAATAAGGAAAAAAACTTATATTTGCGGTCAAATAAAAGATAATCGGAAGTTATGAGCAATTTCGAGCATTTAATTCGCAATAGATATAGTTGCCGACAATTTTCTGATAGTGAAGTGTCGTCCGACAAAGTGCAGCTTATTCTCGAGTCGGCACTGCTCTCACCAACGGCTAAAAACAGCAGGCAGTGGCAATTCTATGTGACCGACAACAGGCTTCTGATGACTCAACTGGCAGATGTTAAAGAGCATGGTGCTTCGTTTCTACGCGATGCGGGCTTTGCTGTTGTTGTCGCTTGCGATCCGAAAAACGATGAATGTTGGATTGAAGACTGTTCGATAGCAGCCATCACGATGCAGTATCAGGCTTCCGACTTGGGACTTGGTTCTTGTTGGTGCGAGATACGCGACCGTTATCTGTCCGATGGAACGAGTGCCGAAGATGCCGTACGAGGTATCGTTGGAGTGGGAGAGAATGAGCGGATATTATGTGTCATCGCATTTGGCCATGCAAAATCAGGCGAGACAAAGCATAGTAGAGAAGCAGATTGGCAAAAGGTAAAGATTGTTGACTGATATATTGGAATGATAATTACTCGCAAACATATTACCATACTCGGCGCAGGTAATGTTTCCACACACCTTGCCAAAGCACTTCAGCAGGCAGGTTTCCATATTGATTGTATCTTTAGCCGAACGCAAAAGTCGGCAGCTGAATTGGCTTCAAACTTGTCATGCCCTTGTACTACGTCGGTTGACAACCTTCCAACTACTTCCGACATATATCTTTTCTCTGTTGCAGACGAGGCAATTGCCCATTTGGCGCAATCGGTAGGAACGAGAGATGCATTGTTTATTCATACCGCAGGCAGTATTTCAATTGATGTTTTTGCCAACATAGTTCCGTGCTATGGGGTAATGTATCCGTTGCAAACATTTTCTAAACAAAGGAAAATCGACGTGGCAGAAGTGCCGTTTTTTGTCGAAGGCAACAATGCTGAGACAGAGCAAGTCATTCTGTCCATTGCTCAATCGATAAGTAGAAATGTGAGGATAGCCAATCAGTCTATGCGCAAGCAGTTGCATCTGGCAGCCGTTTTTGCGTGTAATTTTTCCAACCATTGTTACTCTTTGGCATCCGATATCCTGACGCGTCACGGTCTCGACTTCAGCCTTTTGTTACCATTGATAAACGAAACGTCATCGAAAGTAACTGAACTGTCACCTCGAAAGGCACAGACAGGACCAGCCATCCGACACGATGAGAACGTGATGCAGCAACATTTGAACCTCCTTTCTACTGACAATGAGAAAAAAATATACACGATAATGAGTGAAAGCATACAACAACAAAAATGATAAACTACGACTTAACTAAAATCAAGACCATCGTGTTCGACATCGACGGAGTGTTGAGCAGTTGCACCGTGCCGATGGATACTGACGGCACCCCCGTGCGGACAGTCAATATCAAAGATGGTTATGCCATTCAATTGGCAACTCGCATGGGATTTCGTCTTGCAATCATCACGGGTGGTTACAGCGAAAGCATACGCGAACGCTACAATAATCTCGGAGTGACCGATGTATATATGAAAAGTCACACCAAGACCGAACAATACGAAGATTATAAACGTAAGTATGGATTTGCCGACGACGAAATTCTCTATGTTGGCGACGATATCCCCGACTATCATGTCATGCTGCGTAGTGGATGCCCTTGTTGTCCGGCTGATGCCTGCGACGAGATAAAGCAGATAAGCATTTATATAAGTGAGGCTCGTGGCGGACAGGGTGTCGGACGTGATGTGATAGAGCAGGTGTTGAAAGCTCAGGGCAAGTGGATGAACGATGATCATGCCTTCGGGTGGTAAATAGTTCTTTAGCTATGAAGATTATTTTAGCAAGCAATTCGCCTCGCCGTAAGGAGCTTCTCAAAGGACTTGATCTGCCGTTTGAGGTAAGGGTGATGGAGGATGTCAGCGAAGACTATCCCTCCGATATCAGAGTTGAGGAAATAGCCGAATATATAGCCCGCGAAAAGAGCGAGGCTTATGAGGATATTCTTAATGCCGATGAAATGGTTATCACTGCCGACACGATAGTCGTTCTGGGCAAAAACGTTCTGGGCAAGCCTGTTGATCGCGACGATGCCATCAATATGCTCCGACGCCTTAGTGGAAAGACTCACAAAGTGATTACAGGCGTTTGTTTTACTACCATCGACCGAAAACACAGTTTTTCGGTTACTACAAGTGTCACGTTCAAGAGCCTTACAGACGACGAGATTACCTACTATGTAGATACATATCAACCCTTCGATAAAGCTGGAGCCTATGGCATTCAAGAGTGGATAGGTTATGTAGGAGTGACTGCTATTGAAGGTAGCTATTTCAACGTGGTTGGATTTCCTGTGCAGAGAATATACAGCGAACTGAAAAAGTTCGACAAAACATTATAAACTTATGACTTTACGAAGAACTACAGCCTATCAGGCACGAATAGACAATTCACTTATCAATCGCCTACAGATGGAAATCAAGCATCAGATAATCGATCTTCGACGCTATCAGATGCCTGATTATTCAGCAGCTAAACTGGCAGAAGAACTCGATGTCGATAAGAAACTCATCGCGGCTACGTTCAGCATGAAGTTTAATACACACTTCAATGCCTATGTCAATCGTTTGAGAATCGACAAGGCGTTAGATATTCTGACCGACCGACGCTACAGTAAACTTAAGATGGAAGAAGTGGGACTGATGGTGGGTTTCGCCACTCGACAGTCTTTCTACAATGCTTTCAAACGATTTATGGGTATCACTCCACGACAATATAAAATGCAATTCAGTTGAACGATGATGAACTATATTGACGAACGATTTGCCGATATTCAAATGCTTCGTTATCGGTTGAAGAATTTCGACCGTTTATCTTTGAAGCAGAAAGAGTATATTTACTATCTTTCAGAGGCTACAACTGCAGGACGCGACATTATATTCGACCAGAATTGCAGAATAAATCTTGCCGTAAGGAAGGCTCTCGAGTATATCTATCTCAATTTCGAAGGCGACCGCGCAACAGCCGATTTCAAAGCTGTTACCGATTATCTTAAGCAAGTGTGGTTTGCTAATGGCATTCATCATCATTATAATTGCGATAAGTTCCGCCCCTCGTTTTCGAGAGAATATCTTCAAAGTATCATAGAGAACGTCTCTGTAAAAGATGATTGCAGTAAAGCCAATCTCGATATTCTTTATCTCATACACGACGATGACAAATTTCCTAAGCGCGTAAATCAGGCTGAAGGAGAAGACCTCGTACTGACATCGGCTTGCAATTTCTATGAGAATGTAACCCAGCAGGAGGTCGAAGACTTTTACAACGCCAAGAAATCAGCCTGTCCAGAGTCGCGTATCTCGTGGGGACTGAACTCTAAGGTGCAGAAAATCAACGGCAAAATACAAGAGGTAAAATGGAATGCCGAAGGTATGTATGGTAAAGAAATCCAACGCATAATCTATTGGCTCGAAAAAGCTCAGACTGTTTGCGAAAACCAATCGCAGCACGATGTGATAAGCCTGCTGATTGATTTCTACAAAAAAGGCGACCTCAATAAGTTCGACGAATACTCAATAGCGTGGGTTAAACAGCACGAAGGTATGATTGATTTTATCAATGGATTTATCGAAGTCTATGGCGACCCGCTCGGCATGAAAGGCACATGGGAGGGATTGGTACACTATGTCGATACCGAAGCAACTAATCGTACGACAATCATAAGCCAAAACGCCCTGTGGTTTGAGCGCAACTCACCTGTTGATGAGCAATTCAAGCGGGAAACTGTTGCTGGCGTTTCTGCAAAGGTTGTCATAGCGGCAATGCTCGGAGGAGAAGAATATCCATCTACGGCAATAGGTATCAATCTGCCAAATGCAAACTGGATAAGAGCCGAACATGGTAGCAAGAGTATCACAATAGGCAACCTTACTGAAGCCTATTCCGAAGCGTCGAAAGGTAACGGGTTTAGAAAAGAGTTCATTAACGATGAACGAATGCTTCAACTTATAGATAAATACGGCAACTTGACCGACGACTTACATACCGACCTGCACGAATGTCTCGGACACGGTAGCGGCAAATTGCTGCCATCGACCGACCCAGACGCATTAAAAGCCTATGGTAATACGATAGAAGAAGCACGCGCCGACCTGTTTGCACTCTATTATATTGCTGATAAGAAGATGCTCGAACTCGGACTTCTCAATGATGAAGAGGCATATAAAGCAAACTACTACACTTATATGCTCAACGGATTGTTAACGCAAACGGTGAGAATAAAGTCGGGCTCAAACATCGAAGAGGCACATATGCGCAACAGATCACTCATTGCGTGGTGGGTAATCGACCATGCAAAAGGTTGCGTAGAATTGAAAAAAGATGCTGCTAATGGTAAGACGTTCTTATATATCCACGACTATGAAGCGCTTCGAAAATTATTCGGGCAACTGCTACGAGAAATTCAGCGCATAAAGAGTGAGGGCGACTACCAAGCGGCAAGCCAACTCGTCGAGACCTACGCAGTGAAAATCAATAGAGATTTGCACGCTGAGGTGATTAGCCGATACGAGAAACTGAATATAGCTCCATATAGGGGATTTATTAATCCGAGATTTATTCTGCAACGGAGTGACAACGGAGATATAACCGACATACAGGTTGACTACACTGAAACCTACGAACATCAGATGCTACGCTATGGCGGATATTGTGACTGAACGACACAAGGAGATTAAACAATCATTTCGGCTCATTATGAACGGAGTGGCTGCTCAGTCGATGCGAGACAAGGGAGTGAATTATAAACTCAATTGGGGAGCATCTATAGCCGATTTGGAACGCATGGCAGAGGAGGTGAAAACCGACTTTAAGGCGAATGCTGATAACAATTTACTTGTTGACTTAGCAAAACGATTATGGAGCGATAAAGTGCGCGAATCTAATCTGCTTGCTGTTATGATTATGCCACCCGACTTGTTCGAGATTGACGATGCTATAGATTGGAGTTATAGTGTAGAACATTTAGAGATAGCCGAAGCTGTGGCTTTTCGTCTTCTGCCGCGTACGAAAGAACCGCAATCTTTACTGCATAGAATGGCTGACAACGAAAAATTCACGTCAGAAACGTCAGAAACTAATCCATTCTATCAACTTATAGTCTTCCATTTTGCATCGCGATTGCTGATTGTGAATATGTCGTTAGACGAAGAAACTAAATCAGTTTTGCTCGAAAAATCTTTTTCTATACTCTCCGATGCTACCTTGCCATTGTGGCTTCGCAAGGCTGCAAATGTGTTTTCCAATAGGGTTTCTGAATAGCAAATTCTTATCTAATCACGAATTTTATACTTGTGGTTTTTAGTTGCTGGTGCAGGCATCCTGCTGCCGCCAATACCAAACGATCCGCTTCCAATAGCAATGCCGCTATAACTGCGATAGCGTTCTCGTATGCGGGCTACATAGTCCACTGTTTCGCTGCCACGCATATAGCCAAACTTCACCACTGGGTCGCGATAGTATTTGGGTTGCATTAGGAGCAAAACGCACTGAGCCACATCGTTCCATCTATTAGAGTTTTTACCCATCTTACGTGCCAGTGCCATGGCATCTCTTATGTGTCCACTACCACCATTATATGCTGCCAATACGAAACAAAGTCGCTCGCTACTGCTACCGATATCTGAAAACTTGTTGTTGAGTTGTCGCAGGTAGAGGGCAGCAGTGGCTATATTGTCTTCGGGACTGAACAGCTTGTTGTGCGATAGTCCCAAACTCGATGCCGTAGATGGCATAATCTGCATCAAACCGCAAGCTCCAGCCCATGAACGTGCATTTGGGTCGAAGCACGACTCCTGATAACACTGTGCTGCCATAAGTCGCCAGTCGATTAGTGCGAATGGAGCATAACGCTTAAACAGGTGGTCGTAGGCAGAAATAATGCCTTTGCCGCGATTGGCTATGGGTGCATAGATGCGACGAACGACGTTGTGCGATTGTGCAGTGAGGGCAGACAGACGTTGCTTGGCAGCTGTAAGTCTTTCAGGCGAATACCACTTACTTACGGAATCGGCAAGCCATGCCATGTTGTTGGCATATTGCCATGCAAGCTGTCCGTCGTCGGAAGCAATAAGTCCAATGTCGGCTTGAGAACGATGGAGTTTGTCGGCAATTTCTTCCTCATCTCGACAAACTTCCACGCGAAGTGTCACTCCTATGTGTTTGGCATATTCAAGGCAGAGCAGATACTGTGTGCCCAGTTCCGTGCCATGGTATTCGTAATAGGTATCAGGACCTGAAAGTGTGGCTACGAGCAGCTGTCCCGATGCTAAAAGTTCATTGAACGTGTTTGGAACCTGTGGCTTCGACTTGACCGTGTCGGTGCCATTAATGGCTATCGATGACCCCCAAGGGGTCTCAATAGTAGTGTTGCTATCCTCTTTACACGAAGACAACATCACTACTATTGTCATTATAATAATCAACCTTTCAGCCAAATCGTTACTGAACGAATATATAAGTTATGGAGTTATACGTTTTTGCCATTCCCAGGCTGTGCGCAATACTGTTTCGAGTGGGGTGTCTGCCTTCCAGCCGAGTAGTTTGTTTGCCTTATCTACATTGCCCCAAACCTTTTCAATATCGCCCTCTCTACGAGGTGCATAAGCCCAGTTTACCTTTACTCCTGTTGCTTTCTCAAAGGCTGTGACCACTTCGAGGGTAGATACGCCATGTCCTGTGCCTACGTTGAAATATTCTATCTGGTCGCCTTCGCCATCAAGCACGCGCTTCATTGCTGCAACATGGGCTTTGGCTAAATCCACCACATAGATGTAATCGCGTATGCAGGTGCCGTCGGGAGTGTCGTAGTCGTTACCGAAAATCTTGAGTTGTTCGCGTATGCCAGCCGCTGTTTGAGTGACGAAGGGAATTAAGTTCATAGGCACACCTCGTGGCAATTCGCCTATAAGGGCAGACGGATGTGCACCGATAGGGTTAAAGTAGCGCAGTACAATCGACTTGATTGGCGCACCGCTGTGAATATAGTCGGCTATGATTTCTTCGTTTATCTGCTTCGTGTTGCCGTAAGGCGACAATGCTTTCTGTATAGGTGCATTCTCAGTTACGGGCAGGTTGTCTGCCGTAGGTTGACCATAGACGGTGCAGCTCGATGAGAAAATGATGCCTTTCGTGCCGTGTTCGGTCATCAGTTCAAGTAGGTTGATGAGCGAAAGCAGGTTGTTGCGATAGTAGAGTAGGGGCTTTTCTACGCTCTCGCCAACGGCTTTCGAGGCAGCGAAATGAATAATTCCAGCGATGTCCTTATTCTCTTTCATCACGGTGTTTAGCGCCTCTTTGTCCTGACAGTCTATTTGATAAAATTTCGGACGTATGCCCGTGATTTTCTCTATACCGTCAACTACGTCAGCTGTGGAGTTGGAAAGGTTGTCAACGATAATCACGTCGTAACCAGCCTCTTGCAGTTCCACTGTCGTGTGTGAACCGATAAAACCGGTTCCGCCTGTCACTAAGATAGTCTTTTTCATAGTATGTTAATGTTCTAATCGTTCTTCTTCATTTGTCTCCTTGTCCAGTTCGCGCTCAAAAAATCTGCGAATTTCAAAGAAATCGCTGAGCATACATTCAAGATATTCTGTCAAATGTGGTATTTGTTTACAGAATATGAAACAGTTTTGGCTGTGAATGCTAAACTTGTCGTTCTCGGAGTCTATTGTATAGCAAACGTTCACACAATTCGAATAGTTGCAATTGTTTATCACCCGCTGCATACGTGCCATCTGGTCGATGTCGTACAGTTCACATTCTGCCCATTGCGGATACCATATTTGAATGAAACTGGAATCGTTGCGTGCTCGGGCAATGAAGTAACCTCCCTGCCAACTGAAACATATTCGGTCTTCATCGGGTGTCGTTGGCAAACAGTTCATCGTCTTCAAGGTCTCTATCAGCAATTCGCGTGTGTTGACATTGACAGATGCAGAGGGTACTTGTTCTTCCGAAACAGATACCTCCTTGCCAAAAAACTTATTTATCAAATTGCGTAAAAAACCTCTCGTCATATATAAACATTAACTTAATATCCGTCCACAAAGGTAGAAATAATATATCAAACAAACAATTCTTTAATGTAAATGAAACCCAATCTGACTTTTACATAGCCGTTTTTCTGTACAAAAAAGAGAAACCTTTCTTTTTGGCTTCTCTTTTCTTGTTGCGGAAGGTGAGGGATTCAAACCCCCGATACCCGAAAAGGGTATACCGGATTTCGAGTCCAGCGCGATCGATCACTCTGCCAACCTTCCTTGATAGTTTTCTGCTCCGACCTCTTGTCTGATGCGGATGCAAAGGTAATGTTTTTTTCTTGTCAGACAAAGAATTCCCAAATTATTTTGTCCTCTTAGAGGCTTTCTGTTTTTTAACCCAATAGTCGGCTGATATTGTCAGTTTCGCCTACTACCCAAATGATGTCTCCTGCAGCGAATTGATAGTCTGACGGCACGTTCGAAAGGTTTTCCTCGCCTTCTTCTATGCCTACCACCATGCAGTTGTAAGTGTCTCTGATGCCGCTTTGACTCAGTGTCTTGCCAACGAAGTCGCTGTCTTCACCGATGACTAATTGTCGGAGTATCATTTCGCGTTTTTCTATGTCGGGGTCTTCCTCTATGGTCTCGCGTACTATGGCGTCGTTTAATGCTTTCAGTTGGTCGTCGCTACCGATGGCTTCAATGCGGTCGTTAGGGAAGATTACGTCGTCGCCGCCAGGTATGTTGTATCGTCTGCCAGCCCTCAGTATGCTGCTCACGTGTACTCCGAAGCGGTTGCCTATTTGTAGGTCTTTTAGCGTCTTGCCTGCCCACGACGAGTTTTCAGGGATTGATGTTTCGGCTATATGTACGTCGCGGTCGAGCAGTCGCCCTTCGTAGAGAGGACGTTTCTTGCCCAGCACCTGTGCTTTAATATCACGCGAACGCAGGTTCTGTATAAACATTCGTTCGAGTCGGATGCTGCGTTTCTTTATCCTGCGCGACAGAACGATGGTCACTATTAGTGCCAGTCCTATTGATATGAGCAGTGCTTGTGAGAAGTGGAAGATCGAATTGATTATCGTAAAGACGAATGCGAGGGCAATGATTACTCTCACGATGATTGTGAATATCAGGGGCAATCTGTTGTGCCAACTCTCAGCCCATAGTGCTTTCCATTCTTCGCTGTGGTTTTTCTTCATTACCATGGCTCGTAGGAAAGGGGCTACGAGCAATATGGTTGTTGTGCCGCTGATGATATCTGCCCAGAGGCGCATCTTCTCGCTGAAGAGGTTTTGCATGAATGGCACGAAGAAAGTGAGCATCACCGCTGTTGTTGCCGACGAAAGAATGGCGTAGATTACCGTGTTTCTCGTCATGTGAATTAGCAGTGTGTGCCAATTGTTATTGTGTGAAGCAGTCGAAGGATGACCAATGCTTATGTTGTTGAGTCGTTCAATCCAGCTACTGGGCAGTCGTCGTTCGAGAAAGGTGTGGCAAGGTATAGCCAGCCTAATCATGTAGGGAGTAAGGAAGGTTGTTATTACCGACACAGCCACTACCACAGGGTAGAGGAAGTCGCCAATCACGCCGAGCGATAGTCCGAGCGATGCAATGATAAACGAAAATTCGCCTATCTGTGCCATTGAAAAACCACATCGCATGGCTGATTTCAGTGATTGTCCGCTCAAAAGGAAACTGAATGTGCCGAGTATGCCTTGTCCCAGAATTATTGTCAGTACAATGGCGAGTATGGGCAGGGCATAGTCGATGAGTATCTGTGGGTCAACGAGCATACCTACTGACACAAAAAATACTGCGCCAAAGAGGTTTTTCACTGGCTCCACTATCTTTATTATCTTCTCTGCCTCAATCGTCTCGGCAAGTATTGAACCCATTACGAATGCTCCGAAGGCGCTCGAAAAGCCGACTTTCGATGAGAACACAGCCATGGCGCAGCATAGTCCGATAGCTACTATGAGCAGCACCTCGCTGTTGATGATTTGTCGCGTTCGACGCAACGCCATGGGGATGGCAAAAATACCTACCACGAACCAGAGCACAAGGAAGAACACAATCTTTAGTATGCTCGACACCATCTGTCCGCCGTCAGCACCCGAACCGCTGGCTATGGCTGACAACATGACCATCATCACGATAGCCAAGATATCCTCAAGTATCAGTACACTCATTACCAAACCGGCAAATTGCTGCTGACGAAGTCCCATGTCGTCGAAGGCTTTATAGATGATTGTTGTTGACGACATTGCCAACATTCCACCGAGGAAGATGCAATCCATCTTCGACCAGCCAAAGAGTTTTCCCGCAACGATGCCCAAAAAAATCATTGAGAAGATGATACTGCTCACGGCAATGATAGGCGCAGCACCCATCTTCACTATCTTCTTGAACGAAAAGTCAAGTCCGAGCGAGAACAGTAGGAACATCACTCCTATGTCAGCCCAGACGTGTATGTCGGCAGTGTCAACCACCGAAGGGGTGTAGGGCATGTGTGGCGAAACCAGAAAGCCTGCAACGATGTAGCCTAAGACAAGTGGTTGTTTAAGGCGTTTGAAAACTATTGTCACTATGCCTGCAACCATCAGCATCAGGGCAAGATCGGTAATGAGTGCGGGAAGTTCTGGCATGTCGTTGAGTTGTTTGTTTGATTAGTGTCGTTTTGCTTAAAAATTCTCCTTGATGAATTGCTCTATCACCTGTGGGAAGTATTTCATTTCGAGTTCGTGCTCCTTCCGTGCAATGTCCTCGGGGGTGTCGGTAGGCTCTATTGAGCATCGGTGTTGTGCTATGATTTCTCCTCCGTCGCATACCGATGTGACGTGGTGAACAGTCATACCCGTCTCTCTTTCTCCAGCTTGTTTCACCGCTTCGTGAACGTGATGACCATACATACCGCGTCCGCCAAACTTAGGTAATAGGGCGGGGTGCAGGTTGATTATGCGCCCACGATACTCGCGTATCAGGTAGTCGGGTGCCATAAGCAGGAAACCGGCAAGCACAATCAGGTCGATGCCGTATTCTCTCATAAGCCCTAATACATAGTCTTCGTCGGCAAACTCTTGTCGGCTGACAACCTTATGTGCCACTCCTAAGCGTTGAGCACGTTCAAGCGCACCTGCATCCTTCCTGTTGCTCACCACAAGAGCCGTCTCTATGCTGTCATTGTTGCGAAAATATCTGATAATGTTCTCGCAGTTTGTACCACTGCCCGAAACGAAGATTGCAATTCTTGTCATGGTGAGTTCTTGGTCGTTTATAAATTCTTATTAGTAATAATAATGTTTTTCTATGCTTATTCGTCGAAGTCGAAATCGTCGTCGAATCCAAACATTGCTGGTTCTATGAAGGCATCTATGGCTCGCCGATCCTTCTTCGTTGGTCTGCCTGTGCCTCTGGCTCTGTCAACAAAACCGCTTATACGGCTCATTTCGAGTATCTCGTATTGTTTTGGGTCGGTCACGTTCTCGTAAATCTCTGGCAGCAGTTTAGCACCCACTCGCTGTTCTATACACTTCAAAACCTTGAACGAGTAGGTCACTGGCGGTTTTCTTACACTTACCGTTTCGCCTTCTTTCAGTGGTCGTGAGGGTTTCACTGCAACTCCGTTTATCGTTACCCTTCCGTTCTTACAGGCGTCGGCGGCTATCGAACGGGTCTTAAAGATGCGTGCCGCCCAGAGCCATTTGTCAATTCTTGCTTCCATCGCCACGTCCTTTCTTGTTATAGGCATTCATCGTAATGTCGATGCCTGACAATACGAAACTACGGATAATCTCCACTCCATAGTCTATTACGGGTTGCAGAAGGCTCTTTTGCTCATCGCTGAATTCGCCCAGCACCCAGCCAACCTGTTCGCCAGGGTGAAACTCTTTGCCTATCCCAATGCGTAATCGTGGATAGTCCTGACCTATCAGTTGCTGTATGTGTCCCAGTCCATTGTGTCCTCCGTTGCTACCCTTTGACTTCAGACGGAATTGTCCTGTTGGAAGGGCTATCTCGTCGGAGACAACGAGCAGGCGGCTCTGGTCTATGTTTTCCTTGTTGAGCCAGTATCTTACAGCGTTGCCACTGAGGTTCATGAATGTGGTGGGCTTGAGCAGAAACACTTTCCTGCCCTTGATTGAAGTCTCTGCTACATATCCGTAACGGCGGTCTTCAAAAAAAGTGTTGGACGCTTGAGCAAACGCATCCAACACCATGTATCCTGCATTGTGGCGTGTGTGAGCATACTCAACACCTGGATTACCCAGACCCACAATTAAGAATTTGTCCATTTATCTGTCTTTTATTCGCTCTTATTCTGCTGCTGGTGCTTCTTCTTCTGTTTCAGTTGTTGCAGAGTCAGCGGCAGAACGTGCAGCACGTGTCATCTTCACGGTGCAAACTACTACGTTCTTGCTTGTTGTCAGTTCCAGACCTTCGAAATTGAGGTCGCCTACCTTGATACTCTTACCCAGAGCCAAGTTGGTAACGTCGATGTCAAGCACTTCTGGAATCTGCTTGTATGGTGCTTTCACGTTAAGCTTGCGGATTTGCAAGTTCATACGACCACCATCGCGAACACCCTGTGCCAGTCCGTTGAGCTTCACGGGGATACCGATTGTGATTGGTTTCTCTTCGTTAATTTCGTAGAAATCTACATGGAGCAGTGCGTCAGTCACAGGATGGAACTGCAATTCTCTCATGATTGCTACGTGGTTAGTACCATCGAGCATGATGTTGCAAACGTAAACGTGAGGAGTGTAAACCACCTTGCGCAGTTCTGACATAGGAATTGCGAATGATACTGCCTCTGGAAGACCATTCTCACCGCGCTTCTCACCGTACATGTTGCAAGGGATAAGTCCCTCTCTGCGCATATCGCGAATGGCTCTCTTACCTTCGCCTTGGCGCATCTGACCATTAAGTTGAAATTCTTTCATTGTTGTGTTACTCTAAATTAAGTGTTAATAAAATAGTGTTTTATGCTTAATTCACCATCACACGAATGCTTTTCGTTAAATCGTATGAAAAAGAAAAAGCCGTGCAAAGGTACGACTTTTTGTAGTAACAGCAAAGAAATATCGACGAAAATCTCGAAATTAAGCCGCTTTTCTTGCACGAATAGACCGCGTTTCATAACTTTGCAAAAGATTTACTCCCACATATTTTATATTTTGACATAGCGATGATAAATAGGGAATTGATACGAATAAAGGTTGTTCAGCTTGTTTATTCTTATTATCTGAACAATGACCGCGATATCGATAAGGCTGAAAAAGAACTACTCTTCAGTATGTCGAAAGCGTATGATTTATACAATTATCTCCTCCAACTTATTGTGGCAATTTATCGAGAGATGGAACATCGTCACGAGATAGCAGTCAACAGGGCGCAGCGAGAAGGCAAACCTCTGCCCTCAGATAAGTTCGTACGAAATCGATTCGCACTGCAATTGGCTGACAATGATATGCTCAAAGAGTTCTGTTCTCATCAGAAAGTGATGTGGGAAAACGATATCGAATTCATCATCCGACTGTGCAATGCCATAGAGCATAGCGATATCTACGCCGACTATATGGCTTCCGACGACGACAGTTACGAAGCCGACCGCGAAGTATGGCGAAAAATCTATCGTACGCTCATTCAGGAAAACGAGGCGCTCGACTCCGTACTCGAAGAGAAAAGTCTCTACTGGAACGACGACAAAGAGATAATCGACACATTCGTGCTAAAAACCATAAAACGCTTCGAAGAGGCAAATGGTGCCGAACAACAACTACTGCCGCAGTACAAGGATGAAGAGGACCAGACGTTCGCTTGCCGACTATTCCGAACAGCAATCGAAAACGACCAGACCTATCATCAGTATATGAACGAAATGTCGGATAACTGGGACTTGGAGCGAATGCCATTCATGGACGTGATAATCATGCAGATAGCGCTCGCAGAGATGCTCACGTTCGAAACAATACCAGTCTCGGTCACAATCAACGTGTATGTCGATATCGCAAAACTTTATTCCACACGCAAGAGCGGAGCATATATCAACGGACTGCTCGATGCAATAGCGCGTAACCTTATAGAAAAACGACTACTCCTGAAGGCGATGAAAGACTAAGCGCTGAAACAATTTTGCTCATCTGTATAATTAACAACTCATAAAATACTTATATCATGAACCTATCAATTTTATTAGATGCTGCACCTCAAGCACAGGGCGGTGGAGGAATGAGTTTCCTCTTTATGATTCTTCTCATGTTTGTCATCATGTGGTTCTTCCTTATACGTCCACAGCAGAAGCGACAGAAGGAAATCCGCAATTTCCAAAACTCTTTGCAAGAGGGCTCAAAGGTAGTGATAGGCGGAGGCATATCAGGAACAGTTAAACGCATTGACCTCGCAACGGGCAAAATCGATGTCGAGATAGCACGTGGCGTAGTGGTAGAGGTCGATAAGTCGTACGTCTTTGCCGATGCTGCTGCAGCACAGACAACAGCACAGCAAAAATAAGTGAACCGATGGCTGACAATCGGGGATTTTTAGGTAAAGTCAAGGCTTTCTTGCTCAAATATTCGAGCAGGAAAACCTTGATTTTTTTGTTTTTCTGCATACTCAGCGGCTTCTTCTGGATGATGCTCTCTCTAAATGAGATAATGGAGAAGGACGTGGCTATAAACGTTACACTGACTGGAATACCACATGATGTAGTGATTACAAGCGACGAGACCGACACCGTCAGACTGACGCTTCGCGACAAGGGTTACCAACTGGGAGCATATCTTTTTGGAAATAAACTCAAACCCATAGCCGTGAAGTTCTCAACCTATGCCAACGACAACGGAAGAGTGGTCATACCAGCTGCCGAACTGCTGCGAATAATCAGTAAGCAACTATATGGTTCAACGCAGGTGGTAGCGATGAAACCCGACAAACTGGAGTTCTTCTTCAACTATGGTGCAAACAAACGTGTGCCGGTGCGCTTTCAGGGTGAAGTCAATATGGGCGACAACTACTATCTCAGTGCTACGCGCATAATGCCCGACAGCGTGACAATCTATGCAAACGACGAACAACTCGAACAAATACAGCACGTCAACATCGAACCGCTCAATATCGACAACATGACAGATACCGTGCGGACAACGGCAAAGATTGAACGACCGAAGGGAGTGAAGGCTGTGCCACCGAAGGTAAACGTAGAACTACATTCCGATGTCATGACAGAGAAAACCATCGAAGTGCCGATAAAGTGTATCAATATACCCGAAAACAAGGTCTTGCGCACCTTCCCATCTAAGGTGCCGGTGCGATTTGTTGTAGGGGCAGGGAAGTACAGGACGATTACCGCCGAAGGATTTTTGGTCGTTGCCGATTATGAAGAACTATCGTCAACACCTGGCGAAAAGTGTAAACTCTACCTTAAGGCTACACCTAACGGCGTGACAAATGCACGACTCGAAATAAACTCTGTTGACTATCTAATCGAAAACTGACGTGATAACGGCTCTCACAGGTGGAATAGGCGCGGGAAAATCGTTCGTAGCCAAGTGCTTGAAAGCGCGGGGAATAAGCGTGTACGACTGCGATGCTGCAGCAAAGCGCTTGATGACATCATCGACAACAGTGCGACAGCAACTCCAACAACTGATAGGCAAAAAGGCATACATAGGCGAACGACTCAATAAAGCACTCATTGCAGAGTTTCTGCTGGCTGCCGACGAAAACCGATTGGCTATCAACGCAATAGTACATCCGGCAGTGGCTGACGACTTTATGCAGTCGGGATTCGAATGGATAGAGAGTGCAATACTTTTCGATACAGGCTTCGACCGACTGTTGCCCATCGACTACATCGTCTGTGTCAGCGCACCTCTGGAAGTGAGAATTTGTAGAATAATGAAGCGCGACAACATATCACGCGACAAAGCCATTGAGTGGATCAATCGACAGATGAGTCAAGAGGAGGTGGAACGACGCTCTGACTTCGTAGTGCAAAACGACGGACTGACCGACATAACTGGGCAAATCGACCAACTACTGAGCAAATTAAAGGAAACAAATAACGCAGAGAAGTAAAAAAAATGACAACGAGAGTTTTCTGCTTTCCGGCAAGTTTGCTATCTTTGCACGTCTAAAAACGAACATAAACAAATAACAATAAAACATCATAACACCAATGCAACAGACTATTCTATCTATTTCGGGCAGGCCCGGACTTTATAAATTAGTGTCGCGAGGCAATCGCAACCTCATTGTAGAAGCGCTCGACGAGACTCATCGTCGTATGCCTGCCTTCGCAACCGACAGGGTGACAAGCCTCGCCGATATAGCCATATACACCCTAAGCGAAGACGTGCCACTGATGAACGTCATGGCTGCACTGCGCGATAAGGAGCAGGGAAAGGAGTGCTCAATAAATTTCAAGAAGGTTTCGAGCAAGGAACTGCGCGACTACTTCGCAACCATACTGCCCGACTTCGACAACGACAGAGTGCGCGATACCGACATAAAGAAACTACTGTCGTGGTACAACATACTTATTAACAACGGAATAACCGATTTCGAAGAGGAAATGAAGCCTACTGAGGGCGATAACATCGACGACCGAAAGGAATAACAGCCGATAGGGTAAAACCCTGTCAAAAATAATAATAAGATTAAAATAGTTTAATAATTTCCGACCACCTCGTGGTCGGATTTTTGCTTTTATGGTCGCGCTTGAGGCTCGCAGCGAAAGTGGTGTGCTTGCCGTCGGCATCCTTCTGAGCGTATTGCTGTGAACCCACAACGACCGTTTCCGAACCTATGCGTCGATTGATAAGGTCGATGGCACTGTCCAGTTGGCGCAACTTCTGTTCCTTCGCGCTGTCGGTGGCAAAGAGGTCTTGCTCGATGGCACCATCGGGAGAAATGCCTGTGACGATAACGCCAGCCTTCTTGTACTCAAAACCCCGACGGAACACTCGTTCAAGAGCGCTGTGCGCTGCCTGAATAATAGTGAGGCTCGACGACGAGGGGGTGGCAAGACGAACCTCTTCGAAATTCCAGTACTGCTCCAAGTCGTCGCGGAAGGTGTTGGTGTTGATAAACACTCCAACCACCGATGCTACGGTTTGTTGCCTCCGCAGTTTCTCGGCACAGCGCGAGGCAAAGTTGGCAACATGGGTGTGCAGAGTCGGAAGGTCGGATATGTTGGCAGCAAAAGAGCGACTCGTACATATCGATTTCTTGTGGCTAAGATGCTCGTCGGGCACCACGTCGTGACCATTCAACTCGCGCCACGTGCGCATAAGCACAATGTTGCGAAACGTCATGTTGACCCACGACTCGCTACGCTGAGCAAAGTCGAGAGCCGTTTCTATTCCGTGCTCGCGAAGACGGGCAGAGTAGCGCCTGCCGATGCCCCACACCTCGTTGATGGGATAGAGGCTGAGGGCTTTCTCGCGCTTGGAGTCGCTGTCGATAAGGCAGCAGTGACGATAACCGGAATAGCGCTTGGCAAAGTGGGATGCCATCTTGGCAAGAGTCTTGTTGCGAGCAATACCTATACTGACGGGCATACCTACGTAGCGCTTTATCTTCTGATGAAGCAGCTCGCCCCATTGCTTAAGGTCAGAACTCTCGTCGAGAACGACGAAACACTCGTCGATGGAATAGCGGAAATAGTGAGGGGCTTCCTTTCGGATGAGACTGACCACGCGGGCTGTCATCTCGCCGTATAACTCGTAGTTTGAAGAGAGGGCTGTGATGTCGAAACCGGCAAACTGTTGCTTCATCTGGTAGAAGGGCATACCTGCCTTGATGCCGAGTGCTTTTGCCTCGTTGCTACGGGCTACGACGCAGCCGTCGTTGTTCGACAAAACGACCACCGCGCGATGTTCCAAATCGGGACGAAACACGCGCTCGCAGGAAACGTAGCAGTTGTCGCAGTCGATGATGCCGTAGTATTTCATTGTGCTTGGGGTGGGTTATTCAAACGTGCGGATGAGGTGAACAACGACGCCCCACACCTCGAAACGGTCGCTGTTGTCGATGCGGAAGATGGGGTAGCGGTCGTTGGCTGGGCGCAACTCGATATATCCCTCGTCGCGATGGGTGAGGTCGAGAAACTTCATAGTGAACTCGCCATTCCAGAAAGCAACCACTATCGAACCATTGTGGGGCTCTACGGCGCGGTCGATAATCACTCGGTCGCCGTCGAAAATGCCGGCGTCTTTCATCGAGTCGCCCTCCACGTCGCCGTAGAACGAGGCTTCGGGGTGGCGAATGTAGTCGCGGTTGAAGTCGAGAGTGTCGTGACGATAGTCGTCGGCAGGACTCGGAAAACCAGCCACAACGCTGGCATGCTCCAACTCCAAACGGGTGGAAAAACCACCATGGTGTATCTTTATGTTACCCATAATCAGAGAAAACCTTGCCGACGGAGGGCTTTCAGCAGTCCCTCCGACATTTGTTCGTTGTCGCTCTTGGTATAGCGGCAGTCGGTAAACACCTGAGCCAACGTCTCTTTGTGGTTGATCTCGACAAAGTGGCAGTTCTCCGCCAGTTGCTCCTTCGCGCCATAAAGGTCGTCGATTTGCGAGGAGGTAAAGGGGCGATAAACCTCGTCGTGAACAATGGCGTCAAGCGGCAGACGGTCGGTCTGGGGAGGGTCTTCGTCGGGCCAGCCTACGGTGAGAGTGGCTACTGGCATCACCAAGCGGGGCAACTCCAATACGTCGATAATCGCTTCGGGCTGATAGACAGTAGTGCCAAGATAGCAGATGCCCAAACCAGCATCCTCGGCAAGACAACAGAACGTCTGGGCGAAGAGTAGGGCATCGCTGGCTGCGTTGAAAAAAGAAAGGAAATTGTCGTAGCCGGGCTCAGCACGACGATGACAACACCAGTCCGACACGCGGCGGAAGTCGGCACAAATGGTCAAGACAACTGGGGCTTCGGTGACCATGGGCTGAGAGAAATGGGCAGGGGCAAGGCGCGACTTCATCTGAGCGTCGCGACTGACAACAACACTGTAGAGCTGAAGGTTGCCCATAGTCTGAGTGCGACAAGCACAAGAGAGCAACTCGCGGAGCAGAACGTCGTCAACGTCGCGACTGCTGTAGCGCCGAATGGTGCGACGAGTAGAAATACTGTGTAGCATAACGTATATATATTATAATGTGTAATCGAAACGACTGAAAAAGCGCGTTAGAGGGTGTAAAGTTACTGATTTTTCGAAAAAACAACCAACTATTTAACTGTTCTTTTAATCGTTAAGAAAACTAATACAATAATAACCCATTTTGGAAAGCACGTCTTTCCACCTCCGAAAGCACGTCTTTCCAGCGCGGAAAGCATACCTTTCCGACGCGAAAAGCACGTCTTTCCAAATGCCACAGGCAACACACTGAACGTCAGACTATTGCAAAAGGAAAAGAATAATGTAAAAAGCAAAAAAGGTATTTTTTTTCTTTTTTTTCTTTTTTTTTCAAAAAAAGTAGTTCCTTTGCACCCTAAATGCACGTGTGTGCATTAATGTTGTATAAAAAAGTAATAGCTAAATTAACAAAGTAAATACGATGGAAAAGACATTGACTAATGCCTACAGCCTTTGTGCGTCTGAGCGCAGGCAGTATGTTAAGCCAGAGGTGGAACGCATCGACCTCAGCCGATACCTCGAAGATGGTATAATCATGCACAGCACAAATAAGATAGGTGGTGGTGCAGGTGAAAACAGTGAAATAGAAAACGACTTTGCTTCAGAAGGTGTGTTCGACGATAGTTGGAGCGACCTCGACTGGGAAGACTGATGCTGCCCCGTAGCGGTGTCGCAAACACTTTCTTTCTACCTAACACATAACGCAAAAACAAATCAATCGGCTTTCTGCCCATTGACGTGCATAGACACAGAGAGAAGCAGAAGGCTAATTAACCAAACATAGAATATGAAAATCAACAATCTTTTTCGCTTGTCGTTTGTAGCGCTCGCAGCGCTGACGATAGCAGCATGTACCGACGACGACAACGTCACAAACAATGGCTTGCCAGAGTTCGACCGCTCTGTTTATCCCACTCGCTTATCGCAAGGGTCTTCCACAAACGCACTGGAGAACTACTTCTCCGACGATGAGGTGGTTGAGGGAACTAACGCACCAAGCAAGATTAAGACAAAATTAGAAGACGGTAAATACGTATGGTCGTGGATGAATGGCGACAAGATTTGGGCTGAATGGGGCGGACGCTTCATTCAGAACAGCACATCGACCATCGACGTTGGTATTCTGACCGACAAATGGCAGCACTGGGCTGACTTCTATTTCACTTCGAGATTTGGAGAAGAAAGAGTGAAAGTTCGCTATACGGGCAACTCGGCAAGCAATACCGCTAAGCCCGACACAGGCGACGCAAACTTCGGATTGGCGGCAGGCGAAAGCGTTACCTCAACCAATGGCACTACCCCCGACCGAGTGACCATAGCAGCACATCAGTATCAGAAAAAGATAGGTTGCTCAGACCATATAGGTCTCTATGGCGACTGCGCTACAGCAGAAGCAGTGAAAACATCGGGTCCCGGTTCCCAAGAGGTGAACTACGAGTTCGAATTGACCCACAGAGCTGCATACCTCGTTTTCACACCGCTGTCACAGGTTACAAGTTCTATAAAGACAGAGTGGGAAGATAAAAGAGTAAAGGAGACAAAGAAAACAGGTACAGGCTACGAGGTCAAAGAACCATCAGACCTTAATATCAAACTCCGTTCTATAAAAGTTGAAGAAATTAGCGAAACTCCAAAAAACATCTGTGGTACGTACGACTTCGACGACAACGGACTGAAATTGGACTCCGAGGATAATGGCGGCAGCAGCGTGACTCTGCACATAGACAAAACAGAAGGGCTTGGTACCTATCAGCCAACGGACTATGTATATTATATGGTCATAAAACCCACAAAGTCCCTCGCAGAAGAAGATAAATATAACCTGCGAGTGACCTATGAATTCGATTGTGAAGTTTTGGACTGTCAAGGTGGAAAAAATTATAGTATTGCTGAAAAAACAATTACAGTGACAAAAGACCTCGGAAAGGCTTCATTCTCACCAAATAAGTTCTCGCGTATAGCTCACAAGGTAGAGATACAACCCTACCGCGAACAGTATAACTACTACGCATGGGGAGCAGGAGCAAATATACTGACGAATGTTTATGACGAAGGTAGTTCAACTGCCTCATACATAAATTTGTATAACAGTGGTTGGAACGTCTTAAAATTTGACTATTTTAACCCAGAATATACTAAGCCAACATTCTATCCGTTAAAATCTTTAAAAGATGATGGCTCTAATGTGCCTTTAAATGAATTGTATCGCCATAAACGCAGTGGCACAAGCACCGACACTTCTGATTTGTTAACGTTTATTAAAAACAACGAACTGGAAAAGGTTGAAAGATCGCATGACTCAAAAGATATGCAGTACTATTATGATGACTATATAAAAAGATTGGTTATATCACATTTATCCAAATCAGATGATACATTTAGTTCTACTATAGGTGTTTTATACGATGATTTGAGGGAACATTGGGACGATTTGTCAACGTATATTTATAAAGATTTAACTACTCATGATGAAGCAAGATCTTTATGGTCAAACGGAAGTAGCCGATATGCTGTCTCTCATATTAGTTATCGTGGAATGGATGAATTTTATACCCCTATAAGCATAACTAATGCACCACATGCATGCGGAATCTCTGGACATGATGCCGTTAGCAATGCTTATCATTATGATCTTAGAGGCAGTATGCCCCTCGTGCCT
>CAMOVK010000021.1 GCA_946627325.1 uncultured Prevotella sp. | reverse complement strand
CGTCTTTATGATAAATATCTAAAAACTATACCGATATTTTCTTATTCTCTTGGCATTAAACACCAAAGCACAATATAAGCAATAAGACCTGGGAAACAAGCCGAAAAAAGCGTAAGCAACAACCAGATAATACGAGTCAACTCCTTATCCCAACCAAAATATTGAGCGATGCCGCCACAAATACCAGCAATCCAATGGTCTTTAGAACGTGTAAGACGTTTCGCTTCCATTATATAAATCTATTATGTTAAAAGAATTTGGTTTCGTTTATAATCGTCTTTATGATAAATGTCTAAAAACTATAAGTATAATTATGTTGTCCGATAGTTTGGACTCCAATACATATCACAGCCTGAAGCGACAAAATAAGAAGCGTGTTTATTACACAAAGCCACAGTTGGTAGAATTCTTTTAGCTTCCGTTTTCTTTGCTAAAAAAGGGATTAGAACCATTCAGTCAATCGTCTGCGGGCTTCTTGATAGTCTGCGACGAGTTCTCTGACGAGTGTTTCCACGCTTTTTACTGTTTTTATAGCCGATGCCACTTGTCCGATTTCTACTTCCCCGTTGTCGGTATCGTCCTCAAAAATTCCGCGTCGAGCACTTCCTGGTGGTACGAGTGCGAGTAGTTCGTCTTTTGTTGCTCCTCGTTTTTCGGCTTCATCGATGCGTTCAAAGAGTTGGTTTTTTACCAATCTGGTTGGCGAAAGTTGCTTGAGTGTCAGCATTGTGTCTCCCTCTTCGAGCGATGTGCAGCGCTGTTTGAAACTTGCAGATGCGCCGCTCTCTTCGGTCAAAGCGAATGCTGTTCCTATTTGTACCCCCTCGGCACCCAGTGCTTCAACTGCCAACATTGCTGCTCCGCTTGCTATACCGCCTGCTGCGATGAGTGGTAGTGTTGTTGCTTTGCGCACTTGAGGTACGAGTACCAATGTTGTAGTCTCTTCTCTTCCGTTGTGTCCGCCTGCTTCGAAACCTTCGCAGACTACTGCATCTACTCCTGCTGCCTCGCATTTGGCAGCAAAGACGGAGCTACTCACTACATGAGCTACCTTGATGCCGTGTTCATGAAACACTGAGGTGTATTTTTTTGGACTGCCTGCCGATGTGAAAACAATCTTTACACCTTCTTCTATGCAGACCTTTACAATGTCTTCTGCTGCAGGGTTCATCAGTGGTAGGTTTACTCCCCATGGCTTGTCGGTTGCAGCTTTTAGTTTTCCGATATGTTCGCGTAGCAGTTCTGGTGGTAGTGAGCCAGCACCAAGCAGTCCCAATCCACCCGCATTGCTAACAGCTGCAGCCAGTCGCCAGCCGCTAATCCATACCATTCCGCCTGCAATTATTGGCTTCTCTATTCCGAATAGTTCACAAATTCTGTTCATTGGTAATAAAATTAAAGGTTTAATAGGTCGGGTCGGAGCCTCTTAGTACGTTCTAATGCTTGCTCCATTTCCCATGCTTTTATCTTTGCTTCGTTGCCGCTGAGCAGCACTTCGGGTACTCGCCATCCTCGGTATTCGGCTGGTCGTGTATATACTGGAGCCGACAACAGATCGTCTTGGAAGCTGTCGCTCAGTGCGCTTTGCTCGTCGCCGATTACTCCAGGAATGATTCTTACTATTGCATCAGCCATCACTGCAGCTGCTAATTCTCCGCCTGTGAGCACATAGTCGCCAATGCTAATTTCTCTAGTGATGAGGTGTTCGCGTATTCGGTGGTCTATACCTTTATAGTGTCCGCAAAGTATTATAATGTTTTGTCTTAATGATAGGTCGTTGGCAATGTGTTGGTCGAACTGTTCTCCGTCAGGGGTAGTGAATATAACCTCATCGTAGGTGCGTTCTGCTTTCAGTGCGGAGATGCATCGGTCGATAGGTTCACACTGCATTACCATGCCTGCGAAACCTCCATAGGGATAATCATCCACTCGTCGCCACTTGTCGGTAGAATAGTCGCGTAGGTTGTGGAGATGTATTTCTGCCAGTCCTTTTTTTTGCGCTCGTGCCAGAATAGACCCTCCGACGAATCCTTCGAGCATCTCGGGCAGCACGCTAATTATGTCTATTCTCATATTAATAGGCTTCTCTGTATTTGCTGGTTGATTTGTCGTCGAGCATTGATAGGTATGAGTTGTATCGGCTTTCTGCGATATAATGTTCTTCGAGAGCTTTTAGTACGGCACATCCTGGCTCGTGAGTGTGGGTGCAGTTGTTGAAGCGGCAGTGTTTCGATAAATGGAAAATATCTCGGAAATAGCTTGTCAGCTCTTCTGGTTCGATGTCGAATGTTCCAAATCCTTTTATTCCTGGCGTGTCTATAGCCCATCCACCGAATGGTAGTTGTAGCATTTCGCTGAAGGTTGTGGTGTGCATTCCCGTATTGTGTGACTCGCTTATTTCTGCCGTTCTGAGGTTAACTTCTGGTATAAGTTGGTTGAGCAGTGTGGATTTTCCCACTCCGCTATTCCCGCTGAAGAGTGTTATTTTCTCTCTTAGAACATCGCGAAGACTATCGATGCCTTCTCCTTTCTCTGCTGAGATGGCAAAACACTGATACCCGACATTCTCGTAGAGGTCAATCATCATTTGTTGATATTCGCGCTCTTCGCTGGTGAGCAGGTCTGATTTGTTGAACACGAGACACACGGGCACTCTGTAAGCCTCTGCCGATGCGAGAAAGCGGTCGATGAAGGTTGTGTTGGTTTCGGGATAATTAATGGTGACTACGAGGAATGCCTGATCGACGTTCGCAGCCAGTATGTGGCTTTGTTTCGACAGGTTTTGTGACTTCCTGATAATCCAATTGCGGCGTTCATCTATTTCTGTGATGAACGCTGCTGTATTGTCGGCTGTTCGACTGATAGTTACGCCATCGCCAACCGCCACAGGGTTAGTGCTTCGTATGCCGCGCAGACGAAAATTTCCCTTAATCTTGCAGTCGATAGTTTCGCCGCTATCGGTAAGCACCGTGTACCAGCTACCAGTGTTCTTGATGACCAATCCGTGCATTCTGGAACTGCTAAACGGTCATTATCTCCTTGTTTTTCTCTTCAAGAAGTTCGTCGATTTTCTTAATATACTTATCGTGAAGTTTCTGCAAATCGAGTTCTGCATCCTTCTCATTGTCTTCCGACAGTCCGTCTTTTATAGCTTTCTTTAGTCGGTCTTTAATGTCGCCTCTGACGTTGCGCACTTCCACTTTGGCTTTTTCTCCAATCTGGTTGCACTGCTTCACGAGGTCGCGACGTCGCTCCTCAGTTGGTTGAGGGATGCCCAGACGAATTATTTCGCCATTGTTTTCGGGAGTGATACCCACGTCGCTGTCCATGATAGCCTTTTCAATATCTCGAATAGCTTTCTTGTCCCATGGTTTGATAGCTATTGTTCGAGCATCGGGACAAGAAACATTAGCCACCTGATTGATAGGTACTTTTTGTCCGTAGCTCTCTACTCTTACACCGTCGAGTATAGCCACATTGGCTCTACCGGCACGTACTCGGGCAAGCGACTCTTCGAGAAACATTGCCGCCATCTGCATTCTCTCTTCGCTCTCTTGGAGCGTTGCTTTAACATCTATCATATTTTTGAAAATTTAGTTGTCGTTAATGCAAAAATAAGTGTTTCCATATAAATGCACAATAAATAAATGAAAAAAGTAGAGTTTTATACTATTTGAAAACCAAAAAAATGCAGAATGTTTAGTCTTTTATCTAAGAATTATTTACCTTTGGCGGCATGAAAACTATCAAAACATTATTTCTCGCTATTGTAGCGATGATGTCTCAGCCTTCGATGGCTGACGATTATCAGTGGCTGACGATTAAGTTTATTGACGATACCCATGTAGATGTTGCCCTTAGCGATTTTTCAACCATAACGTTTGATAAGGGACTGATGAAACTATGGAATTCTGCTGCAGAGATTTCTTCGTATGATACGCGCCTTTTGCACAAAATGTTTTTCAAGGAAGGCGAGACTACGATCAATCAAATTACTACCGACAGCAATTCTTCCGTTCAAGTGCTGACCACCTCGGGTGTCGTTGTAGGAAATAGTGTCGATGTTATTGCTCGTCAACCACAAGGTATTTACATCGTAAGACAGGGAGGAAAAGCCAAGAAAATAGTTAAACCATAATGTTTAACTCCGTCAGTATCAGGTAGTTTTTGTTTCGCTTTGCAATTCATGTTCAACCATATTTGTCAAAGTTATAAATTGTTCTATGGTCAATTGTTCAGGGCGTTTCGTCATTATTTCCTGATTAAAAAAATCTTGTCTGGGCAGTGACTGTTGGTTGAATAATTGTCGGAGCGATACTCGTAGCATCTTGCGTCGCTGTCCGAAGGTTGTCTTAACCACCTTCTTATATAATGCCTCGTTGCATCCAAGTTCTTGCCGAGTGTTGCGCGACATTCGTATTACAGCACTTTTCACTTTTGGAGGCGGGTTGAATACGTGCTCATCAACAGTGAAAAGATAGTCAACATCGTACCACGTTTGTATCATTACTGATAGTATTCCATAGGCTTTCGTAGATGGTTTTGAGGCTATCCGTTCTGCTACCTCGCGCTGAATCATGCCAGTGCAGCAGGGTATCAGACGGCGATAGTCGAGCATCTTGAAGAATATCTGCGACGATATGTCGTATGGATAATTGCCTGTAAGCAGAAATTCTCTACCTTCGAACACTTCGTTTAAGTCCATTCTTAGGAAGTCTCCGCTCACAATCCGCCCTTCGAGTTTAGGAAAATTAGCTTGAAGGTACGCGACACTCTCGCGGTCGATTTCTACTACTCGCAATTCTTGAGGCTTCTCCAGAAGGAATTGTGTCATTACCCCCATACCTGGTCCTATCTCTAACACAGGCAAATCAGCGCGTACATCAACAGTGTCGGCAATACGTTTCGCTATAGAAAGGTCTGTCAGGAAGTGTTGACCAAGATTTTTCTTCGGGCGGACTTGTCGCATAGGGTGTGAGAAATTCCTGATGATTAATGTTTGGCAATATGTTCAAAGGTCTCTTATTTGCCGATACACAAATATGTAAATCCCTCGTTTTTGAGTTCTTGTGTTTCGTAAATGTTTCGTCCGTCGATAACGAGCGGTGTTTTCATAGTGCGTTTAAGCACGCTCCATGTAGGCAGTCGGAACTGTTTCCACTCTGTTAACATCAACATGGCATCGGCGCATAGAGCTGCGTCGTACATATCGTTGGCATAGTAAACGCTATCGCCTATGCGTCGGCGACATTCGTTCATGGCAACAGGGTCATATACCCTAACATTGCACCCTGCTTTTTTCAGCAGGTCGATGACCACAAGCGATGTGGCTTCTCGCATATCGTCGGTCTCGGGTTTGAAAGCTAATCCCCAGATGGCAATAGTTTTTCCGTTAAGGTTGCCATCGTAGTATCGATTGAGTTTGTCGAAGACTACTCGTTTCTGCTGCTCGTTTACTTCTTCTACGGCTTTCAGCACGCGCATTTCGTAGCCCTCTTTTTCGGCTGTCTTTATGAGTGCTTTCACGTCTTTAGGGAAGCAACTGCCACCATACCCGCATCCTGGATATAGGAATTTCCTGCCTATTCGAGTGTCTGAACCAATGCCCTTGCGAACCATTTCGGCATCGGCACCCACGATTTCGCATAGGTTAGCAATGTCGTTCATGAAACTTATGCGAGTGGCAAGCATTGAGTTTGCGGCGTATTTTATCATTTCTGCGGAAGGAATGTCGGTGAATATCACTCGGAAATTGTTGAGTAAGAAAGGCCGATAGAGTTTTGTCATCAGTTCTTTGGCACGTTCTGATTCTACTCCTACCACAACTCTGTCGGGCGACATGAAGTCTTTTATTGCTGCGCCTTCTTTTAGGAACTCTGGGTTGGATGCCACGTCGAACGGTATATCTTCGCCTCTGTGATTCAGTTCTTCCTTGATAGCTGCTTTAACCTTCTGTGCTGTGCCTACGGGAACTGTTGATTTTGTTACCAGTATGGTGTATTTCTTAATGCTTTGTCCGAATTGTCGTGCCACTTGCAACACATATTGCAGGTCGGCAGAGCCATCTTCGTCGGGTGGTGTTCCTACGGCACTGAACACCATCTCTACGTCGTCAATAATCTCCTTTAAATCCGTTGTGAACCGAAGTCGTCCTTCGCGGTAGTTGCGAACGACCATTTCGTCGAGTCCGGGTTCGTAGATTGGGATATCGCCAGCTTTCAATCGTTCTATTTTTTCTGTGTCGATGTCAACGCAAGTTACGTTTACCCCCATCTCGGCGAAGCATGTTCCACTTACAAGACCTACATATCCAGTTCCTACTATTGCTATATTCATGGGTCAGTATTTGTTTTGTTTTCTTTATATTTGTTGTTGGTTTGTGTTCCGTGTTGTTAAATATCATCACCGAATAGGCTAAGCTGTCCCGTCATTTCGTCGATGATTTGTTGTTGGCTTTTATCCTTATCGGGGTCAAGGTTTTCGGTTTCCTGTGGTTCGGTTTCAGTGATTGGTTCTTGTTCTTCCTCGTCGTGTTTTGTTGGTTCGAGTTCTTCGACGGTTTCTACGCTGAGCGTTGTTATTCGTTTTCCCTTAGCTTTGAAACCTTTCACTCCGATAAAGTCTTCGATGTCAATCTCCAAAGGCTGACGGTCGGCATCGTTACCTCCGTAAATTACTTTTATGCGTGGGTACTTTTCGTCGGTCAACAGAATTAGTTTAGAGTCCTTGTTTTCTCCGATATAGTTTTGATGTCGTTTGGTTGCTTCCATCATAAATCGTTTGACGTAGGCATAATTTTGGTTGTCGGCATCGAAAAGCACTGCTGTCCACACTTTTTGTTCGTCCCACTTTTCTATCCTTACGATGTTGTCTTCATAGTGGTTGTTCACGTCGATATTTGTGAGATAGAAGTCGCCATTGTCGAGTACTACGAGTATGCGTTCTTCGTCGTTGAATTCGCCAATGTAGTTTCCGTGTTCTTCGTAGTTCAATCGGTTTACGTCAGGGTCGAACCACACTTTTCTTCCTCCGAGTGTAGAGTGTCCGTGGCTCTTCAGCCCGATGCGGTTCACTGGTTTTTTCGTCAGTATATTTCCTTTTGAATTTCTTCCTTTTACTGCTATGTCGGCAAAGTTTCGTTCGAGGAATATGTTTGCTGTCTGACGTTTTGCGTTCACGCTTGGGTCTAAAGTGATTTTGATTACTTCTGCTTCTCCATTTGGGTTTGCTGTGAAGTATATTACTTTTGAGCCTGGAGTGCCTTGTGTGACGTCGTTTTCTTTATCTCGCATTATCGACGATACGTTGAAGCGTTTGATGTAGTATGCTCCATTTTTACCATCGCGATATACGAGGTTGTAAATTGTGCGTTTGTCGTTGCGTTTCCACACTCCCACATGTATGATGTTTTTCCCGACGAACAGTTTGTCTGCCACGCGGACTACCTTATATTTTCCGTCGCGATAGAAAATAATTATGTCATCAAGGTCGGAGCAGTTGCAAACGAATTCGTCTTTTTTCAGTCCAGTACCTATAAATCCTTCCTGTCGATTGATGTAAAGTTTCTGGTTTGCTTCTGCCACTTTTGATGCCACAATAGTTTCGAAGTTGCGTATTTCGGTCAGTCTCGGGTGGTCGTTTCCATATTTTGCTTTGATGTGTTCATACCATTTTATGGTTACATCAGTCATGTGTGCGAGGTCGTGTTCTATTTGTTTTATCTCCTCGTTGATGCGTGCCATGAGTTCATCTGCTTTGTCTTTGTTGAACTTCAGTATGCGTTGCATCTTTATTTCCATCAACTTCAGTATGTCGTCTTTTGTTACCTCTCTTACGAGTTGTGGGTAGAAAGGTGTCAGGCGTTCATCTACATATTCACATGCGGCATCCATCGAAGCTGCATTTTCGAATGGTCTGCCCTTATAGATGCGTTCTTCGATGAAAATTTTCTCAAGCGAAGCGAAATGTAGTTGTTCGAGTAGTTCACCTTTGCGTATTTGCAATTCTTGTTCGAGCAGATGTTTTGTTTGTTCTGCCGACTGTCTGAGCACGTCGCTGATGGTAGTGAATTTTGGTTTGTTGTTTTCGATAACGCAGCAGTTTGGCGACAGGTTTATTTCGCAATCAGTGAATGCATATAGTGCATCGATTGTTTTGTCTGACGACACTCCTGGCGTGAGATGTATTCTGATTTCGGTTTCTGCTGCTGTCAGGTCGTCTATTTTCTTGGCTTTGATTTTGCCTTTTTCTATTGCACTTATTATTGATCGTATGAGTGTTTCAGATGTTTTCGAGAATGGTATTTCTCTTATGACGAGTGTTTTCTGGTCTTCTTTTTCGATTTTTGCTCTTACTTTGATTGAGCCACCGCGTCCGCCATCGTTGTATTTAGCCACGTCGATAGAGCCTCCTGTGGGGAAGTCGGGGAAGAGTTGGAATTCTTCGCCTTTCATATAGCTGATTGACGCGTCGCATAGTTCATTGAAATTGTGTGGGAGTATTTTTGTCGATAGTCCCACGGCAATACCTTCTGCTCCTTGTGCGAGTAGCAGTGGGAATTTTGCGGGCAGTGTGATTGGTTCTTTGTTTCGCCCGTCGTAGGATAGTTGCCATTCTGTTGTTTTGGCATTGAATAGTACTTCGAGTGCGAATTTCGACAGTCGTGCTTCGATGTATCTCGGTGCTGCTGGTTTCGACCCAGTGAGAATGTTTCCCCAGTCTCCTTGTGTATCAATGAGTAGTTGTTTTTGTCCGAGCTGTCCGAGTGCGTCTCCTATTGATGCGTCTCCGTGTGGGTGAAACTGCATGGTGTGACCTACGATATTTGCAACTTTGTTGTATCGTCCGTCGTCCATTCGTTTCATGGAGTGTAGTATGCGTCGCTGCACGGGTTTGAGTCCGTCTTCTATATGTGGAACGGCGCGGTCGAGTATCACATAGGATGCGTAGTCGAGGAACCAATTTTGGTACATTCCGCTCAGATTGTGCACTGCTGCTGCATCGAAGCGGCCGAGTGGTTGATAGTCGGAATGGTTGTCGGTTGTGGTTTCGTCTGTGTTTATGTCTTGAAGTTCTTCTTCGTTGATGATTTCGTCGTCCATGATTGTCGGTTGTTTTATGTTGCAAAGATAGTGATTATCGTGGAGATGACAAAATAAAACTTCTGCAATCGCGTTATTACCTAAATTGTTGACTGTTATTGTTATGATAGGATTTCTGTTATTTTTGCTAATACCGATAGGAGGGTTGACATACGTCAGTTGGCATTTGTGGTGTCTTTTGCCATTGTCGGCTATGCTTAAATGTGTAGTTTTAGTCTTGTGTTGGATGTGCTTTGCTCTTCTTTTTGTGAGCATTGGAGGGCTAATCGACCGTTTGCCAATGCCTGTGGCGAGTGTTGTTTACGATGTTGGCACTTCGTCGATTTTCATTTTGCTTTATGCTTTCATGCTTTTTCTGTTGCTTGATGTCTGTCGCCTAATAGGTGTGTTGCCTCGTCAGTGGCTGTATGGTAATTGGTTGACAGTGGCAGCTGTGGCATTTTGTTTGGTGGCTGTATTTGTCTATGGCAATTTGAATTATCATCGGAAGGTTCGTCAAGAGTTGATAGTGACTACCGATAAGCCTTTGACGAACACTCAGACCTTGCTCATAGTGAGTGATTTGCATCTTGGCTATCACAATCGAGGCGACGAATTCCGTCGTTGGGTGGAGCTTATCAATGACGAAAATCCCGATGCCGTGCTAATAGTAGGCGACATAATCGACCGCTCTCTACGTCCGTTGCAGACCGACAGTGTTGCTGCTATCTTCCGCAAGATAAAAGCTCCTGTCTATGCTTGTCTCGGAAATCACGAGTTCTATGCTGGCATTGGTGATGCTGAGCAATTCTATCGCGACGCTGGCATCACCCTTTTGCGAGATGAGGCTGTTATCCTAAATAGCGGTTTGCTCATTGTTGGAAGAGACGACCGCACTAATAAGCGTAGGAAAAAGATAGAGGACATAATCGGCAATTTTGCCCAAAAAGGTAAAAATGAAGGACTTCCATCCGACCAATCACCTTTCACCATACTGCTCGACCACCAACCTTATCATCTCGAAGAGGCTGAACAAGCAGGCATTGACTATCAGTTCAGCGGGCATACCCATCACGGACAGGTGTGGCCAATATCGTGGATAACGGAGAAAATCTACGAAAAAGCTTTCGGGGAATGGCAGCGAGGACAGACACGGTACTACGTCACATCGGGATTAGGCATTTGGGGGGGAAAGTATCGCATTGGAACTCGGTCGGAATATGTAGTGCTGAAAATATCGAAAAAATAACACTTCGAAAACGATACTTATTCAACTCCATTCGAATAGCATATCTTTTCACCGCGAAAAGCATGCCTTTCCAACTCGGAAAGCATATCTTTCCAATGCGAAAAGCATACCTTTCCGAAACGGATATCTAACTCGTTGACAATCAGTGTTATCCTTCGCGGTTCATGTTGCGGCTTGCATCGAGTCGGAGAAATATGAAAAGCAGAATTGTAAATCCCCAAAGCGACGAGCCTCCATAGCTGAAAAAGGGTAGTGGAATGCCTATGACAGGTGTCAGACCGAGCACCATGCCGACATTGATAAACACATGGAAGAGGAAGATACTCATCACGCAGTAGCCATAAATGCGCGAAAATCGCAACGCTTGACGCTCCGACAAATATATCAACCTAAGTATCAGGGCAAGAAACAGCAACAATACTCCAGCCGAGCCGAGGAACCCCTCTTCCTCACCAACGGTACAAAAAATGAAGTCAGTGTCTTGTTCGGGCACAAATTTCAGTTTGGTCTGTGTACCATTGAGGAAACCCTTGCCTTGAAGACCACCAGAACCGATGGCAATTTCACTCTGATGAACATTGTAACCAGCACCCGACAAATCTTTGTCAATACCAAGCAAAACGTTGATACGGGCACGCTGATGAGCACCTAACACGTTGTTGAGAACATAACTTGCTGAATAGAAAAATGCCATCGAACCGATGCTGAACACCACAATCATGAAATAATGCTTTATCTGAGTGCCCAAACCGAGATAGACAAGCCGTGCGAGCAAACCAAAGGTGGTAATTATCTGAACCCAAACAATGTTGAAAGGAATGACATAATGAGCAAATAACAATGCCGACAGATTTACTCCAGTTATGATAAGAAGCATTGACTTCATTTCGCGCTTATTGTTGCAATAGACGTGTGTCATAACAGCTGCACACAATTGAATGAGCAACATGACCGTGAACGACCCCACCGACGTGGGTGTCTCCCAAAGCATGGTAGAACTAAAGCGAATACCCACAACAAAATAAACTACCATGGCAACTCCTGTAAGCAAATAGCCACCAGGCATTCCTTCGCGATAAAACATTAGGAAAAACGCCAGATAGACCAACGCAGAACCCGTCTCACGCTGTCCGATGATGAACAACATTGGAAGAAACACTACAGCCGCAGCCACCATAAAATCGCGCAAATGCGACATGGTAAAGCCGTATGCACTCATCAACTTCGAAACAGCCAGTGCCGTTGCAAACTTAGCAAATTCGGCGGGCTGTAATCTTAGCGGACCTAAAACAAGCCAAGAGCGCGACCCCTTTATCTCGTGAGGATTGAATATAGTGGCAAAGAGCAAAACGAGAAGAATGCCATAAATAATGTAGGCAAACGTGTCGTAAAACCTATCGTCGAGCAATAGAAGCAACACACCTAAGGCTATAGATGTTCCTATCCACACTATCTGCATACCCGAGCGTGTGGACAGACTGAAAATGTCGGTGTCGCCAAAGGTGTAGCTCGCGCCGCACACGCTCAGCCAGCCAAACACCAGCAGAGCAATATATATGCCCACTGTCCACCAATCGAGCAAACGAAAGACACTCTTATTTCTATCTCTGACGTTCTCCATACTTGATATGACGCTTTTGGAAAGCTGCTGCACGACTCTTAGAAGAGGCTGACAACTTGCCGTTGATATATTGTTCCATCATCAGCGAACCTATAGGAACACCAAATTCGGCACCGAAACCACCATTCTCAACATATACAGCGATGGCTATTTTTGGGTCGTTCATAGGAGCAAAACCCATAAATACGGAATGGTCGTGCCCGCGATTCTGAGCCGTTCCTGTCTTACCGCATACAAGATAATCACTTCGGTTGGCTGACTTACACGTTCCTCCTACAACAGCCCGGCGCATACCCTCCACGACATACTCGTAGGCACTACGGCTTGCAAGCGTATGGTGGCGGCGAGTGTAAAACGTATCAATTGGCATACCCTTGACGCTCTTCACCACATGAGGCGCATAATAATAGCCGCGATTGGCTATCGTGGCACCAAGATTGGCTATCTGCAATGGAGTGAGATTGACCTCGCCCTGACCGATAGATATACTGATGATGGTCAACCCATTCCACGACTGATTGTAAGCGTTATCGTAGTATTCCGCATTGGGAATGAGACCACGCTTCTCGCCGGGTAGGTCTATGCCCAGTTTGTAGCCAAAACCCATACTTACCATATAGTCGCGCCACGTGTTCATGGCATTCTGTACGCTGCCATATTTCTTGCGATTGCCGAGCATGTAGTAAAGTCCCCAGCAGAAATAAGCATTGCACGACGTTCCGATGGCAGGCACAAGATTGATAGGAGAGGGGTGTCCGTGGCAGCCAACATGAAGTCCTTTATAACGGAAACCATGCGGGCAGGGATACATTGTTGATGGGGTTATTATGCCTTCGGTAAGGAAAGTGAGTGCTTGCGATGTCTTAAAGGTTGAGCCAGGAGGATATTGCCCCATGATGGAGCGATTGAGCAGTGGCTTGTGGGGGTCGCGTTGAAGTTCTACATGACGCTTACCTCGATTTCTGCCCACCATCAATCGGGGGTCGTAAGTAGGCGATGAAACCATACAAAGAACCTCGCCAGTAGATGGTTCGATGGCTACGATAGAACCAATCTTACCCTCCATCAGGCGTTCGCCTAACGCCTGCAAATCGACATCAATACTCAGTTGAAGGTCTTTGCCAGGTTGAGGCTTGGTGTCGAGAGCACCATCTTTGTATCTGCCCTGTATCCTTCCACGAGCATCGCGAAGCAGAATTTGTACGCCCTTTTCACCTCTGAGTTCCTTCTCATAGAAGCGTTCAATGCCTAACTTACCTATATAGTCGCCAGGTTGATAGTAGTCGTCGTCGGAAATATCATCGGGCGATACTTCGGCTACGTCACCCAGTATATGGGCTGCATAAGGGTAGGTGTATTGGCGCACACTTCGACGTTGGATGTAGAAACCAGGAAAGCGGAAAATCTTTTCTTGAAAAATGCTGAACTCTTGGTCGGAGAGTTGACTCATAAAGATTTGTTGAGTGTAGCGCGAGTAGCCCGGATTCTTTATAGGGTTTTTAATATCTTCCATTCTCTTGTCGAACTGTTCGCGTGTGATGCCCAACGTGGCGCAAAATTCGAGAGTGTCGATATGGTCTTTAGCCTCATTCATGACAACCATGATATCATACGAAGGCTGATTATACACCAATAGCTTGCCATTGCGGTCGGTAATGATGCCGCGGGAAGGAAAATCAACTTTCTTGAGAAAGGCATTTGAATCGGCATTCTTCTTATAGTCGTCGCTCATAATCTGAAGAGCAAACAGACGAATGATATAGATGAAAATCACGGCGATAGCCACTCCGCCTATGACCCATTTGCGTTTCTCCAATTCAAACTCTCTCATCGGAAATTTTTCCTAACATTTTCGATTACTATAACCATAATCATTGTCATCACAAAGCTTCCTACAACAGATAAAAGCCAACGCTGCCAATTGAAGAAACTAAACGTTTCGAGAGTGAAAAACGCTAAGCAGAAAACAAATGTGAGCATTGAGGCATAGACGAAATACTTCGTTCCGCCCATAGAAACGACTGATGGTGCAAAGTCTTCCTCTTCCTCGTTGCTGACAAACATCGACAAAACCGATGGTTGCATCATGGCGATTAAAGTCATGGAGGCTGTTCCTATACCAGGAGTGTTAGAAAAAGAGTCGATAGCAAGACCACAGAAAAAACTCCATAGCAACGAAGCGTAGCGAGGAAACTGACGATTGAATAGCAAGACGAGATATACCTGCAGCATCGGGGTGGCAAAGCCAAACAACTGAATGCGGCTGAAAATGAAGACTTGTAGTAAGCACAAGACTATCGTTAGCAGGAGTGTTTGAGTGGCTTTCATTTCTTCTCGTTGATGGGCTTAATAGAGTCTTGGGCTAAACGCATGAGTTCTAAGCGTTCTTTAATCGAACTGTCATCTATGACGCAGACATCTCGAAGATGAGAGAAATTAGTCGATAGCTTAACTTTTAGTCGATATGAAAGGCCGTCGGCAGAGTTGTAGATTTGCTCCACTGTGCCTACAAGTATTCCTGAGGGAAATACCGAAGAGTATCCACTCGTGACAATTCGGTCGCCTTTCTTGAAATATGCGTGTCGGGGAATGTCTTCGAGGTAAGCTGTGTCGGAGCGTTTACCATCCCATTGCAGATATCCGAAATAGCCACGACCTTCAATGGCGCAACTGATATTTGAGCGAGTGTTGATTACAGGAATGACAATGCTGTAGTGAGATGATGCAAGAAAAACTATTCCCACGATGCCGTTTCCGCTCGCGACACCCATATCGGCATGGACTCCATCGGCTGTTCCTTTGTCAATGGTTATCAAATTGTTTGGACGGGCAACTGAATTGTCAACCACTTTAGCCTTAATCAAACGCAATTCTGAGAGTATAGCCTCTTGGTTGTTAATGGTCTTGCTTGTGTCGGAAGCGGATTTTCTGCTTTTATGGTCAAGCAATTGCTGACGAAGAAGGCTTACCTCGTGCTCCAATTCAAGATTGCGAACGGTTAAATCGCTATTTACTGACGAGAGATTGAAGAATGACTCAACTGCGTAACTCATGGCATGAGATTTCCCCGTCACTGCGTTTGCCGACGAAAACCACACACTCCCTTGATAGTTGTTGTATCGGAAGAGGAGTACCATACTGATTATCTCTAACAGAATGAATAGAAACCAGTGGTGGTAGTTGTTGAGAAATTCTATAAGATTACGCACTTGAGTCCTTATCTATACCACATCGGAGAATTAAAGCGACGTTTTCAGGAACGAGAATTTGTCAAGGTTTTTCAGTGCGATACCTGTTCCTTTAGCCACGCTGTGAAGAGGGTCTTCGGCTATATGGAAGTCGATTTTCATCTTGCTTGCCAATCTTCGATCAAGTCCACGTAGCAAAGCACCACCTCCAGTAAGATATATACCATTTTTTACAATGTCGGCATAGAGCTCAGGAGGAGTGTCTTCAAGAGCCGAGAGAACAGCATTCTCTATTTTAGCAACAGTCTTGTCTATACATTTCGATATCTCTTGATAGCAAACAGCAACGTGTAATGGTAAGCCTGTGATGCGGTTAGGTCCGTGAACGACATAGTCTTCTGGTCCTTCGTCGCCTAAATCGGCAAGAGCAGAACCCACATTAATCTTGATTCTCTCAGCCATTCGCTCACTGACCTTCATGTTATGTTGGCGCGACATATACTCTTGAATGTCTTCAGTAAGGTCGTCGCCAGCAACTCTTATCGAATTGTTGGTCACAATGCCTCCTAATGAGATAACGGCAATCTCTGTTGAACCTCCTCCTATATCGACAATCATGTTGCCTTCTGGAGCTTCTACATCAAGACCGATACCTATTGCAGCAGCCATTGGCTCAAAAATGAGATAGACATCACGTCCGTTAGCGTGTTCAGCACTGTCGCGTACGGCTCTCAACTCTACTTCCGATGAACCAGAAGGTACACCGATAACCATCTGAAGCGATGGGGAGAAGAAACGACGTCCGAGTTTCACCATCTTTATTAGTCCGCGCATCATTTGCTCGCATGCCGAGAAATTGGCAATTACACCATCGCGAAGCGGACGCACGGTCTGTATGTTGTCGTTGGTCTTTTCGTGCATTAGTTTGGCTTTCATGCCCACCGCAATCATCTTGTCGGTGTGTTTGTCGAGTGCAATGACCGATGGTTCATCAACTACAATCTTGTCGTCTTTGACGATAATAGTGTTGGCTGTTCCGAGGTCCATTGCTATTCCTTGTACGAAAGAAAAGAATTTCATGTGATTAATTGTGATATTATTGAGTTAGGTAATGATTTTTTTGATTTCTATGTAATGATTTATCGGGTGAACCAATTGTGTATGGCAGTATCGTAATGACTACTTACGCCAAAGGCTCTTGCCGCAAATGTTTTCCGTTGTTCAAGCGTTGTTTCTGCTCCTTGTTGTTTTATGATGTTGGCGAGCATCGCATATTCTGCCTTACTTGGTATGATTACGACATCGGCAAAATTCTTTGCGCCTGCTCTGATGAGTGATATACCACCTATATCTATTTTTTCTATTATGTCTGCTTCATTGGCTCCAGATGCCACAGTCTGCTCAAAAGGATATAAATCTACGACGACAAGGTCGATTTCAGGTATCTCGTATTGTTGCATCTCTTGTTTATCGCTGTCGTTGTCTCGGCGTGCAAGAATTCCACCAAAAACTTTCGGATGCAGAGTCTTTACTCTTCCTCCTAAGATTGATGGATATGTTGTAATGTTTTCAACCTTCTCGCAGTCGTAGCCTTGCGAGATAATGAAATCGTGAGTGCCTCCTGTAGATAAAAATTTCACTCCCTCAGAATTGAGGAGGGCAAGCAGTTCGTCGAGCCCGTCTTTATGAAATACGGAGATAAGAGCCGTCTTGATACGCTTATTTGCTGGCATTGTAGTAAATGATTTTTCTGTTATATAAAATAAAAAAGGCTATAATCGTGCAAAAATACATATTTTTATTGATTATAATGTTAATGATAAAAAATTATTTTCATCATTTGCATTTTTTAGAGATTATCAGCCATGACATTGTAAATAGTAGAAATAAATGTTATATTTGCCAAAATGATGACGTTTTTGTTTTTTCAATAATAGGAAAGATATGAAGAAAGTTATTTTTCTGAACGTTAAAGCCATTGCCTTGTTAATGTTCTTGATGGTTTCGACTATTGTGCTTGCCCAGCCGATAAAGGTAAAAACTCCTAAAAGACCAAAGGGACAAACAGATGCGTTGATGCTTACGGCTGCTCCGATAGACACTGTAAAGGTGGGATTTGTGGGTCTTGGAATGCGTGGGGCTGATGCAGTAGAGCGGTTCTGTTATATTCCTAACACCCGCACGGTGGCTATTTGTGATGCTGAACAAGAAGCAATAGACAAGGTTCAAAATTCACTTTTGAATCATATCGGGCATAGAGTGGCAGAGTATTGCGGTGAAGATGCTTACAAAAAGTTGTGTGATCGCGATGATATCGATCTTATATACATTTGTACCAACTGGCAAAACCATGTTGAGATAGCTCTGTACGCGATGGAACATGGTAAACATGTGGCAGTAGAAGTGCCTGCGGCAACAACGCTTGACGATATATGGAAACTTATAAACACTTCGGAAAGGACTCGCCGACACTGCATGATGCTCGAAAATTGCGTGTATGATTTCTTCGAAATGTCGTGTCTAAACATGGCTCAAAAAGGGTTGTTTGGAGAAGTGTTGCATGTTGAAGGAGCTTATCTCCACAATCTTGATGACTTCTGGGAAGCATATTGGCACAACTGGCGACTCGATTTTAATAGTAAATATCGTGGTGATATTTATCCTACTCATGGTATCGGTCCCGACTGTCAGGTGCTGAATATTCATCGCGGTGACCGCATGGACTATCTCGTGGCAATGGATACGAAATCGTACAATGGTAAGCGGCACATTGAGAAGCGCACTTCCAAGCCTTGCAACGATTTTCAAAATGGTGACCAGACATCAACACTCATACACACACTTAATGGTAAAACAATTTTGTTGCAACACAATGTGATGACACCACGACCATATAGCCGGATGTTTCAAATTACAGGTAGCGATGGATATGCAAGCAAGTATCCGCGGCGTGAACTGCTATTCAGAAATTCAAAATTGGCAGAAATGAAAGCTGCCGACTATCAAAACCTGTCTGCTCATGCGCCACTGCCTGATAGTATTATGAACGAAATGCTTTATAATTATCTTCCTGAGTTTGTGAAAGAAATAGAACAAACTGCGCGAAAAGTGGGCGGGCATGGAGGAATGGACTATATCATGGACTACAGATTGATATATTGTCTGTATCGAGGTTTACCCCTCGATATGGATGTTTATGATATGGCGGAGTGGTGTTGCATAGCCGAATTGTCACGTATAAGTCTCAATCATGGCTCTATGCCTGTTGAAATACCAGACTTTACGCGTGGTGCATGGAACAGAATTAAGGGTTTTCAATATGCCTTCTGATACATTATGAATATAATAAAACAACTTACCTTCTATGAATAATTCTTCTAAAATGGCTTCCATAGTGGCCAATTTTGATGTGATAGGCGATATAGCCGACATACGACCGCTTGGAAACGGATTGATAAACGACACTTTTTTTGTAGAAACCTGTTCGTCTGAAAGTCCCGACTATGTGCTTCAACGCATTAATACAGCGATTTTTACTAATGTAGATATGCTCCAGCACAATATAGAGGCAGTGACGCAGCATATCCGCCGTAAGCTTGTTGAGCGTGGAACAAGTGATATCGACCGGCGTGTATTGAAGTTTATCAAATCTAAAACAGGTGGTACTTACTATCGTGATGCTGACAATAATTGTTGGCGCGTTTCAGTATATATACAAGGTTCTCACACTCTCGACATTGTAGATGCCGAAAATGCACATCGTTGTGGAGAAGCGTTCGGCGAATTCGAGAGTATGCTTGCGGATTTGCCGATATCTCTTGGCGAGACAATTCCACGTTTCCATGACATGGAACTTCGTGCTGATCAATTTGAGGAAGCCGTTAGGAGTGATAGAGTAGGGCGATTAAAGGACGTGAAAATGGAGGTGGATATGATTGAAAGCCTTACCGATGATATGTGTCTTGCAGAGCGGTTGCATCGCGATGGGATGTTGCCTAAACGAGTATGCCACTGCGACACGAAGGTTAATAACATGTTGCTCGACGACAATAATAATGTTCTTTGTGTCATTGATCTCGACACTGTGATGCCTTCCTATGTTTTTTCCGACTATGGGGATTTCCTCCGTACGGCAGCCAACACGGTCGCCGAAGATGAACCAGACACGTCAAAGGTGGATTTCCGTCAAGATATTTTTGAGGCTTTTACTACTGGTTATATCCGAGGCACGCGCAGTTTCCTGACTGATACTGAACGCGATTATCTGCATTATGCAGTCGCTCTCTTTCCTTATATGCAGGCAACGCGATTTCTGACGGATTATCTCAATGGTGATGTCTATTACAAGACGACGTATCAAAGCCACAATCTTGACCGCACACGCAATCAGTTAGCCCTTCTCGGAAAGGTAATAGAACGTCTGCCGCAGCTGGAAAGATTTATAAAAAGTGTATAAATAAAAAAGGAAGATGTAGGCTGTCTTAAAACAGACGATGTTTTTAAGACAGCCTACATCTTTCCTACGCTTTCATGTAAATTATAATAGTGAAAGTGTATAAATGTATATTACTGCAGCAGGTAAAGCCATCAGTGAGGAATCAAACCTGTCGAGCATACCGCCATGTCCTGGAAGTATGTTGCCGCTGTCTTTGACTCCTATAGTGCGTTTTATCAACGACTCCACTAAGTCGCCCAAAGTGCCAGCCACTACGACTACTTGTCCTAATCCTATCCATACCAATAGACGATTGAGGCTGTTGCCTTCATTGTTGCCAGAAAGTAAGGCTATGATGATAGAAGCTATCAGTACAAACGCAGCACCACCTATACTTCCTTCCCAACTTTTCTTTGGCGATATGCGTTCGAATAGCCTGTGCTTGCCGAAGAGTGTACCGATGCAGTAGGCTCCTGAATCGTTTACCCAAAGGAAGATAAACACAGAGAGGGGTAGCAGATAGTTGTAGCTGGACTGTCCGTTGTTTTGCGCCATAAAAGCCAGCACTGGTATCATAGAGAAAGGCAGTGCGATATACATCTGCGAGAGTGTAGTATAAGCCAAATTGTTTATAGGATTTTCAGCTTTCGTATAAAGCTCGGCTATAAACAAATAGATAATTGTCAACAGATACGGAATAAATACGGCAGCAGGAGTTATTCCCGCACACCATCCTGCCATTGCAATGAAGAAGTAAGCAGATGCCACTGTAACAATAAATCGGTTTATCGTTACGTTTGCGTGCTCGTTCATCAATGTGCAGTATTCATAGGTTGTCATGCCTGTCACTAAGGTGAATAGGAAGAGCATACCTAAAGCATCGAAAAAACAGGTAACGATTATTGCAACAAACAATATCCCCGTTATGGAGCGTGTTATGAGGTTCTTTTGCTTTTCGGTCATGGTTGCTACTCTATTGTTGTGGGTTCTCCGTTGTTATTGTCTGTAGGTTCCTCCTCTGTGTCGGTAGTCGAATTGGTGTGTTCAAGCTCGTAGCGTTTTTCATCGTCGAGTATTTCTTGCGAACGACTAATCCAAGGGCGTTTACCAAAGATTTTTTCTACGTCTTCAGCGAATATCACTTCGCTTCGTATGAGCATTTCAGCCAGAGCCTGATGACCTTCGCGATGTTCCATTAGGATTTGCTTTGCGCGTTGGTATTGCTCGTTGATCATTTTCAACACTTCTTCGTCTATGATTTTAGCCGTAGTGTCTGAGTATGGTCGTTGGAACTGATAATCCTGCTGGTTGTAGTATGAGATGTTCGGCAGAGTGTCGCTCATGCCAGCGTATGCTATCATGCTGTACGCGCTTTTAGTAGCTCTCTCAAGGTCATTGATAGCTCCTGTTGAAACCTGACCGATGCATATCTCCTCTGCTGCTCGTCCACCTAACAGCGAACACATCTCGTCGAGCATCTCTTCTTTTGTCGTTATTTGTCGTTCTTCGGGCAGATACCAAGCTGCGCCAAGTGCTCTGCCTCGTGGTACAATCGACACTTTGATTAGCGGATTGGCATATCTGCAGAACCATGATATCGTTGCATGTCCTGCTTCATGCAGTGCTATGCTACGCTTTTCGTGGTCTGTCATTACTTTTGTTTTCTTTTCCAGTCCGCCGATTATTCGGTCAACGGCGTCAAGGAAGTCTTGCTTTCCTACGCTTTTTCCGTTGTGGCGGGCTGCTATGAGTGCTGCTTCGTTGCACACGTTGGCAATGTCGGCACCCGAGAAGCCTGGCGTTTGGCGGGCAAGGAGTTCAATATCTACAGTCTCATCAATTTTGATAGGTCTGAGATGTACTTCGAAAATAGCTTTGCGTTCGTTTAGGTCGGGCAAATCTACATGGATTTCTCTATCGAAACGTCCAGCTCTAAGGAGTGCACTGTCAAGCATATCCACGCGGTTTGTAGCTGCAAGAATAATCACACCAGAGTTTGTTCCGAATCCGTCCATCTCTGTCAGCAAGGCATTGAGTGTATTCTCGCGCTCGTCGTTGCCTCCCATTGCAGGGTTTTTAGAACGTGCTCTACCCACCGCGTCTATCTCGTCGATAAAGATAATAGATGGCGATTTTGCTTTAGCTTGATTGAAAAGATCGCGAACGCGACTTGCTCCAACACCAACGAACATCTCGACAAAGTCGCTTCCCGACATTGAGAAGAATGGTACTCCAGCTTCACCGGCAACGGCTTTAGCAAGTAGTGTTTTACCAGTTCCTGGAGGTCCGACCAGAAGGGCACCCTTTGGTATTTTGCCGCCGAGGTCGGTATATCGCTTAGGATTCTTCAGAAACTCTACAATCTCTTGCACTTCTTGCTTGGCTCCTACTTGTCCGGCTACGTCTTTGAAGGTAACGCCAGTTTCATTGCCTTTGTCGTACATTTTGGCTTTGCTCTTGCCAACGTTGAAGATGCCGCCTCCGCTGCCAAATCTGCCCATCATCCGAAGTATTAAAACCCAGATGCCTATTATGATTATCAATGGTAGTGCGTTGATAAGGATTTGCATAAGCAGGCTGTCCTTACTGCTGATGTAGCTGTATTTGCCGTTGAAGTGTCCTTCTGTGTGCTGTTGTTCGAGAAATTCCTCTACGCGTTCGGTGGAGCCATATTCTACTTCAAGAAACGGATGTTCGCCAAGCTGCTGGGCATTTTGCTTGAACACATCAACAAAGTGCTCTGGCTTGACATACATATTTAGCGTCTTCTCGCCAGCATTGATGTCGATGCGCGAAGCCATCCCTTTGCTAACATAGTCCTTGAATTCGGCATACGAAGACTCACGCTTCAAACCATCTACGCGCTGTCCGCTATTGCCATAAAACATAGAAATCATTAACCCCACAAGGATTAAAACGTAAATCCACGTAGTGTTAAATTTTGGTGTCTTTGGGTCTTGGCCTTTAGGTTGATTGTTCTTGCGAACATTCTTATTGTTAGGTGTGCTCATAAATCTTAATCTAAATCGGCAATTTCTGTTATTTCTGCATCGCTCCAAAGTGTTTCAATGCTGTAATAGTCGCGCATTTCTGGTACGAAAACATGAACCATCACATCGGTGTAGTCCATAGCTACCCATACTGCATTTTCCAGTCCGATCACTTTCACTGGTTTTTCGCCCAAATCCTCGCGCACCATGTCGCTTACAGAGTCGGCTATTGCCTCTACCTGCATCGGCGAATTACCCTGACACACTATGAAATAGCGGCAAATAGCACCCTCTATGCTGTCTAAGTCAATAACCGAAATACGACTACCTTTTTTCTCTTGTATAGCCTCTACTATCTTGTCTGCAAGTTGCTTGCTCGTATTTGTCATGTTTGAGTAAATGAATAAGTTTTAGGATAAAGTAATAATGTGTTACCAATTAAGTCTGCAAATATACACGAAAAGCTAATAACGACAAAATATTTTATTGTTTAATCATTTTTTTTCGGTTTTTAGTTTGGTGGTTTCCAAATTTAATTCTACATTTGCAGCCGCAAAACGATAGAGTGCTCTATTGCGACGGTCATCTTGGGGTATGGTGTAATGGTAACACTACAGATTCTGGTCCTGTCATTCTTGGTT
>CAMOVK010000020.1 GCA_946627325.1 uncultured Prevotella sp. | reverse complement strand
TGAAATTCGTTGATTGTTCCATCGAGTTCAATGCCCATAAACTTCAAATGAGTTCCTTCTGATTGTGAGAATGCAATCATCGAGGTAATGCAGAACAGTGTTAAAAGGATTGCTTTTTTCATATCTTTCTTATTTTATTTAGTTTGTCTTATATCAGTATCATAATTCAGTATCCATTTTTACCTCAGCTACATTCTTGTAGCCTTCAGGAATTTTTGCATGTTGTCCGGTCAGGAAAATCAGTGGTGCGGCTACCACTGCTGCCGCAGCAACAGCCCCTGCAGTATTGTTTTTACGGCTGAAATCAATCTCTCCGTCGAGCGGAATCTTCTTGCCAGAATCAGCATTTACATAAACCCACTGAATTTTCAGTTTGCCTTTCGTGCCTGCAATGCCCGACTTCTTTGCCACAAGAACCTTTGCGAAGGCTTTGTTTCCTTTAGATATTACCAAGCTGTCGCCAACTTTTACGTCTTCAGCAACTGTAAATTCAATCAAGTCGCCTACGCTAACATTCTTTGCACGCACCTCTTCTTTAATCTCAACTTCTATGAGTGAGCCTTTTTTCAATATCAGGCTTTGAGCCGATACAGCCATGTTAAAACCAATGATGACAGCCAATAGTAAAAGTTTTTTCATATTATTTTATTTTTAAGTTTCAGTTGTCAGACCATAAAACGCAAAAATGCGCAGACATTTTCTGTGCATATCCAAGGTTTACCACAACCTTATTCACATAGCAGAAACGTCTGCGCTAATAAGCGCATACGCTCTGTGAATATTGGCTTGAATATATTTCAAGGTGGTAATTTGGATATGCCAAGCCTTCAACAAGTCGTCCTTATAAAGATATCTATAGGCAAATATATGGATTTTTTTAATTATTTCATAATAATTGTGTTGTTTTTTCGTGTATTATGTGCTAATTCATTTACTTCAATAGTTATTAAGTTCCATTTTATATGTATTTCGTTTGCTTGCCAATAGCTTATCGTTAGCATGCCAATCGGCATAAACCCCGAACGTAATATATATACTTTTACATGGTAATATATATGATATATTACTTTTCTCGCGATAATAGAATGGAGTGTCAGATGCAAGGTATTGCAAAGCAAAAGTGGCAACATCCGTTTTCGAAGATGTTGCCACTGAAATTAAATTATGCTTGTTATCAGTTTCGACAGATAACTAACAAGATAGCTGTTTGTGCATGTTTGCTGCGGCTCGTCGTCCGTCGCCCATAGCGAGTATTACTGTTGCACCTCCGCGCACGATGTCGCCTCCGGCGAAGATTGTCTTGCGCGAGCTTTGCATCTCGTCATTGACTGCTATGGTGTTTTTCCTTCCGAGTTCAAGTCCTTCGATTGATTTCGGAACGAGAGGGTTTGGAGATACTCCTACTGCCACTATAACCTGATCGACATCGATGGTCACCGTCTTGCCTGGTATTGGTTCTGGACGGCGGCGTCCACTCTCGTCGGCTTCTCCCAGTTGCATTACTTGCAGCACGGCTTGCTTTACTGCTCCGTTCTCGTCGGCAATGTATTCTATTGGATTGTGCAGAGTGAGGAAATTGATACCTTCTTCCTTAGCGTGTTTCACTTCTTCGAGTCGTGCTGGCATTTCTGCTTCAGAGCGTCGATATACTATTGTCACGTCGGCACCGAGTCGTTTCGCTGTACGGCAAGAGTCCATAGCGGTGTTTCCACCTCCTACTACGAGTACGTTCTTTGCCTTGTTGATAGGTGTATCGCTGTCGCTGCTTGCAGCATCCATGAGGTTTACGCGAGTGAGATACTCGTTCGACGACATTATGTTGAGTGCGTTTTCGCCTGGAATATCCATAAAATTAGGCAGTCCTGCACCTGAGCCCACGAAGATTCCTGCAAATCCGTCGCGCTCCAAGTCGTCAACGCTGATGGTTTTTCCTATGATTGTATCGGTGTAGAAGTGTACTCCCATCTTGCGTAGGTTTTCTATTTCCACGTCAACAATGCGGTTTGGCAGTCGGAATTCTGGTATTCCATATTTCAATACTCCGCCTATTTCGTGCAGAGCTTCAAACACGTGCACCTCGTATCCGAGTTTTACCATGTCGCCAGCGAAGCTCAATCCGCTTGGTCCGGAGCCTACGACAGCCACCTTCTTGCCATTTGCTGGTGCCACTTCGGGCAGTGACATCTGTCCGCTCTCGCGCTCATAGTCGGCAGCGAAGCGTTCGAGGTTACCTATGGCTACGGCGGGCTCGTTCATCTTCAGGTGTATGCATCGACTCTCGCACTGCTTTTCCTGTGGGCAAACACGTCCGCAGACGGCAGGTAGTGCCGATGTATCTTTCAACACTTTTGCTGCTCCGAGAATGTTGCCGCGTTCTATATTCTTCACGAACGAAGGTATATTGATATTTACTGGGCATCCTTCCACGCAGGTAGGTTTTGCACAATCGAGGCATCGTTTTGCCTCTCTCATAGCCATTTCCTTAGTCAGTCCTATGTTTACTTCTTCCAATCGTGTCTTAGCACGATATTCTGGATCGAGTTCGGGCATGACTACTCGCTCTATCTGTGTGCGCTCTTTCGGTTTCATTGCCTTCCTCAACTCGTCGCGCCATGGTGCGTTTCTATCGGTCAAGACGTTTATATCGTTGTCGAATGCTTCTTCGAAGCGTCGCATATCTTCCTGTTCCACTTGGCGGAATGTGCCCATTCGCTTGAACATCTCGTCCCAATCGACCTGAAATCCGTCGAATTCTGGTCCGTCGATGCAGACGAATTTGGTTTTTCCTCCTATGGTCAGTCGGCATGCTCCGCACATTCCCGTTCCGTCAACCATGATGGTATTGAGCGAAACGTCGGTCGGAATGTTGTATTTTTGCGTCAGCAAACAGCAAAATTTCATCATTATTGGAGGTCCTATGGCAAACGCTTTGTCAACGTGTTCTTCGTTGATAAGTTTTTCCATGCCTACTGTTACCACTCCTTTCTCGCCGTAAGAGCCGTCGTCGGTCATTATGACTACTCGGTCGCTGTACTTGCGCACCTCGTCTTCCATTATGATAAGGTCTTTCGAGCGTCCTGCCAGTACGGAGAGAACCCTGTTTCCAGCCTCTTTTAGTGCCTTGATAATGGGTAACATTGGTGCCACTCCCACTCCTCCACCTGCGCAGAGAACGGTTCCGAACTTCTCGATGTGTGTGGCGTTTCCGAGCGGTCCTACCACGTCGGTAATCATGTCGCCTTCGCCCAGTTGGCAGAGTTTTGCCGACGAGAGTCCGACTTTCTGTACCACGAGCGTGATTGTTCCCTTCTTGGTGTCGGCATCGGCAATGGTCAAGGGCATACGTTCGCCCTTCTCACCTATGCGAACAATAACGAAGTTGCCAGCCTTTCGGCTTTTTGCAATCAGCGGAGCCTCCACCTCAAAGAGGAATACTTTCTCCGAAAATTGCTCTTTTCTGATAATTTTATTCATTGTTTTGTATATTTAATCTTGCTGTTTACAGCATAGTGCAGATGTTTCCGCAAAGGTAGTTATTAATTCATAAATTCCAAAATTCATCGTTCTAAAAAATGTAGATTGCTTTCATTTTCGAACTTGTGAACTAAATAATATAAGTTACATTAGAATTATTGGAAATTATTTTGACAAGTGGTTTTTGAAAAACAGCATCGAGAAATCGGATATTTGACCTTTTTACGTTCATTTTTTTAGGTGTAGGAGTGCAAAAGGAATGCTTTTGCACTCGGGGAGCAATGCTTTTGACAATGAGAAGCACTGCTTTCCGATGGCTATACCCATGCTTTCCGACTTCAATAGATATACCTTTCGGCTGAAAAAGGATGGGTTTTCTTTGCACATTATTTACTAATCTGTTGTAAACATCTTTCATTCAAGCTGTTAAAATTGCACACGAAAACAGGCTATAATTTCAACTTTTCGTTTTGAAGAATGAAACTTTGCCATTCTCGCGAGCCGTTTTCGAGTCAGAAAAATTGTTAGTAAGAAGTCGGTGTGGCTATTGTACACACCGACTTCTTAAAAGGATAAGGTCAAGGTTTATGCCAGTCGTCGTTCGAGGCGTTCGCGTATTGCTCCGATAAAGCCTGCTGAGTTTACGGCTTTAGGCTCAACTCCCTCCATGAGGTTTACGAGGTCTTTCGTTACGATGCCTTCGTTCAGAGTGTCGAAGCATGCTCCTTCGAGTGCATCGGCAAACTTGACGAGGTCGGCTATGCTGTCGAGTTCGCCTCGTTTACGCAGTGCTCCTGTCCAAGCGAAGATTGTAGCCATTGGGTTGGTTGATGTTTCTTCGCCTTTGAGGTACTTGTAATAGTGGCGTGTGACGGTGCCGTGGGCTGCTTCGTACTCGTAGTTGCCATCGGGGCTTACAAGCACTGATGTCATCATGGCAAGCGAACCGAAGGCTGTCGATACCATATCGCTCATTACGTCGCCGTCGTAGTTCTTGCATGCCCAGATGTATCCACCCTTAGAACGAATGACGCGGGCTACGGCGTCGTCGATTAACGTGTAGAAATACTCCAGTCCGAGTTTGTCGAATTGTTCTTTGTACTCTTGGAACACTTCTTCGAAGATTATCTTGAACTGTGCGTCGTATTTCTTCGAGATGGTGTCTTTCGTAGAGAACCATACGTCTTGCTTTGTGTCGATGGCAAACTTGAAACAGCTATGAGCAAAAGAGCGAATTGACTTGTCGGTGTTGTGCATACCTTGCAGCACACCTTCGCCCTTGAAGTTGTGTATCACTACTTCTTCTTTCTTTCCGCTTTCGCCTTCGAACACCATCTTTGCGGTACCTGGTTCGGTCACGCGAATTTCTACGCTCTTATATACGTCGCCATAGGCATGACGTGCGATAGTGATTGGGCGTTCCCAGTTTTTCACAGCAGGTTTGATGCTTGGTATGGTGATTGGTGTGCGGAAAACTGTTCCGTCGAGTATTGAACGGATTGTTCCGTTCGGGCTTTTCCACATCTCGTGGAGTTTATACTCGTCCATGCGCTGATGGTTTGGAGTGATTGTTGCACACTTCACAGCCACGCCATACTTCTTCGTAGCCTCTGCAGCGTCGATGGTTATCTGGTCGCGTGTCTCGTCGCGCTTAACCAGACCAAGGTCATAATACTCTGTCTTGAGGTCAACAAACGGCTCGATAAGCTCGTCTTTAATCATTTTCCACAAGATTCTTGTCATCTCGTCGCCATCCATCTCTACCAATGGAGTGGTCATCTGAATTTTTTGTGTGTTCATTTTTGAGTTTGTGAGTTTATTGAGTTTTTCTGTTTTGAATTTTTACAGTTCTTATAAGCCTGTTGTCTTACCCTATTCCCTTTGAAGTGGGCAGTAGGAGGCTTTTATTTCCGCTGTGCGGCATAGTAGTTCATCAGACATCCGTCGGCAAGAATCTGACGCTCGTCGGCTGTTAAATTCTGGAAGAACAGGTGTATATCCTTCACTCCGTTCTTGCTGATTACCTTTGCGTCGATTTCCTCTTTGCCTGAGAGTATTGCCTCGCGTATGCCAGGAACGAATACGAAATCGCCTGCCTCGTAGTCGAACTGAGTTTCTTTTGCAATAGTGAATGGCACTATTCCCCAGTTGATACAATTCGAACGATAGCGTTTTGTCGCATACTCGTAGCAGATATTGGCATCGCCACCGAGCACTTTCTGGCACGAAGCAGCTTGCTCGCGAGCCGAGCCATCACCGGGACGGTTGGCAAACACGCATGAGCCAAACGATGTGTTCTCTGCCTTAGCACCTACTTTGTCGAGAGCCTCCTTCACGTTTTGAGGTGTTTTGCCATCGCGGCGCTCAAGGTCTTGCTGCTGTATGCGCTTGCTCAAGCCAACGTATTCGGGTACGCGGCGAGAGAGAGCAAACTCTGAAAGTTTCAGCGGATTAGAGCGGTAGCTCGACGTTTCGCCTGAAGGGATGAGCTCGTCGGTAGTTGTCACAGGGTCGTGGATAACGGCTGCGAGTTCGAGCAGCATATTTTCCTGCATAGGATACATCTTTGGCCAGTCCTTGATGTTTGGTCCATACTTTAACGCTACTGTATCGTCGGCTTTGTTGAAACCGTCATATACTCGACGTTCGTATATCTTGCCGTCGAAGTCGTAAGGTTTGTGGTCGTCGGTATAATCGACGTCTGTAGCAGCAGTTATCACTCCTCCGTTGGCAGCTGTAGCAGCAATAGAGCGTGCGTCCATAAGGGCTACAAGCGAAATCTGTCCCTGTCCGGGTTTCGAACCTTCGCGGTTAGGGAAGTTACGTGTGGTGTGGCGAATACTCAAACCATTGTTTGAAGGCACGTCGCCTGCACCGAAGCATGGTCCGCAGAAAGCTGGTTTGATTACCACTCCTGCTTCGAGCAATTCCTCAGCAATCTTGTTGCGTGTCGTTGCCATATATACAGGCACTGATTGTGGATAAGCCGAGATAGTGAAATAGTCGTTGCCTACCGACTGTCCGCGCAGGATTGCAGCAGCAGCACTGAGGTTGTCGTAGGTTCCACCAGAGCATCCGGCAATGATTCCTTGGTCTGCCATTACCTTGCCGTCGTGGATTTTGCTCATGAGGTCAACGTCAATCTTGTCGCCGAAGCGCTTCTTTGCGTCTGCTTCTACCTCGCGCAGAATCTTTTCGGGGTTCTGCTGCAGTTCGTGGATAGTATAGGCATTAGATGGATGGAACGGCAGAGCAATCATCGACTCTTGCTTCGAGAGGTCGATGCGCAACATTCCGTCGTAGTATGCCACGTTGCCCGGTTTGAGCTCACGATAGTCTTGTGGACGATTGTGTATCTCATAGTGGTGCTTCACCTCGTCGTCGGTCACCCAGATAGAGCTCAGACAGGTGGTTTCGGTGGTCATAATGTCGATGCCGTTGCGGAAGTCAATAGGCAGATGTTTCACACCTGGACCAGCAAACTCAAGCACCTTGTTCTTAACAAAGCCATTGTCGAAAACAGCTTTTACCATCGATATGGCTACATCGTGAGGTCCGATACCTTTGCGGGGTTCACCTTCGAGCCATACGAGCACTACCTCAGGAGCATTGATGTCCCATGTGTTTTCGAGCAGTTGCTTCACGAGTTCACCTCCGCCCTCGCCTACTCCCATGTTGCCCAGCGAGCCATAGCGAGTGTGAGAGTCGGAACCGAGAATCATGTTGCCACATTTCACCATTGCCTCGCGAGCATATTGGTGGATAACGGCTTGGTTGGCAGGAACGTAAATGCCGCCATATTTCTTCGCAGCCGATAGTCCGAAAACGTGGTCGTCTTCGTTAATCGTTCCACCAACAGCGCAAAGCGAGTTGTGGCAGTTGGTCATAGCATAAGGAAGAGGGAACTTCTTAAGTCCGCTGGCGCGTGCCGTCTGGATAATTCCTACGTAAGTAATGTCGTGCGACATCATTGCGTCGAAACGAATGCGCATCTTGTTGCCCTTGCTTCCGTCAACGTCGTGGGCGCGAAGGATTTGATACGTGATGGTGTTCTCGCGTGCCTCGTCAGCCGATGGCATGTTCGCAGAGTCTTTAACAACCTTTGTTCCGTCTAAGAGATAAACTCCTTGGTTGATTAATTCTACCATAATGAATTTGATTTAAGTTTTTAATGATTATTAATTGTAAATGAATTATTCTTTATTTGTCTATTATTCTTTCTACCATAAGCGTCAGAGCGAGCATATCGGCGCTACCTCCGGGCGAGATATTCTGCCTGACGAACTGTTCGTTCATCGCTTGTAAACCATCGAGCGAGAAGTTGGCAAGCAGTCGCGCGGCAGATAATTTCACTGCGGAGGCTGTCTCTCGGTCGGTGCGATGGAGTATGTTTGTATCTTCGAGAGTGGCTATTATCTTCAAAAGCAGACGATGGAGCGGATTGTCGGCAGTGGCTTTCATCTTCCTATAGAACGGCAGCCACTCGTCGAAAAGCATTGAATAGCCACTCTGTGCCATGCTCAAAGCTCCTCCAACATTATTGTATCGTGAGCGTACTCGGGCACCATTGGTATCGGCAGCATGAACAAATCCACTTGCCAAACGGATGATTTCGGATTGTAGGCGATGGCTGTCGATTGGTTCGCTGTCGTTGATTCTTAATAATTGGGCTGTGGAGGCTACAACTATTCCTACGGAAAAGAGGGCACCTCGATGGGTGTTTACACCACCAGTTGCCGCCATCATGGCTTCTTCGGCTTGACAACCTAATTGCTGCAAACGAGCGGTTTCTATCGCTTCTGACTCGTAAGCATATTGTGCAATCTGCCAGAAGAATGGTTGCAGGGCATCGATACTCTTCGTCATGAGACGATAATCCATGTCGGTGTGCGCCCCCGAATCGAACTCATCGACAAGTCCGGGCTTCGGAGTGAGTTGCAATTCTTCGCGCAGACAGTCGGCTGCAATATGGGAAAGGATTGTAGAGTAAGATGTTGTTGGTACTAACTGCAAGGCATCTATCAGCGATTTGCCCATGAGACTGCGCACCCGTGATGCACTGACAACCTCGCCTTGACGACACAATCGTGGTATTTCAACCACTTCGATTCCATGATTTGGAAGAGTTGCAACCATCAGTTCGTTGTAGCGACGAGTGAGATTGTCGGTCGGTTCACTACCAACAAAACGATGAGTGATTTGCAATTGAGGGGCTATATGTCGACAGAAAATATCGAGGTCAAGACCTATTTGGGCATCAGTGGCATCGTCTATCTGTTTAAGGAAATAGGTTGGGAAGGTCGATTGGGAAATCTGGTAGTCGCTGCCATCGCATACTGTCACATTGGAGAAGTCTTTGCAGCTGGCAGCAATCATCCGTCGGCGCTCTTCGTAACTAAACATAGATAGGTCTTCTTTTACCACTATGACATAAAGATGCCCAACCATGGCTGCCGATTGCTCTATAAGATAACGATGACCAAGCGTGAATGGGTTTGCATTCATCACGATGCAGCCAGCGTTTTTTACCTTGCGAGCTGATGTATCGGCATCTTGACGAGGTGTTTCAGAAGAGAAATCCTCCGACGATATTATTGTGTATTTTCTTAATTTTTCAAGATATTGTGAGAGATTATTTTCTCCACTCTCCAAGAGAATGGCTTTATCAGTCTGTCCAACTGTCTGGAACGAAAGACTTTCAAATATCTCTTTGTTCTCGGGTTTAGTAAACACTCTGACTGTGGAGTATCCTCGTTCGTGGGCTTGACTGATGAGATGGGATATCAGTCGGCTGCTGAATCCTTCTTCACGAGCGGTTTCTTTCACGGCAATCGACTTTATGATATTGTCCGTCAATCCACCTCCAGCAAGGATTTCATCGTTACCACGACGTTGAACCACTGCATAGTAGTCAATCGAACTATCCATTCGCAGACCGCTGGCGGCAAGAAATTGCTCAACTCGTCGACGATAAATGCCGACGGAAAGCGGTAGCTGGAGTATCTCGTAGTCGGTGTACACTAAATTGATTTGTTGATGTTTCTACTAAGTTACTATGCTTTTTACAGCTTCGAGTATCTCCTCTTGGCTGTGGGAATGATTTCTCATGCAGTAGCGGGCTTCGTTGTTGCATACGAGACAGCGACGTGGACTATTGCCAATCTCTTGTCGCGACATTGGTTCACCCGATGGTTTTATCACGTCGATGTCTATCAATCTGCCATAAATGTGAGTATCTTCGATATGGCAGGCTACGGATTTTGCCTCGCTATGCGTCGCACCCACAACGAAAAAAGCCTCATATCCCGTTGGCAAGTCGCGCTCTTCCGAGTACTTAATGTCATGAGGGAGAAAGGCTTCCTTTGTGGCTTCGACTGCTCGATGCGCCACTTTTAGCGATAAATGATTACGCTTAACCGCCCCTGGCATGATAACCGTCAGACACAAGAGCGTGTCTTCAGGATATGCCGCTATCAACTCCATCTGTCGGAGATGGCGATTGTCGCGACTCTGCAAGAGTTGGTCAAGCGTAATCTCGATAAACATACTAATGATAATTTTACTGTCTTATCCTACGATATTCTTGATTACATCCTGCACCGAGCCATCTCGATTGAGGACTACACCTACCACTTTGTCGCCGAAAGGCAGTGGTGCTGGTTTTCCGATAATCGACTCAGCACGTTCTTTGAGTTGTTCAAGCGTGACGATTTTCAGTCCGGCTGCTTTCAATCGCTCTGCTATTTCTGGGCGGCGAGGATTGACTGCTATGCCATATTCGGTAACTACCACGTCGATAGTAGAGCCTGGAGTGATGAGAGTGGTCACTTCATCAACAATGCAAGGTATGCGTCCACGAAGCAAGGGGCATACGATTATCGACAGAGCGGAGTCTGCCGCCGTGTCGGGGTGTCCACCTATCGCTCCTCGAATGATACCATCGCTTCCAACTAACACGTTGACATTGAAATTGACATCGACCTCGAGTGCAGAGAGTATTACCATATCGAGATAGTGGGTTGCTGAACCTTTCTCTTCCGAACTGGCATATTCGCACGATGAAACTTCCTGATGCATTGGGTCGTTTTTCATCGATTCGGCTGCCACTTTGTCGAACGATTGCACGTCGATGAGTCTTTCGATGAGTCCTTCTTCGTGCATCTTTACCATGTGGGCTGTGATTCCACCGAGTGCGAACGAGGCTGTTATGCCTTGTCGTATCATTTCTTCGCGTATGAATTTCACTGCTGCGAGCGATGCGCCACCCGAACCTGTCTGTATGGAAAAACCTTGTTTGAAATAGCCGCTGTTGATAATTACCTTTGCAGCTTGTTGAGCGAGCAGTATGTCTCGTGGGTTTTTCGTGTCGCGGATGGCTCCCGAAGCAATTTTCGACGAGTCGCCTACCGATTCTATTTCTACGACATAGTCAACGCATCGTTCTGATATTGAGCATGGAGTGTTTGGGTATTTCACGAGGTCATCGGTCAGAATGATAACTTTGTCGGCGTATTGTGCATCTGGGAGTGCATATCCGAGTGAGCCGCATATTGACTTTGCATTTTCTGAGCGTGAGTATCCGCATGCGTTTCCGAGTGGGTCTGCCGATGATGCTCCAATGAATGCTACGTCGATGTGTATGTCACCGTTTGCTATTGCTGCTCCTCTTGTGCCGTGTGAACGGAACACTACTGGTTCTTTCATTAGTCCGTGCGACACTTCGGTGGCGAGTTTTCCGCGTAGTCCGCTGGTTGATATGCGCGTGATTACGCCATTGCGGATGTGTTCGATGAGTGGTTCGTGAACATCAATGAGACTTGATGAGGCGAGATGTAGGTTTTTGAAGCCCATCTCGGCGAGTTTTCCCACTACGAGATTGATGACTTTGTCGCCACTTCTGAAGTGGTGATGGAACGAGATAGTCATTCCGTCCTGCAGTCCGCTTTTGCGTATTGCGTCTTCGAGCGTTGCTATTTTGTCTGACTGGTCTTGGTATTCATATCGTGGGGTGATGATTTTTTCAGGTGTTCCTTGAAATGTTTTCTTCCCCATTTGTTCAGCTGCTGCGCTGACGAGTTGTTGTCTTTCTTTCAGGCTACTCATTGTTCTACGTCCTCCTTCTTTATTACTCCAGATGCTATTGCTAAATCAATGGTTCGCTGTGCGCGTATAACTACAGGTCTATCGACCATCTTTCCGTTTACAGCAATTACTCCTGAGCCGCGTTTTTCGGCTTCTTTGATTGCTGCTACTACTGCCATTGCTTTGTCGATATCTTTTTGTTTTGGTGCGAACACTTCGTTTACGATTTCAATTTGTCTTGGGTTGATGATTGATTTACCGTCGAATCCGAGTGTTTTGATTAGTTCTACTTCTTTTCGGAATGTTTCCATGTCGTCGAGGTTGCTGTAAACGGTATCGAGTGCGTCGATGCCTGCTGCTCTTGCTGCCACGACTATTTGTTGACGTGCAAAGAGCAGTTCGGTTCCTTCGGGTGTTCTTTGTGTCTTTAGGTTTGCGCAATAGTCTTCTGCTCCGAGTGCAATGCCCATCATTCGTTTAGATGCTATTGCTATTTCGTATGCGTTTACTATTCCGAGTGTGCTTTCGATGGCTGCCATTATTTTTGTTCTTCCCAGGCATCCGAGTTCTTTTTCTACTTTTTCTATTTCTTCTTCTACTTCGCGCACTTCGTCTGCGGTTTCTGTTTTAGGCATTCTTATGACGTGTACTCCTGCTTTTACCACTGCTTCTACGTCTTTTTTTCCGTATGGTGTGTTTAGTGGATTGATTCGTACTACCATTTCAGTGTCGCCGTAGTCGATTGTTTTCAGTGCGTTGTGTACGAGCAGTCTTGCTGCATCTTTCTCTGCCATGGTGACGGAGTCTTCCAGGTCGAGCATGATTGAGTCAGGTCCGTAGATGAATGCGTCCTGCATCATGCCTGGGTTGTTTCCTGGAACGAACATCATTGTTCTTCTTAGTCGTTGCATATATTTTTGTTTTTAGTTATCTGTTGTATTTTTATTTGTGTGTTTTCTTTATTCTTTCCATACGTCTTTTCCTGTTGCTCTGACTGCTGCTGCTGTCACTCTTGCTTTGATTGTGCAGTCGAGTGCTCCTTTGTCTGTTGCTTTGACGTCGGCTTTTGTTATGCCGAGCCCTTCGAGGGTTTCGCCTATTACTTTTTTGATTTGTTCTCCAAACTGGTAGGCTACGCTACTTTCGAGGTCGATGTTCAGTTTGTCGCTTGTAGCTGGACTTATCTGAACCATGATGTCGCCTGACTCGAGTGTTCCTGCAAATGCTGTTTTTATGTCCATAATAGTTTTTTTTGTTGTTTTTGTTTATGTTTGTTGTTTTATTTAGCAATAGGAAGAGCGAAAACACATTCCTTCCTTTGGTACGTGTTTCGTCCGCATTTGTCTTACGCTCTCGCGAATAGACTGTGCTTTAGGTTGAAAGCGTCGGTTTTTGTCCGATGCTTATTTTTCAGATTGTAGTCAATTTTTTGTTGATTACTCCATCTCCCGGGAGTATTAACATTCATGTAGAACCGGCAGGTCTTCTGACTTGTTCATCGGCTGCACCTTCCCGTCAGTATGGACAGTGGTTTGCTTTGCAACCGAAAGAATGAACTTACAGCAGCGGGTACTGTCACGGACTTTCACCGTGTTCCCTTTTTAATCTTTCATAGCGTGTGCTAAATGTAAGAACCAAATTCCGCGTGCAAAGTTATTACTCTTTGCTAAATAGGCAAAAAAATCTGGTGTTTTTTTGTTCTTTGTTTGGTTGTTTATTGAAAAACCCGCCTTTGATTTGGGTTTAATCAAAGGCGGGTAGTTAAATATTGGTGAAATAAAATTATTTCTTTAGTTGTTGGAAGAAGTCGTTTCCTTTGTCATCGACGAGTATGAATGCTGGGAAATCCACTACTTCAATTTTCCATATTGCTTCCATTCCGAGTTCTGGGTACTCTACACATTCTATTGATTTTATGTTGTCGTGTGCGAGTACTGCAGCTGGTCCTCCTATTGAACCGAGGTAGAAGCCTCCGTGTTTCTTGCAGGCGTCGGTAACTTGCTGTGAGCGATTGCCTTTTGCTATCATTACGATTGAGCCTCCGTTTTCTTGGAAGAGGTCAACGTATGGGTCCATTCGTTGTGCTGTTGTTGGTCCCATTGAGCCGCAAGGCATTCCTTCTGGTGTTTTAGCTGGTCCTGCATAATATACTGGATGTTTTTTGAAATATTCGGGCAGTCCTTCTCCGCGGTCGATTCTTTCTTTGAGTCGGGCGTGTGCTATGTCTCGTGCTACGACGATTGTTCCGCTGAGCAGTACGCGTGTTGCTACCGGGTATTTAGTCAGTTCCTTGCATACGTCGGCTATCGGCTGGTCGAGGTTGATTCGTATTGGATTGGTTTCTCCTTGCTGACGTAGTTCTTCTGGTATGAGTTCGTATGGTTTGTCGTCCATCTTTTCGAGCCATATACCGTCTTTGTTGATTTTTGCTTTTATGTTGCGGTCTGCTGAGCAGCTTACTCCCATTCCTACTGGGCATGAGCCTCCGTGTCGTGGCAGTCTGACTACTCTTATGTCGTGGCATATATATTTGCCTCCGAACTGTGCTCCGAGTCCGAATTTATATGCTTCTTGTGTGAGTGTTTTTTCGAGTTCGATGTCGCGGAATGCTCTTCCTGTTTCGTCGCCTGTTGTTGGCAGTGAGTCGTAGAAGTGTGTTGATGCGAGTTTTACTGTCAACAGGTTTCGTTCAACGCTTGTTCCTCCTATGACGAATGCTATGTGGTATGGTGGGCAGGCTGCTGTTCCGAGTGTTTTCATCTTTTCTACGAGGAAAGGTATGAGTTTTTCTGGATTGAGCAGTGCTTTTGTTTCTTGGAAGAGATATGTCTTGTTGGCTGAGCCTCCTCCTTTGGCTATGAACAGGAATCGATATTCGCTGCCTTCGGTTGCTTCTATGTCTATCTGAGCTGGGAGGTTGCATCGTGTGTTTACTTCCTCATACATTGTGAGGGGTGCGTTCTGTGAATAGCGCAGGTTCTCGGTTGTATATACGTTATATACGCCGCGAGTCAGTGCTTCTTCGTCGCAGAAATCGGTCCATACGCGCTGTCCTTTCTCGCCGTGTATGATTGCCGTACCTGTGTCTTGGCATACTGGCAACTTGCCTTTGCATGCTACTTCGGCATTGCGGAGCATTGTCAGTGCGACGTATTTATCGTTGTCAGACGACTCGGGGTCGTGCAGTATCTTTGCCACTTGCTCGTTGTGAGCACGGCGAAGCATGAACGATACGTCGTGGAAAGCTTGCTCGGTAAGGCGTGTGAGAGCCTCCTTCGACACTTTCAGGATTTCTTTGCCTTCAAATTCGCTTACACTTACACCGTCTTTCGATACGAGGTAGTATTCGGTCTCGTCACGTCCTACTTGGAACATCGGTGCGTACTTAAATTCTGGAGTATTTGCCATAATGTTGTTTGTATGTTTAGTTCTGATTTCGGCAGACAAAGGTAAGACGTTTTTCTGAAACCTCCAAAAGTAACTCGACGAATTACTTCCGAAAGATATACATATTCGGTTGAATTTGGAAAGCATGTCTTTTCGAGTTGGAAAGATATGCTTTTCGGCTTGGAAAGATATGCTTTTCGAGCCGAAAAGACGTGCTCCCCAAAACGTAAAGATAACCCGTTAATTCTCAATACGATAGTTAGGAGTGTTATTTTTTGTAAAAATAAACTATTAAACTTTTGCCATTTGCGAAAAACATTGTAAGTTTGCAGCGTTTTATTTAATAAACGGAACATTCAAACTTACACATACTAAATCAACACTATGGAACAAAAGACTGTTGTCATTGGTGTCATTGGCGCCGATGCACATGCTGTAGGGAACAAGATTATTGACCTCACACTGCAAAATCATGGATTCAAAGTAATCAATCTCGGCGTAATGGTTTCGCAGGAAGAATTTATCGAAGCCGCCATCGAGACTAAAGCAGATGCTATACTCGTTTCGTCGCTCTACGGACACGGCGAAATCGACTGTATGGGTATGCGCGAAAAATGCGACGAAGCAGGACTCAAAGGCATACCACTATTCGTGGGCGGAAACCTCGTCGTAGGAAAACAAGAATTTTCCGACGTCAAAACCCGCTTCGAGGCAATGGGCTTCGACTTCGTATATCCCCCAAGCACACCTATCGAACACACCATCGAAGACCTGAAAAAGGTGCTGAAAATAGCATAAGAGATGAAAATCCTAACCGTCGATGTTGGCAGCACATACACCAAACTGACTGCCATTGACAGCGAACAGCACGCGATAATAGGCACAGCCCAATCATTTACGACCATCGAAACCGACGTAATGACAGGCTTCGAAAACGCATATCGGATACTAACCGAGAAACGCGACGACAACCCATGCGCCAACTTCAAGCACGATGAGTTAATCGTATGCAGTTCTGCAGCAGGCGGACTAAAAATGGTGGCTTTAGGACTCGTGCCCGACCTCACATCGAAAGCAGCACGAACAGCAGCCTCAAACGCAGGAGCAAAAGTAGTGAAAACATACGCATACGAGATAAGCGGCGACGAAGAAAAAGAAATCTACGACATCAACCCCGACCTCGTACTGCTCTGCGGAGGAACCGACGGAGGAAACAAAGAAGTAATCACAGCCAACGCAAAGCGACTATGCAACATCGACAGAAACTTCACAACAATAGTCGCAGGAAACAAAAGCGCAACCGATGAAATAAAAACAATTTTTACCAAAGCAGGTAAAAGTTTTATAATCACAGAAAACGTCATGCCAGAGTTCAACCGACTAAACATCGAACCGGCAAGAGACGCAATAAGAAACATGTTCATACAGCGCATCATCGAAGCAAAAGGACTAAACCGACTGCAAGCAATGACTGCGCACAAAATCATACCCACACCACTCGCCGTGCTGCAAGCCTGCGAACTGTTAGCAAAAGGAACAAAACAGCAAGAAGGAATGGGAGACCTGCTCGCAGTCGATATAGGAGGAGCAACAACCGACGTCTATTCAATGGGAAGCGGAGAGCCAACCGTCGACAGCACAATGACAAAAGGACTGCCAGAACCATGGGCGAAACGAACAGTAGAAGGAGACCTCGGAATGAGATACAGCCTGCCACACGTGTTCGAACAAATCGGCAACGCAGCACAACCAACAACAATACAAAAAGAACAAATCGAAAAATGGGTGGAACTGTGTCACAATAAACCAGACACACTGGCTAAACCAAACACAGAAGAAGAACTGATAGAAGAATACTTAGGACGAACAGCCGTAGCACTCGCTGTAGAACGACACTGCGGACACATGGAAGACGTGTACACACCATTCGGACTAATGCACACACTCGAAGGAAAAGACCTGATGCAAGTGCCTGCAGTAATCGGAATAGGAGGAGTAGTACGCAACAGCCGACGACCTAAAGAAATACTAAAAGGCGCACTATACGACATAAGACACGCCGCAAGCACGAGACCAACAAAACCAAAATTCTACATCGACCAAAAATACATCTACGCTGCAATGGGACTACTCACTGCAATAGATAAAGAATTGGCACTCGAACTACTCAAAAAAGAAACCAAAGAAATAGACTGACAATATCAGCCTATACATTATTATATATAATCACACATCGAAAAAACAAACAAATAATACACAACTAACACAATGGAAACAGAACTGAGAAATCAGCGAATTAGCGAAGCCGACTTCATGGCTGAACGCAAAGAAGTACTAAAACAATGGCCTACAGGCGCCGACATCGACTTCGACGAGGCTGTAGAATACCAAAAATCAATCCCAGAAGAAAAACGCTTCGGAGCAAAACTGGCTAAAGCAGACAAAGAAGGAGTGACACTCATACAGCCAAGAGCAGGTGTGGCACTCTATCAAGAACACATCGAACTGCTGCAACACCTTGAAAACCAAGGCGGAGCCGACCTGCTGCCGACAACCATCGACAGCTACACACGACTAAATCGCTACAACGAATGTCAAGTAGGTATTCAGAAAAGCCAACAGTCAGGACGCTCAATGCTAAACGGATTCCCAGCAGTAAACTACGGAGCAAAAGTATGCCGAATGGTAACATCGGCGGTAAAAAGCCCCGTACAAGTGCGACACGGAACGCCTGACGCACGACTGCTCACAGAAATAGCAATCGCAGGAGGATTTACATCGTATGAAGGAGGAGGTATATCATACAACATACCATACTCGAAAAACCACTCAATAGAGAAAACTATCAAGTATTGGCAATATGCCGACCGACTCGTAGGTATGTATGAAGAAGCTGGAGTGAGCATCAACAGAGAACCATTCGGACCTCTGACAGGTACACTCATACCACCATGCATATCCAACTCTGTGGCTATAATAGAAGCACTACTCGCAGCAACACAAGGAGTAAAAGACATAACAGTAGGATACGGACAATGCGGAAACCTGATACAAGACGTCGCAGCAATGAGAGCATTGTATAACCAAACAACTGGATATCTGAAGAAATACGGATTCGACGACGTAAGAGTAACAACCGTATTCCACCAATGGATGGGAGGTTTCCCACAAGACGAAGCAAAAGCATTCGGAGTAATAGCATGGGGAGCTGCTGCAGCAGCACTGTCGAAAGCAACAAAGGTAATTGTGAAAACTCCACACGAAGCATACGGAGTACCTACAAAAGAAGCTAACGCCGCTGGACTGAAAGACACCAAGCAAGTAATATCAATGCTCCGCGACCAAGACCTCAGAAACATACCACACGTAATAAAAGAAAGCGCAGTAATAGAAGAAGAAGTAAACTGCATACTTAAGAAAGTGGAAGAACTCGGAAACGGAGACATCGCAATAGGAACAGTTAGAGCATTCGAAGCAGGAATACTCGATATACCTTTCGCGCCAAACCGCAACAACGCAGGAAAAGTGCTGCCAGCACGCGACAACGACGGAGCAATTCGAATACTAGAAATGGGTAACCTACCACTCAACAACGAACTCAAAGAATTCCACAGAGCAAAACTCGAAGAACGAGCAAAATTCGAAAACAGAAAAGTGTCGCTCCAAATGGTTATCGACGACGTGAGTGCAATTGAAAAAGGATTCCTCGTAGGAAGACCAGAAACAGAACTAATGCCACACGCATAACATAACCAGCAATAGGAAAAGAACACAAATAAGCCAACAAAAAAAAGACGTTAACACAATAATAAACTAAATAAAAAACTATGAAAATTAAAAAAGTAGTTTGCTCGGCGGGAAAGACAGGATTCTTTTTCGACGACCAAAAAGCAATTAAAGCAGGTGCTAAAAACGACGGAAACTTCTATGTAGGAGAGCCTATGACCGAAGGATTCAAGGCTGTACGACAAATGGGAGAATCCATTTCTGTTATGTTTATCCTCGAAGACGGACAGATTGCATACGGCGACTGCGCTGCAGTGCAATACTCAGGAGCTGGTGGCAGAGACCCTTTGTTCCTCGCCGAAAACTTCATACCAGTTATCGAGAAGGAAATAGCACCACAGTATGAAGGCAAAGAAATAACCAATTTCCGCGAAATGGCAGACATCGTAGATAAGATGGTTTCGCCTTCAACAGGCAAAATCTATCACACAGCAATCCGCTATGGTGTCACACAAGCTTGTCTCGACGCAGTAGCAAAGAGCAAGAACAAACTGATGGCAGACGTAATAGCTGAAGAATACGGCACAAAGGTGAGCGAAGAAATGATTCCAATATTCACACAGTCGGGCGATGACAGATACATGAACGCCGACAAGATGATAATGAAAGCCGCAGCAGTTCTGCCACACGCACTCTTCAACCACGTAGAAGACAAAACAGGAGTCAACGGCGAGAAACTCGAAGCATACGTAGAATGGCTCCGCAACCGAATAATCGAAAAGAAACCACGAGCTGACTACAATCCAATATTCCACATCGACGTATATGGAACACTCGGTATCTGCTTCAACAACGACTTCCGTCGCATAGCAGAATACATCGCTGGATTGGCAAAGAAAGCAGCTCCTTTCCACCTGCGCATAGAAGGTCCAGTTGATATGGGCGAACGCGAAGCACAGATTAAAGCACTCGCAGAAATACGTCGCCACATGGAAGAAATTGGAACCGACGCCGAAATCGTAGCCGACGAATGGTGCAACACATTCGAAGACGTAGTAGATTTCACCAAAGCAAAGGCTGGTCACATGGCACAAATCAAAACTCCAGACCTCGGTGGTATCAACAATTCTATCGAAGCAGTAATCTACTGCCGTGAGAACGGAATGGGTGCATACCTCGGCGGAACATGCAACGAAACTAACCGTTCAGCAGAAGTGGGTGCGCATATAGCTATGGCAACACAGCCAAAGCAATACCTCGCAAAACCAGGTATGGGCGTCGATGAAGGATACATGATTGTATTCAACGAAATGTCGCGAATCATAGCACTGAGAAAAGCTGGACTATAAAAAACCGACACATACACATTATAGAATCTATAGGCTCAATAGACTCTATAGATTCTATAAATTCTTTATAAAAAACTAACAGACATTATAACGTTCAACCAATGACAACTGATAACAAACAAGAAATTCGCGTACTTTCACCAACCGCCATTCTGGGTTATGGATTTCCTGAAGAGTCGTTCCGCGAAGGTATGCGCCGCAAGCCAGATGTTATAGCTTGCGATGCTGGTTCAACCGATCCAGGTCCATATTATTTAGGTGCAGGATACTCGTTTACCGACCGTAACGCAGTAAAACGCGACCTCTCAATAATGATTCCCGCAGCACTCGAAGCAGGAATACCTGTAATGATAGGTACTGCAGGCGGAAGCGGAGCACGTCCACACGTAGAAGAAACCGTAGGAATTATTGAGGAAATAGTCAAAGAGCAAGGTCTTCACTTCAAAATGGCTGTCATCCAGTCGGAATTTGAAAAAGATTACATCAAAGAAAAGATACGCAAGGGCGACATAGAACCATTGGGACCAGTTCCTGCACTCGAAGAGAAAGACGTTGACGAGTCTATTCATATCGTTGCTCAAATGGGCGAAGAACCATACATCAAAGCACTGGAAGAAGGCGCACAAGTCATCCTTGCAGGACGTAGCTACGACCCATGCGAGTTCTCGGCACTTGCCATCAGTCGCGGATTCGACAAAGCACTTGCCATTCACATGGGCAAAATACTTGAGTGTGCAGCCATTACAGCACTTCCGGGAAGCGGCTCAGACTGCATGATGGGTACGCTCAAAAAAGACAGCTTCGTAGTAGAACCACTCAATCCTATACGAAAATGTACCGCATTGTCAGTAGCAGCCCACTCGCTTTACGAAAAGTCAAATCCTTATTTCCTACCAGGTCCAGGTGGAGCACTCGACCTACACGAAACAAAATTCAATCAGTTGAGTGACACACAAGTAGAGGTTAGCGGCACAAAATTTGTACCAACAGAGCAGTACTTCGTCAAACTCGAAGGCGTACGACGTGTAGGTTATCGCACAATGTCGCCTGCAGCAACTCACGACCCAGTAATGATTTCTCAAATCGACACCATCGTTGAGAAAGTAAGAGAGCGCGTCGAAGACAACTTCCGCAACTCTGGACTGAAGGATTTCTACCTCGATTTCAAGATATATGGCAAGAAGGGCGTCATGCACATGTTCCCAGAGACACCCGATTCGTCGTCTGACGAACTTCTAATCATCATCGAAGCAGTCGCTCCAACACAGGAAGAAGCTAACACTATTTGTGGCTTTGCCCGTTCGACAATGCTCCACTATGGTTACGAAGGACGTATCTCTACTGCCGGAAACCTCGCTTTCCCATTCTCACCGAGCGATTGCAAGATGGGTGCAGTGTATGAATTCAATGTGTATCACCTGATGCGCATCGACGACACCTGCGCTCCTTTCCCAATAACTTATACCAATTACTAAACAAAGGAGGATTTCAACAATGGCAAAATATAAGTTAATCGACTTGGCTTCGGTTATCCGCAGCAAGAATAGCGGTCCTTATGAACTAACATTCGACATTATCTTCAAGGACTTTGAAACGTATGGCAAGGTGAAAGAAGCACAGTCTATCACAAAAGAAGCATTTGCCGCGCTCTACGGCATACCTGTCAGCGACATCTTCCACCTCGTCTATTTCGACCCAGCAAAGGCTGTTAAAATTACCATTCGTCGCCCTATCCCATCAGGAGCACTTGGCGAAACCGACGTATATGGAGCACAACAACACGCCCCGCTGATGACTATGGAAGTGGAATTTTAATCTTTAACATCTCAAGAACAAGCCCTTCTTTATAAAAGAAGCAAACTTGCAATACAACAATCGCCCCCGAAATGTTGACATTCATTTCGGGGGCAATTCTATATTAAACATAAAAACACTACCTAACAACCACCTTCCTTCCGTTGTAGAGGTATATGCCCTTCTGTGTCGGTCGGTACTCGAGCTGCTGACCATTGAGGGTACACCAACAACCAGTGTCGTCTGTTGTGCTGATGGTGATGATGCTTGTAGCATTGCCATCGAAACCGAAACCTTTGGCTCCAGAAGCCATTGACAATGGGACTTTCAGGTAAGCCTTATGCGCAGCCGAGTTCACGCTGGTGCCATTCTCCACCTGCCACCAGAAAGCAACGCCCGTGCCGTAGGCTGGTGTCTGTCGGGGACGTGAAAGAATGTAGTAGAGGTAACCTGGTGCATCGTCTGTGCCTCCTTCATCGAAGCCGTACAGCATACTGAAAGCATCGGCAACTCCAGACTCATCACTCTTAACAAATGTGTATGTTCCCGTTTCAGTAGATTGGAGCACTACAGCCTGTCCAGCGGGAATCACAGCGCCACTTTCATAGCATTGGCTAATGGTCAATATGCCATTGTCAACCTTATATGTATAGGCTGTCACATCAGCGGGAACTGTAAGTGCCTGCGTGCCATAGTACATCGTGGCATAATACTTGCCGTCATCTGCCAGTCCAGCTTCCGTAATGGTAACTGCCACATCGGAACTTGATGGGTCGTCTTCAAACTCCACATTGACAATCACATTCATCTGTCTCTTATAAGAATTGTTCTGTGGACGAAAATGTGGCACGGTAAAATATCCGTTCTCATCGACTTCTGTCGGAGCTGGAACTTCCAAGACATTTTCTGGTACATCGTCGGACCATTCCAACCATACTCTCTTCAGTCGATGTCCTGCCTGCGGTATAGTCTCCACCCGCACGCGGTCCTTCTCCCTCACTTTTACTATGCCATCGGTGCGCACTGGACCACGCTGAGGTGCATGTAGATTGGCTGTGCCTTGTCCGATGACATTGACAGTGGCATCCATGTAGTACAGCTCAGAAGCATAGATAAGGATATCTCTTTCGGGCATAAAGAAGGTGAAGCCTTGTGGAATATCCCACATCGTCAGTTCGCCAATCTCGCCAGTATAACGGTTGTAGTAATATCTGTTGAACACCACATCACAGGTCTCGCCAAGTTCAGGATAAGTGTCTTTGACTTGCTGTGTGATGGTAACAGGCGTTTCTGCCGGAACAGGATTTCTCGAAGGCTTTGACGTGGCATACGGGTCGTTTTCATCGCTGCCAATACTGTTCGAATAAATACGATAACCCCAAAGCACTTCGGCACGAACAGTGATGTCGCCATCAGAATTGGGCACAGTAAACCAGTCGCCTGGACTTACTTCGCGCCGCAGTATGCCACTCTGCTCGCAGAATGCAGTCAGTCGATGAGTGTAGATTACCTCTCTATCTGTGGGGTCGGAGTAATTGTTCACTTTGTAATTGAAGCTTACCTTCACATCATCGCCCACCTTCACTATGCGTTTCGTCGCATATTGGTCGAATGCATAGGTGTCTTTGCTGTTAGCGCCCTCAGCCTCCCATTTGAAATAGGCTGTGGCATCGTGGTCGTTTGGATGCTCGGTGCCTCCAAACTCAAGGTCAGCCTTGCGATAGCCCCCTTCGGTGTTCAAGCCAAAGACCACCTTAACCCTCACTGGAGCATTGGGCATAGTGAAATACATACTGTTCGTAACATCTTCACTGAATTCCACGTTAGGGTCGGTCGACTCCACTATTATCGACTTCACCTTTGCCCAATCAGCCTTATTTTCCTGACCTATGCGGACTTCCTCTCCTACACATCCCTCTGTAATGGTTCTCGTTTCGTACGGGTCCCACTCCACTTCATAGGAATAATAGCGCCCGATGGCTGAGGTTTTGTTTACATAGCTGTCGAGCTCGTCTTCATAACTATAGTCGAAATAGATGGGGAAATTCTTTGTGGGGTCTGGCTCTACACGCAAATTCAAGACGAGGTCGTCCTCGCCCATTGTGATTTTGAACGCTGCATTAGTTAGCCCAACGCCCGAAACGAACATTCCTTCATCATATCTTTCACCATTAGTCTTGAAAAGTCCATTGTAATTGCTGATTTGTCCGTAGTCTATAATATAGCCTTTATAGTATTTAGCATTCACCCACACAACGTCGCCTGGACGAAGATTGTTCAAGTCATTTTGATTTCCGTGGTGCGTCAGTGTGGTTGGGGTCTGCCCCATATCCGTAATTTGAAATTTCAGTTTGAGAGCTGGTTTTGTCTCGATGGTAATCACTGGTTCTATCAGATAGGTGTAGCTCCACACTCCAAACTCATATATTCCATCCCAGTCTGTGTTATTATAGGTATATGCACGAGTATGCATATGCGACTTCGGGTATTCGTCAGACTGGTCTGTTGTCGCCACCCACTGAAGCCAATCGAAAGGTCCGGCAACAGTCTGCCCTGTTTCTGGATTCCTGAACGAGAGCTTTATGCCTGAAACATAGTTACCATTCTTTCCTATTACCTTGAAGAAGAGTGGTTCGCCCTCCACGAGATATTTGAAGATTTCTCCGCCATCAATGGTCTGTTTTTCGTATGAATCTGGCATAACTGCGAAATCTACCTTATCGCTGTCGTACTCAAAGCGCACTCTTCTGTAATACGATTCGTCATTAACATCTCTCGTCCTCGTTCGTTCAGTGGCATAGAAAGGAATAAATTCATATCGCGGTACATCGAAGTTCCATATGCTGTAAACCGTTGTATGTTCATTTATTCCGAACGACCCATCGCTTGCTCGAACTTCCTCCATATTATTATTCCACCAGCGACGTGCAAATTGACAATCATCATTGATGGGGTTAGTGTGAGAGATGAGGCGCAAGTGAGCAGCCTGGTCAGTGTAGAATCTGGGGTAGCCGATGGTAACCACAGTTCCTTTATTGTACCACAACACCAAGTCTCCGTTCTCGTCGGTTGACGTTCTAAGCGGTGTTGTTGTAACATCTCTCAGGTCGCTCATTGTCAGTTTCTTGTAGGTAGGCATCTTTATCGTTACGCTTACCTCGTTGCCGTCTGACTTCATGGGATTTTCCTGCAACGGCTGGTCGCTGTCAAGGACTATGAACGTGTCATTCGCCGCTTCTTGTCGGTTGGCATTTTCGCTTTCGAAAGTCTGCGCCTGCATACGGGCAGGCATAACAAGGAGCATCGTTACTGCAACGAGCATCCAAAGAAATGTCTGTCGCCTGTCAAAAGTCATGGTTGTTTCTCTTCGTAATCGTAGAATGTCGGTTAACTATTCGTTTTGTTTTTTATTGTTTTTATTCCGAATTCTTGTATTGCAGATACTCTTTGTCCGCCTACTGTTACATAGATTTTGAATCGCGCTTCTCCGTCTTTCATTTTTCCTGCCTTTACCATTGCTGTGTAGCGAACGGCTTTTCCTGGTTCGAGTGCTTCAACGTGTACTGATGGCGAAATGTATATGCGCTTGTTGTCAGTTGTTTCTTCTACCATTGGCTGCAAGTCGTAGAGTACGTTATCCGATGCGTTGACCACTTCGAAGATTACTTTGCTTATCTCGTCGGTAGAAATAATTCCATCGCGGTCATCGTCAACAAATCGTGCATTTCTTATCTCTATCATTTGTCCTTTGCTGAATCCTGTTCCTGTTGTTTCGTCTGTTCCAATTTTCAGTGTAGGTTCTGAAGCACTATAATTGCCCGTATAGTCGGGTCCGTTGAAGTCGTATAGTCTGTCGTCGCCACTTCCTGTGGGGTCGAATCCGCTATCGTTGTCGTCGTAGGTCTGTGATTCGTTTATATAGGGCGCTACCTCTTGCTCGTAGTGTTCTCTCACTTCTCTGCGGTCAGCCTTGTCTTTAGCGCTGCCTATTGCCCCACCTACGGCAGCACCTCCAGCCATTCCTATTATCGTTCCAATGTCACTTCCTCGTCCACCATTCGATATTCCACCGATGGCAGAGCCGAGAATGCCTCCCAATTGCGCACCGATATACGTTCCAGTGCCGGTATATGTGCCGCAACTGCTTATCACTGCTGCGAGCAGACACATCATGATAAAATTCTTTCTCATAGTAGTTTCTATTTTAATTGTTGTTACACCTATTTGTATAATATAGCCCACAAATATAGAAATAAATAATAAATAACAGCAAAAAATCATTGTTTTTAAGTTTTCAAAACCTCTTTTCCACCCCAAGATACGAACCATTTGATTGCTATATTTTCATCAAATGTTAATTTAAGGCTCAAAAAACAGGGCATCACCATGAATGAGACTACTTCGGATGCAAAACATAGAGTTTTTCGGCATTTTAGTTAAGCACTTGATTATCTGACGTTTAACATTTTCCTAACTGATTATTGAGAGACAAAATCTATAAAAACTATCTGCAAAGATATATCTTTCGACTGCGAAAAGG
>CAMOVK010000019.1 GCA_946627325.1 uncultured Prevotella sp. | reverse complement strand
TACTATCATCATGTGGGAGCGACAACTAAACATGACAAGGCTTTCTCAAAACTAACAGAGAAGGAGTATTTTCGCTCAAAACTATACGTATATCGCAAGCATCATAACAGGTTTTTGTCCGCCATCAATCATACAAAGTGGATAATAAAAATACTCGTCACACCGCATCGTTGGCATTGTCTGCAAACGATTTTCAGCAATGAATCAATGAGTAAAAGCATTAGACACTATATATAAAACTTACATAAAGGACTAAACTTAAATTCAATGGCTTTCCAAATCTAAAAAACTAAGCCGATAGTACACCTTATTATAAAGAGTTGCACTATCGGCTTAATCTTATTTTGTCATCAACGAATTAAATCGTCTGCATCTATAAAGACTTACTTTCTGTAATTTTCCAATCCCTTGTTTAGGAATTCGAGGAATCCCGGAATATCCTCTTTATATACGAAAGAGCCACTCAGCGGGTTTCCTTCGTTATCTATTGTGACGTAGAACGGCTGTGCATTTGTTCCGAACTTGTATCTCTGCAGATAGCTCCAGAGGTCACCTACAGTGCGCAGTGTGCGTTTTTTACCATCGCTTTCTGTCACCTCGCGTTCTTCTTTGAGTGGCGTTTTGTCGTCAACGAATAGAGATATTAGCACATAATCCTTTGTCAACTTGTCGGCAACTGAAGGGTCTGTCCATACGGCAGCTTCCATTTTACGACAATTTACACATCCGAAGCCAGTGAAGTCGAGGAATACTGGTTTTCCTTGAGCGGCTGCTGCAGCCATTCCTTCTTCGTAATTGGTATAGTGGGCTTCTACTACTTTTGTGTTAAGGTTGAAGTCTTGTGTATTGATTGGTGGTGAGAATGCGCTAACGGCTTTGCATGGTGCTCCCCAGAGTCCAGGAATCATGTAAATTGTGAATGCGAATGAAGCCATACCCAGCATGATGCAAGCCACTGGCATTGGTCTATTGATTTCGCCTCCTGTTTCATCGCTTCTGAATTTGAGCCATCCCACGAGGTAAGCTCCGAGCAATCCGAAGATTACTATCCACAGGCAGAGGAATACTTCTCTGTCCATCAGATGCCATCCGTTTGTCAGGTCGGCTACTGAGAAGAATTTGCAGGCAAATGCGAGTTCGATAAATCCGAGCACAATCTTGAGTGTATTCATCCATCCACCAGACTTCGGTGATTTCTTGAGCCATGTTGGGAATAGTGCGAATAGTGTGAATGGCAGTGCGAGTGCGAGTGCAAAGCCGAGCATTCCTATTGCTGGTCCCCAGAAATTTCCTGACGTAGCGAAATCAACGAGCAGGAATCCGATGATTGGTCCTGTGCATGAGAACGACACGAGTGTTAGCGTGAATGCCATGAGGAATATCGACAGCAGTCCGCTTGTGTTTGATGCTTTGTCATCGACTTTGTTTGTCCATGATGATGGCAGTGTCAGTTCGAACCATCCGAAGAACGACAGTGCAAATACCACGAGCAATAGGCAGAAGAATATGTTGAACCATGCGTTTGTGGATAGTGCGTTCAGTGCGCTTGCTCCGAATATTGCGGTTACTGCGAGTCCGAGTACGAGGTATATAACGACGATTGATATTCCGTAAGTTATTGCGTCTTTTATACCTTTTTTCTTGTCGTCTTTTGCTCTTTTGAGGAAGAAGCTGACTGTCATTGGTATGATAGGCCATACGCATGGTGTGAACAATGCTACGAGTCCGCCGAGCAGTCCGAGTAGGAAGATATAGAGAAGCGAGCGGTTGGTTGTTGAGCCATCCATTTCGTATTTTTCTAATTCTTTTATTACTGGTTTCCAAAGGTCTGACGTTTCGGCTATTGTCACGCTGTCGGGTACAGTTACTGCGGCACTGTCGGCAGCGACGCTGTCGGTCTTTACTTCTTCTTCAGGTGTTTCTTTTGCTTCTGGTGCGTCGGCTGGTCCTTTTCCGCTATAGCTGAAATCGACTGATGTTGGTGGCATACACATTTCGTCGTTGCATGCTCCATATTCGAGGTAGCCTACGATGTTGTATTCTTTTCCTGTTATTTTGAATTTCTGTTTGAATGCTCCTGTGTTTTCGAAGTATGTCAGGTTTGTTCCAAACATTTCTTCATATTTGGTCACAGTCTTTCCTACCGGTTGCAATCGTCCGATGGGTTCTACTCCTTTTGTTTTGCTTTTGTTCAGGTTTAGTGTTGCCCTTGTTGGTCCATCGTCTGGGATGTTTGTTGAATACAGGTGCCATCCTTTGTCGATTTTAGCGGAGAATATCACCTCCACTTCTTCTGGCGAGACTTGTTTTTGCTGTACTGTGAAATGTACTGGGTCTTGTGCCCATGCTGTCATTGTTAGTATCAGCGTGAGCATCAGGATTGTTAGTCGTGTGAATCGTTTCATTTGTCTGCTATTTATTTTTTAATTATTCGTTGTTTAGTATCTGCATTCTCCTTTGTGTGTCATTATGTCGAGTACGTATCGGTCGGTTTCGTCCATACCTTTTCGTCCGATTGTTGTGAGGTTGTGTATGCATATATCTACGTCGTCGTCGATTATTCCTTCTACCGATGTGACGTGTTTGTTTTGTATGGCGAGCATTGCGCTCATCATTGCTGTGCTCACTCCTGTTGTCAGTTTCATTGCGCAACTTGGTTTTGCTCCATCGCATAACATTCCCGTGAGGTTTGCTATCATGTTTTTAACAGCGTAGCACACTTGTTCGTATTTTCCTCCCATGAGGTATGTGATTCCTACGCTGCTTCCTGTGCTTGCCACTACGCATCCGCAGAGTGCTGAGAGTGCTCCGAGGTGTTGTTTTATGTATATTGCCGTGAGGTTGCTGAGTATGAGTGCTCTGATTAGTTCTTCTTCTGTGTTATGGTTTTCTTTTGCGAATACCACTACTGGCATTGTTGTGCATATTCCTTGATTTCCGCTTCCGCTGTTGCTCATGACAGGCACCATGGCTCCTGCCATTCGTGCGTCGCAGGCGCAACTGGTTACTGATAGTACTTTTGAGAATATGCTGTCGCCCATGATTCCTTTTCCTAATGGTGAGCACATTGTTTTCCCGAGTGCGTGTCCGTAGTTTTCAGTCAGTCCGCTTTGTGCTGCCGCTTCGTTCAGTCGCTTTGCTTCGAGGATGAAGCGGATGTCTTCAACGTCGGTTTCGAGTGCGAAATCGAACACTTTTCGCATTGTAAGTTCGATATCTTTTTCTTCGCTTTCGTCGGTTTGGTTGTTTCCTTCTGCGCTGGGATGAGCGTTTAGGTTGTCGAGTATGACTTCTGCATCGCGTCGCAGATAGACGAAGTTGGTATGCTTTGTGCGTATGATTGCCTCAGCCTCGTGTCCATCGGCGCAGCAGAGTGCTCTGATGTAGAGTTTGTCGGGGTCGTTTTCTTCGAGTTTGATGTCTATTCTGTCTTCCTCGATGAATTTCTTTCCTTTTTCTACGGCTTCTTTATTGCAGTCGTGTAGCACTTCGAGCATTAGCTCCGACCGTCCTATCAGTGCTCCGAGTGCTACAGCAATTGGCAGTCCTACCATTCCTGTTCCAGGTATTCCTACTCCCATTGCGTTTTTTAGGATATTGGCACTCAGTCTGAGATTGATGCTCTCTGGTGTTCGTCCGAGCATTTCGCGTGCTTTTGTCACGCACAGGGCTACCGCTGTGGGTTCAGTACAACCGATTGCGGGAACCACCTGACGGTTAATGAGCGATATAATACTTTGCTTCTCTGCTGGAGTAATCATTTTTGTCTGCTTTAGAATTTTCCAGCCGCAAAGATATAAATAAAATAATGTACGCGCACAAAGTGGCATAAAAAAAGATGTTTTTTTGCAAAAAAATTGTCGAATTGAAAAATACTACCTATCTTTGCCCTCGTTAATAAGGGGAAAACAAACAGACAGAAATGCTGGATTCCGACGCGATGATGATGTCGGAATTCATTCTTTTTTGTCTTTTTGATTTTCGGGAGCAATAACCCTGCTCTACGCCCCTATATATCGGCATTCCGAAAAGCATGTCTTTCCAAGTCGGAAAGTATGCCTTTTCAAGTCGAAAAGCAATGCTTTCCAAATCGGGGAAATATAACAACGAAAAAAAATTAGTAAAAAACATAAATCTTAACTATTATGGCTTATATGTCACAAGAGGGCTATGACAATCTCATAGCCGAACTCCAGCACCTTGAAAGTGTTGAGCGCCTTAAGGCTTCGGCTGCCATTGCCGAGGCTCGCGACAAGGGAGACCTGAGTGAGAACTCTGAGTATGAGGCTGCAAAGGAAGCACAAGCCCATCTCGAAGATAAAATCAACCGATTGAAGATGACTATTGCTGAAGCTAAAATCGTTGACACATCGAGGCTTTCGGCGGATGTAGTACAGATACTTTCGCGAGTGGAAATGACCAATCTCTCAACGAATGCGAAAATGACCTACACCATCGTCAGCGAGAGCGAAGCAAACCTGAGAGAAGGAAAAATTTCAATCAAGACACCTATCGCACAAGGATTGCTCAACAAAAAAGTGGGCGACGAAGTTGAAATAACCATTCCGAACGGAACTATACACCTCCGCATCGACAAAATTTCTATTGCCAACTAAAACAACAAAGCACGTTGAGCATAGCCGATTACCGCTGAAACAAGGCTAAACGGGCTTTGCTCAACGAGCAATAACCACAAAAAACCCAAGACATGGATATATTTTCAAAGATTGCAGCAGGAGAAATTCCAAGCTATAAGTGTGGCGAATCGGAAAAGTTCTACGCCTTCCTCGACATCAATCCACTGGCAAAAGGTCACACCCTCGTTATCCCTCGCCGCGAAGTTGACTACATCTTCGACATGGACGACGATGAGATAGCCGAGTTTCAGGTGTTTGCCAAGCGAGTAGCCCGCGCCATAAAGCGAGCCATTCCTTGCGTGAAAGTAGGACAGGCTGTGATAGGACTCGAAGTACACCATGCACACATCCACCTCGTTCCTATGCAGACCGAACGCGACATGCACTTTGGCGAGCCTAAAAAGACCTTTTCCGAAGACGAACTGCGCGACACAGCAGAAAAGATTTACAACGAGTTTCTGAAAGGATAGTCAGTCCGAAGAAATTCCTCAAACAAATTCCTTGCCGTTGCGCATTTGCGCTTCGGCAATGTATTTTTTTATCCTCGACGAAGAGTCTTCCTTCCGACAAATGAGCAACACGTTGTCCTGCTCAATCACGATAAAGCCGTCAAGACCGTTGATAACACCGAGCTTACCTTCAGAAAGTTTGATTATATTGTTCTGACTCTCGTCGAGAATAACCTCCGAATCGAGAATCACATTATCGTTCTTAGTCTTACTGAAAGCCTCATAAATGGAGTGCCACGTTCCAAGGTCTGCCCAACCAAAGTCGCAACGCATGACAAAAACCTCCTGCGACTGCTCCAAAATACCATAATCAATCGACAGATGAGGATAGGAAGGGAAATTTTCGTCGATAAACCGCTGCTCTTCTTCGATAGTATAGTCTGTTTTCTGCTTATCAAGTTGGCGCAACACCTCAGGGAATATAGCTGAAAAGCACGACCTCAGATAGCGAGCATTCGACATGAAAAGACCTGTATTCCATAGGAACTCGCCACTATCCATAAACACACCTGCTAACTCGCGCTCGGGTTTCTCAGTGAAAGTTTTCACGCGAAAAACATCGGTTTCATCGGTTTTTTCGCCCATCTGAATGTACCCATATCCCGGTTCGGGACGAGTAGGCTTGACTCCGAGAGTGAGCAAGCAATCCTTCGAACTAACAAAGTCGAACCCCTTACCCACGTCGGCTATGAATTTCTCCTCAAGAAAAACAGCTTGATCAGATGGCGCAACGATGATATTGGCATCGGGATTGACATGCAGAATGCGGTGAGTTGCCCATGCTACGCTCGGAGCGGTATTGCGATGGATAGGCTCCGCAAGTATGTTAGCCTTTGGCAACTCGGGCAACTGCTCTTCAACATCGCTGCTAAAGCGTTGGTTGGTACTGATATATATATTCGCTTTGGGCATGATTTGCGACATTCGGTCAAACGTCTGCTGCAACTGAGTCCTACCTGTCCCAAAAAAATCGATAAACTGCTTCGGACGGTCAGTGCGACTGCAAGGCCACAAACGACGGCCACGACCTCCGGCAAGGATAACGCAATAATTATTGTTCTGACTATTCATAGATTAGAATTTACAATGGTATTGATTTTAGGATTATTTGCTTTTATAATAACGCACGCACACACTGATTTAGTATATCTGACCTTCAGATTTTTCAAAGTATAGACTTTGTTTTCCAAAATCTTCGTACATTTGTAGGCAATAAACATACATACAAACCTCATGAAACGCTCTTTGATTCTCACTGCCATCGCAGCAGCACTGCTCGCAACAAACGCAAGCTACGCAAAACCTAACGACAAGAAAACCGCATCGACGAAACCACAACCGACGATGACGGAATGGAAAGATTTCAACGTAAACGAAGTAAACCGATTACCCATACACGCAACCTTCTTCGCCTATGAAAACGCAAACCTTGCACTTAAAGGCGAGAAAGAAAAATCGTCGCGCTTCCTGTCGCTCAACGGCAACTGGCGCTTCCTCTGGAAGGAACACGCCAACGAGAGACCAACAGACTTTTTTAAACCCGACTACGATGACAGCACATGGACAACAATGCCAATGCCGGGAATTTGGGAACTAAACGGATATGGCGACCCTGTATATCTCAACGTGGGATATGCCTGGCGCGGACACTTTAACGAAGCACCTCCTGCCGTACCCGTGAAAGACAACCATGTAGGAAGCTACCGGCGAATAGTAAACATTCCACAGAAATGGATTGGACAGCAAGTCATCGCACACTTCGGAAGCGTGACATCATGCATTTATCTATGGGTAAACGGACAGTTTGCAGGCTACGCAGAAGACTCAAAAATCGCTGCCGAGTTCGACGTTACACCATATCTGAAAGCAGGCGAAAACGTGTTTGCCATTCAAGTATTCCGATGGTCGGATGGCACATGGTGTGAAGACCAAGACTTCTGGCGACTGTCGGGAGTGGCACGAGACAGCTACCTATATTGCAGAAATGCTGCAAACCACATCGACGACCTACGCATAACAACCGACCTCGTAAACAATTACAACGATGGATTGCTCATAATACAACCCAAAACAACAGGTAAAACAACACTTACACACCGCCTGACCGACAACGACGGACAAGAAATATGGAGCGGAACAGACAACGAGATAACCCTCAAAAACGTAAAGGCATGGACAGCGGAAACACCTTATTTATACACACTGGAGACCACCGCAACCGATGAACGAGGCAATACGACCGACGTTGTTCGCAATAGCGTAGGCTTCCGACACATAGAAATAGTTAAAAACAATGGTCTGGGCGGAGGCTCGGTGCTGACTATAAACGGGAAAGCAATACTAATCAAAGGAGTGAACCGACACGAAATGGACCCAGACTATGGATACCATGTGAGCCGCGAACGAATGGAAGAAGACGTGAAACTGATGAAACAGTTCAACGTAAACGCAGTGAGAACATGCCATTATCCCGACGACCCATACTTCTACGACCTTTGCGACAAATATGGACTATACGTCGTTGCAGAAGCAAATCAGGAGTCACACGGACTGGGATATGGCGATGATTCGCCAACTAAAACACCACTGTTTGCCCGACAGATATTGGAACGAAACCAGCACAACGTTGGAACACACTTCAACCACCCGTCAATTATCATCTGGTCATTAGGCAACGAGAGCGCAGACGGACCAAACTTCACAGCCGCATACCAGTGGATACGCAGTCAGGACAAAATGCGACCAATACACTGGGAACGCGCATTAGGAGGAATAAACACCGATATACAATGTCCAATGTACTGGCCTCATTGGACAGTAGAAAACTATGCAACCGACGAGAGCAAACAGAAACCACTCATACTCTGCGAGTACTCGCACGCTATGGGTAACTCAAGCGGAGGGTTGAAAGAGTATTGGGACTTAGCAAGGAAATACCCAAAATTTCAAGGAGGATTTATCTGGGACTACGTTGACCAAGGTCTGCGACTGAAAAAAACCGATTTCATCGGTGATTTTGGCAAGCAACAGACAATCCCGTCATACACCTATGGAGGCGATTATAACGATTATGACCCTTCAGACATCAACTTCAACTGCAACGGACTGATTTCGCCCGACAGAGTACCCAATCCACAATTCTACGAAGTAAAATATCAATACCAAAACATCTGGACTGAACTAATCGATGCAAGGAAAGGTTTGATAAGAGTGAAAAATGAATACTTCTTCCGCAACCTGAACCACGTCAGAATGCATTGGGCAGTAGAGAGAGAGGGAAAAACCATTTTGAAAGGAACCATTGACGACTTAAATTGCAAACAACAAGATACAGAAACCTTAAAATTACCGATTTCATCGGTGTTTGAAACAAGTAATTACAACATCGAAACGGCATCGGCTATGGCATTTACAAAGACGTTTCTCAATATCGATTTCGTGCTGAAAAATGACGAACAGATGCTCCGACGTGGCGATACGATAGCATATCAGCAAATACTCATCGACTACACGCCCGCAAAAACCACCGAAAAGAAAAAAGAAAAACAACTGAAAATGGTGAAAAAAGCCGATTTCAACGAGGTTGTTCTTAAAAACAAAAAATGTGAAATTGTATTCGATAAGACATCAGGATTGCTTAAACGATACATCGTTAACGGACAGAATTTACTGGGAGAAGAAGGCTCGTTAAAACCAAACTTCTGGAGAGCAATGACCGACAACGACATGGGAGCATCGCTACAAAGAAAATATAAACTATGGAGAAACCCAAACTTAAAATTGAAAACACTGAAAACAACTGATGGCGGGAAACAACCCACACAAGTGGAAACTATCTTCAGCATAGACGATACACTGGCGACGCTACACATCACTTATAGCATTGAAGGCGATGGAACAATGACAATCAGCCAGAATCTTCTAACATCGGACAACGAAGAACTACCTAATATGCCACGTTTCGGAATGATTATGCAACTGCCTATTGATATGTGTCAAAGCGAATACTACGGACGCGGACCGATAGAAAACTATCCCGACAGAAACTCATCACAACGTATAGGCATCTATAAACAGACCGCCGACGAACAATTCTACCCATATATCCGCCCGCAAGAAACAGGACTGAAAACAGATATCGACTGGTGGAAACAAACTTTCGATAACGGACACGGACTGAAAATCGAAGGAAACGGACTGGCAATGGCAGCACTACACTACGACATCGAACAACTCGACGAAGGTGACGAAAAACACCAACGACACGCAACAGACCTCAAACGCTCACGATACACAAATCTATTTATCGACGGACAACACGCTGGCGTTGGAGGAATCGACAGCTGGAGCTATCAAGCAGAAGCAATCGAACAATACAGAGTGAAAGCCAACAAAAACAAAATGACGTTCATCATACGACCAATATAAACAAAAAGAAATAATTAAAAACAATAACTCAAACACGATTTCAAACAACAAATACAAAAGAACAAACGTTTTTTTTAATATAATTTGTAATTTATAAAACAAAAACACTACCTTTGCAACGATAAAAACATCAAACACAATGAAGAAGTTATTATTATCTTTGACCGTTGCCCTATTTGGGATTATCGGCACAGCACAGGCACAACTGCCTGCTATCACATTGAAAACTATTGACGGAAAAACCGTTCGAACAGACACTCTTTCTAACGACGGCAAGCCGTTTATCATCGACTTCTTTGCCACATGGTGCAAACCATGCAACCGAGAACTCGATGCAATAGCAGAAGTCTATGACGAATGGAAAGAAGAAACAGGAGTGAAACTCTATGCCGTTTCTATCGACGTGGCACAAAACATCAACAAAGTGAAACCACTGGTTGACAACCACGGATGGGAATACGACGTACTGCTCGACCCAAACAGCGATTTCAAACGCGCTCTGGGCATACAGATGATTCCTTACGTTATCGTCTGCGACGGACAAGGCAACATCGTGTATAAACACAACGGATATACCGATGGAGCTGAAACAGAGCTGATAGAAAAAGTAAGAGAATTGTTACAGTGAAAGACTACACAAATCATTGACTGACAACAACACGAATGTAGGGGCAACAAACGTAGCCTCTACATCGTGTGTATTAAAACAATCAATATATCATTAATTCGTTTATATGAGGAGAATTTACCTATTCATCGCTGCTGCAACATTCTCTGTAGCAACCTATGCACAAGACGACAATAAGGTGACAGTCAGCGGAAGCATTCAGAGCGACGTGCTCATTCCACAAGACGACAAAAAAATTGGAACCGAAGAAACAAGCCACTGGGGACTGACTAACACCTATGCCGACGTGCAGATAGGTAGCAAATACGTCGATGCAGGAGCAAGAGTAGAGTTCCTACGATTTCCATTACCTGGATTTGAAAAAGATTTCAAAGGCTGGGGACTTGCTAACCTGTATGCTAAATTCCACACCGACGTTGCCGACCTGACAGTCGGAACATTCTACGATCAATTTGGCTCAGGATTTATTTTCCGAACCTACGAAGAAAGAGCACTTGGAATCGACAACTCAATAATGGGAGCACGATTGGCTGTACGCCCCGTAAAAGGTATGCAGATAAAAGCACTCTCAGGATGGCAACGACGTTATTGGGCACACAACGACGGCTTAGTGTCGGGCGCTGACCTTGAAATGAACATCGATGAATGGATAAAAGGATTGTCGAACACAGGCACATACATTACGCTCGGTGGCTCATACGTCAACAAACACGAAACTCCCGACGACTTCCGAGCCGACGGAACATACAAATTGAAACTGCCACGCGATGTCAATGCATGGGATGCACGAATCAGATTACAAAAAGGCGGACTCAACGTACTTGCTGAATATGCTCAAAAAACACAAGACCCATCATTTGACAACGGCTACATCTATCGCAAAGGAAACGTAGCTATGCTATCGGCAAGCTATTCACAGCGAGGTATGAGCATTCTGATGCAAGCTAAAAGAAGCGACAACATGTCGTTCCGCAGCCGCCGACACATGACAGGTACATCATCGTTTATCAACCACCTGCCAGCCTTTACACTCGACCACACATACGCCCTCGCCGCGCTTTATCCGTATGCAACAAACCCTAATGGAGAATGGGCGTATCAGGCAGAATTGGGATACCTCTTCAAGAAAGGAACTGCACTCGGTGGAAAATATGGCACGAGCGTGAAAGTAAACTTCTCTCACGTTGAAGGAATAGATAAGAACCCAAAAGTAACAACACTTACCACAAGCGACGGACGCGAAGTAGCACTCTCAAGAGGAAGCGATGGCTATGGTTCATCGTTCTGGAAATGGGGCGATGATGGTATGTATTATCAAGACATAAACATTCAGATTTCAAAGCGATTGACAAAGACTTTTTCAATGAATCTGATGTACATGAATCAGTTCTACAACAAGGCTGTTGTCGAAGGTCATGGTGATAAGATACGTTCAAACATATTCATCATCGACGCAAAGAATAAGTTCAACCGCAAGTTGACACTCCGCGGCGAGGCACAATACCTCACAACGGGCGAGGATGAACATGATTGGATTTACGGATTGCTCGAACTTTCAGTCGTTCCACACCTGATGTTCACCATTAGCGATATGTATAACGTAGGTGCAACAAACCTTCACTACTATCAGGGACTGGTCACTTTCAACTACAATTCACATCGTCTGGCAGTCGGATATGGTCGTACTCGCGCCGGATTCAACTGCTCGGGAGGCGTTTGCCGATATGTACCAGCACAGAAAGGATTTACCCTATCATACAATTACAACTTCTAACCATCTGAAAGGAGACCAACAAAATGAAGATATACACCTTGTTTTATTCAGCAATCGCCCTCACCGTGGCAACATCGTTCAGTGCTTGCAACGATTTAGACGAAGCTGAACGTTTTATAGAAGAGCCACTCCGAGTAGAGGACACCAATCGTAACGTACTTGTAGAAGACTTTACTGGACAGGATTGCAATAACTGTCCGAAAGCCCATGAGCTGATTGAAGGTCTTCAGCATCAATATGGCGAAGACCGCATTATCGCTGTAAGCATCCACGGTGGCAGCCTTTCCATAAGTGGCGACAAATACCCTTACGGACTGGCAAACGAACTCGGCGAATACTACAATCAGTATTGGGGTGTTGAACAGTGGCCTAACGGCATCGTTAATCGTGGCGGACTGATGGTCTATACCTCATGGACTACAAACATTATGGCAGACCTTTTGGTTCAATCTCCACTGACAATTAACGTCAACAAATCGTATGACGAACAGACACGCACGCTCTCTATCAACGTGAACACCACTTCTACGGAAGACGTTGAGGGCAAGCTTCAAGTTTGGTTAGTCGAAGATGGTATTGTTTCGCGACAGATTATGCCTAATGGTAAGCGCGATATGAACTACGTTCACAACAATGTTCTGCGTGCTGCTGTCAATGGCGAATGGGGCACAGACTATGCCATCGAAAGCGAAGGCAGCAACTCGGCATCGTTCGATTACACCATCAGCGAAGACTGGGAGGCTGAGAACATAGCCGTCGTAGCGTTTGTATATAACAACAATGGAGTAATCCAAGCTGTAAAAAAATAACAATATTCAGCTGAAAACATTTCTCATAGAAAGAGTTTACAAAGCAGATTAAGCTTGTTGTTAAGAAATTCTCCACAGCAGAACTCAACATACAGCAAATTGAAAAACAAATAATACAAAAACTTAAAAACAAACCAATATGAAAAAAATCTTTACTCTAATCGCGGCACTTGGTGCCTTTGCGTTTGCTAACGCTCAATCCTTCGTGTTCACTCTCGATGGTGAAGTTCTTGAAGACCAAGCCGTAGTCGAAATCAACGCTAAGGAATATATCAACGAATACACATGGAAAGGAGAGGTTTATCAAGAGACTCTCGTTGAATGTGGCACAGACGAAACATTCCTCCTTCACAACAACACCAACGCAGATATTGCATACGAAGGAGAATTAACCATTCCTGTGAACGAGTCAACATGGGAAATGTCATGGTGCATGGGTACAACGTGCAAGACAGTTAATCTTGATGCACTCCCAATGACTATCAATGAAGTTTTGCCAGCTAACGACGACCAACTCGTTCAGTATCATGCAATAATTCCTTTTGATGAAGAAGCAAGAAATTTCGGTTCAAACTATTCTACAATAGTTATTCTTGCTGGAGGAGAATCGCGCACAGTCAATATCAGCTTCAACTACGACGAAAGTTGTATCCTCTCTGTTAAGGAAGTTGGCAACAACATTTCCAAAGAGGTTGCTCGCTATTCTGTTGACGGAACTCAGCTTGCAAAACCTCAAAAAGGTTTGAACATCGTTCGCATGAGCAATGGAACTGTTAAGAAAATCCTTGTAAAATAGTCGTTAAACAAGATGAAAAAAATTCTTTCTTTCATATTATTCTCTTTGATTACCCTGTCTGCTTCGGCACAGGTTGTATCTGCCACTCAAGCCAGCAAGGTTCGTTCGAACTTAGCGAAGACTATTGATGCTGGTGAAAATCAGTTGTGGTGGGGTTATGGCGACATCACTTCGCTCACGCAATACAGTCGTCTTGGCACAACACAGCTGGAGACCTACAATGTAGATATGCTAATCACTGGCGACAACCCTATCGTTGTAGGCAACACCATAAAAGCTATTCGCATTGCCTTCCACGACAAGAGCGTAATCAAAGACGTGAAAGTATGGCTCTCAACCGTTCAGCCTGCATCTGCCAACGAAGCCAATGTATGCTGCGTTGATGTTAATGCCGATGACATTAAGGATTTGCAGAACGACAACGTTACTGTTGACGTTGCTCTGCCAGAGGCTTACACTGTCACCGATGCTGGTGTTTACGTTGGTTATACCTTCACCGTTACTGACGACAGCAACGCTGCTCAGTACCCTATAGTCATGATTCCTCAGGAGGATGTTCCTAATTCTCACTTCCTGATGACTGCTGCTGTAGGTGGCGGTTGGATGGATGCCACAAGTTTCGGTATGAGTTCTATAATGGTTCTCGTTGAGGGCGACTTCCCTGAGAACAAGATTTCAGTGGAAGACTTTGCCAACGTTGACCTTATTCAAGGCGAAACAGGCAATATCGGACTTGTTGTTAAAAATCTTGGTGCTAATAAAATAAATAATGTGTCATACACCGTGACAGGTCAAGGCACTACGAGCCAAGAGACAACCATCAACACCGAAATTGGCATAGGTTTGAGTTCTACAATCCTTGTTCCTATAAATGCAGGTGAAAACCTCGGCACTTACGACTATACCATTACTATCACAAAGGTCAATGGCGTGGCAGTAGAAGGTGTAGAATCGAAAGGTCAGGTAACTGTTATCGGCGAACTTAAAGAATGGCCACGCAAAGTGCTCATCGAAGAGTTTACCACCGAACGTTGCACATGGTGTCCCGACGCAGCTGCTGGATTGGAATCGTTCCACAATTCGTATCCCGATGTAGCTAATCAGACCACTACAATCTGCCACCATGCAGGTTATTATACCGACTGGCTGACCATTCCTGCCTCCAGTGCTTACACATGGTTCTATGGTCCAGACGGCACTTATGCGCCTGCCTTCATGTGGGACCGCTACCGTTTCTCTTCCAATTCCAAGCCGGTACCAGTAGAGGGCCGTCCTTCGGGAGGTTCTGGTCACAAGAACAAGGTTGACCAGCGACTGGCTGTCAATTCGCTTGCTAACATTGAGATTTCGGCAGAGCCCAACGATAATAAGTCGAAAGTGACGGTAACAATTGATTGCGAGCGCGGTAAGACATTCGGTTCAGACATCCGTCTGACTGTCTTCCTCACAGAGGACAATGTTCCTGCACACAACCAAAGTGGTGCCAGCGGTTCGTTTATTCATCAACACGTTGCTCGCGCTTGCAACGCTACATGGGGCGAACAGCTCAACTGGGTTAACAACAAGGCAACTTACACCTACACGTTCGACATCTCTAACAGTTGGGAATACGACGAGCTGAAAGTCGTTGCTTTCCTTAGCAATTACGATTCTAACGACCGTACTAACTGCGTCGTTGAGCAATCAGCCGACCTTTCGCTTGCATCGCAACCCAATGGCATCAGCGAAACCGTTCAAGGCAGTGTTCTTCGCGAAGAGGCACGCTACACCATCGACGGCAGACAGCTGAGCAAGCCTGAACCAGGAATCAACATCGTAAGACTTTCCAATGGTGAAACTGTTAAGGTTTTAGTGAAATAATAAATTTATCGGGGTACTCAGTCTATTCTGAATGCTCCGATATTTTTCACAATATAGAATGGTATTAGTATTATAAGAAACAGCAACCACATTTTTTAACTCTCTAAAAATAATTTATTATGATGAAAAAATTACTTTTCGCAGCAGCTGTAATGCTTATGTCGCTTACTGCTTCTGCACAGCAGAAGGCACCTGTTGCCTTGGAAAAAGCTCCTCATGCATTCGACAATGGCATGAAGGTTGGACCTAAGAAGGCTGAAGCCAATGGCATTATCTTGGGTGGTTACACCTCCGACACCTACACCACCAATGGTATAGGCTACAACATGAATGTCAATATCAGCGTAGCACAGGTTATCCCAGCTTCTATGCTTAAGCCTTTTGACGGTGGCCGCATCGTTAGTTTACGTTTCGCTCTCTGCAACGACAAAGGTCCTGCTACCCGTGTATTCGTTGCCCCTGTAGTTGACAATAATGTTCAGCCAGATGTTCTTTCGAAAGAAGTAACTTGGCAGCAGGAAGGCTGGTGCAAGGTTGACTTCGACGATTCTTACACTATCAACTCTGAAGAAGTCGATCAACTGCTCATTGGCTACGATCTCCAGAACGTAACTGGTGGTTATCAGATGTCTATTGTCGAAGAGGGAACAATCCTTCCTTCATGGGTTTATGGTCCATTAGCCAACGATGGTTCTTCTGCTTGGTTCAATATGGGCACAGAAGATTATGGTAACTTGAGTATTCAAGTTTACGTTGATGGTGTCAATGTGGATAATGAATATGGCGTAACAACCAATGACTTTGGCGAAGTTCGTACAGAGGTTAACAAAGAAGTCAATGCCAACGTTTCATTCATTGGTGGAGGTTCAGAGCCTATCACATCGCTGACCTACGACGTGCTTCTCAACAACGAAGTTAAAGGCACATATACCGCTGACATCAATCCTGGTGTAGGCTATGCCAGCCCTGGTTCTTTCGAAGCTACTTTCCCAGCTGTGGCTGATGGTGGTGTTTACGATGCAATCATTCGCGTGAATAAGATTAATGACAACGACATCACAGCCGTTGATTGCAAAGGCAAATTTATCGTAGTACCGAAGGTTGTTGAACGCGGTGCTGTAGTAGAAGAATTCACTGGTACTGGTTGCGGTTGGTGTCCACGCGGCTGGGTTGGTATGGAGAAAATGCGCGAGAAATTTGGCGACCAATTCGTTGGTATAGCAATCCACAAATTCAACTCAAGCGACCCAATGTTTCCTACAAGCTATGCAAACTTGCAGTTTGGCGGTGCTCCTTCTTGCATGATTAACCGTGGTGAAGTAATGGACCCATACTACGGAACAACCGGCGACATCTGCAACGACGTTGATGCAGTACTTGCCGTTCCTACAACGGTAGGCATCAAAGTAAGCGGTGAATACAACGAAAACTGCACTGAGGTTAATGCAAAGGCTGAGATAGAGGCTATCGTTGAAGGTGGTCCTTACAAAATAGAGTATGTCCTGATTGCTGATGGCCTTGAGGGTTCTGCAACGGCTTGGAAACAGAGCAACTACTACTCTCAGTATTCTCAAAGCCAGTTTCCTGAGGACATTGCTCCTTTCTGCAGCGGTGGTGAGCACGGACAATCTACCACTTTCCTCGTTTTCAACGACGTAGCAATTGCAAGTTCATACACTGGCAGCACCAACAAGGCTACTGCTCCTGGTACTATGGCTGCTGGCGAGGTTAAGGAAAACACCTTCACACTGACCATGCCAACAAAGGCTATCTTGAAGAATGCCATCCTAATCGACAAGGTAGCAGTTTGCGCATTCATCGTTAATCCTGACGGAACAATCGAAAATGGTGCTAAGTTCTATCTGCAACCAACTCCTGAACAACTCGGCATCGAGAACGTTAACAACAGCAGCGAAATGACAGAGGTTGCACGCTACACTGTTGACGGACGTCAAATCATGAAACCACAAAGTGGTATCAACATCGTTAAGATGAGCGACGGAACCATTATGAAGGTAATGGTAAAATAAGATTTATAGTCTCAACAAACTATATTGAGTAAGTTTAACGAGCGGTGAGCAACACTATTGCTGACCGCTCGTTTTTTTATTGAAAATCAGCAAGTTACATCTCACATTTGGAAAGCACGTCTTTTCGCAGTGGAAAGCATATCTTTCCAACTCGGGGAGCATGTCTTTTCGCGGCGGAAAGCAATGCTTTCCAAAATGGCAACGATATACCTAACAAATCCATAAAATTTTAATTGATTAGCCATTATCATCGTTTTTCGTACCTTTATAAAAGGTACCCATACTCAAAAAAACGAAAAAATTTGGCTTTTTACTCGCTTAATCGTACCTTTGCGTGCAATAAATTTTTTGAAACACATAAGCACTATGTCATCATTTGTTGCAGATAAAATTGTGATGGACGGTCTGACCTTCGACGATGTCCTCCTCATTCCCGCGTATTCAGAAGTACTGCCCAAGTCAGTCGAGTTACGAACACATTTCTCTCGCAACATCGCTCTGAACATCCCTTTTGTCACAGCAGCGATGGACACGGTCACCGAGTCTGCCATGGCAATAGCCATAGCACGAGAGGGAGGTATCGGAGTAATCCATAAGAATATGTCAATCGAAGACCAAGCCCGACAAGTAGCAATAGTGAAACGCGCCGAAAACGGAATGATCTACGACCCCGTAACAATCCGCTTAGGCAGCACCGTGAGCAACGCACTCGACATCATGGCAGAGTATCACATAGGCGGCATACCCGTTGTCGATGACGACGGACGACTCAAAGGCATCGTCACCAATCGCGACCTGCGATTCGAGCAACGACTCGACAAGAAAATCGACGACGTAATGACCAAAGACAACCTCGTCACAACACACCAGACAACCGACCTGACAGCAGCGGCACACATACTGCAAGAAAACAAAATAGAGAAACTACCAGTAGTCGATAAAGACTATCGACTTGTAGGACTCATCACATACAAAGACATCACAAAAGCCAAAGACAAACCCATGGCATGCAAAGACGAGAAAGGACGTCTGCGCGTAGCAGCAGGAGTAGGAGTCACAGCCGACACACTCGACCGAATGCAAGCACTCGTCGATGCAGGAGCCGATGCAATAGTGATTGACACAGCACACGGACACTCACTCGGAGTAATAGAAAAACTACGCGAAGCAAAAGCCTCCTTCAACAACATCGACATCGTAGTAGGCAACGTAGCAACAGCCGAAGCAGCACGACTGTTAGCCGACAACGGAGCCGACGCCGTAAAAGTGGGAATCGGACCAGGCTCAATATGCACCACAAGAGTTGTGGCTGGAGTAGGAGTACCACAACTCAGCGCCGTTTACGACGTCTATTCAGCACTTAAAGGCACAGGCGTACCACTCATTGCCGACGGCGGACTACGATACTCTGGCGACATAGTAAAAGCAATAGCAGCCGGAGGTACATGCGTCATGATTGGCTCACTCGTAGCAGGAACAGAAGAAAGCCCAGGAGACACAATAATATTCAACGGACGAAAATTCAAGAGCTATCGAGGCATGGGCTCACTCGAAGCAATGGAAAACGGAAGCAAAGACAGATACTTCCAAGGCGACACAAAAGACGCTAAAAAACTCGTTCCGGAAGGAATAGCCGGCAGAGTGCCATACAAAGGAACAGTACAAGAAGTGATTTACCAACTCGTAGGAGGACTACGCTCAGGCATGGGATACTGCGGAGCAGCAAACATCGAAGCACTACACAATGCCCGATTTACACGCATAACAAACGCAGGAGTACTCGAAAGCCACCCGCACGACATCTCAATAACAAGCGAAGCACCAAACTACTCAAGAGCCGACAACTAAAAACACAACAAAAAACATAACAATCCAAATACCCTGACCAAACAAAAACAAAAAAACAAAAACCCAAAATAATAAATGAAACACATTATTCTACTTGCCGTAGCTGCCATCTGCAGCGTAGCAACATGGGCACAAAACGACCCAGTGATAATGAAAGTGAACGGAAAACCAATAACACGTTCAGAATTCGAATACTCATACAACAAAAACAACTCCGAAGGAGTAATCGACAAAAAATCAATACGCGACTACGTCGAACTATTCGTCAACTACAAACTCAAAGTCGAAGCAGCATACGAAGCTGGACTCGACACCATGCAGACATTCCGCGACGAATTCCTATCGTATAGAAACCAACAAATCCGACCATCATTCATCAACGACGACGACATCGAAGCCGAAGCAAAACGAATATACGAGGAAACACGAGAACGCGTTGACAACAACGGAGGAATGGTAAGAGCAGCACACATACTGCTACAAACAAACCAAAGAGCAACAGAAACAGAAATAGCCGCAAAAAGAGCAAAAGCTGACTCAATATACAATGAACTGGCAAAAGGAGCCGATTTCGCAGAAATGGCAAAACAATTCTCAGACGACAAACGCACCGGACAAAACGGAGGCGAACTGGGATGGATACAAAAAGGAGTGACTGTCAAAGAATTCGAAGACGCACTATACTCACTGAAAGTAGGCGACATAAGCAAACCAGTAGAATCACCATTCGGATTCCACATCATAAAAGCAGAAGAAACAAGAATGTTCTTCCCATACGACACAGTGAGAACTGACATACTGCGATTTATCGACCAACGAGGAATAAGAGAACGAATAATCGACAACAAACTCGAAACACTCGCTAAAGAATCCAACGGAAAAACAATAGAACAACTACTCGATGAACGCACCGAAAAACTCGAAGCAGAAGACAACGAACTGAAATACCTCAACAAAGAATACCTCGAAGGACCACTACTCTTCGAAATAAGCAGCCGAACAGTATGGGATAAAGCACAAAAAGACACCGAAGGACTGGCAACATACTTCAAAAAACACAAGAAAAACTACAAATGGGACCAACCCCGATTCAAAGGAATGGTGTACCACGTAAGAAATGCTGACGACGTAAAAGCAGTGAAAAACAGCGTCAAAGGACTGGCATTCGACAAATGGGCAGAACAACTACGCAACACATTCAACAGCGACTCAATACACCGAATAAAAGTAGAAAAAGGACTCTTCAAAAAAGGAGACAACCCATACATCGACAAAATGGTCTTCAAAGTTAAAAACGCAGAAGTAAAACCAACAAAAGACTACCCCATCGACGCACACTACGGAAAAACAATTAAAGCACCAGAAGATTATACCGACGTCAGAGCTCTCGTCGTTGCCGACTACCAGGAACAACTCGAAAAAGCATGGATAGAAGAACTACGAGCAAAATACCCGGTCGAAATCTACGACAACATCGTCGAAACGGTCAATAACCACTAACACATGACAAAGCTCAAAACAATAATCCCACGCTGCATTACAATAATAATCGCAGCCTTAACAACAACAACAACACTCGCACAAGGCGAAATCGAAACCACAGCCGCAGACTTCTCAGGAAGCGGAAACGTCATCGACGAAATAATTTGGGTCGTAGGCGATGAACCAATACTGCGCTCCGACGTGGAAATCTCACGCTACCAAGCCATGCGCGACGGACACAAATGGGACCGCGACCCAGACTGCGCAATCCCAGAACAAATAGCCGTACAAAAACTATTCTTACACCAAGCAGCACTCGACAGCATCGAGGTAACAGAGTCAGAAGTAACACAAGAAGTCGATGCACGACTAAACTACCTCATGATGCAAGTAGGAGGAAGAGAAAAACTTGAAGAATACCAAGGCAAATCACTCACCGAAATGCGCATAGAAATGCACGACGACCTCAAAAACCAACTCATCGTGCAACAAATGAGACGAGAACTCGTAAAAAATATCGATGTCACACCTGCAGAAGTAAGACGATATTTCAAAGATTTACCACAAGATAGCATACCATTTGTACCTACCACTGTAGAAGTGCAAATCATCACAAAACGACCAAAAGTAAGCGACGAAGAAATCAATCGAATAAAAAACGAACTACGCGACTACACAGAACGAGTAACAAGCGGACAAACAACATTCGCCACTCTCGCACGACTATACTCAGAAGACGGCTCATCACGAAACGGAGGAGAACTCGGATTTACACCCAGAGCAGCACTCGACCCCGCCTTCGCAAACGTAGCATTCAACCTGACAGACCCACAAAAAATATCAAAAGTGGTAGAAACAGAATTCGGATACCACATCATTCAACTAATAGAAAAACGAGGCGAGCGCATCAATGTGAGACACATCCTACGCAAACCACAAGTTGACGAAACAGCAATAACAGACAGCAAACTCATACTCGACTCACTTTCAAAAGACATAAGAGCAGGAAAATACACCTTCGACGATGCCGCACAATTCGTATCCGATGACAAAGACACACGCAACAACCATGGTCTAATGGCTTTCTTCGACGAAAACACAGGCAGCCGAACATCAAAATTCCGTATGCAAGACCTGCCATCGGAAGTGGCACGACAAGTAGAACAATTACAAATAGGCGAACTCTCACAGCCATTCACTATGGTCGATAATCGCGGAAAAATTGTTTGCGCCATCATTCAACTGAAAAACCGAACCGAAAGCCACCGCGCAACAATGGCAGAAGACTTCCTCACACTAAAAGAAATAGTACTAAACAAAAAACGCGAGGAAACCATTCGCACATGGATAGCAGAGAAAATCAAAAACACCTACATACGCATCAACGAGCGATACCGCAACTGTGACTTTGAATTCGACGGCTGGGTGAAATAGCAGTAAATGAAGAAACACATTCGTAAAAATACACAAAAATTACTTCCCCGACATAGAATCGTTGCAATAACGGTTCTATGTCTCTTTGCTTTGTGCATATTCGACGTATTGGCAGCACCCTACGACAAGAAGAAACGACGTCGTCAAACAGACGAACGCATCTACCTCGAACATTCCAACGAACTCTATTACGATGAATTTACACGCCCTGGTGTGCAGATAGTGAAAGGCAATGTGAGTTTTCGTCATCGTGGAGCCAGGTTGAAATGCGATAGTGCATTCTTCCGCCAAGAAGACAATTCATTCGAAGCATTTGGTCATGTTCGTATGAGACAGGGCGATACTCTCTCGCTAACAAGTAACTACGCCTACTACGACGGGCACGACGACATGGTCAGAGCACGTCGAAACGTAGTGCTACGTCATCGCAAAACGGTGCTATACACCGATAGTCTCGACTTCGACCGATTGTATAATCTCGGTTATTTCTGGGAAGGCGGCAGACTGAACGACGGCACAAACCAACTCGTAAGCGATTGGGGACAATACGATACTCAAACCCACGAGGCAGTGTTTCATTACAATGTAAAGCTCAAAAATCCTGAATACACAATTACTACAGATACTCTTCACTACGACACTCGTACCAAGCGGGCGCACGTTCTCGGACATTCCATTATCGTGTCGGATAGCAATACCATCACAACCAACGAGGGATACTACAACACTCAGCAGCGCAACATGGAGTTGTTTGGCCGCTCGACCGTTGTAAATGGAAAGAAAACCATTACGGGCGACAGTCTTTTCTATAATAGTAAGACTGGTTTTGGAGAGGGATTTGGTCGTGTAGAGTACCTCGATAGCGAAAACAAAAACGAGCTCTATGCCGACTATTGCCGTTACAACGAACAGGAAGGCACTGCCCTTGCCACTCGGAATGCACTCGTAATCGACTATTCTCAACCCGACACATTATGGTTCCATGCCGACACTATACGCATGGAAACGTTCAACATAAACACCGATTCCGTTTATAGAAAGGTTCACGGCTACCAAAATGCTCGTGCTTTCCGACGCGACGTTCAAGCCGTCTGCGACTCTCTTGTACTCTGCTCGCTCGACAGTTCGGCAACGATGTATCATCATCCGATAACATGGAGCGATAACCGACAGTTGCTCGGCGACAAGATTACCATCTTTGGCGAAGACAGTACGATTCGCTTTGCCCATGTCGAAGGTAATGCCTTGAGTATTGAGGAGAAAGATGGCGGTGATTATTACAATCAGGTTTCTGCTCACGAGATGATGGCTTTCTTCACCGATGGTGTTATGCGCAAGACCGAAGCTCGCGGCAACGTAATGTCTATCTACTACCCTATCAACGACAAAGACAGTTCTCTCGTCGGCATGAATTATCTTGAGACCGATACCATGCGTATGTTTCTTAGCGACAAGCGTCAGATGGAACGCATCTGGACGTCTAAATACAGAGCCACTACTTACCCCATGCAACAAATCCCAGCGAACAGAGACCGTTTGCCAGGCTTTGCATGGCACGATGATATACGACCAAAAGACAAGAACGTTGTTGCTCCCAGAGCGAAACGACAAGACGAGTAAACATTCACATGAGCGACATTATTCAACTTCTTCCTGATAGCGTAGCCAATCAGATTGCTGCTGGCGAGGTTATCCAGCGTCCTGCTTCTGTCATTAAGGAGTTGGTCGAAAATGCTGTTGATGCCGGTGCCAAGACCATAAATGTTGTGGTTGTCGATGCTGGTAGGACTTCAATACAGGTTGTTGACGATGGTTGTGGTATGTCCGACACTGATGCTCGTCTTTGTTTCGAGCGCCATGCGACGTCGAAAATCCGCAATGCCGACGACCTTTTCGACTTGCATACTATGGGTTTCAGGGGTGAAGCCTTGCCATCGATTGCAGCCGTTTCTCAACTCGAGCTGCGCACTCGCCGCCACGAGAACGAAATAGGTACCCTTCTTCTCATGTCGGCTTCGAAGGTGGAAGAGCAGCGTCCGATAGCCTGCCCTGCTGGAAGTAACTTCACTATAAAGAACATATTCTTCAACGTTCCTGCGCGTCGGAAGTTTCTCAAGTCGAACACTACTGAACTCAACAATATCCTCGCTGCATTCGAGCGCATAGTGCTTGTTTACCCCGACATTCACTTTACGTTTCATAGCAACGGCTCCGAACTCTATAATCTGCATCCAGCTTCTATGCGTCAGCGTGTCATCGACGTTTTTGGAAAGCGCATCAATCACGACCTGCTGAGCATTGATATCGACACCACATTGTGCCAACTCAAAGGCTTTGTTGGTCGTCCAGAGTCTGCTAAGAAGAAAGGTGCACATCAATTCTTCTTCGTAAATGGTCGCTATATGCGCCATCCCTATTTCCACAAGGCTGTCATGTCTGCCTTTGAGCGGTTGCTGCCCGCTGGCGAACAAGTGCCTTATTTCATCTATATCACCGTTCCTCCTGCCGATATCGACGTGAATATCCATCCCACGAAAACGGAGATTAAGTTTGAAAACGAGCAATCCATCTGGCAAATTCTTGCCACTGCTGTTCGTGAAGCTGTGGGTAGATACCACGATGCCACGATGATTGATTTCGACGTTCAAGGCAAACCAGACATTCCCGTATATAACGAGTCGGCTACTAACATTTCGACGATGCCCCATGTGAGCGTTGACAACAAGTATAACCCATTCAACAACACAGAGAAACGCCAACGCACTGCAAAGGCTGACGACTGGGAACAGTTATACAATGAGCTAAGTCCTGCCTCGAAAACCGACACAGAGCAACCTCTTTTCGACGACCTTGAGAGTGATAAAGAAAGCGTCATCGACGATAAATCGCCCATCCACTATCAGTATAAGGCACAGTATGTGATGACAACCGTAAAGTCTGGATTGATGATTATCGACCAACACCGCGCCCACATGCGTATTCTCTTTGAGGACTATCTCGAGCGTATGTCTCAGCATTGCAGCAATGTGCAGAAGATTCTCTTTCCCGAAATGGTTCATTTCAGTGCTTCGGAAGATGCTGTTGTATCGACTATCATGACTAAACTTACCGATATGGGGTTTGAATTGAGCAATCTTGGTGGTGGCGATTACGCTGTGAGTGGTATTCCTGATGGTGCTTTGGGCATCAGTGTTGACAATCTTCTCCACGAGATGGTATCAGTTGCTGCAGAGCATGATGGTAAGACGGTGAGCGAAATATCATCGCTGCTTGCTGCCAACCTTGCCCGCCATGCTGCAATACCTTATGGTCAGGTGATGAGCAACGACGAGATGGACAACCTTGTCAATCGTCTTTTCTCTTGTAGCGATGTCAATCATACCCCCGACGGCAAGCAGATTTTTGCCGTAATCAATCAATCGGACATCGAAAAATTGTTCTGATTTTCAGCCTACTCTAAATCCAATTATTTTCCTTACTTCTTTCAGCGTTGCTGCAGCGCTCTCTCTTGCGCGTTCAGCACCACTGCGAGCAATACGGTCGAGCAGGTCGGTATTGGCAGAAAACTCTTCTATTCGTTCTCGTATAGGAGCAATGGTTTTCACCAAGTCGGCTGCTATGTGCTTTTTCAAGTCGCCATATCTCAGTGTGCAGTTGTTCCATTGCTCGTCGAAATGGTCGAATGTTTCCTGCGACGAACAAATCTTTAAGAATGTAAACAGGTTTTCTATCACCTCTGGTCGCTTGCTGTTCATTTCCTGCGGACCGTTATCGGTCACTGCACGCATAACTTTTTTGGTTATGGTCTTGTCATCGTCGCGCAGGTAGATGCAGTTGCCTTCGCTCTTTCCCATCTTCCCACTTCCGTCGAGTCCTGGCACTTTCACCGCCTGCGAATTGAAATAGAAATTCTGTGGTTCTGGAAACAGGTCAACGCCATAGATGTGATTAAACCGTCGGGCACATTTTCGCGCCATCTCCATGTTTTGTTCCTGATCTTTCCCCACTGGCACTTTCTGCGCCCTGTGTTGCAGAATGTCGGCTGCCATCAGTGTTGGATAAGTGAAAAGACCAGCGTTCACATTATCGGGCTGTTGCCGCGCTTTCTCCTTGAAGGTTGTCACTCTGCCCAACTCTCCGATGTAGGTGTTCATATTGAGGAACAGATAGAGTTCAAGTGTCTCTTTCACATCGCTCTGAACATATATCGGTGCCTTCTCCGGGTCGAGTCCGCAAGCGAGGTATTCGGCAAGTATCGTACGCGCACTCTGCTGAATATCGTCTGGTTTAGGATGAGTAGTCAAGCTGTGCCAGTCGGCTATGAAGAACAAACAATCGTATTCCTCCTGCATCTTTACAAAACTCTTCACTGCACCGAAATAGTTTCCTAAGTGCAAATTACCTGTTGGGCGTATGCCACTGACTACTTTTTCCATAATTTTCAGAAACAATAATTACATTTCTCGGCAAAGGTAATCAATCTCTTGGAAATAGTAGTAAAAACTTAAAGAAATCGAAAAAAGCGGTTAAAAATTTGGTGTTTATAAAAAAAAGCGTACCTTTGCCGACGCTTTTCAAAAGCACGGGCGTTTAGCTCAGCTGGTTTAGAGCATCTGCCTTACAAGCAGAGG
>CAMOVK010000018.1 GCA_946627325.1 uncultured Prevotella sp. | reverse complement strand
CGCGCTCGAAAGAAACCAAATAAATTTGTTTCTTTACTCACTTAATCGTACCTTTAGAGAAGGCACTCGCGCTCGAAAGAAACCAAATAAATTTGTTTCTTTACTCACTTAATCGTACCTTTGCCATGAAATGTACGATGTAAACAACATAAGAAAAGACTTCCCGATACTAAACCGGACAGTTTACAACCGACCTCTTGTCTATCTCGACAATGCCGCAACGACACAAAAACCAAATGCCGTTCTCGATGCAATGCACGAAGCATACGTCACTATAAACGCAAACGTGCATCGAGGAGTACACTACCTTTCGCAGAAAGCAACCGACAAACACGAAGAGGCAAGACAAAGAGTAAAGCAGTTTATCAATGCCCGAAAAACAGAAGAAATAATTTTTACTCGAGGAACAACAGAAGCAATCAATCTCGTCGCAACAACATTCTGTCAGAATTTCGTCGGAAAAAACGATGAAATCCTAGTATCACAACTCGAACATCACAGCAACATCGTATCGTGGCAACTGCAAGCAGCAAGAGTAGGAGCAGTAGTAAAGCCCATCCCAATCAACGATAACGGAGAAATAGACATTGACGCATATAAAAAACTATTCAACGAACAAACACGAATAGTCAGCATAGCCCACGTCAGCAACGTGCTCGGAACAATAAATCCAATAGATAAACTAATCGCTATAGCACACGAACACAACGTGCCAATAATGATTGACGGAGCACAAAGCGCACCACATTTCACAGTCAATATGCAAAAATTAGACTGCGATTTCTTCGCCTTTTCAGGACATAAAATGTATGCACCAACAGGCATAGGAGTGCTCTACGGAAAGGAAGAATGGCTCGACAAACTCCCACCTTACCAAGGCGGAGGAGAAATGATAGACCACGTCAGTTTCAAAGGAACAACATTCCAGTCACTACCATTCAAATTCGAAGCAGGAACACCAGACTATATAGCAACGCACGGACTGGCTACAGCAATCGATTACATAGAAAAAATAGGATTTGAAAACATCAAAAAGCACGAACAAGAACTGACAACACACTGCGTAGAACAGCTTAAACAAATCGAACAAGTAAATATATACGGACACAAAGGACCAGCAGAAGCAGTCGTATCGTTCAACGTCGAAGGTATTCACCACCTCGATATAGGAACACTTCTCGACCATCTAGGCATAGCAGTAAGAACAGGACACCATTGTGCCGAACCACTAATGAACAGCTTAAAAATAGAAGGAGCAGTACGAGCATCGTTCGCACTATATAATACAATCGATGAAATAGACACGTTTATAAATGCCCTGAAAAAAGTAATTAAAATGTTCTGAACCACAGAAAACAAAACTACGGGCAACAGATAAAACGCTTCTGACAGTTATAATCAACGAAAAATGGAACAAACCAACGATTTCGACATACGTAGAGAAAGCTATGCAAAGGGTGAGAAAGACTTCGAAAACGCCCTTCGACCACTCGTATTCAACGACTTTAGCGGACAGGCAAAAGTCGTTGAAAACCTCGAAGTATTTGTCGAAGCAGCCAAATTCCGCGACGAACCATTAGACCACACACTACTGCATGGACCTCCTGGACTGGGAAAGACAACACTGTCGAACATTATTGCCAATGAACTCGGAGTAGGATTCAAACTGACAAGCGGACCAGTACTCGACAAACCAGGCGACTTGGCTGGCATACTAACATCGCTGGAACCACGCGATGTACTCTTTATCGACGAAATCCACAGACTCTCGCCTGTAGTGGAAGAATACCTCTACTCCGCAATGGAGGACTACAGGATAGACATAATGATAGACAAGGGACCATCGGCTCGATCAATACAAATCGACCTTAATCCATTTACACTCGTAGGAGCAACTACCAGAAGCGGACTATTGACTGCGCCATTGAGAGCCCGTTTCGGAATAAATCTACACCTCGAATATTACGACCCCGATACACTTAAACGAATACTAATGCGTTCCGCATCGATTTTAGGAGTGCCTATCAGCGACGATGCCGCAGTAGAAATAGCACGACGGTCGCGAGGAACACCACGAATAGCAAATGCACTGCTCAGAAGAGTGCGCGATTTTGCACAAGTAAAGGGCAATGGAAGCATTGATACAAGAATAGCACAGTTTGCCTTGACGATGCTAAATATCGACCAATATGGGCTCGATGAAATCGATAATAAGATATTGCTGACGATAATAGACAAGTTCAAGGGAGGCCCGGTGGGACTTTCTACAATCGCAACAGCAATTGGCGAAGATACAGGAACACTCGAAGAGGTGTACGAACCATACCTTATCATGGAGGGATTTATCAAACGTACACCGCGAGGACGAATGGTAACCGAACTGGCTTATCAGCATCTCGGTCGCAATCCTTATCACAACGGCAACGCTCAACCAGACCTTTTCGCCTGAAAACAATATATAATTGTATGTTAAAACCATAAAATGCGATATGTCTAAAGCATTATTTACAGGTACGTTCGACCCCTTTACGACAGGTCATAAATCTATTGTTGACCGCGCTTTGACGATGTTCGACAGCGTTGTCATCGGTGTAGCTATGAGCAAGTTGAAGCATACAGAGAACGATATTGCCAAGCGCACAAATGAAATATGTAAGCTTTACGCTGATAAGCAAGACAGAGTAGAGGTTGTGGCATACGACGATTTGACCGTAGATCTTGCCCGCAGGGTGCAGGCGACGTGCATATTGAGAGGTATTCGTTCGGTGAAAGACTTTGAATATGAGCGCGAACAAGCAGATATAAACAAGCAATTGGGTGGAATAGAAACGTTATTGATGTTTGCCGAGCCGCATTTGGCAAGCATATCGTCGTCGCTTGTGAGGGAATTAAACTTCTTCGGGCGCGATGCAAGTCAGTTCATTCCTGTTCCATAGTTAAATTCGAGAATTGCAAGCAATCTCTAATAGAGAATCAAACTACTAAGTTATATGATAAGTTACAATGCAGAGCGGGTTTCGATGCCTAAAATCAAGCGTCGCAAAACGTCGGAGTGGATTAGGCGTACTGCGGCTACTTATGGAAAGATAATAGGCGAAATCGGCTATCTTTTCGTTGATGATGAAAAGATATTGGAGGTTAATCGGGAGTTTCTCAACCATGATTATTTCACTGATGTTATAACTTTCGACTATTCTGATGCCGACACTCTCAATGGTGACATAGTAATATCGTTAGACACGGTGCGCACAAATGCGGAGAAATTCCACAAAGACTACACTGAAGAACTTTATCGCGTTGTTATCCATGGCATACTTCATCTTTGTGGAATAAACGACAAGGGTCCTGGTGAGCGCGAGGTAATGGAGCGCGAGGAGAATAAAGCCCTTACTTTATTGCAAACAATTTTATAAACAATACAAATCTGAATTATCATGAAACGATTACTTTCAGCTGTTGTGTTAATAGTTTTCACGTCAGCAATCGTTGTTGCCAACGATGAATTTCCCATAGGTCTTACGTTGTGGCAATCGCCCAGTCAACCTGCAATACTCACTGCTCCATCCCATCGCATACCAGCATTGGCTCGTTGTAGTGATGGTTCTCTTGTTGCTGTGGCTGACTATCGACTTCATTTGAGCGACGTAGGCGTAAAGGGTTCGAGTGGTGTAAGCCAGATAGAGTTACGTTATCGTCGTTCGATGGATGGTGGTCAGACATGGACTGAGCAGCAGACAGTTTGTGAGCGTAACACTTCCGACCAGTCGGACTGGCGTTGGGCTATGGGCGATGCGTCGATAATTGCCGACCGCGAGTCGGGCGAAGTGCTTATGATGTGTGCTGCCGGCAGTGTTGGCATGGGTGCATCAACAGCTGCAAACCCTATTAAGATAGGTTGTTTCCGTAGTACCGACAATGGTGTTACTTGGGATGCAGGTACGGAGATGACATCGGATATCTATTCGCTTTATGGCAATGAGGCGACGGCTTTGTTTATCACTTCGGGTTCGATGTGTCAGAGTTCGCAAATCAAGGTGGGTGACTATTATCGCATATATGTAGCTTTCCCTATTCGTACACGTACTCACGGCAATGGTACGGGTGTGATTTTCAGTGATGATTTTGGCAGGACTTGGTCTGTTCTTGGTCCTATTGACGGCTTTGCAGAGGGTCTTGTTTATGAGGAAGGCAAGGTGGCTGAATTGCCTGATGGAAGTGTTGCGCTGATGGTTCGCGACGATAATGGAACGAAATCGGTGAATAATGGTAAGAAAAACTTCTGTCGCTACATATATAATAATGTGGAGACTGGTGATGGCGAATGGACTGTTGCTGCGTCGGGCATTACAGGAATGTGTAACGCTTGCAATTCCACTCTGCTCATTGTTCCTGCCATTCGCACGAGCGACAATGCTGAAGTCAGTCTTGCCCTTGTGGCTCTTCCTTTCCACGATGTTTACAAGCGCGATGCTGTCAACAACTATGGGCGCAAGGATGTTGGTTTTGTTTTCAAGGAGATTGTCTCTGAGAGCGATTATACCGATGGTTTGGCGTTGGCAAGTGGTTGGCAGCGCGGATTGCAGATTACTGATAAATTGTCGGCATATACCGACCTTGTGGCTCTTGACGAGGGTAGGGTAGGCTTGTTGTTTGAAGATAATGGCAAGCAAGGTCGTGGTCTCGATGGTAACAATGAGACTGAAGCCTACGATATAGTGTTTCACTCTTTAGAGTTGAGTGATATTACTGGCGGTCTTTATACCAGTGTTCCAGAGGAGTCTGCCATCGTTTCTACCGATTTGGATATGGTTAATAAAAAGTCTGGCAGATTGTTCGACATATCGGGCGCACCTTTGTTGGGCAAAAAAAATACCATCGCCGTAAGCGATGGTAAGAAGTTTATCGTGAGGTAATAACCTTGATTTAAGGTACTAACGCTCGATGAAATCGAATTATTTTGTTTCTTTACTTGCTTAGTTGTACCTTTTTCGATTTACCATTAAGCCGCATGATGTAAATACCATTGTGCGGTTTTTCTATTTTGCGACCTTGCAGGTCGTAGTATTCGGGAGTCATGTCGCCAGTCTCTACGTTGCTTATAGCATTTATGTCGCTGCTTGGTACTTCCACGTACACGATGTTTGAGTTGTAGGCTGTGCCATCTACCGTGTTGATTAGTTGTATGCCTACGGCTTCCCACTCTTCTGTAAAGTCTTCGAATGTGAGCCAGAAGGCATCTTTATTGGGGTCGTATCCGAAGTGTTCGGGCTTTCCTGGGTCTTGGAAATCGAGAGGGAAGTAAACCATATCCTGGTCGAATAAGTATATTTCGGAGTCGAATACATATTGTTTGGCTTCTTTGTCGCGTTCTTTGAGGAATACGCAGAAGGTGTAGTTTTCTGCCAATGTTTCTTGTCCGTAGATGTCTTCGAATGTAATTCTGAAGTTTACCTCTGGTTTGAATTTTCCTTCTGGCAGGAAGAATACTGGCACGAATGGGTCAACTGGTACTGGGTACATTTCGGAAGTGCCGAGTTGGGTATATACCGATTCGATGTCGCCGTAGTGGTCCCATGAGCGGTCGTCAGCCCAATACACTCCGAGCATTCTTGTTTCGTCGGTATCGTTTAGTCTGATTTTGTTGCCTTCGATGGTGTAGGTCACTTCGGTAACGGTCTGGTCGAGTTCTGCCACATATCCTACGCCATACGCAGTGTAGTCGTAGAGATTGAACATTCCGATTTTCATGTAGGTGTCGTTTAGTACGCCTTGATACTTCAAGTTCTGTCCGAGAGCCACTGTAATGGTGTTGCCCTCAATCGTTCCTTTCACCCAAGTGTCTTGTTTATACTTCGAGATGGGGTCTTTCATGTAAACTGTTGTTCCATCGGGAGCATAGATCATTGTCATCAGCTCACCGTCTTGTGTTCCTTTCTCTGCTTTGTAGGCATCGTTTTCGAAGAATGCCACTCCGCTTCGCGTGTAGATTTTCATTTCGCCTTCAGGTTGGAAGTCGATGAGTTCTTCTACATTACCGCTTTGAGCCATTGCTCCAACGAAGCTGAAGAGAGAGAAAATTAATAAGTAAAGTTGCTTCATAATTTGTGTTTTTAGAGTTGTTATCGCTGCAAATATAATCATATATTTTAAGATGTCCTATTGGGTTGCTATTTTATTTCATTTGGAAAGGTATGCTTTCCACTGCGAAAAGACGTGCTTTCCAACGTGGAAAGATATGCTTTCCGACTCGAAAAGGCATGCTTTCCAAATCCTGCTTGTAACCTGCTGAATTTCAGTCGATATCTTTTACCGATAGAGATGGAATATCCTTTCCATCATTTTCCATTTCTCATCGCTTGTTGCCTCTGCGTTGCAGTCTTGCAGTTGAGCCATGTAAGTTTCCCATTCTTGCTGGCGTGGCAGTGTGGCAAGTCGGTTCATGGCTTCTGTCCAGTCGAAGTCTTCGGGTGCTTCAACAATCATGAAAAGTCGAGTACCCAGCAGGTAGATTTCCATTTCGAGTATTCCAACCTCTTTGATGCCATCGATTATCTCTTGCCAAGCCTCGCCTTCGCTGTGGCGTCGGCGGTATTCGGCAATCAATTCGGGCTGGTCTTGAAGGTCCATCGTCTGGCAGTAGCGTTTCACTCGGCGACCATGCTCGCGCTGCAAATATCCATTTGTGTCCATAATGTTAGTGTATATTTAATAATGAGTAAGGTTTGTCAGAATGGTGTTTCACATCTAATCTCTGTGTTTTCGCCTGTTATGGGATGCAGGAACTCTATTTTTCGTGCGTGTAGGTAAAGTCGGTCACAATCAGTTCCGTAGAGTCTGTCACCTCTAATAGGAGCATTTAGCCCATCGAAATGCGCACAATGAACCCTCAACTGGTGAGTCCTGCCAGTCAAGGGATATAGTCGTATGCGAGTGGCAGATGGCATCTCTTCAACACGTTCGTAGCGAGTCAGTGCCTTACTGCCATGATTGTAATCAACAATCTGGCGCGGACGGTCGTCGATGTCAGCACGAAGAGGAAGGCTAATTTCGCCCATTTCATCGGGAATAATACCCTCAACGATTGCCTCGTATTCCTTCTTTACTTCGCGCGATGCAAACATCTGCTGCATCTTCTTGTACACTTCCATGCTCTTTGCCGCTACGACTACTCCCGAAGTGTCCATGTCGAGACGATGAACGAGGCGCAGAAAACTATTTGAGAGCAACTTACTCTGAAGCAATTCCTCAAGCGATTTGTCGGCTTCTAAACCCCTTACGCTCAACATTCCTGCTGGTTTGTTTACGGCAATTAGATAGTCGTCTTCGTAAAGTGTCGTTATATCGGTTTCAAAAGCCCGTTTTTCGTGTCCGAAAATACTGATTTCATCGCCCCACATCCATCGCAATAGCGGTTGGCATTTAGCCCTGCAAGGCTCGTAGAAATATCCTTGCCTTCGCATTTTGCCCGAAGGCGAACGCCCAACCCAAAACTCTGCCAACTCTATGGGGCGCATATCGTGGCGGAAAGCATAGTCGAGAAGTTTCGGAGCGCAACATTCGCCAGTTCCAGAAGGTGGTAATTGACCGGTGGAATCGACAAAAATAGCGTTTACACTACGTTCTTCGCCACAATGGTTTCTCACGATAAAATGCTCGAAAAGCCATCGTTGTAACTCGTCGGACATACGGTGGCGTTGACTTTTCATTTGTTCTATGCGATGACGATAATCGTCGATTGCAGTCTCTAGAGTCTGCCGCTCACTATGAAAACTCTTTTTCATGCGTCGCAATTCAGCATTCTGAAATTGACTTTCCATGACGCATTGTGCCGCAAGAGTATCATCGTTAGGACAAAGAAGGCGCCTATGGTCGCGCTCAACCTTACTTTTCTGTATGGCAATCTTCATTTCCTCTATCTCAGCACTACGTTCTTCAACCAGCAATGAAAGTTGGTTTTTCAAGTTGATAAAGGTTTCGCCACACTCAATTTCGTCGATTTCATCGTTGATTTTACTGATTTTAGCCTCTTCCTTTTTGAAGTATCCGTCTTCTTGAAGATAATCGAAGATGGCTGGCACATATCCCTCCCAGTCGCTTCTGCCACAAATCTGACCAGAATACGCCTTGAGATAGCCTTTCTCGACAACACCATTCCCATCGCAACGACTGACAATGAGCAATCCCATCATCTTGCCATCTTCGAGTTCTGCACACCAATCTGCACGATTGAAGGCTTCGCAAATAATACGGTTGGCAAGAAGAGGAATGTCTATTTCCCTGTCGGTTAATTTGTGGAAACAAGTCATTATCGACGATTATTATATTCCTTTCATGCTTGTGAGAAATGCTTTTGCAGAGCCAAAGCGTAGGTTGAAGTCGAGCCTGACAGGTATATGCCGACTATCGTTGGTAATGAAAAAAGTAGCTATGCGGTCGTATTTCTTCTTTTTACTATTCCATTGGGCAAAGTCGAGTTTAAGACAATTGTAGTGAATACCATTGTCGGCCTTTACCTTCTCTGTGCCTTTGTATGTTATAAGACCAGACTTTACCCCTCTACCACTTGCGTATGGCACCTTGATAACGTGTCCCGGCTGCCACTTGTTGCTGATGAAATTACGAGCACGGAGAAACAAACTAATCATGTCAAAAATACACTCCGAGCGCGTGTCGTCGTTGTTGGTCACCGTTTTGTCATTGTTCAACCTTCGCATCTTGGCATGGCACTTATCATCGGGATAGTCGTACCACACCTCATCTACAGTATATCGCTTGCCCTCATGTGCCCCCTTGCGATAGTAAAGTGGAACAAGTTGGGGTGTGACATAACTCAGTAGAGTGTCGCGCATGTAGAAATGGCGGTCGAGTTTGCCATTCGATTTGCTCAAAAGGACACATTTCAGAGCATCACGACCCTTATATTTGCTGTTTGAAACCGACATATTGGCTGTGCCAACCTTATACCAAACAAACTTCCAGTTGAAGTATAGATTATACGAAATCTGCTCGCCAGCCTTGAAAGCGGTGTTTTTAAGTGTGCATTGTGCTGACAATGAAATAGCAGCAACAATGAAAAAAAAGATAAAAAGAATACGTTTCATAGTTGTTTATGTTCCTTTTTCTTACCCCTGATTAGGTAGAATACACCTGCAATGATGAACGGCAGGCTGAGAAGTTGCCCCATGTCGAGAGGTAGAGAGTCTTCGAAAGCAACTTGATTTTCTTTCGTAAACTCTATAAAGAATCGTGCCGTGAAAATCAATGTCAGACACATTCCAAAGAAAAATCCAGTGCCCACCTGCCCACTCGTATATCTGCGAAAAAAGCCGTTGCCTTTCTTACCATAATAATAAAAATGAAACATGACAAAGAAAAACAAAAGGTAGGCCATTGCTTCGTATAGTTGACCAGGATGACGGGGCAACATATCAACTCGTTCAAAGATGAAAGCCCACGGCAAATCAGTAGGTTTACCAATTATTTCACTATTCATCAAGTTGCCTAATCGTATGCAGCAGGCAGTCAGCGGAGTGGCTATAGCAATCATATCGAGAACAGACCACAAAGCAACCTTCGTACGCCTGACATAGAGCCATAGGGCGATTATTAGACCAAGTGTGCCTCCGTGAGATGCTAAACCGCGAAAACCAGTGAAGTGCCAGCCATCGGCAGCATGCTCCATAGGAACAAATATCTCAACAAAATGATACCACGACGAGAGGTATTGCTCTGGTTCGTAAAAGAAACAATGTCCCAATCGAGCTCCTATCAATATGCCAAAGAAGCAGTAGAAGAATAGTGGCTCAAACTTTTCATCGCTTATTTTCTCTTGTCGATAAAGCCATTTCACCATGAAGTAGGCTCCTGCCAAACCCACAAGCCAGCATAACGAATACCAATGGATTTCAAGTCCCAATATTCGGAATGCAACATCGCTGGGCGACCACGATATGAAAGATAACAAATGGTACATGTAAAGAATATTTATAATAGGTTGTTCCTGTTGTCAGACATTGAAGCGGAAGTGCATGATATCGCCATCCTGAACGACGTAGTCTTTGCCTTCGATACCCATTTTGCCAGCTTCACGCACTGCCGCTTCACTTCCATACTTGATATAATCATCGTATTTTATGACCTCTGCGCGGATAAATCCTTTCTCGAAGTCGGTGTGTATGACTCCTGCACATTGTGGAGCCTTCCACCCCTTGCGATATGTCCAAGCCTTTACTTCCATCTCGCCAGCAGTGATAAACGTCTCAAGGTTGAGCAGTGAGTAGGCTTTTTTTATCAAACGGTTTACTCCGCTCTCTTCGAGACCAAGTTCTTCGAGGAACATTTGCTTATCTTCGTAACTCTCAAGTTCGGCAATATCCTCTTCGGTCTTTGCTGCAAGAATCATCATTTCTGCGCCTTCTTCCTTTGCGAGCGCATCTACTCGAGCTGTCATCTCGTTGCCATTCTTTGCGGCGACTTCATCGACATTACATACATAGAGTACTGGTTTTGATGTGAGTAGGAAAAGATTGTGTGCGGCGTCTTGCTCTTCTTTCGACTCGAAGTTAACTATTCGTGCGTTTTTACCTTTCTCGAGCACTTCTTTGTATGCTTCCAAGACGTTCATTAGTACTTTTGCATCTTTGTTGCCAGCGGCTGCTGTCTTTTGTGTCTTAGCTATTTGGCTTTCGATTGTTTCGAGGTCTTTGAGTTGGAGTTCGGTATCTATGATTTCTTTGTCGCGTATAGGGTCGATGGTTCCGTCAACATGGGTAATATTGTCGTCATCGAAACAGCGTAGTACATGTATTATAGCGTCGGTTTCGCGAATGTTTCCGAGAAACTTATTGCCCAGTCCTTCGCCTTTTGACGCTCCTTTTACGAGTCCTGCTATGTCAACAATCTCGCACGTTGCAGGCACTATTCTGCCTGGATGAACGATTTCTGCCAATCGTGTAAGCCGTTCATCCGGTACGGTGATTATGCCCACATTTGGTTCGATGGTGCAGAAAGGGAAGTTTGCAGCTTGTGCCTTTGCGCTTGAAAGGCAGTTGAACAGTGTAGATTTGCCGACGTTTGGCAGACCTACGATACCACATTTTAATGCCATATTTATTGTTTTGTTTTTATGTTTTCGATTGTTTCCTGACTGGAGGATGTCGGTTTTGCTGGCAAAGGTACGAAAAATCTGAAAGTAAACAATATGACATCCGTATGAAACTCTATTATTTTGAAAAAGCTTTTCATAATGAATTGATGTCAAAGTGTCAGACAGCCGTTTTTTGTGGTATAAATTTTGACGTTTCGGAGCCATGTTGTATTTTTGCAACTTGTCAATAGGTGACAAAGAAATCAATTAACCAAAAACTTTACTATGAAAACAAAACAATTACTTTCAAGTATCTGTCTATCAGTGTTAATGCTCTTCGGGGCTGACGATGTCTGCGCTCAACAGCGTGAAGCGGAGTATGTTCCGACGATAATTGCTGGTGTTCGTAAGGCTGATTCATGGACCATGAACAACACCCACGAGGGTATTTATAGTCTCGAACTCAAAGAAGGAGGTGCGTTAACCTGTTTGAAGGAAGGTAAGCCTTTGGCTCCGCTGGGTGGTGCGGTATATGTTGACGACAAAATGGATGGTATCAATTATACTGCTGTTGAAGATTATGGAGGTATGTCGTATGTAGTAAGTCATGTGCAATATGATATGACCAACTGGGCGAATAACTATTTCCATTATCTGTCTGACCTTGATCGCAACTTTATTTCATCTTGCGGTCTGGCTCACGACCCAACTAACGGAAAGAATTATGGTATTTTCTTCAATTTCAACCTTGATTGGCAGGTAGTTGACCGTAAGTTTGGAACCATCGATTTCACAGAGAAACAACCTTCGAAGGAGAACATTGCCGTGATGACTACGCCTATGGTGACCATTGCTTGCAATGCCTCTGGTCAGTTGTATGCCATCGGTCAGGACGGTTTCCTTTATACTATTAACAAGTCATCGGGTAACATCTTGCCTGTGGGCGACACTGGAATAAGCAACATTTCGACCTATCCCATGTCGATGACTTTCGACCCTAAGACAGGGAAACTCTATTGGAACGTGGTGACAACAGCTCAGAAGGCGGCTATCTACGAGGTAAGTACGGCTACTGGTGCTGCGACAAAGGTAATGGATACTCCCGACAACGCAATTCTCGTGAATATGTATATCGCTGCTCCTGAGGCTGACGACGATGCACCGGCAGCAGTGACCAACCTTGCAGCGCATTTCGATGGCGAGCAGACCACAGGTAAGGTGACATTTACTGCACCAACGCTTTCTTATCTCGGCAATCCTATTACTGGAGAACTTGCATATCGTGTGACAGCCAACGACGAATTGAAAGCTGAAGGAACTGTTGCCGTAGGCGCTGATGCAGAAGCCGAAGTAAATCTGAATGCAGGTGACAATGAGGTTGTAGTAATTGTGAGCAATGATGCTGGCGATAGTCCTGCGGCAAGTATTGCAGTATTTGTAGGACCAGAAAAACCACTTGCACCCGAAAACGTGATGTTCGACTACGATTTTGACACAAAGCAAGCCACTCTCACTTGGAGTGCTCCCACTATGGGAACTCATGGCAAAGAAATTTATGCCGACGACCTTACCTATATCGTTGAGCGCATCGACAACGACAAAACGATAGTAAGCGGCATCAGCCAGACGACTTATACCTTCGATTTCGAACCTGGAAAACTTGCGGCTTATGGTTTCCGAGTGGCTGCGATAAATAAAAACGTGGCTCAAAGCGACTTCGCCGAGTCGAACAAGGCTGTGGTGGGCGACCCGAAAGCGGTGCCATATAGAAATGGTTTCAACACAGCGCAGGCTATTGAAGACTTTACAATCATCGATGCCAATGCCGACGGAAAGACATGGGCATGGGGCAAAAGTCTTGGCGGAGAAGGCAGAATGGAGTATTTCGTCAACAGCGAACAGCAGGCTGACGATTGGTTGCTGACACCACCGGTATATCTCTACGAAGATGCAACGTACGAACTCCAGTTTGATGCTCTCACAGCCTACGTCAACTGTGCTGATTATCTGCACGTTGCATACGGACAAGGACAGGAAGTAACTGCTTATACCGACATTGAAGAAAGCATCTTGCTGAACGAACCACAGACGCATCATTTCACCTACGACAAAATAAAACCCAACACAACGGGAGCATTCTATTTCGGTTTCCATGCAATCAGCCCATCGCAATATGGCGGTATGATTATACTCGACAACGTATGGATTCTGCTTAAAGAAAGTACAAATGCCATTGCCGACGTAGTTGGAGAGCAGCCCTATGTGAAAGCAATCGAAGGCGGAATTGAAATATGTGGAGCTGAAAACAACCAAGTAGAGATTTTCAACGAAGCAGGCGCACTCGTTGCTAAAACAGCAGGCAGACAGCAGATGATGAAGCCTCTCAAGGCTGGTCTCTATGTAGTGCGCATAGCCGACAAAACATATAAGATAACGGTAAAATAAAGAATAAACCCTAAAACGATAAAAAGACTAATTCTCACATTCGAGAATTAGTCTTTTTTGTATCAACCGTATCGATGCAGTTCTTACTGAAATGCAATGTTCGAGTTAAACTTTGAAAGTGATAGTTTTCGTGAAATAAACATCAACTTTCCATCGATTTGAAATCGGTATCTATTCCTTCGGATTTGGGGAGTTATCCTTTTCGGTTTGAAAAGATATCCTTTCCGAGTTGGAAAGATATGCTTTCCGAGTCGAAAAGACGTGCTTTCCAAATGCTGGGTGTATGCTGTTGAAAATCAGGAAGTTGCTTCTTGGTCTTTCTTTGCTATTTCGAGGAATTGCTTTCGATAGACTGAAGGTGTTATACCTACGGCTTGCTGGAATAGTTTATAGAACGTAGCCGACGAGTTGAAACCGAGGTCGTAGCATATTTGTTTGAGAGGATAGTCGGCTTGAGTGCTGTCGGAGAGTATGCGTATAGCATCGTTTATTCGATAGTCATTTACAAACTGCACATAGCTAACGCCTGCTTTTTCCTTGATTATTTGCGACAGATAAGTTCGGTTTGTTCCGAGCATTTCTGCCACCCGCTCGCGGTTGAGCTGCGTGTCGGTATATATGCGGTCATGCTCCATTAGCAGGCATAGTTTGTCGTATAGTTCTTGTGCCTTGTCGGCTTCTATTCTCGGTCGTCGGCGTTGTTCGAGTTGCTCCACTTGTTGCTCTGTTTGCTGCAGTAGTTCGTTGCTCCGATGTATGCGTTCGAGAAGTTCTTTCTCGCGTCGAACAGCATTAGTATTCTGCACAACGATGTTCTTATATAGTGCGTTGCGACGTGTATATAAACGAAGTATATACCACAGCAGAACAGCCATAATTGCGCAGAAGATTCCAAGCACTATGTTGAGCACTCGTTGCGACTTTATGCGCTCGGCATTTATTTCAGCCTCTTGTTCTTTTTGCTCCATGTCGGAGAGTATTTGTCGCTCGTGCATCAGTCGGTCCATGTTGACAGTCGAGAGGGTATCCATCATCATCGTGGCGCGGTTCATGTAGTCGAGAGCAAGGTCTTTTTCCCCGATGAAACCGTAGTTTTTTGCTATCAGTCGGTAGCAATCGACCACTTTCATGCGGTTTTGCGTCTGTGCCACTTTCAACGCTCCGAAGGCAGCCTCGTTGGAGTCCTTATATTTGCCCATTGCTTGCAGCACACTGGCGAGCTGAACCTCAGCGTCAGAGTAGTGCATCATCTGCTTGTATTTCTTAGCCAGCGACATCGCTCTGCGCGCAAGCTGCTCAGCATCGTCTAAATGACCTTGCTTTTGCTTCACTTGCGAGTATAGCGTATAAACCGATGCAATATCGTCGTAAGGATATTTTTCATTGATTTCTATCGATTCACGAATGTATCGCTCCGACGTGTCGTACTTGCCTTGCAGATAGTTATACATCGCAATAAAGTAAGTACCCATGTAGTGGAGTTCGTAGTTCTTGTGCTTTATTCCTAATTGATATATGCGATGAGCATTGTTAAGTCCAATGGTATCGTTGGCAGAGTGGGAGAGTATAATCAGATTGCCATGAACGCGTGCTTTCAGTTCTTCGTAATCGATGCGGTTGGTTGCTTCAAGCGAGCGCAGGAAATAGTTTTGCGCGAGAAACAGGTTGTTCTCATACATGGCGTGGTATATTCCCTTAGCGTTATATACGAGCGCCAACACAGAGTCGTTGCCTATCTCCTTCGAAATGGCTTCGCTCTGATTGAGAGGCTCTTTGGCTTCCTTGCCCTTACCATTGAACATGAGCGTCAGTCCCTTATAGAACAGTCCGTAAGCACGATAACGGTCGTCGTCGTTTTCGTTGGCAATACGAAGCAATTCGTTGGCAAGGTTGAGCAGTTGGTCGTATTGGCTCTTGTCGCGTGCTCTGTCGCACTTGCGTAGCAATACTTCGCCTGAAGGACATTCGGAATGGTCGAAGCCCCACAAGTGCATTGCGCAAGCTATAAAGCACAAGAACAAAACGAAAAATCGCCGCCGTAAAGTCATACTAACTTATATATGTAAATATGTTATTCGCTGGCAAATTTAAGAAAAAGCGATAAAAACGGCAAAGAAATCTTCGATGAAACCGCAATTTTTTATAATTTTGGCAAATTGCTAAAAGCGAAACCGCAAAAATTTGCATTAATAATGTTAGATTTTAACTTTGTTGCCGTAATGTGCGAAAAATTGAAAGAATAGCATAAAAAAATTAACTAATTAACAATCAAACTTAAAAAACAATGAAAATTAAAAACTACTTCGTGATGTTCGCTGCTGCGGCTATGGTAGCTATGTCGGCAGGAGCACAAACCGTGAAAATCAAAGGTGTGTTATCAAACAATCGTACTGACGATGGAGGAAACCTCGAGTCGCAGTATGTTGGATACAACTCCGAACTACAAAAGCCTATCTTTGTGGTTGACCAAGGTCTCTATTCAATGAACTGGGACGGAACAACACTGTCAGCACCAGTAAAAGACCCTGCTGTAAACATCAGCGATTTCTACTCTAATGGTACTTTTACTGACAACGCAAAAGCTGAGTGGGCTGCAAACTTCAACAAGATGTGGGGCAACTCAGGAGCAGTTTATCTCAACGGACAACTCTGGACAATCATGTCGCGCGACTATCAGTCAACCGAACCAGAGGAAATGTTTGCAGTGCGTCAGTGGGATGCAAACACAGGCGACCTGCTGAAAGAATACCCATACATGTCGGAAAACCAAATCCTCGAATCGGCTGGATTGGCATACAACCCAAAAGATGGCAAGGTTTACGGGCTCTTCTATGTAACCAATGCGCAACTTAATGAAGCTATCACAAGCGACCCAGAGTATTTCCAAGACGAAGACGACCAGTATGAAGGTCGCGAAGGTCTCGATGCCGGATACGCTATCGGTACTATCGACATGAACACAATGGAAGTTAAGCTCATAACAAAGGGCTTGTACTACTACAACTTCATCACATTCGCAATCAATGAAGAAGGTCGCGCCTTCGCACTGACAAGCGGTGGATCAATGGCAGCACTCGGAGACAATGGAAAATATACTGATGTCAACGGCAACCTGACTGGAGCACAACTCTATGAGTTCAACCTCGAAACAGGAAACCTATACCTGAACCAAGTAGAAAAAATCGACTCTGAAGGCGAAACTTATATAGCATACGAACCAATCCTACCTGCTACAGGATATATGTCGAAGTATAAGAGACAAGCCGCTTGCTTCGCAAAGAGCAACCCGAACAAGATGTACTGGGTTGGACACTTCAACAGCGGTAAAGGCATTAACGACTATGGCAGCTGGGGAGAACTCTCAGATAAAGACTGGAGAACAAACGGAAAGTATGATACATGCCTCTACGAAATTGACGTAAACACTGGCGAAGCAAATCGCTTAGCAATGATTAAAGACCGTATGCTCTTCTCTGCACTCTGGATAGATGGCGACAACAGCAGCGATGGCGAATATAGCGGCATCGAAGAAGTAGCTACAGAGAACGGAATGAGCAATGCAGCCAATGGATGGTACACTATAGACGGACGTATGCTCAACGGTGAACCAACCACAAGCGGAATGTTCATACACAAGAACGGAGCAGAAACACAAAAAGTAGTGTTGAAGTAATAATTACCGGGGTATAGAGCTTCTCTGCTCAATACCCCAGATTTTTCGTTGTGAATATCTACGTTAACAACAATAAAAACAAAAACAGTATGAAGAAATTTAGTTTATTATTTATCATGTTGCTTTCGCTAATGGGCATGACTCAGGTGAAAGCCGACGAGTTGACCGTCTGCGATGGTACGACTCCAAGCACACGAGTACCTTTCTATCTTAACTGGTACGACTCAAAAGCGCAATCAGAGTTTATCATTCCTGCCATACAGATGGCATCGATGACTAACTCTGAGATTTCAAAAATCAAGTTGTACACCAACAATAATACTGCCAAAAATTATGGTGGTACAACTACCGTGTACATGACAGAAGTAGAAAACACATCTATTTCAGAGTTTCTCGGTAAAGATAATGCTACAGTGGTTTATACCGGAGGAATAAACATGTCGAGTAGTAGCATTGAAATAACTTTTTCAAACACCTACACTTATCATGGAGGTAACCTATTGATTGGTTTTGAGAAACCAGATGGTGGTTCTTATTCCAGTGCAAGTTTCTACGGAGTGGCATCTGCAGAACAATCGGCAATTGCATATTATGGTAGTAATTCTATTGCTGGATATAGCTTCATTCCAAAAGTAACATTTACCTACGACCCTGTTGTTTCAGGTCCTGGCTTCCGCGTTTTGCAATACAATAATGGTGACACATTCAACTTCGGACTCTGCGATCCAAGTTCTACAAAGTCAGTTACGCTGCAGAACCCTGGTACAGAGGACGTGACAGTGAATATCACTACAACTGGCGACTTCGCTGTTGCAGAATCATCAGTAGTTGTTCCTGGAAACAAAGGCACATACGAACTGACAATAACAGCACCTGCCACACTCGGTGCAGCAACGGGAACAGTCACATTTACACCGACAGCAGAAGGTCTCGACCCTGTTACACTCAACATCGCAGGTACTGTAAAAGACCCAAACAAGGTGTGCATCGATTTCAATGATAATGCCCTGCCTGCAGAATGGACTATGACAAATGTAGGTAATTATGCAGATTACTATGCCTGGAATTTCTCTAAAGGATATGCTTCATACACAGGTTCATCTTCAAGTGTATCTTATACAAGCTACTATTACAAGGGACTCGTTTCGCCACTGATGAAATTTGAATCACCAAGTGAAGCACTTCTTTTCAAGGCAAAGAAAGATGTAAATAATTCAAACTATTATTCTTACATTCGCGTAGATTATTCTATCGATGGTTCTACATGGACTGCCGTAGAAAATGGAACATTCGACAATGCAGCAATCCCAGTTGACTGGACAGACTATCAAGTGAACGTTCCTGCAGCGGCTAAGATGATTCGCTTCGTTGCAGCAGGTGTGGCAATCGACGATATCTACGGAGGAGAATACTCAACCGATCCTGTAATGGTTGTAGAAGCAAACGACTACAACTTAGGAATGATTGATGCAAACGCAACAAAGACATTCAAAATAAAGAATACAGGTAAGTCTGCACTGACAGATATCACTGTTGTATCAAGCGATGAGCTGTTCACCGTAACCGATATACCAACGTCTGTAGATGTAAATGGCGAGGCTAATGTCACTATAACAGCAAACTACGATGCAACAATTCCTGGAGCTAAGAATGCACAGATAACAGTTTCTGCTCCCGAACAAGAAAGCGTACAATTCGCAGTAGCAGCATACTTCATCGACAATACACTCTTTACAGAGAAGTTTGACGGTGCAGGAACACCTGAAGGATGGACCAACACAGGTTGGACTTTCTCAGATGGAGCAGCAGCAGGAGCGTATAAATTTAGTGGTAAATACGAACTTACAACTCCTGCACTCACAGTGGCAGAAGGCGACAAGATGGCGATTGAAGTGATGAAGACAAAATCGAACGGCTCTTGCACACTGCCTATACAAGTGTCGAAAGATGGTGGCGAATTCACAGCATATCGCACAATAACAAACGACGAACTCGTTTACAATGAGTATAAAGTGTTCTTCATCGAAAATCTTGAAGCAGGTAGCTACAAGATTAAGTTCATTGCCGACGACACACAGATTGGAACAGTCAATGGTTTCCAAATCAACAACAATGCACCAGAGATGAAAGTAACTCCTACAACAGACGCAGCCTTTGGCAAAGTTACTGCAAATGCAGAGCAAACTTACACCGTTGAAAACGTAGGAACAGGTACACTCGTAGTGAATATCGCATCAGACAATGCTGAGTTCACTGTTAATCCAGCACAGCTGACTATTACCGACACTCCTCAGACATTTACAATAACATACAACTACACTGAAGGCAACTACGGAAAGAAGAACGCAAACATCACCGTTACTCCTACTTACAACGAGGAAGTAGCAGTGACCATCGCAGCTTCTGCACAGCCTGTTGACCCGAATGTATGGGATGAGGACTTCGAAGGAGCTGCTATGCCAATGTATTGGAATGCTAACGGATGGACTGTAAAAGTTAATAGCGACAACACATCTAACCTCACTTACATGGCTTACGCTGGCGCAAAGGGTAACACCATTATTACTCCTCGTCTGCAAGCAACAGCCGGACAGACTCTGACATGGGAAACAACCCACAACTGGAGCGATGAGGCAATGGTTGTAGAGGTTTCGTCTGACGACATGGTAACATGGACACAAATATACAACTACAAACCAGAAGATGAAGGTATCACCACAAGATGGGCGAAGAAAGAAATGGAATACACAGCTGCGGCTGATGGTTACTATTATCTGCGCTTCACCGCTGGATATGCAAACGACGCAATCGACAACTTCAACGGATTTAAGGTATCACCTAAAGAGCACGATGTTGTAATCACAACAACAAACATTCCATCAACAGGTAAGCAATTCGTGAACTACACAGCACGTGTTACTGTAGAGGAAAAGGTAAACAAGACAGAAGAACTGACAGCTCGCTTCTTCATCGATGGCGTGCAGTATGGTGATGATGTAGTTGAAACTGTAGATGCACTCGGCACAAAACAGTTCAGCGTAACATTCAAGCCAGAAGTTGCACTCGTAGGCGAAGCATACTTCACCATAAGCAACGAGTTTATCAACCTCGAAACAGACCATGTCAATCTGACAATCTCGGCAGCTCCTACATTCGACGAAACGGTTGAGGTAACAACTGTTCCTTCAGGCACACAAGATGCTGTTGTACTGAAATACACACCTAAACAAGGTTGGAACACTATCTGCGTACCATTCCGTATGTATCAGGACGACCTCAAGACTATCTTCGGTGAAGATATGAAGTGCTACGAATTCAAGAAGGTTGAAAATGGTAACATCAACTTCCAAGTCTTCGAGACGATGCAGACTTATGCTGGTTTCGCATTCGTAGTTTATGCTCCGAACCCACCAGCAGCGAACGAATTCGTCCTGACAACAGTAACAATGGGCTATTCAACTAATCCTTCTCAACAGGGCAATGAGGCTACAGGTCAATTCCTTGGCACCTATAAGCCAATCGAAGCACCTGACATGGCAGGCAAGTGGGGTGTTGTTCCTTCTACAGGACGCATACAGAAGGGTTCTGAAACATCTTCACTCAAAGGTCTGCGTGGCTACTTCACCTTCCCAGAGGGTACTGACGCATCAATGTTCACTCTCGACTTCGGCGACGGAACAGTCATCACTGGTATTGAAGCTATCGAGAACGGACTAATCAATTCTACTGATGCCATCTACGACCTCAATGGTCGCAAGATGAATAATGGCGAGAAACTGCCTGCTGGAGTATATATCCAAAATGGTAAGAAACTCGTGGTAAAATAATTGTAATTAGTAAAAAATTTAACGATTATGAATAAGAAAGCATATATAATACCTTCAATTAAGGTAAAGTTAGTAGAAACGGAGTCTTTTCTCGTGATTGATTCAAAACTCAATTCCGAAGACGACAATCCTATTGTAATTCCCGATCCAGACCCTTATGGAGGCGAATTTGGTGCTTCGGGCAACAACATTTGGGACGATTAAGTATAGTTGGTAGCCCCTCTGGCAAGGAGAGGGCTGCCAACCTGACTATTCGGAGTAATCGGAATAATCCGACTACTCCGAATAATCAGATTACTATAAATGTTATCGACATTTTCAGACTCAAAATAACCAAATAACTATCAATATGAAAAAACAACTACATTATCTATTTACTCTTGTGATGATGCTCGTCGCCATGACCGCTCAGGCACAAGGCGAGAAATGGACTGTCGATTTCGGCAGTGGTGCATTCCCTACTGGCACGACTGTTGATGGCACCTTCTACTTCTCTGGTTCGAGTGGCTACACTGTAGGAACGGTGAATATCTACTCGCCCAAACTCGACATTAAGGAAGGCGAAACGCTCCTGCTCAATGCCCGCAGCAGTTCGTATTACTCTACTCCGACGCTGAAAGTCTATTACTCTTCAGACAAGAGCAACTGGACACTCCATCGCGATTTTGGCAACTTGCTCAGCACATCGGCTCTCGATTGCATTGCCGACGAACTGCCCACAGGCGTTCAATACCTGCGCGTAGAGTGTTCTAGCATATATCTTTATAAGCTCGAAGGACCAACGCGCTATTTTGCCGACAACGACGTGGAAATCGCGCTACAGGCTCCAGAGACAGGTATGGTCAACAACAAGATGCAGATTTCAGCAGCAGTGACCAATGCGGGCTTGAGTCGCTCAGCAGGCGAATATACCATTGAGTTGCTTATCGACGACAACGTGGTAGCTACTGCCAGCGAAGAAGATTTTGCTTCTAATGCTACTCGTGATATTACGTTCGACTATACACCTCATGCAGAAGGCATCGTGACAGCCGCTGTGCGATATACTTGTGGCGACTACGTTGTCAACAGCACCGCTGCCAATATCGATGTGAAAGCCGAAATAGCATCGGCTGAGTCGCAAGTAGGAACAGCTACAGGCAACGATATGTGTATCCCATTCAACTTCATGTATAAAAAGACCCATGCCGAAACAATCTATTCAGCTGCCGACCTCAAACTGAAGAATGGCACAAAGATTACGAAGATTGTTTTCCATGGTTACAACACCTCTGAAAAGACCGTTCCAGTGAAAATATGGGTTGCCAACACAGATGCATCAACGCTGACAACATCGTTTGCCAACACTGAGGAAATGACACTCGTCTATGACGCTACAGCCACATTCAAAAAAGTTGGTAAGTATCAGAACTATCAATATACCTACGACGACCTCGTAGAGTTTGAATTCACAGAGCCTTTCGTCTATACAGGTGGAAACATACACTTCGTATATGAAAAGCAAGAAAACGACAACGGAGGCACGCGCTACGAGGCAAGCACCGCGCTAAAGGCAACATCGCCTTCAGCCTATACCGGTGCCAACTACACGCTCCCAACAACCATGACAGTCAACTCTGCAACTCCAGTGCTTTATCTGTCAACAGCCAACGACCCCGCAACCATCAGCGGAACCATCACCAACAAGAAGAACGGAAACCCTGTTGAAGGTGTAGCCGTAACACTTACATCTGATGAGGTAATGTATAGCGGAACAACCGACAGCGAAGGTAACTATGCCATAGAAGTTATCCAGACCGACCGCGAGTATCAGCTCACCGCCGAGAAGGAAGGTTTCTTCCCAGCAACGGCAACCGTTTCGCTTGCAGATGGCAACATCGTGAAAGACTTCGAACTCATCGAGTCAAAAGACCTCTTCATCGTTGAGACCGAAATCCCAGCACAGGCAGTTGTCAACAACGAATATACCGCACGTGTCAAGATACAGAATGTAAACCCAACAACATTCGCTGCAGCCGATTACACAGTAAAAATGATGATGGGCAACGAGGTTGTTGAAGTAGAAACAATCGACATCCCAGCTGGCGAGACAGTTGAACTCGTCGCTACAACAACTGTCGCACCTATAGCCGACGCTCCAGAAGGTGCCAACGCAGCACCCGTGCTCGCAGTAGCTCCTACCTATTTCGAAGTCGCATTTGGTGAGGAAGAACTCACAAGCGAAACCATCGACGTAGAGATTATGGCTGAAGAGATAACACAGGACGTGGCAGCTGGCGAAGCCAACTCTGAGAAAGAAACCACACCAGTACGCCTATGGTACAAAGCATCGCAAAGCGAAACAATCTATCCTGCAGCACTCCTCACCGACATTAAGGAAGGCTCACGCATCACAGCACTGACCTACAAGGGACGCAGCGCAGAAGACCGCCCGCTCAATGCAACTGTTCAAGTGTGGATGGAAAACGTTACCGACGGAACTCTACCAGCAGAAATGACAGATGTAGAGAATCTCAAACAATTCTACAACGGCACATTTGCTCTCGAACCACAAGAAGCACAGACGCTGACCCTGACACTCGATGAGCCATTCACCTACGAAGGAGGCGACATACGCATCATTGTTCGCCATACAGCCGACGATGAATGTAAGACATATTTCAACAGCGACCAACGCTATGAGTCGCTCTATCGCTACGGCAACACAGCCGACGAAATGCTCAACTCTACGGCACTCACTACCGAAATGCCCGTTTGCTACCTGACAGTTGACAATGCCGCACACCTCTATGGTACTATCGACGACTGCTATGGCAACACTGTTGAGGGAGCCGTTATAACCCTTCAGAGTGGCGCAGTGCGCTACGAAGCAACGACCGATGCCAATGGCAACTACGACGTGGCTGTCGGACGTAAAGAACTGACATACGACGTCACCATAACAAACCCACTGAACGACGATGTATATACCGACGAAGTAATGTTCGAAAATGGCGATGTAGAACTCAGCCTGACTATCTATGTTGATCCAACCTACACCGCCGAACAGCTGACAACAGTATGCCTGCCAGTAGCTCTCACATCGGCTGAAGCACTCGAAGCAGGTACATTCTACGAACTCTACTTCGTCAGCGACAACGAAATCAATTTCCTTCGCGTTGAGTCAACCGAAGAAGGCAAACCTTACATGTTCGTTCCTGCCAGCGAAAAACCATTTAACGGACTTGTTGAAGCAGCCGAAGGCAAAGAAGCAGGCTATGACGAAGTAGATGGTGTAAGTTTCATCGGAACTTTCGAAGACATTGACCTCAGTCAGACAGATAATGGTCAGAGCAACTGCACCTTCGATAGCGACAGTCAAACGTTCATTGAAGGAACTTCACTGAACCCGTTCGAGGCGTATATCAGCAAGCCAGCACTCGCTCCGAGCGCAATTGTCCTCTGGGAGGAACCAACAGCCATCAACAACATTGACGCTACCGACCAGTCGGCTACAGAAAAGACCGTCTTCACTATCGATGGTCGCCGAGTAGCCCGAGCAAAGGTTAGAGGCATCTATGTTGAGAAAGGAAAAGTAGTAGTGAAGCGATAGTAATAATCGCTCGCTAATCTATAGAAATTGAAAAGCTATGCTTTCCACATCGGGGAGCATAGCTTTTCGCTTCCAAAAGCATGTCTTTTCGAATCGAAAAGGCATGCTTTTCAATTCTTGTCCGTAACAGGTTGAGAAACAGACATATATCGAACCAGTTTTTATTAACAGCCATTTGCGGTGTTGACGTTTCAACATCTTAAATAAATCTTAAAACGAGCGATTATTCAGAATTTTATTTATTACCTTTGCATATTACTTGAAGCAATAACCCCATCAACATGCGCGGAACACATATTTATATATTACTACTCATTATCTTTACCCTTGCAGGTTGTGGTAACAAGGACTACGACCGCATGTTAAGCAATGCCGACTCGTTGCTCTTTTCTTCTGCCACTACTAATGACAATATAGCCCAAGCGCAGTTGCTCCTCGACAGTCTGGCAGAAAAAGAGTCCTCACTCACACGTTGCCAGCGAGCACATTTTATTCTGCTGACAGTTCAATGTCATAACCTCAACTACATATCGCTTGCAAGTGACACTACAATCATACAAGAGGCACTGCATTATTATGACTCTCATGGTGACGCGTTAAAGAAATCACAGGCATATTACCTTTCAGGCTGCGTCAATAGAGACCAAACAAAAATACCAGCCGCAATACATCAGTATGAGGAGGCACTTGAAATGCTTGATAAGGCAAATACTCAGAAGGAATATCGACTGTTGATAAAGATTCATTCACAATTGGCTTATGCTTATGGACTAATGCAGATGCCAGACAGAGACATTGACAATCTAATGAAGGCAGGCGAATATGCAAAGCTGTGCCGCGATACTTTGTCTCTGATTTATAGTATAAGCAACATGACGTCACCATATTTTTTCCTAAATCAAGAAGACAGCCTCATTGCCGTTACACAACGTTCTTACAATCTGTTCCTTAAATACGGACATGAAGATAAAGCAAGCGGTGAGCTGTTTCCCATCGTTTATATCTACCTCAAACGTGGAGATGCTCAGTCAGCGCGAATATGGTTAGAGCGTATCGAAAAAAATAAAAAAATAATAGACGACAACGGAAATGTCTCTGACAGATATGTGTCCTATTACGCTTATAAGGGAAAATACTATTTATTAATGTCACAATTGGATTCTGCAGAGTATTATTTAAGAAAAATGCAGAAACATACTAACAACATTAACAATAGTCAAGCCACTTATCAAGGACTTTTCGAACTATATGAACGTATAGGAACTAAGGATTCCATCGTTAAATATGCACGACTATGGTGCGAAGCAAACGACTCCTCGGTAATAAACAACGCTTCGCAAGAACTTCAACACATACGTTCGATGTACGATTACAAGAAATATGAAGAAATGGCAAATGTCAAGTCCATGGAACTATCACGGTTAAAAGTCATGATTGCGATTGGCATCATACTTCTGACAACAGCCATTTCCACATTATTATATATATATAGACAAAGGAAAAAAGTCACCAGAGAAAGGGAACAACGACTCAAGCAACTTTATGCAAGTGCCATTGAAGACTATGAACGACTAAAACACAGGTCCGACAAACTTGTAACTGACCGAGAGGCAGAATTGGAAAACATGAGGTTAATCATCGAATCGATAAAAGGAAAAGACAATAAATTCAAACAGTGGGACTCGGAATCCACAATGAAATACTCGTCTGAAGTAAAACGACTGCACGATTATGCCTTTAAAGGAACAGCTCCAGACATCCTCTGGCGTGATGTCATTGCTCTTGCTTGGAATTTTATCCCCTCTTTCATGGAACAAATCAATAATAGTCAGAATACTCTGTCCGTTGATGAACAACGCTTAGTTTTACTGTTACGATTAAAGTTTAACCTTACAGAAATACAGAATCTTCTTGCCAAAAGTCCACAGGCGCTGACTAATATGAGGGCAAAAGTTAATAAAAAATTATTTAATGTAGCCAATGCACCAACTCTTGATGCAAATCTGATGAAACTTTAGTCAAAAATTATAACCATAACATCCTTTCTACCTGTTTTGACAACCCCGATGAAACCGCACTTTTTTGAAGTTCCTTAAAAACAGTGTAAAAAATGTAAAACTAATTATAACTTACTGATAGTCAAAGTTATAATAGTTGTTCTTTCCTAAAATGATGTAAAATGTGTAAAGAATAAACAAACGATTTTCTTTCACCTGTCTTTATATTTGCAGCAAAGTTTAATTTATAAATAAATGCAGATATGAAGAAACTATTGTTCATTTCAATTTTAACATTGTTTAATGTTGCCATTACTAAAGCACAAGTCCCAAGCATTGAAGCAACTCCTGTAGTGTTACACTATGGAATTATTAATCCCACTGTTCCTAATCAAAGTCCTCGAATGCCTGCAGCAAACAGAACTGCCTATTATTCTGACGGAATACTCTACCACTTCGGAGTGTTTTCTGGTTACACCTTACAGTTAATTGATATTTGTGACGATGATAATATTATATTTGAAACTTATATTTATGACGATGAACCAGCTGTTGGCGTGCAAAGCAATAGACAAACCATCGATTTTCGACAAATTCCATCTGGAGTTTACATTATTCGTTTCATAAAAAACAATTTCTTCTTTGAAGGAGAAATAGAACATATATCGGAATAATTAATCTATAAAATCATCAAAATCCCCATTTTGCTTACCCTTACGCACAGCGACAGCTGGTTTTCATAGTAACACTACAATTCGTGCGAATGAAGTCGAGATTAAAGGAGAAACAACAATTAGTCTCGGTGCAGAACTTAATATAATAACTAATAAAAATCAAAAACATGAAAAAGACTTATTTATTATTATTACTTGTATCTCTATTTTCGTTTACAAGTTGCACTGACGATGACGACAGTGCTGGGGATATCATTTTATTTAGCCCCAATGATTATACCTTTGACAAGAACGGTGGTGAAGTAGTTCTTAAATTGATAAATAAAGATCTCGCGAATTGGCAATTTGACGCATGCCCTCTTCCATTTATATGTATTCCTTGGATAGATACAGTAGGCTATAGTTCTGGCGAAGTTATAGATGGTAAGCTTGTAATACCTGATCCCCCAGAAAGGACAAAAGAAGAATTAGAATATTGGGAAGAGTATTGGGATAAATACGATTGGTTTGAAGTTGCCAAACTAATTAACGGAGATATTCGCATACAAGTTGATGAAAATACAAGTGGGCACGACAGGACGATTTGGATTTACCTTACTCAGAGCAGTAAGGAGACTGGTTATCATGCTGCCTGCATCACTATCTGGCAAACAAAAGATTAATAAGAATTCTCCGATAAAAAAGCAGAGTGACAGCTGGTTTGTCGGAGAATTTGACTATATTTGAAAACTTTCTTTATTAG
>CAMOVK010000017.1 GCA_946627325.1 uncultured Prevotella sp. | reverse complement strand
GCCGTTCTTCTGGAAGAAGTGGATAGCGCCTGGTTGGCAACCCATGTTAGAAACCTCGCAGCAGCACCAGCAGCCGTTAGCTTTCAGTTCCTTAGCGTCGTCTTCGCTCAACTCGTTTTGGAATGCGCATGGGAGAGCGATGTCGCAAGGAATGCTCCAAGCCTTCTTACCTGCGGTAAACTTAGCAGCGTTAGGGAATTTTGTTGCCATGTCTTCTACCTTGTTGCGGTTAGAAGCACGCATGTCGAGCATGTAGTCAATCATTTCGTCGGTGATACCTTCTGGAATGTGGCAAACGCCGTCAGGTCCAGAGATAGCGATAACCTTTGCACCGAGTTCCTTAGCTTTCTTAGCAGCACCCCATGCTACGTTTCCGAAGCCAGAGAGAGCGATTGTCAAGCCCTTGATGTCCTTGCCAGCTTTGTGGAGAAGGTGCTGTGTGAAATAGAGAGCTCCGTAGCCAGTAGCCTCTGGACGAAGGATAGAACCACCCCATGTCTCGCCCTTACCTGTGAGAACGCCTGTGTGATACTGACGAGAAAGTTTCTGATACATACCGTTCAGGAAACCGATCTCACGTCCACCAACACCAACGTCGCCTGCAGGAATATCCTGGTCAGGACCAATGTTGTGGCGAAGTTCGAGCATAAATGCTTGGCAGAAACGCATGATTTCAGCGTCAGACTTGCCTACTGGGTCGAAGTCAGAACCACCTTTACCACCGCCCATAGGCAGAGTAGTAAGTGCGTTCTTGAATGTTTGCTCGAAACCGAGGAACTTCAGCATTGAAGGAGTAACTGCCTTGTGGAAGCGGAGACCGCCTTTGTACGGACCAATAGCGCTGTTGAACTGTACGCGATAGCCCAAGTTGGTCTGTACTTCGCCTTGATCGTCAACCCAAGTAACGCGGAATGTGAAGATGCGCTCTGGCTCAACGATGCGTTCGATAATCTTTGCTTTCTCGAACTCAGGGTGCTGGTTGTAAACTTCTTCTACTGATTCGAGCACCTCGCGAACTGCCTGAAGGTACTCAGACTCACCTGGATGCTTAGCTTCCAGGTTCTGCATGATTTTCTCTACGTTCATGTCTTGTTGTTAATAATAAAGTTAATGTATGTTTAGTAAGTTTTTTTACGTGTGGCAAAGATATGTTTTATATTTGAAACCACCAAGTTTTTCGCTTCATTTATTTATATATATAATGTGGGCAATTTGGGGTCGAAGTGGGCGGTTTTGTTGTTTTTCTGCAGTTTTTGAAATAAAAAAATCGAAAATGATACATTTTTTGTCGAAAAAGTTTGGAATTATAAAAAACAAGTCTTACATTTGCAACGTGTTTTTCATAGTATTAGATTTAAGGTTAACAAAGAGGGGGTGCAGCGGCACCCCATTTTTTTGTCCTCAAATCAGCGTTTTCATCTTTTTCTGATTATTTTTTTCACTTCTCCATTGCTCATCCTTACTATGTTGACTCCGCCGTTCAGCGTTGGCAATTTGCGCCCCTGTGCGTCGTAGATTGCTTCGATGGTGGCGCTGTTGATGTTTTCATTGCCGATTGATGTGTTGTCGGATAGTGTTTTTACATATACAATATCCGAAGGCATCGACTCTTTGTCGTCGGCAATGGCTGTGACGTAAAGTCTGTAGATGGTGTTAGGTTCGAGGTTGTCGAACTGATAACTGTCTGTGTTGCCGTCGGTTTGTGCGTTGAAAGTGGTCGTTTCGTCAGGCTGAAGAGTCTCGTAGGTGTATTCTATGTCGTCGATTACTACGATGCCGCTTGTTCGTTGCAGTCTGATTCTCACTCGTTGGCAGTCCAGACCGATGTTCACCGTTTCGCCAGTCGTCTTTGTTTCTATTGTTTCTATTGCTTGCCAAGAGCCATTGTTGATGGTTTCGATTATGAGTTTATTGTTGCGCGATTGCGAACGATAGTAGAACTCTATTTCTTTCAGCCATCCGTTGGTGGCGGTGAGTTCCAGATAGTCGTCGTTAGACGATAGTTGAAGCGATGGTTGCTTGTTGCCGTAAAGTGTTGTGTTGTAGATTTTGCTGTTTGTTGTCCAGCCTTCTGGCAGGTCTAAGTTGTCGCCTGTGAATTCGAACGTCTCGTTCTCTGTGCTTATCGTAGTATTTTGTGTTAGTGTAAGGTCGTAGAATTGTGTTTCATCTATTGTTTGCCATTGTGCGGCAAAGCTGTTTGTCGTTATGTCGTACACGCTGGTCACTATCGGTTTGTTTTCTGTGAAATCATAGTCGGTTGTTTCTACCATTATTGTTGCCGTTTGGCTTTCTTTTTTCCCCGATTGTGCTACTACGCTGACTTCGTATTTGCTGTTTTCTTCGAGTTCGTCGATTCTGACGTGGTCAATGGTTTTATATTCTTTTTTGTTGTATTTATCTACTATAGTGTTGCTTCCGTCGGTGAGTTGTTTCTTTATTGTCAAGATGTATTTCTTTGCCAGTTCCACTTCTGGCACGTTCAGCACGAAACTTCTTCCTTTTATTTCTGTCGCTTCTGGCTGTGGTGTATCGAGTGTGAAATAGCTCGGAGCTATTGTGAAATCCACTGTTGTAGGTTTTTCTGTCACGTCGATAAACGAGAAGAGCACTGCTCCGTTCCATGCTTTGAAGTCGAATGTTGTCACTTTGTTTTGTCCAGGGAAAGGGTCTCCTGCAAAGGTGTAGCTATTGGCGAGTTTGTCTGCTTCGACTATGTCGAGGTATTGATGATTTCCGTCGCAGTTCACAATGTTTTCCTTCCACACGTCTTCGTCCATGTCGATGTGCCATACGAGCAGTCCTGTGCCAGGCAATGTCATTTCGAATTCATTGGTTCGTTGTCGGTTTTCGAGTACGAAATACTCTTGTCCGTTAGTGTTTGGCACTGTTATTCGGAATGCTTTGTTTTTCTCTGCGAGTATTTCTGCCGAGAGGTTTTGTGGTGTTGGTTCTATATCTGTGTATGTGAGCCATCCCAGTTCAGCACGTTCGAATGCTGAGAAGAGTGGAGGGTGGTGTTGGTTGTCGTTGTATGCTCCCGATGCCATAGTGTCCCATTGTCCCGGGTGTTGCGCTCCAGACTGGTATGAAGTGTCGTAATGGTCTGCCAGTCCTAATACATGGCCGAATTCATGCACGAATGTTCCTATTCCTGTGGGGTATATTCCTCCGCTTTGGTAGCTTACTTCGTGGCTGCAGGCGTAGCTGACGATTTTCATTCCGTCGAGTGTCAGTTCTTTTCCCCATTCTGTGAGCGTTCCAGCTTGTGGCCATATCACGTTTGCGTGGTGTGAGTCTGCCTCTCCATATCCTGCGTAGAAGAAGTAGATGTTATCTACTATCCCGTCGTTGTTGGTGTCGTATTGTGTGAAATCGACTAAGTCGTCTGCTTGCTGACATGCTTCGACGAGGAATTCTCCCATGTTCACATCGATTTCTTGTCCTTGGTCTTGTCCGTAGTATGTTGCTTCTTTTGAAATAGTTACTGGTCCTACTACGTCGAAGCGTGGTTTGAATAGTCCGTTCGACGATAGTTGGTAGAAGTCGTATGCCGAGCCGTTTGCTCCGTTCTCGTGGGTAAATCCGGGTTCGTTAAGCAGTCGGTTGTAGTAGTCGTAGGCGTTATCGATAGTTGAGAATTTCACGTCGGCAAATTCTACGAGTACCACGAGCGTGTGTTGTTCGCCTATTGTAGGGAAGTCGTTGATGCGTATTTTCCGTTGTTTTGTTGCAGCATTGGCGTTGATGCTCATCACAGTCATTGCTGCGATAGCGATAGCCCAGAAGAGTTTATTTTTCATGTTATGTTTCTTGTTTCTTATTTTTTACTTTCCATGATGTGTGTTGCCATTCCGTCGGCAGTGTTTATTACGACCGCCAGTGGGCAGTTGTCGTATGCTTCCGATATGTTGCTTTTGTCTTCGAAGCTGTGCATTGGCAGGTTCCATGCTCCCATGTGCCATCTGATGGCTATTATTTCGTCGTTTGTCAGTTGCAGTCCGAGTCTTAGCAGCATGATTACCGATTTCTCACCGTGTCCGATAGGAAATCGCGAGTAGTCGCAGTCGTAGGCTTCGTATTGCTCCCATCGGTTGTCGGCATCTTTGCGCCATTTTTGTATTTTGTTGTATATGTTTGTTTTGCAAACGTCGTGCAGCAGTGCGGCTATTGTGATGCTTTCTTCGGGCAGTTGTTCTTCGAGTTCTGGTCGTAGTGTTATGATTTGCTGCCGTAGCATTTTTGCCATTGTCAGAACATTCATTGAGTGTGTGAGCAGTCCTCCGTCTTCGCTCAGGTGTCGGTTGACCGATGCAGGTGCGTTGAAGAATCCTGCTTTGTCGAGGTAGTTTATCACTTCGTTTATGCCTTGTCGGTTGGTTTCTTGCAGGAGTTTTATGAATTGTTCCTTCATGATAGTCGTGTTTTATTTGTTGAGCAAATGTTTTTGTCAGAATTCGCTTGTGAAGTGGAAGCGTATGTTCTTGAAGTCTTCTTGTGCCATTTGCAGTACGTAGCCCGAGTCGGCGAGGAACACGTCGCGTCCTTCTTTGTCTTTTGCCATGTATTGGTATTTGCGTCTTTTGAAGTTTTCGAGTTCAGTGTTGTCGTCGCTTTCTATCCAGCAGGCTTTGTAAAGATGAACGGGTTCCCAGCGGCATCGTGCGTTGTATTCGTTTTCGAGTCTGTATTGTATGACTTCAAACTGTAGTTGTCCGACGGTGCCAATGATTTTTCTTCCGTTGAATTGGTTGACAAACATCTGTGCTACTCCTTCGTCCATGAGTTGGTTTATTCCTTTTTCGAGTTGTTTCGACTTCATTGGGTCGTCGTTTTCGATATACTTAAACATCTCTGGCGAGAACGATGGCAGTCCGCGGAAGTGTAGTTTTTCGCCTTCAGTCAGTGTGTCGCCTATTTTGAATGTTCCGTTGTCGGGCAGTCCCACGATGTCGCCAGCCCATGCTTCGTCGATTGTCGATTTGCGTTGTGCCATGAATTGCGTTGGCGATGAGAAGCGCAATGTCTTTCCTTGTCTGACGTGCAGGTATGGCTGATTGCGTTGGAAACGCCCTGAGCAGACTTTGCAGAAGGCTATGCACGAGCGGTGGTTGGGGTCGATGTTGGCTGTTATCTTGAAGATGAAGCCTGTAAATCGGTTCTCGTCGGGGTTCACTTCTCGTTCTTCGGCTTTTGTTGGTCGGGGCGATGGGGCTATTTCTACGAAGCAGTTGAGCAGTTCTTGCACACCGAAATTGTTTAGTGCAGAGCCGAAAAAGACTGGTGCCACTTCTGCCGAGCGGTAGGTTTCTACGTCAAACGCAGGATATACTCCGTCGATTAGTTCGAGGTCGGAGCGTAGTTGTGCCGCGTTGGTGTCGCCTACCTGCTGGTCGAGGTCGGCGCTGTCAATGTCGATTTCCACCTTTTCGGTCACTCGTTGCTTGTCGGGTGTGAAGAGGTCGAGTTTCTGTTCGTAGATGTTATATACTCCTTTGAATTTTGCTCCTTGATTGATGGGCCACGATAGCGGTCGCACGCTTATTTTGAGTTCCTCTTCGAGCTCGTCGAGTAGGTCGAAGGGGTCGCGTCCTTCGCGGTCCATTTTGTTGATGAAGATGATTACCGGTGTCTGTCTCATGCGGCAAACCTCCATCAGTTTGCGTGTTTGGGTTTCTACGCCCTTTGCTCCGTCAACTACGATGATGGCTGAATCGACAGCCGTCAGTGTGCGGTAGGTGTCTTCGGCAAAGTCTTGGTGTCCAGGAGTGTCGAGTATGTTTACTTTGTATTCCGTCTGACTTCCTTCTGGCGTGTAGTCGAATTCCATTACTGATGTCGATACCGATATGCCGCGTTGCTTTTCTATGTCCATCCAGTCGCTGGTGGCAGTCTTCTTTATCTTGTTGTTCTTCACGGCACCTGCCACTTGTATCTGTCCGCCAAAAAGGAGGAATTTTTCAGTGAGTGTAGTCTTTCCCGCGTCGGGGTGGCTGATGATGGCAAACGTGCGCCGGCGTTCAATCTCTGGGTTCATGTGTGAGAATAATTTGTTTTTTATTGTGTTCTTCTGCCGGCAAAGGTAATAAATATAGTCTGCAAACGGACTAATATGGAAAAATAAATTCCATATCTCGTTTGCTATGCTATTGCATCCGATTTGGAAAGACGTGCTTTCCGAGTCGGGGAGTATGTCTTTTCGCGTCGGAAAGCACGTCTTTCCAACGCGAAAAGCATACCTTTCCAAATGGTGCAGATAAACAATTCATTTTCAACGAGTTAAAGAACGACTTTCGGTTGGCTGACAACTCGTGTTCGACCAGCGTGTTCGCTAATTCTTATATTATTATTTTAGTGTCAGCAAAGAAATGTTTATATTTGCAAAAATTAAGAATTTACAAGTTTTACACGTAGAAACCACTATTTATGGCAAAGATTGCATTAAGTCTCTCTGGTGGGGGCTATCGCGCAGCGATGTATCACCTCGGCACACTATCGTATCTCAATCACTTGAAACTTGACGATGGGCGCACCTTGCTCGACCATGTCAGTGCTGTCAGTTCAATATCAGGAGGAACGCTCACAGGGCTATGGCTCATACTGGGCAAGTGTCAGGGCAAGACGAACGAAGAAATCATCAGGGGGTTGCGCGACCTGATAATGGAAGGCGACGTCATAGGCAGAGCAAGTCGCGAATTCCTATGCGGAGCAAGCGACAACCATTCACTCATACGAGAGATGGTAAAAATCTACGACGAAGAGATATTCAACGGCGCAACAATGGGCGACATCATGGACAAAATCGACGATATCACCATCGACGACTTCTCGGCAAATGCAACCGAGTTCAACAACGCTACCGAATTTCGCTTCTATGTGGGAAAACAGACAGTGCTACCAAATGGAAAAACATCGGAAGGCATCGTAGGAAACTCGTTCTATCGAATACCAAAAGACATAGCCCGACAAATACGACTATCAGAAGTGTTTGCAGCATCGTCGTGCTTCCCAGGTGGATTCGAAGCACTATTCTTCCCACGAGATTTCCAACTCTACAACAATCCCGAAAACGAAGAATATATCAGTCAGACAAAGCCATTGCCACTAATGGATGGGGGAGTAGTCGATAACCAAGGCATTGAACCGATCAACCTCTTGCGCAAACGGCAAGGTAAAGACATCGACTTGTTCATCGTCAGCGATGCAGGATGTGGAAAGGAAGAGCCCTACGAGTTCGAGGAAACATCAGTGCTCGACCATCTCACAGTGCACCGCATAAACATCACACTCAATATCATTCTCATAGGATTAGCACAATTCCTCTTCTGGGTGCCACGAGGATTTTGGTTCGGATTTATTCTCTCGCTCGTCGCGCTGTTTGCAATCATGCGTATAGCAACAGCACTAAGCACGCGACGACTCCTGAAGAAATACTCGGCAATGATACCATTCTCGTTCCGATGGAAAGGACTGCTGCACATACCTTTCTCGAAGTATATCAACCTGCTCACATCAAGAGCAACATCGATGTATGCACTCACCGACAAGGTGTTTATGAAACACATACGCACGCTCAACTACAACACCATCTACTCCGACCCACGTTGGCAGAACCGTTCTATGATGAGCGCACTCTTCGAACTATGCACAGGAAAGAACTGGCATAAGCACCTCGCTGCCGACGAGCGACCACTGATGGAACCAACCGATGCCATACGCCAATGCTCAGACCTTGCAGCAGAGATGGGAACAACACTGTGGTGGAGCGACAGCGACCGAAAACGAGGAAAACCAGAAGCACTAATCGCCACAGGACAATACAATATATGTTGGAACCTATTGGAGTTTATCTATCGCTTACGTCGCAATTCGGAAAACTATAGCAAAGAGTGCGACATCATAATCGGACTGCAAGAACAACTCGAAGCCGACTGGAAACGATTTAAGGAGCAGCCCGACTGGCTGAAAATATAAAACAGAAAAGTCTCTTGCGTAAACGAAAAAGCCCTCTGCTCATCGCGAGCAGAGGGCTTAGCATTTGTTCACTGCTAACTTCACAGCCAACGGTAAACCTTCAAAACAAAAACAACTCCCTGACAAATGGAGACAAAAAGACAAGGTCAGCATCCAAAATTGAGGATACTGACCTTGTTGTTTATGCAGTAGATACTCTACAAAGGAAATCTTTTAGATGTCCATCAATTCCAGACACCGACGCAGCGATGAGCGCCAGTGAGGAATATCGATGTTGTATGCTTTCTTTATTTTCGACTTGTCGAGAACGGAGTAGTGGGGGCGGGCTGCCGGTGTGGGATAGTCGGCTGTGTGCAATGGATTGACGCGGCAATCGCTGATGCCTGCCATCTCGTGAATGGCAAGGGCAAAATCGTACCATGAACAAACGCCCTCGTTGGTGAAATGGAAGGTGCCGGGCTGAATTCCACGCTCCACAATAGTCAGTATGGCTGCGGCAAGGTCGCCAGCGTAGGTAGGCGAACCTATCTGGTCGAAAACAACTCCAAGCATATCGCGTTCGCGCCCTAAACGAAGCATAGTCTTAACGAAATTGTTGCCATACTCCGAATATAGCCAAGCGGTGCGGACGACCATTGCTCTTCTACAGAGTTTCAGCACATTGAGTTCGCCAACGAGTTTCGTTTTTCCATACACACCGATAGGATTAGTCTGCTCGTCTTCGGTGTAGGGAGTGTGATTAGTTCCGTCGAAGACGTAATCTGTTGATACTTGAATAATCCATCCTCCGCGCTGTTCAATTGCTTCGGCAAGGAAAGCGGGCGCCTCGGCATTGAGTCGCTGGCACAACTGCTCGTCGCTCTCGGCCTTGTCAACAGCCGTATAAGCGGCGCAGTTGATGATTCCGTCAATACTATTGTCTGCAACAAAACGACCGATGGCATCGCAGTCGGTGATGTCGAGTTCAGCAACATCGGTGAAGAAGAAACGATAATCGTTAAATGCTGACTCGTTGTCGCCTATAAGCCTTCGCAGGCAAGAACCCAACTGACCATTGCAACCAGTAATAAGGATATTCATATTAAAAGATTATAAGATGTTTAACGTGAGATAATGCGAAGCAAAAGTAGATAAAATCCTGCTGATGACAAAATAAATCTAACTTTTAGATAAGTTCCTTTGCTGTCAGAAATAAAAAGAAATGACATCTTTCCTTTTGCATTCCTCACGTTTTTTAGTAACTTTGCAGTGGTTTCCTCATCTAAAATGCTATGCAAGATGAAGCATAAGATAGTGTTCATACTCAATCCTCATTCAGGCACTACGAAGAAGGCTGGCATCCCCCGACTCATAGAGCGTCATCTCGATGCAGACCTTTTCGACTACTCAATAGTCTATACTGAGTATTGCGGACATGCCGTTGACTTGGCTCGTGAGGCTGCCGAGAATGGTGCCGAGGTTGTAGTGGCTGTCGGAGGCGATGGCACTGTCAATGAGGTTGGGCGCGGACTGATAGGCACAAGTACTGCTATGGCTATCGTACCCTGTGGGTCGGGCAACGGACTGGCTCGTCATCTTATGCTGCCAACAAACATAGCAAGGGCGATAAAAATAATCAACCACTTGGAAATTCATGCGCTCGACTATTGCACCATCAACGACCAACCATTCTTTTGCACTTGTGGTATGGGCTTTGACGCTTTCATCAGTGTGAAGTTTGCCGAGTCAGGCAAGCGAGGACCGATGACCTATCTCGAAAACATACTGCGCGAAGGACTACGCTATAAGCCTTCTGTCTATACTATCGAAGATGAAACAGGAACGACAAAAACCTACAAGGCTTACCTCCTTTCATGTGCTAACGCATCGCAGTATGGCAACAATGCCTATATTGCCCCACAGGCATCAATGAGCGACGGCATGATGGACATAATCATAATGGAGCCGTTCGATTTGCTCGATGCGCCCGGCGTGAGTTTCGATATGATGAATAAGACACTCAACAAGAGTAGTAAAATCAAGACTTTCCGTTCGAGGCAGATAGTTGTTCATCGCCCAGAACCAGGCCCTGTCCACTTCGATGGAGACCCCGCAATGATGGGAACAGACATAACGGTAAGGGTAGTGGAGAGAGGTATCAATATAGTGGTAAACCCTTTTGCCGACAAAACCCATCGCAAACCAAACGCTATGCAAAATGCCGTGACCGAATTGCTCAATAGCATAAGCGGTGTACGCACCGACCTTACACGACAGTCGCGACGATTGCAGGCAATGAACAAACTGTTGTTACGAAAATACAGGAAATAATCTACATCCCTATGCGAACAGATGCAATGACCGAGAAGATGCGTCGTTTTACCGATGCAGGCAAATACGAGCAAGACAACCATATAGATTTTCTCCCCTCCGAACATATATACCTCTACGACGAAGAGCGCCAACTGCTGCCCGTAAGCAGGTTGGTGGCTTACTTTTTTGAACCTTTCGATGCTTATAAGCAAGCCCTGTTGCAGTGGGAACGAAAGGGAATACCCGTAGAAACATCGCTCGAAAAGTGGAACAAGATAGGTGCACGAGCCAGTGAGGTCGGCACGTTTGTACACGAACAGACGGAAAACTATTTCCAAAACGGAGAGTTCCTCGATGAATATACATTCCATTATAACGACCAGTCGGAACGTATTAGCGTCGCTGCAGAGCGCAAGCAGTTTCTCGATTTCGTAGCAGAACACCAGATAAAGCCCTATCGTCAAGAGTGGCCAGTCTTCGATTTAGACCTTAATCTCGCAGGTACGATAGACCTCGTTTGCAAAAATCAGGACGGTACGTTTACCATCTACGATTGGAAACGCAGTCAGAAAGTAGTCGATGCAAACGGCTGTGCAATAACGGAAGGCTTCCGTGGGAAAATGAGTTGTAATGGAATAGAAATCCCCGACACAGCCTTTTATCACTATTGCATACAGCAAAACCTCTATCGCTACATGCTTGAAAAGAATTATGGTGTTGTAGTCAGCAGTCTTAATCTGGTGGTTCTCTCTGCCGAATACGATACTTACCACAAAGTGGAAGTCCCTTTCATAGAAGATGTCCTAAATCAGATAGTGACAATTTGTCACCAACGTGATTTAGGACACCATTTATTAAAGAGTTAAAAACTTAATCTTTCTCTTTTTTACATCATTCCTCCCATGCCAGGATTGCCCATCGGCATGGCTGGAGTCTCTTCTGGTTTGTCGGTAATTAGGCACTCTGTAGTGAGGAACATTCCAGCTATTGAAGCCGCGTTTTCAAGTGCAACGCGAGCCACTTTTGCAGGGTCAACGATACCAGCCTTACGCAAATCTTCGTAAGTATTAGTGCGAGCGTTGTAGCCAAAGTCGCCCTTTCCTTCCAATACTTTCTGTACTACTACTGCGCCCTCGAGTCCTGCGTTGATGACAATCTGTCGCAATGGTTCTTCGATTGCACGCTCCACGATGTTCACACCTGTTTGCTCATCGGCATTGTCGCCCTTAACCTTAGCGACGGCTTTGAGTGCACGGATATAAGTCGTACCACCCCCGGCAACAACACCTTCTTCGATGGCAGCGCGTGTGGCACATAGAGCATCGTCAACGCGGTCCTTCTTTTCCTTCATTTCAACCTCGCTGTTGGCACCAACATAAAGCACAGCCACTCCGCCAGAGAGTTTTGCAAGGCGTTCCTGAAGTTTTTCCTTGTCGTATGAGCTTGTAGTGTTAGCTATCTCGTTCTTCAGTTGAGCAACGCGGTCTTTGATATTTTGTTTCGAACCTGCACCGTCAACGATAGTAGTGTTGTCCTTTGAGATTTCTACTTTCTCGCAAGTACCAAGCATTTCGAGTGTAGCCTGTTCGAGTTTCAGTCCCTTTTCTTCGCTGATTACAGTACCTCCGGTTAGTATGGCAATATCTTCGAGCATTGCTTTGCGACGGTCGCCAAATCCGGGAGCCTTCACTGCGCAAATTTTCAGATTAGCACGCAGACGGTTTACTACGAGCATTGTCAGTGCATCAGCCTCTACATCCTCTGCAATGATGAGGATTGGTCGTCCTGTCTGAGCTGCTTGTCCGAGGAATTCGGCAAACTCTTTGGTCACGTTAGAGATTTTCTTGTCATAAATCAATATGTAAGGCTTCTCCATTACGCACTCCATTTTCTCGGCATCTGTTACGAAATAGCTTGACAGATATCCGCGGTCGAACTGCATACCTTCTACTACGTCGATGTGTGTGTCGCGGCTCTTGCTTTCTTCGATAGATATTACACCGTTTTTCGACACCTTACGCATGGCGTCAGCGAGTAGTTTACCTATTTCAGCGTCGTTGTTTGCACTTACTGTAGCCACTTGTTCAATCTTGTCGTAGTTGTCGCCTACCTTTTCGGCATTCTTTTCGATGAAGTCAACAACAGCCTTTACAGCCTTGTCGATACCGCGTTTGAGGTCCATAGGGTTGGCTCCAGCTGTAACGTTTTTCAGTCCTTCAGCTACGATTGCCTGTGCCAGAATTGTTGCTGTTGTGGTTCCGTCGCCCGCGTCATCACCAGTCTTTGATGCTACACTCTTAACGAGTTGAGCTCCTGTGTTTTCGAAACGGTCTTCGAGTTCTATTTCTTTAGCTACTGTCACTCCGTCTTTAGTTATCTGTGGAGCACCGAATTTCTTTTCAATTACTACGTTTCTGCCCTTTGGGCCGAGTGTTACTTTCACTGCGTTTGCCAGTTGGTCAACACCATTCTTGAGCAAGTCGCGAGCCTCGATATTGAATTTTATTTCTTTTGCCATGATGTTTTCGTTTTTATGCGTTTATATAATAATGTGTGATTACTTTTTGCTCAGTACTGCGAGCACATCGCTTTGGCGCATGATGAGATATTTTTCGCCTTCGAACTCTATTTCAGTACCAGCATATTTGCCATAGAGGACTTCGTCTTTAGCCTTGAGAATCATCTCTTCGTCTTTTGTTCCTTTACCTGCTGCGACTACTGTTCCTCGCAGTGGTTTTTCCTTTGCTGTGTCGGGAATGATAATTCCGCCGACTGTTTCTTCTGCCGCTGCTGGTTTAATCAGTACGCGGTCTGCTAATGGTTGAATTTTCATACGTTTTTAATTGTTTTATTGTTGATTATTAGTTTTCTATTTGTGTTATATGCGAAAAGTGTGCCAAACTGTTTTCTTTCTTAAATCAAATCGATTGAACGTTTGATGAATGAGTTTAGAGCTTGTCCTTTTAGCATACCATTTTGCAGGAGTGCGATGTCGATGAGTTGGTGTATGGTTGAGTTGTCTTTAACTGCATCGGCAATGATTTGTTTTTTCTTGTCGCGCTGTTCCTGTATGTTCTTTTCCGTATCGGTTACGTCTTTTCGTTCGTCGTCGGTAATCTCTTCAGTTTTTTTCTTGCTTTGTTCTTGTCGGAGTACTGCCAGTCGTGCCTCGAGTCCTTTTATTTCGCTCTCGATAGGCTTGAGTTGTTCAGCAGTTTTCTCGTTTGTTGTTGTCAGAATTTGTTTTACGAGTCGATGGTCGGCATTGAGTACCATTGAGTAGCTGTCGGGCATTTGTGCGTAGAAGTTCATTCCGCTTTGGAATCGGCTAATGTCTTTCATGCGTCGCATGTACTCGCTTTGTGTTATTACTATTGGTGCTCCGTCGGCGCCCAGACTTTCTATGTCGATGTAGAAGTTTGCTTTGTCTATTGTAGGTAGTTGCGAACGGAATGCTTCCGACAGTCTGTCGGTTTCGTCGGCTGTGAGTTCGTTTTTCGGTGCGTCGTCTTTCTGAATGAGTCGTTCGATTATATCTCCGTCAACACGTGTGAAGCGAGTTTTCTCGAGTTTCTCTTCCAGTCGTGAGATGAGTGGTGTGTCGAGGTCGCCATCCATCAGCAGAACGCTGTATCCTTTTGCTTTCGCAGCCTCGATATATGTGTATTGTTCGTCGCGATTTGTGGCATAGAGGTAAATGATGTTGCCATCTTTGTCGGTCTGATTGTCTTTGATGAGCGTCTGATAGTCGTTGTATGTGAAATACTTATCGTCTATGTCTTTCAGAAGTGCGAAATCTTTGGCTCTATCGTAGAAATCGTCTTGTGCGAGCATTCCATAGTGGATGAATATCTTCAGGCTGTCCCATTTTTCTTCAAACTCTTTTCGGTTTTCCTTGAATATGCTGCTCAGTCGGTCAGCCACTTTCTTAGTGATATAGGTTGATATTTTCTTCACGTTTGCATCGCTTTGCAGATATGAGCGGCTTACGTTCAGTGGTATATCTGGGCTGTCGATTACTCCGTGTAGCAGTGTAAGGAATTCTGGTACGATGCCTTCCACTTGGTCTGTTACGAACACCTGATTTGAGTAGAGTTGTATCTTGTTGCGTTGCAGGTCAATGTTTGAATGTATTCGTGGGAAGTATAGTATTCCAGTTAGGTTGAAAGGGTAGTCAACATTTAGGTGTATCCAGAAGAGCGGCTCGTCTTGCATGGGGTAGAGTGTGCGATAGAACGACTTGTAGTCTTCGTCTTTGAGTTCGCTTGGTTGGCGTGTCCATAGCGGTTCTACGTTGTTTACGATGTTGTCTTCGTCGGTATCCACCTGTTTTCCGTCTTTCCATTCGGTTTTTTTGCCGAAGGCTACTGGCACAGCCATGAACTTGCAGTATTTGTTGAGCAGTTGTTCGATTTTCGACTTTTCGAGAAATTCCTTGCAGTCGTCGGCTATGTGGAGTATGATGTCGCTTCCTCGCTCTTCTTTGTTGGTGTCTTCAATGGTGAATTCCGGGCTTCCGTCGCATGTCCATTTCACTGCTTGTGCTCCGTCCTTATAGCTTTTTGTTACGATTTCCACTTTGTCGCTTACCATGAAGGCTGAATAGAAGCCCAGTCCGAAGTGGCCTATGATGGCATTGGCGTTGTCTTTGTATTTGTCGAGGAAGTCGTTCACTCCCGAGAAGGCTATCTGGTTGATGTATTTATCGATTTCTTCGGCGGTCATACCTATACCATTGTCGCTGATGGTCAAGGTTTTTGCGTCGGTATTCAGACTGATTGTTACTTTCAGTTCGCCAAGTTCGCCTTTGAAGTCGCCTTTCTCTTTGAGTGTTTTCAACTTCTGAGTGGCATCGACAGCGTTAGAAACCATTTCGCGGAGAAATATCTCGTGGTCGGAATAGAGAAACTTTTTGATGACGGGGAAGATGTTCTCTGTGGTTACCCCGATATTACCTTTTTGCATGATATTATATTATTTTTTGTTGTTTTCTTTGTTGTTTTTTATTTGTTCTCAATCAGAATACAACAAATTATGTGCCAAAAAGATTTTCTCGATGTTTTTTCTTTGTGGATAATAGATTTTTGTTTTCCAAACGTTTTTCATCATTGCAAAATCGTAGGGTTATGAATACGAAATCGGGGAGTTATGCTTTTCGGTTTGGAAAGATATCATATTCGACTCGAAAAGACATACTTTCCACGTCGGAAAGATATGCTTTCCGATTGCAATGTTCAACGCACTGATTTTCAATAGGTTGAGAATAGAATAAAAATTGGTGTTTCTTTCGTTTTTCAGACGTCAATTTCCAGTCCGTCGTAAGCGAGTGCTACATCGTCTGGCAGTCGGTTTTTCGACTCTGCGTGCAGACCAATGGAATGGCTTAAGTGGATGAGATAGGTCTGTCGGGCTCTAATGGAGTGTGCAAAGTCGCAGGCTTCTTCAGCGTTCTGATGTGAGTGATGATGATGTCCGAATCGCAGGGCGTTGACAATAAGCGTGTCGGTATCATTAATAAAAGGTAACTCCGAAGGGTCGATGGTCTTCATGTCGGTGATGTAAACCAGTTGAGGCGGAACTGCGGCAGATGGTTTTTTGCCTGTTGGTCTGGTTTCAGAAAAGGTGAAACCGAGTATAGGCATCTTGCCGTGCATGATGTTTATCGGTGTAATCGTCAGATTACCTACGTTGAAGGCTTTGTGTGGAGCAATCCGATTCAGGTGGAGTAGGGGGACACCAGGGTAAAGATGATTTGCAAAACAGTATGGCATGGTGCGTCTTAATCCTCGTGCCGTATCGGTGTTGGTAAAGATGTTGAGTTCGCCAAAGGAGCAAAATCCTCTCAAATCGTCGAGTCCACCCACATGGTCGTAGTGTATATGCGTGAGCAGAATGGCATCTAATGGTTTGAATTCAAGCGGCAAGAGTTGTTGTCGGATATCGGGACCGCTGTCGATTAGCACGCGTGTGGTATCGGTCTCGATAAGCGCTGCGCTACGCAATCGTCGGTCGTGAGGGTCGTTGCTGCGACATACTTCACACTGGCAGCCGAGCATTGGCACTCCGCTCGATGTGCCTGATCCCAAGAATGTAACGTGCATAGACATTGCTTTTGTTTATATTATATTTACCTCAGGCTTTATTTCGATGCCAAACTTTTTATTCACGTCGTTGCAAATCATCTGGCACAGCTCAACAATCTCGTTGCCACGTGCTCCACCGCGGTTGACCAGCACAAGCGCTTGGCGCTCATGAACGCCTACATTACCCAGTGTACGACCTTTCCATCCGCACTGTTCAATGAGCCAGCCAGCAGGTATCTTAACTTGGGAGTTGTCGCCTTCGTCAATAATATAATAAGGTATGGATGGGTATTTGTCTTGAAGAGCCTTGAATTGGTCTTGACTTACAACAGGATTAACAAAGAAACTGCCAGCATTGCCCAGCACTTTTGTGTCGGGGAGCATCGCCATGCGAATGTTGATTACCGCTTCGCGCACGTCGGCTGCGTCAGGTTCGGCTATTCCTTTTGCTGCCAGCTGCTCGCGAATACGTCCGTAGTCGATGTTGGGCTTAAATGTTTTCTGTAGTCGATAGGTAACGTGAGTGATGAAATACCGCCCACGCCAGTCGGTCTTGAATCGACTCATGCGATAGCCATACTGGCACTCGCTACTGCTTATTTCAATCTCTTTGCCTGTCGTGGTATCAACGGCTTCTATCTTAGCGATGAGATTTTTTACCTCTGCTCCGTAAGCCCCGATGTTCTGCACAGCACTGGCTCCAACGTCGCCAGGTATCAACGAGAGGTTTTCGGCTCCATAATAGCCATGCTTTACGCAGAAGTTTACCACATCGTCCCACTGCTCGCCACTGCCACAACGCAACAACACGTCGTTCGCCGACTCGCTAACGCAGTCGATACCTTTAATCTGCGAACGCACAATGGTGTGGTCGTAGTCTTTGGTAAAGAGAAGGTTGCTTCCTCCACCGATGATGAGCAGCGGACGGTCGGCATCAGTCAGTGAACTGAAAAAATGTTTTGCCTCGTCGGGAGATTCTATCTCGACAAATCGCCGACAACTGACATCGATGTTGAACGTGTTGTTACCGAGCAGATTGTAGTTGGTTAAATCTCTCATCGTATCAATTCACAAATTCCATGAGTTTCCACTTTCCTGATACCTGCTTGAAGAACAATCGCTCTTCAAGTCCGTTGGCAATACCTCTTATAACGAATATCTTGCTTGTACCGCTAACGGGTTTTTGTCCATAATTGATATTATAAATGAAGTCGTGTGGCATTATCTGCGGACGATAATCAATCCATTGGTCAGGGTAGATGTCGCCGGTCATCATCTGGAAATCGTCGTCGGGGTCGGGCACAGTCATCTTTACAGGCTCGTTGAGGCTGCGCGTCTGAAACTGTTCGTCGGTGGCAAACTTCTGATAGAACGACAGAAACGACGCGTTGCTACTCTTATTCAGAGCGATGGTTTCTATCTCCCGCAGCATCCACGCACCGCGAATTTTCTCAAACCGATATTGTTCGATAGTCTTTTTTCTCAGATAAATCTTCTCAACAGTAGCTCGCTTAATCGACGTGTCGTTGTGAATTTCGAGTTGCTTCTTACTGTCGAAAATCAGAGTATAATAGCCCTGATGCATGAAGAATTTGTCGGTTTTCCATTCCGATTTTTGCTTCTCAGTGACAGTCTCGCCATTGCGCATCTTCAAAGGGAAGATTATGCGCTCGCGCTGAAGGCTGGGATTGGCAGCAAAATTGAAAAAGAAATCGTCGAACAGAGCATCGGCAGCCTTTGGCATAGGTGTTGCGATAATTACAGAATCGACAGAATCGACCTTCGAAGTGTCGGTACTGGCAGAATCGACAATCGTTGAATCACTGACAGGTTCAGGCCTCTTGTCGGTGCAACCGACAGATACCAAACCGAACAGACAAATGCAGCCAAAAGCCGCATAGATAATTTTTTGCATCAGTTAATTAAAGAAAAAATATACAATCGTGTAAGTTTATCGTGCAGCAAAATTACAACTTTTATTTAGATATAATTCTTTTTTATCTAAGAAAACGTTAATTTTGCAGAAAATGATTTAATTACAGACAAACATGATACTTGAAAAAATCGACCATCTACTTGCCGAAATAACCGCTCTGAAGGCTTCAAATGCCGACGAACTTGAGCAGTTGCGAATAAAATATCTCAGCAAAAAAGGCGAAATAGCAGCCCTTATGAACGACTTTCGCAACGTGGCAGCAGACCAAAAGAAAGTGGTGGGAATGAAGGTGAACGAACTGAAGCAAAAGGCTCTCGAGCATATCAACGGACTGAGAGAGCAACTTCAGAACCAAGAAACCATATCCGACGACATCGACCTGACGCGTACAGCCTATCCGATACAACTCGGTACGCGACATCCACTTACGATTGTCAGAAACGAAATAATTGACATATTCCAGCGAATGGGTTTCGTCCTGGCTGACGGACCAGAGGTGGAGGACGACTTGCACGTGTTCACAAAAATGAATTTCGCAGCCGACCATCCAGCACGCGATATGCAAGACACTTTCTTTGTCAGCCAGCATCCAAACGATGTGACAAAGAACATTCTGCTCCGCTCGCATACATCAAGTGTGCAGGCAAGAGTAATGGAACACTCGAAGCCGCCAATACGCATCATTTGTCCAGGCAGAGTCTATCGAAACGAAGCGATTACGGCACGCGCACACTGTTTCTTCCATCAGATAGAAGGACTATACATCGACAAAAACGTGTCGTTTACCGACCTGAAACAAGTGTTGCTGACTTTCTCGAGAGAAATGTTTGGCAACGATACGGATATTCGTCTGCGACCAAGCTATTTCCCATTCACAGAGCCAAGCGCAGAAATGGACATCTCGTGCCATATCTGCGGAGGAAAAGGATGTGGCTTCTGCAAGCACACTGGTTGGGTGGAAATACTCGGATGCGGAATGGTTGATCCAAACGTACTTGAACTTTGCGGCATCGACAGCAAGGAATACACTGGCTATGCATTCGGACTGGGAGTAGAAAGAATAACCAACCTGAAGTATCAAGTGTCGGACTTGCGACTATTCTCTGAAAACGACGTACGCTTCCTGAAAGAATTTGAATCGGCATAACAATAGAACAACAAATATGAAACGATTAGCACTTTTGCCTATATACATAATAGTAGGTGTAGTTACGATGATGGCGCAACAAGCGTACAAACCATCACAAGAGATAATTCAGGCGCAAAAGGAATTCCAAGACAAGAAATTCGGAATCTTTATCCACTGGGGTGTCTATTCGATGCTCGGACAAGGCGAATGGGTTATGCAAAATAGAAATATCGATTATCGCGACTATGCCAAGCTGGCATCAGGATTCTATCCAGCCCTCTTCAACGCTGAAGAATGGATAGATGCCATCAAAGCGTCGGGAGCAAAATATATCACGATAACATCGCGACACCACGATGGATTTTCAATGTGGGACACACAACAGTCGGACTACAACATTGTGAAAGCCTCTCCTTTTAAATGCGACGTGCTGAAGGAAATAGCCGACGCTTGCGAGCACGCAGGACTGGGACTGCATTTCTACTATTCGCATCTCGACTGGGGCAGACCCGACTATCCTCTCGGACGCACAGGAAGAGGCACAAAACGACCTACCGACCAGCAAGACTGGGCGCACTACCGACAGTTCATGGACGCACAACTGACAGAACTCTTGACCAACTATGGCAAAATAGGTGCAATATGGTTCGATGGAGTATGGGACCACGAGGAGGATGCTACACCATTCGACTGGCAACTATCGTCGCAATACGAACTAATACACCGACTACAGCCTTCATGTCTCGTTGCTAACAACCACCATCTGCCACCATTCGAAGGCGAAAATGTGCAGATATTCGAAAGAGACCTGCCAGGAGAAAATAAGGCAGGATATTCGGGAGTGAACGGGATAAGCCAGCTTCCGCTCGAAACCTGTGAGACAATGAGCCGAGCATGGGGATATAACATTACCGATACGGTGTTCAAATCGACTCGACAACTTATTCACCTGCTTGTCGGAGCGGCTGGAAGAAACGCTAACTTGCTGCTCAACGTAGCTCCACAACCAAACGGAAAACTGCCCGAAGTGGCGGTAAGTAGGCTCAAGGAAATAGGCGAGTGGATGAATGTATATGGAGAAACGGTTTACGGAACGCGTGGAGGATTTGTTGAACCACACGAATGGGGAGTAACAACGCAGAAAGGAAACAAACTCTATGTACACATATTGAACTGCCAAGACCGCGCACTCTTCGTTCCGACTGGTAGCAGAACAATAAAGTCGGCACGACTGTTCAAAGACGGAAAAGCTGTGAAAATGACGAAAAACGATGCAGGAGTGACACTCGTTTTCGACAAGCGACCCGACGATATCGACGTAGTAGTAGAACTAACACTTAAATAATCACGAAGAAATGAAATACGATGTAGTTGCCGCAATAGTTGAACGCCGAGGCAAATACCTCTGTATGCAGCGATGCAGATCTGAACATCCCTACATCTCGGAGCATTGGGAGTTTCCTGGCGGAAAATGCAAAGACGACGAAACCCACCACGAAACGCTCGTTCGAGAGATAAAGGAAGAAATGGATTGGGATATATACGTCGGAAGGAAAGTAGGCACCGTAGATTATAGTTACGATGATTTCGATATCAGGCTGACCGCATATCTATGTAAAGGAAGCGATTCCCAGTTCAAGATGTTGGAGCATCTCGATTACAAATGGCTTAAGCGCGAGGATTTGCTCTCACTCAATTGGACAGCTGCAGACAGAAAACTTATCGAGAATTTTGAATTTTAACAAGATACTCCTCCGCACGAGCTAAATCGTCGGGTGTGTCTATTCCTATTGTTTCCGTGTCGGTAAGACCGACACGGATTATCATTTCGTTTTCCAACCAACGTAATTGTTCCAAACTCTCGGCTATCTCAAGCGGAGAAGCATCAAGGTGTTTTATGCGCAGAAGCACATCGCGACGGTAGGCATAGATACCGATGTGTTTCAAAAAGGGATAGTGGCTGAGCCAGTTGTGGCGTTCTTCACCTCTGATGTATGGTATAACACTACGACTGAAATATAAAGCCCTGCCATCTTTAGCAACTGCTATTTTAGGCGAATTGGGATTTTCTGCCGCTTCGATAGTGTCGAAACGTTTACCGAGAGTGGCAATCTCTGTTGATGGATTGCCGACAAATATGGATTTTAAGGTTTCTATCTGCGATGGTGCAATAAATGGTTCATCGCCCTGCACGTTGATAATCACATCGGACTGACAATCCAATTTTTCTACAGCCTCAATGATGCGGTCGGTGCCACTTCGATGATTGGCAGAAGTCATGACGACCTTTCCACCAAATTCCGTCACGATATTGAATATTCGCTCATCGTCGGTTGCTACATAAACGTCGTCGATTGCCTTGCTCACTTGCTGATAAACATGCCAAATGACTGGTGTACCGCAGAGAAGTGCCAATGGTTTGCCTGGAAAACGCGACGAACCGAAACGCGCTGGGATTATTGCTGAAAAAGTCATGGGGTATTGGTTATTAGAAATCTTCTATGCCGAGCGATTGCTCTTGAGGTGTCGAGTTGCCACTGTGTTCCTTATTATGATTACTGCTTTCTGGCATCAACAACTCCTGACGGATATTTCCGTTTTCGTCGAGATAGCGAGAATCGTCAATGAAGAACAAACTATCGTCTAACTCATACGTCTGTCCGCGAGTTGAGGCTGGCGAACAATTATATTCTGAAGGCGAAACAACATCAGTTGGTGGCGTCGCAAATTTAGCATGATAGTGGCTGAAATTGGGGTCGGCAAGCACCGATTGCAGGAACGTGCCGCATAGTGGTAGGGCTGTTCGGCTACCTTGACCGAGTGCGCCTGTACGGAAATGAATACTTCGATACTCGCCTCCTACCCATGTGCCGACTACCAATCGTGGACTGACGGCAACAAACCACGCATCGGAATGATTGTTGGATGTACCCGTTTTCCCGCCAAAATCAGTATCGCGAAAATTGCCAACGTAGCTCCAAATGGGTTGCGACGTACCAAATCCTTCGCGTATTCCAGTCAGTAAAGTCTGCTGCATGAGGTAGGCTGTGCGCAGTGGGACTGCTTGATGCTCCACACTCGGAGCGAGATACACCTCATTGCCATCCTTATCTACTATTCGACTGACAAAGACGGGAACGCGCCGCTTGCCATTATTGGCTATCGTAGCATAGGCATTAGTCAATTCCAAGAGGTTGACATCCGATGAGCCTAAACTCAAAGAAGGCTCTTCTTCAAGCGGGCTGTCAATGCCCATATCTTTGGCAGTCTTAGCTATATTCTTGATACCAGCTTCTTGGCCGAGTTTCACTGCAATGGAATTTATACTCTTGGCAAATGCCGATTTAAGTGGAACAGAGTCGCCTGTAAATCTGCCGTCAGAGTTATGAGGTGCCCAGGTGACAAGTTCCTTCTTCTTATGGTCGAAAACTTCCATCGAAATAAATTCGTCGCGGCGTTTTGTACAAGGTGAATATCCTTGATTGTAAGCCTCTGTATAGACGAAAAGTTTGAACGTGGAGCCAGGCTGACGCATAGCCAACACTTTGTCGTATTTCCATGAATCGAAATCTACGTCGCCCACCCAAGCCTTGATGTAGCCCGTATGAGGTTCCATGGCAACCATTCCACAGTGCATGAAGCGCACCATATAGCGAATGGAGTCCATTGTGCTCATCTCGCGCTCGATTTGTCCCTGTTCGTAGTCGAATAGTTTTACGCGGTGAGGCTTGTTGAGATAGTAATTAATAGAGTCTGTATTGCCTTTGTATTTCTCTGATAAATGATTATAGACGGGTAGTTTCTTGGCTATACCTTCGATGAAATTAGGGATAATTCTGCCTCGTTCGTCGCGCCAAGGTTCCTGACCGCCCCAGTGGGTATTGAAGCGTTTCTGTATCTCATTCATCTGTTTTGCAGCTGCTTTTTCAGCATAATACTGAAGGCGAGAGTCTATCGTGGTATAGATTTTCAATCCAGAACTGAGCAGGTCGTAACCATTTTCCTCACACCATGGTTGCAGATGTCGGCGCAATGCTTCACGGAAATAGTTTGCTTCGCCATCGTAATGGCTTTCATGGGTTATGTCGAGAGAGAGAGGTTTCTTGCTCAAATTGGTATAATCCTCATTTGTAAGAAATCCTTCCTTTTGCATATTGTATAGCACAGTGTTGCGTCGAGCGAGTGCGTTTTCAGGATTGCTGATAGGATTATACGTTGTTGTTGCTTTTAACATTCCGACGAGTAGAGCCGACTGGTCTGCTGTGAGTTGGTCGGGAGTGGTGTTAAAATAGGTCTTTGCTGCGGTCTTTATGCCGTATGCATTGGAACCGAAATCGACGGTATTGGCATACATTGTCAGGATTTCTTCCTTGCTATAAATCATTTCGAGTTTCAATGCGATAATCCACTCTTTGCTCTTCATGACGAGGATTTTTATTCCTGGTATCTTGCCGATTAACCCTGTGGAGTATTGTGTTCGTACCCTGAACATGTTTTTAGCCAACTGCTGTGTGATGGTCGATGCTCCTCGTGCATCGTCGTTGACGATAGCGTCTTTCAGTGCGCCAAACATTCCTATTGGGTCTATGCCGTGATGGTTATAGAATCGTGCATCTTCGGTAGAAATAAGTGCTTTCCAGAAAATCGGGTTTACGTCTTTGTAGGCAACGGGGGTGCGGTTTTCGTTGTAGAATTTACCTATCTGTTTACCGTCGGCACTGTATATTATAGAGGCTTCGTTGGTTGGTGGATTTTGAATGGCTGCAATGCCTGGCGATTTTCCAAATAGCCAAAGGAAATTGATATCTACCATTCCGAAATAGATAATAATGGCAAAGATTATCGATAGTAAGGCTACGATGCTTTTTACTGCCCAATGCCTGCCTTTATAGAGTCTGCCATACCATTTCATCGATTTCCATATCCATACGAAAGGTCGTGCTATGATGTTGGTTTTCATGTTGCTTTCTGTTTCGGAATATCTTTTGTATATTCGTGGTGATTTGTACTATTGTTGTGAGATATAGTTGATGATGTAGTTCAAGTCGGAAGGATAAAACCAGCAAATGTCAGTGTCGCGTTTGAACCAAGTAAGTTGTTTGCGAGCGTATTCTCGAGTGTGCGATTTTATTTTTTCTATTGCTTCATCTATTGTCGTAGCACCGTCGAAGTGCTCAAACAGTTCTTTATATCCTACGGTGTTCAATGCATTGAGGTGGCGATGCTCATATACTTTTTTTGCTTCGTCAATCAGTCCTTCTTTAATCATAGCATCTACTCGGCGGTTGATGTTGTCGTACAAATGTTCGCGTGGCATATTCAACCCGATTTTTATAATCTGAAATGGACGATTTGTTTCCTTACGTTTGCGAAACGATGTGTAGGTCTGATTTGTTTGTTCAATTATTTCGAGTGCATGAACTACTCGTCTGAAGTTGTTCTTATCTACTATTGCCCAATATTGAGGGTCTTTTTCTTTTAGTTCTGCTACAAGTTTTTCAAGTCCTTCTTGTTGAAGTCTTGTTTTCAGATGGTCTCTTATTTTCTCTTCGATGGTTGGTATGTCGTCGATTCCTTTGCAGACGGCATCAATATACATCATACTTCCTCCAGAGAGGATGTTATATGGCTGATTGATTAGTGGTAGAACCTCTTGTTCGAAGGTTGCTGCGCTGTAATAATCAGTTAGTGTTTTAGTTCCTACAAGATAGTGTTTTGCTGCCGCTGTTTGTTCTTTTGTTGGTGCGGCTGTTCCTATCGGTATTTCCCTATATATCTGTCGTGAGTCGGCATTGATGATTGGAGCATTGAAATGTTGTGCTATTTTGATGCTGATATTTGTTTTCCCAACACCAGTAGGACCTACGATGACTATTAGTTTTTGCACTTATCTGATTATTCCGCGTTGTGATGTTGATACGAAATTGATGATGTTTTCAATTTCGGGTGTCATAGGCAGATTGTTTTTTATTTCCTCGATACCTTCTTTTAGCAATCCTTTTGAGTAGAGTAGGCGATAGGCTTCGTGGAGTTGTTCTATCTGTTCGTTGGTAAATCCTCGTCTGCGCAGTCCGATTATGTTGATGCTTGCATATCTTATTGGTTCTTTTCCTGCAATGATATATGGAGGTATGTCTTGGCTTGTGCGGCTTCCTCCTTGTATCATGACGTAACTTCCTATACGGCAGAATTGATGTATTAGTACCGTTGCACTAATTATGGCGTTGTCATCTATGATTACTTCGCCTGCCAGTTTTGTCGAATTACCAATTATGCAGCCGTTTCCCACCACGCAGTCGTGAGCGATGTGCATGTTTTCCATCAGCAAGTTGTTACTACCGACAATGGTTGTTCCTTTCGAAGCAGTGCCTCGCGAGATTGTGACATTCTCGCGAATGCTGTTGTTATTGCCTATTTCGCATATTGAGTCTTCGCCTTTGAACTTGAGGTCTTGTGGTTTTGTCGAGATGCTTGCACCAGGGAAAAACTCATTGTTGTCGCCTATTCGAGCACCTACGTTGATTGTTACGCTGTTCTGCATGACGTTATTGCTGCCGATAACAGTGTTTTTATCGATGTAGCAAAATGGTCCGATGATGTTGCCTTCGCCAAGTTTTGCCTCTGGGTGAACGAATGCTAATGGGCTGATTTGATTCATGTTCAGATTATTTGTTTTTGACAATTTGTGCTGTGAATGTTGCTTCTGATACCAGTTGGTCGCCTACGAAGACATAACCTCTCATCGAACTCACTCCGTGTCTGACTGGTGCGAGCAGGTCAACTTTGAATATGAGAGTATCGCCTGGAACTACTTTTTGTCTGAATTTTACGTCGTTAATTTTCATGAAGTACGTTGACCAGCGTTCTGGTTCTTCGAGAGTGTTGAGCACGAGCAGTCCGCCGCATTGTGCCATTGCTTCTATCTGCAGCACTCCTGGCATTACAGGCTCTTGTGGGAAATGTCCTGTGAAGAATGGCTCGTTGCTCGTGATGTTTTTTATACCTACGATAGTTGTTGCTCCGAGTTCCACTACTTTATCCACCAACTGCATGGGATAGCGATGAGGTAGTAGTTCCCTTATGCGCAGATTGTCCATTATAGGTTCTGTGTTGGGGTCGTAGATAGGTGCTTGTATTTCGTGTTTCTTTATTTCTTTCCGTACTGCGCGAGCAAATTTGTTGTTTATAGTGTGTCCTGGTCGTGTAGCAATGATACGTCCCTTTATTGGTTTGCCTATCAATGCCATGTCGCCAACTATGTCGAGCAGTTTGTGTCGTGTACATTCGTTGTCCCACATCAATGGTTTACTCTGTATGTAGCCAAGGTTGTTGGCGTCCATATGTGGCACGTTGAGCATATCAGCCAGCATGTCAAGTCGTTCCTGTGTGGTTTGTTTTTCATAGATTACTATTGCGTTATCGAGGTCGCCGCCTTTGATAAGGTTGGCATGCAGTAGTGGCTCTATGTCTCTAACGAAAACGAAGGTACGCGCTGGGGCAATTTCTTTTTCGAATTTCTTTATGTTTTCGATTGTTGCAAACTGGCTGCTGATAAACTTCGATTCAAACGAACACATGGCTGTGATTGAGAACTCGTCGTCGGGTAGGATTGTTATTTCTGCTCCTGTCTTGTCGTCTTTTACCTCGATTTTCTTCCGTATGATGTACCAGTCTTTTGGTGCGTTCTGCTCTTCTATGCCTATTTGGTTGATTTTTTCTACGTACTGTATTGCGGAACCATCGAGAATGGGGAATTCTGGTCCGTTTACTTGTATCAGACAGTTGTCTATTCCCTTAGCATAAAGTGCTGCCAGTCCGTGTTCTACTGTTGATACTCTTATGTCGCCTTCGCCTAAAACAGTTCCTCGCTGTGTGTCGATAACCTTTTCGGCTATGGCTTTTATTGTTGGTTGTCCTTCGATGTCGATTCGTTGGATGACGTATCCTGTATTTTCAGGTGCGGGATTGAACGTCACGGTAAGGTTCAATCCTGTATGCAGACCTTTTCCGAATAGCGAAAAACTGCCCTTTAGTGTAGTCTGTTTTGTCATTTCGATTGTTTTAATTCTTCTATTTCCTTTCGCATTTCGCCTATCTGAGTGTATAGTTCTGTCAGTTTTCGATAGACAGCGTACGACTTCATGTATGTCTTTGCGTCGATGGCTGGCGAGCCTACGATGGTTTGTCCTTCTTTTTTGATAGACCCAGTTATACCTGCTTGTGCTCCAACGGTCGTGTGGTCGATTATGTTCAGATGTCCAGCTATTCCCACCTGTCCTCCAAACATACACCAGTTACCAATCTTGGTGCTTCCTGCCACGCCGCACTGTGCTGCCATGACTGTGTTTTCGCCCACTTCTACGTTGTGTGCTATCTGTATGAGGTTGTCTATTTTAGTGCCTCGTCGTATGCGAGTGCTTCCCATTGTTGAGCGGTCTATACAAGTGTTAGCGCCGATTTCAACATCATCTTCTATCGTGACGATACCTATTTGTGGCATTTTGTCATAGCCGTCAGCCGTAGGTGCGAATCCAAAGCCATCTGCTCCAATAACTGTTCCTGAGTGTATCGTTACCTTGTTGCCAATCTTGCAACCTTGATATATTGACACGTTGGCATTTATGATTGTCTCGTTTCCAATCGCCACGTTGTCGCCGATATGTGCATGTGGAAATATTTGTGTGTTGTCGCCAATCACTACCCCTTCGCCGATGTAGGCAAATGCTCCTATGTAGCAGTTTTCTCCTATTTTAGCTGATGGGGCGATGAATGCCAACGAGTCGATGCCTTGTTTCTTAGGGCGCATACTTTCGTGGAGTTGGAGTAGGTGTGCGACACTCTCGTAAGCGTTTTTAACTCTTATGAGAGTTGCCTCTACAGGATGTTCCAGTTCTACGTCGTCATTAACAAGCACAACACTCGACTTCGTTTGGTATAGATAGTGTGTGTATTTCGGATTTGAAAGAAAAGAGATAGCCCCTTT
>CAMOVK010000016.1 GCA_946627325.1 uncultured Prevotella sp. | reverse complement strand
CTATCTTCATTTTCTGCGTTGCTTCTCTTGCTGTTTCAAATTGCTGTGCCGATGCCATGCCAGCGATGGCGAGAAACATAAATAACGTTGTAAATAGGTTTTTCATTGTCGATAGTTGTTTATGTGATGTTGCAAATATACAAATTTATAACAAAAAGCGAATGTTATGCTTTTTCTTTTGGCTTGATTTCAACAAACTCCCTCCTCTTTTCGTTTATCATGAGGGGAGTGAGAATTGTTACATTGGGTTTGCTCATTAGTCAATGTCTTTTCCATCGTATTTACTTTGTTAATTTAGCTATTACTTTTCTACACAACACTAATGCACACGCGTGCATTTTCGGTGCAAAGGAACGACTTTTTTGAAAAAAAAATAAAAAAATTACATTATTCTTTTCCTTTTGCAAGAGTCTGACGTTCAGGGTGTTGCCTGTGGCATTTGGAAAGACGTGCTTTTCGTGTCGGAAAGGTATGCTTTCCGCGCTGAAAAGACATGCTTTCGGAGGTGGAAAGACGTGCTTTCCAAAATGGGTTATTATTACATCTATTTCGCATCTGATTATAAAACAAGAACAAAATACAAAAAAATGAGAAAAAAATACTTGCCGTTTGAATTATTTTGCTTTACTTTGCATTGGTATGACTATATTAGGCAGGTCATTGATTGCCACGATTGTGTTTGCGTTGCTGTTGACAGTTCATTTGTCATCTTGCACCGACAGTACAGGCGATGGACATTGCATCATGCCTGCCGATGTAGAGTTGTGCAGAGGCGACGTTGTATTTCGCCTTGGTGGAGGCATGGAGAGCCACGCTGTTATGATGATGGACACTCATGGGCGCTATTCCCATGTAGGCATAGTGGTTGACACTCTCGACAGACTTATGATTGTTCATGCTGTACCTGGTGAGCCCGATTTCGATGGCGACGTTGACCGAGTGAAGGTTGACAGCATAGAGAAATTCTTCGGTTCGGTGTATGCCAACCGTGGCGAAGTGGTGCGCTGCAGCGACAGTGCCATTGCCCGAAAGGCTTCAGAGAATGCAATGGCGATATGCCGACGAGGCACATTGTTCGACCATGACTACAATTCCAGCGACACGACGAAGATGTATTGCACCGAACTCGTCATGTATGCCTACGAGAAGGCAGGGTTGCGACTGACCGAGCGAGAGCCACACTCCATATCGCTTCCACTGCTAAAGGCGGAGGTTTACTACCCTTCTGACATCTACGACTGCAAGAAATTGAAATCGATAAGAAAATTTTGAACAAACGAGTGTTTATAAAGCATTATTAACCATTTAATTGTTTTTAATATGAAGAAAGTATTATTTTTTGCCACTGCACTTGCAGCACTGATTGTTCTCGGCAGTTGCGGAGCCAGCAAATCGCCCTCAACAGTGGCAGAGAAAGCTGTAGAGTGTTTGAAGAACAAAGACTTCGTTGGCTATGTAGAATACCTCGAATTTAAGGAAGACCAAGCCAAGTCGAAGGAAGAACTGGAGTCGGCTAAAGCACAATACGCAGGTATGCTGCAGTCGAAGTATGAAGCCAGCACAAAAGAGAGCGGCGCGATGAAAGATTTCAAAGTTCTTTCAGAAGACGTTCAAGACAGCGTTGCTACGGTGAAAATGGCTATCAACTATGAGAACAAAGCCGACACGACCGACATTAAACTCAAACTTACAAAAGAAGGCGATTGGAAAATCGACGGCGACGGCAAATGACCAATCTTCTCGGACTAAGTATTGACGAACTAAACTCTGTTGCCGGCAATCTGGGCATGCCTCGGTTTGCTGGCAAGCAGATGGCTGAATGGATCTACAAGAAACACATTCGCCACATTTCGGAGATGACAAACATCTCCCTGACTAATCGCACCCTACTCGCAAACGAATACACCATAGGCATAGGAGGAGCCATCGACGAACAGCGTTCGACCGACGGAACCATCAAATACCTCTTCCCCACCGCCAGCGGAAAACGAGTAGAGACAGTGTATATTCCCGACCGCGACAGAGCCACACTATGCGTATCGTCGCAGGTAGGATGCAAAATGAATTGCCTGTTCTGCCAGACAGGAAAGCAAGGTTTTGAAGGGCAACTAACCACTGCCGACATACTCAATCAGATATACTCACTCCCCGAGTTCGACAAACTGACCAACATCGTCTTCATGGGACAAGGCGAACCCATGGACAACATAGATGCCGTGCTTCGAGCAACCGAAATTCTCACAGCCGACTGGGGCTTCGGTTGGAGTCCGCGACGAATAACGGTCAGCACGGTAGGCATACGCCATCATCTCAAGAGATTTCTCGACGAGAGTGAATGTCACATTGCCATAAGCCTACACAGCCCGATACCTGAACAAAGAGCTACACTCATGCCAGCAGAAAAAGGTATGGGAATAAGAGAAACCATCGAACTGCTCCGACAATACGACTTCAGCCATCAGCGCCGACTATCGTTCGAATACATCGTTTTCGACGGAGTAAACGACACCACAACCCACGCACGAGAAATAATCAGACTACTGAAAGGACTCGACTGCAGAATAAACCTTATCAGATTTCACAAAATACCCAACGTAGATTTGCAAGGAGTAGATGACAAACGAATGGAAAATCTGCGCGATTACCTGACAAACCACGGCATATTCACCACCATCAGAGCATCAAGAGGACAAGACATATATGCCGCATGCGGACTGCTCAACACGAAAAGACAAAACACAAAGTCGAAAGACACACATAATTAATATATATACAATACAATGGAAAACAAAAAAATGCGCATAGCCATCACCCACGGCGACACCAACGGCATAGGATATGAACTTATTTATAAGACATTCAGTGAGCCCGACCTGCTCGAACTACTCACACCCATAATCTACGGCTCGCCAAAATCAGCAGCATACCACCGCAACCTGATAGGCACAGAAGTGAACTTCACTATCATCAAGACTGCCAACGAGGCACAAGACGGAAAACTCAACCTGCTGACAACATTCGACGAAGAAGTGAAAGCCGAAATAGGTAAAGCCACGAAAGAAAGCAACGAGGCTGCCGTGAAAGCACTCGAACGAGCTATCAACGACTACAACGAAGGACTCGTTGACGCGTTAGTGACAGCCCCAATGACAACAGAAAAACTCGACAACAACGAATTCCCATTCGCAACACAAAGCGAATACATAGCCAGATACTTTACATCAGAAGTAAAACCGTTGGAGATTATCACCGACAAAGGACTGCGCATGGCTTACGCCACAGGCAAAATACCACTCGCAGAAGTAAACTCAACACTCACAACCGAACTGCTCACCGAGCGAATAAAAACCTTCGGCGACACACTGCGTCGCGACTTCCGCATATCAGTACCACGAATAGCAATACTGGCAGTAAACCCCGCAAACGACAAAGGAACATTCGGACGAGAAGAAGAGGAAATCATACGACCAGCAATATCACAAGCCAACGAGAAAACACCTATTGCTTTCGGACCATATCAAGCCGACAATTTCTTCTCAAACCACCAATACGAAGCCTTCGACGGAATAATGGCAATGCACTACGAACAAGCATTACTGCCTTTCAACATCATAGCCACCGACGACGGAGTATGCCTAACCGCAGGGCTACCAATCGTACACACATACACAACACGCGACTGCAACTTCGCCGCAGCAGGTAAAGGAACGACAGACGAAACAGCATTCAGAAACGCCATCTACCTCGCTATCGACATTGCACGCAACAGAACAGACTACGACAAGCCTTTCGAAAACCCACTGCCAAAACTCTACCACGAACGAAAAGAAGACAACGGCAGACCAAGAAACCAACAATAAAAAAACCAAAAGTTTGTCGAAAAAATATCAAAACGGATTCTTTCTCTTCGGAGCAGTACTGCTGGCAATAATGCTTTCGCAGCTCAACTACAACGAAGTGAAAGAAGGGATAAGTCGCGCCGGCTACTGGTTTGTAGCCGTTGTAGTGCTTTGGGCAGGCCTATACCTGTTCAACACGTTCACATGGCACATCATTATAAAGTCGCAGACTAAAACAACCGACAACACTCCAACAACCGACGGACAAAAAAAGGCAACAAACAAAGTAGGATTCTGGCATCTGTACAAACTCACTATCTCGGGATTTGCACTCAACTATGCCACACCCGGCGGACTAATGGGAGGCGAACCATACCGAATCATGGCACTTAAGCCAATCATAGGAGGCGAAAAAGCATCGGCATCAGTGATACTTTTCGCCATGACACACATATTCTCACATTTCTGGTTCTGGCTCATATCAGTAGTTCTCTACATAACTACACAAAAGGTAGACGTGATTATGGCAATCATCCTCACATCTACTACCGTCTTTTGTCTGCTCGGTATATGGTTTTTCGCAGTTGGCTACAGGAAAGGACTGGCAGCCCGAGCCGTCAGATTGCTAAGCAAAATACCATACGTCAGACGTTGGGCAATACCATTTATCAAACGTCATCAAGAAGAACTCGACAACATCGACCGACAAATAGCATCGCTCCACAAGCAAAACAACCGCACATTTGTCGCAGCATTAGCATCAGAACTGATTTGCCGAATATGCTCTGCCGCAGAAATTATGTTTATACTGCTCGTACTATACCCATCAGTAAACTACATCGACTGCATACTCATACTCGCATTTACCAGTCTGATAGCAAACCTACTCTTCTTCATGCCGCTGCAAATAGGAGGCAGAGAAGGCGGGTTCCTCATGTCGGTAAAGGGCATGGCAATGACCGCCAGCGACGGAATTTTCGTGGCACTCATCGTCAGATTGCGCGAGCTGATATGGACAGCAATAGGACTTCTGATGATAAAAATCGACCACCAACAAGGCAAAAAATAGATATTTTCTGCAAAAATGTCAGCAAATCACAAAGAAAAGTGTAATTTTGTCAGTCATTACACATAGCAACATGAATACGACAGAACTACAAAAACTCAAACAAAGATACAACATTGTAGGCAACAGCAAGGGCCTAAACAGAGCCTTAGACATAGCCCTGCAAGTGTCGTCAACAGACCTTTCAGTATTGGTAATAGGCGAAAGCGGAGTAGGTAAAGAAATTATACCAAGAATAATCCACGACAACTCACCACGCCGACGCGAGAAATACTTTGCCATAAACTGTGGTTCTATTCCCGAAGGCACCATCGACAGCGAACTATTCGGTCACGAGAAAGGAGCCTTCACCAGCGCTATAGGAGAAAGCGAAGGCTACTTCGGAATAGCTAACAAAGGCACCCTGTTCCTCGACGAAGTAGGAGAACTGCCACTCGCCACACAAGCTCGACTACTAAGAGTGCTCGAAACAGGAGAATACATACGAGTAGGTGGACAGAAAATCATGAAAACCGACGTCAGAATAGTGGCTGCAACAAACGTAAATATGCAAAAAGCCATAAGCGAAGGACGATTTAGAGAAGACCTATACTACCGACTCAACACTATTCCAATACAAATGCCGCCACTGCGTGAACGAGGCGAAGACATTATACTGCTATTCCGACTGTTCGCAATGCAAATGGCTGAGAAATTCCACCTGCCACGTATCACGCTGACAGAGGCTGCAAAACAATGCCTCATGCAATACAAATGGCCAGGAAACATCCGACAACTGAAAAACATAACAGAACAAATGTCGGTCTTAAGCGAACAAAGAGAGATAGACGAAGAGACCATAAGGCAATTCATTCCGCAAGACATAGCAACAACACAACTGACTGTTATAAATTCAGGCGATAACCATTCCTACGAGAGTGAACGCGAAACGCTATATAAAATACTCAACGAACTGAGCGGAAACGTGCGCGACCTCCGACGCGAAATGAACGGACTACGACAACGAATAGACGACGCTTCAGAGATAACATCAAAAGCCGTCGAACTGAGAAACGCGTTGCCAACAATCAATAACAACGCCTCAACACCACAAAACAGCAAAGTTGAATATGCCGAAGCAGAGGAAATCACCGACAAAGACAGCCTGAACATAAATGATATAGGACGCCAACTGATAGAAAAAGCACTCGAACGCAACAACGGCAACAGAAAAAAAGCAGCACAGGAACTCGGCATCTCCGACCGAACACTATACAGAAAACTCAAGCAATATGGGCTCGATAAGAAATAAAACCACACTCATCATACTACTACTTGTCACAATCACACTGACAGCATGTCGAGTATCGTTCACAATGAATGGTGCAAGCATAGACTATACAAAAACCAAAACGATAGAAATAGCCGACTTCCCCATTCGCGCAAACTATATTTGGGGACCTATGCAAACTATCTTTAACAACGAACTGAAAGACATATTCGCCTCCCACACGCGGTTAGACCAAGTAAAACGAAATGGCGATTTGAAGATAGAAGGCGAAATAACACAATACCAACAACGCAACAAAAGCGTTTCAAGCGAAGGATATTCGGCACAAACCGAATTGTCGATGACAGTGAATGTAAGATTTACAAACAATACAGACCATAACCAAGACTTCGAACGGTCATTCTCAGCGGCAGCCTCTTACGAGACAACACAATCGCTAAATGCCGTACAAGAAGAATTAGTAACACAAATGGTAAAAGAGATTACCGACCAAATATTCAACGCGACAGTAGCCAACTGGTAATCAAAACAACTATGAACCTAATACATCTAATCTACCATCCCGCAGAAATGAGCCGCGAAACGCTCTACGAACTACGCTCATTCGTGGCACTATATCCATACCATCAGACAGCCCGACTGCTGATGCTCAAAAATTTATACATACTTCACGACAACGATTTCAACGAGGAACTGCACAAAGCTGCACTCTATCTGACCGACCGAAGTAAACTATTCGACCTCGTAGAAGCAAAACGTTACATTTTGGCACACCGCAACGAGGAAGAGAAAACACCAATACAAAAACAAGAAAACATAAACAAAGAACACCAAGACGACTTAATCGACAAATTCCTTGACGAACAACCACCCGAAGAAACAACCGACAATCAACCTCGAAGAAAACCTACTCCAGCGGATGCCACTATCGACTACGTGTCGTATCTACTCGATATGGAACGCGAAGAAAATTCACCCTCAAAGGAATTAGGTCGCACATCGGAACTCATAGACTCGTTCATAAATCAGCAAAACCAACGCCTCGAACTCGACGAAGAAATCAAATATACCCCTGATGATTTGTCAGAAAAAGCGTCAACCGATAACAACCAACCTGCAAAAACTCCTATAAACGACAAGTTTGCCACTGCTACGCTGGCAAATATCTACATAAAACAAGGACAATACGCTGATGCTTTGGAAATTATTAAACGCTTAAATTTGAATAATCCAAAAAAAAGTATTTACTTTGCAGACCAAATACGCTTCTTGGAGAAATTAGTAAAAAATAGTAAAAACAAATAAACATAAAAACAATGTACACATTATTCGTAATTCTAATCGTTTTGGCGTCGCTTTTGATGATAGGCATCGTGCTCATTCAGGAGTCGAAGGGTGGCGGTCTGTCATCGAACTTTGCATCGTCGAATCAAATCATGGGTGTTCGCAAGACCACCGACTTTATTGAGAAAGCCACATGGACTCTCGCAGCAATCATGGTGGTTTTGAGCATCGTTTGTGCTTACGTTGCACCTCATCAGACAGAGTCGCAGAGTGCAGTTGAAAAGAGCGCAATCGAAAATCCACTTGCTAATCCAAAGCAGCAACAAAACTTTGGTGGTGCACAACCAGCAGCCGAGCAGCCACAAGGTCAGCAGCCAGCAACAGAAAAGGCTGAACCAAAAGAGGCACCTGCCGCAGAAACACCAAAAGCAGAATAAAGAAATCAGAGAGATAATCTGGTAAAACAGACATCAAAAAGTTTCGGAGAAATTATTTTCCGAAACTTTTTTTTATGCCTCGATACATTATCGTTTGAACTATTCCGCGCATAGCAAGAAACACGAGGAATGCCATCCATAGTGCATGATTAGCATAATTATCATGGAGCAATAAATCAACTGCAAAAAATAAGGTCATTGCCACGACAGCTGAGAGCAACATTCTGCCTGTGGCTGTGATACCAATATAAATTCCATCCCATACGAATGCAGCCATACCAGCTATGGGGATGAGCCACGTCCAAGCAATATATTCGTAAGAAAGCGACACCACCTCTACATCAGTCGTTAACATACCTACTATAAAATCCCCACCTACAACGTAGAAAAGTGTAAACACAAGGGTTATAAACACACCCCATACGAACAAATTTCTGACTACCTTTCCGAATGCCTCCTCATCTTTTGCTCCCCAGAAACGCCCTCCAAGAGCCTCTCCTGCGAAGGCAAATCCGTCAAGAATAAACGAGAAAAGGATATAAAATTCCATCAGTATGGAATTCACAGCCAGAATTGTTGCACCTCCACGGGCTCCCATTGAAAGAAAAAACAGATTTACCGCGACCAGACAAAGCGTACGAAGAAAGATTGCTCCATTATTTGTTATCATTTTCAGTAGCAATTTATGATTGCCGTTGGAGACTTGGGTTGATTGTCGATTTGGCAAGTAACGCGGCAAACAAGCAAATGCAATAGCCACACCTAAGTATTGTGCAAGAGTTGTTCCGAGTGCCACTCCACTTAATTGCATCTTGAAAACAAAGACTAAGATAAGACTTAATACGATGTTGCTCACATTCTGAACAATAGCGATAATCATTGGTGTGCGAGTGTTTTGCATACCAATGAACCAGCCTATCAATCCGTTTCCAACAAGAACGGCAGGTGCCCCCCATATACATATATTATAATATGTGGTCACAAGGTCTATCACTTCTTTGTCGGGCGATATTGTTACCATTGCCAGTTTCAACAAATAGCGCTGACAGGCTATCATCATCAGTGCCACTATCAATCCTATTCTGACGCTGGAAAACAATATACTACGTATTTCATCAGTTTGTTTTGCGCCGTAAGCCTGTGCTGTTAGTCCGCTTGTTCCCATGCGAAGGAAGCCGAAAACCCAATAAATCAGATTGAACATCATGCTTCCTACTGCTATGGCACCTATCATTCGTGCATCGCCGATGTGTCCTACCACAGCCAAATCAACCAGTCCGAGCAATGGCACTGTTATATTGCTTACGATTGAAGGCAAAGCCAGGCGCAGTATGTCGCGGTTGATTTGCATTTATTAGTGATAATTAGTGAGGAGAAATTTAGAAGCGTATTCCAAACACTGTACGCGCTCTCCATTTGACGTAGGTCATCTGTTGGTGGTCGCTTCGACCAATTATTGAGGCATTTACTACTGCTGTCACTCCGGCAAAATAGTTTTTGAAATAGTGTATCACAGCGAAATGCCCTGTATTGAAAAGGCTTGGAAAGTAGTAAGGCATTTTCTCTTTCTCGCCGTTAATTGTTATGTTGCTTCTGTTTATTACCACCACTGTTGGCAGAAACGATGCGTGAATGAGCCATCGACGATCAATGACGTAATTGTAGGCATATCCTGCTCCTATTCCGACGTGTCCCATGTAGATTCGAAATTTCTGCATTCCGATGTCTTCGTTGGCATCGCCTTTCGTTCTCATGGCAAGAAACGAAATACCTGCCAGCAGGCTTCCTGCCGAGCGAAGTTGGTCGTACGATTGACTAAACGCTGCTGCATAAGAAAAGCGGCGATGATTGAACGAATAGTACACGCTTGTGGTGAATGCTCGTTGGTGTACCAATCCTTTCGGCACGTTGAATTCATTGTCTCCCACTCGAGTTGTTCCCTTATAACTATTGGCACTCAACAGCGTAACGTCGAAGCCGAAGCGCGGTCCATACTGATTGAAGTTGAGTTCATAGTCGGAGTTTTTCTTGAATAGTTTCGCGGGGTTCACTCCCAATCCAAGTGTTATTCCCCTGTAGGATGCGGCAAAACTGATGGTTGTTTTCATGTCTGCCGTCAGACTGGTTATCGATTTCACTCCGTCGTCGTGCAGTTTTGTTCCTATGTGCGCTCCAAAGAGATTGCCTCGAGCTTTTAGTGTCCATTTCTCCTTAGGACGACTGATATAGTCGGTATCGAAGTTGCTTTTTGCTTGTTTAGCATCAATAAGGCTGTCTAACCGCTCTCCTACCCTATTTGCTTTTATAGCGCTGTCTGCGCGTGTGATAATGCTATCCGCCTTCAGTCTGCGCACTTGTACGATTGAGTCGAGTTTTTGCCGCAGCGTTTGTTGTGGGAAAGCTGCTATGGCTACGAATAGGAATAGGATTGTTGATATTATGTTTTTCATGTTATTTTTTTTCGATAATTACTCCTATGTCGGTCACTCCCTCAAGCATTTCACGTCGCATATTGTGTCGGAGGTTGATTACGAGAGAGTCTTTGCTTGTGAGTTGAATATCGCGCAGATGGTGTATTGTCAGCCAAAGGCTCTGACCGCGTCCAATCTTTTGCCCATCTTCATCTATTAGTCGGCAGTCTATCGTGTCGTTGAAATGCTGCTTCGAGGGATAGACTGTCTGCTCTACAATGATATTGAGTGTTGTGAATGGATAGTCGTTGTTTATACGTATGCCTATCGCTTCTTGATAATTTGCTGTTGCTTGCAGACTATCGACGGTGAACTCGACAATATCTTGCTTGTTCCAGGCATTAGCATCGACGCTCTTGTATGCGTGGAACACCCTGTTGTCGGTACACGACAAAAGCAAAGCGGAGGCACATATTGCCACCGCTATTATTATGTTTTTATGCTTCTTATTCTGTTTGTGGTGCATCGTCGCGATGGTTTTGTCGGTTGTTGGCATTATTCTCGCGATTGTTTTGCGGTCTGCGTTTCTGCTGATTGCCTCGCTGCGGTTTGTTTTTCTTTCGTTTACTCTTGTCGAATCGTGTCAGGCTTTCTCCTTCGAGCAGGTCGCGTGGTTTTTCATCGTTGCTTGGTTTAAGGTCGTTGAGCGATGTTGGTTTCTCGCCTCGTTTGTTCATTTCTATCACGTCGAATGCTCTCTCTGCAGTTATGGTCACGAGGTTGGCTGCGAGTCGCTTATCGGTTGAATATGTTATTACGCCTGCGAGTATGTCGGTCTTGAAGTGATAATAGTCGTTGTCGCTTGTCTGCAAGACTATATCTCTACTTGGTAATTTCTTGCTTGCTTCGAGATAGTCATCTACTTCGTAGTTGAGACAGCATTTCAGCTTGGCACACATACCTGCGAGTTTCTGCGGATTGAGCGAGATGTCTTGAAATCGTGCTGCGTTTGTACTTACCGATGAGAAGTTCTTCATCCACGTTGCGCAGCATAGTTCTCGTCCGCATGGTCCTGTGCCGCCTATTCTTCCAGCCTCTTGACGTGCTCCGATTTGTTTCATTTCAATACGTACATGGAATGCGGCAGCAAGGTCTTTGATTAGTTGTCGGAAGTCCACTCTTTCGTCGGCTATGTAGTAGAATATCGCTTTGGTTCCATCGCCTTGAAATTCCACATCGCCAATCTTCATGTCGAGTCCCAGCCCCTTTGCTATCTCGCGGCTGCGTATCATTGTTTCGTGCTCTCGAGCCTTTGCCTCTTCATATTTTTCCATATCAACAGGCTTTGCCAACCGATACACTTTCTTGATATCTTCTTCCGAGCGTATGTTAGCTTTCTTTATTTGCTGTCGCACGAGTTGTCCGGTCAGCGTGACTACCCCTATGTCGTGACCTGGGTTTGCCTCTACGGCTACTATGTCGCCTTTCTTCAGGTCGAGTTGATTGACGTTGTGGTAGTAGCCTTTGCGTGTGTTTTTGAATTGCACTTCGACCAAGTCGGTCGATGTATCGTTGCCTGGCACATCGACGAGATAGTCGTAGGTGTTGTGTTGTTTATCCTGTCTGCCTACTCCTTTGCGGCACATTCCTCGTCCGCAGGGGTAAACAACGGTGAAGTTCATATCTTTAATATCCATTATGCGGTTTTATTTTTTAGTAGTAGTATAATAGTATTGAGTGCTAAGTCGAAGAATACTATCTTCGACAAGGCATTCTGTCCGATGTCGCGATGTGAGCGTTGTAGCATTTCGTTGAATGCGATGACGTTGGTTTCGTTGATGTAGGGTGCAAATCGTCCGACGAAGTTCTCTTCTGCTTCGGTCATGTACGACAGTTCTGGTTCTTGAAAGTTGTAGATAAAACTTTCTCTAATCATTCGTTGGAAGTATGCGAGTAGCCTTCGTTGCTGCTCTCGTCCCATCTTTGCTATGTCGTCGCTCCATGTTTTCAGTTTTGGCAAATTGCGCGTGAAAGCCGCTCTCATCAGTGTGATGAATAGTTCGAGGAACTCTTGTCGTTCGCTTTCTGCGCTGATTTCCTCGACTGCTTTTATCCAGCTACCATCTGCTACTCTTGCCACTCGCCTTGCTGTGTCGGCATCGAGTCCGCGCAGCTGTTGTAGAGCCGTTGCTATTTGAGCTGTTTCTATTCGTGGTATGTCGATGCGTTGTGTTCGGCTGCGAATAGTTTCGAGCAGTTTGTCGGGTTCTTCTACGAGGAGGAGGAACAGTGTTTTTGCTGGTGGCTCTTCCAAAATCTTGAGCAACTTGTTAGCCGCTGTCTCGTTCATGCGCTCCGCAAGCCAGATGATGCACACCTTATAGCCTCCCTGACTTGCCTTGAGCGAGAGTTTTCGGAATAGTTCGTCGCTCTCTTTGGCTGTGATAATGGCTTGTTGGGTGGTGGCTTTCATATAGTCCATCCATTCCGTTATGGTGAAATATGCCCCCTTGCCAATCATTTCGTGCCATTGTTTGATGAAGTCGTCGCTTACAGGCACCTTGTCGGATGGCCAACTTGCGGGCTTTATTGTAGGGTAAGTGAAAATAAGGTCGGGATGTTCGAGCTTTCTCAACATAGCCATTTGCCTCTGTGCGTGCTCCGAATCGGGGTGCTCGGTGGCTTCCTTCTCGCCGAGTAGGTAAGTTGCCATCGACAAGGCAAGCGCCATCTTGCCCACACCTTGCCTGCCACAGAGCATCAAAGCATTGGGCACGCGGTCGGCATCGACAAGCTCGCGAAGGCGCAACTTGGCTGCTTCTTGACCTATAACATCGCTAAACGTCATCGATTATATGCTTATTTTCTTACGTTACAATCGGCAAAGTTACCCAAAATCACCGACATACGAAAGCAATTTCTTAGAAATAATAAACCGACGGATTTTTATGTGATTTCTAATGACAATGATATCGAATTTGGAAAGCATACCTTTCCACCGCGAAAAGCATACCTTTCCGAAGTGGAAAGCATATCTTTCCAAAGCGAAAAGACATGCTTTCCAAACCGCGCTCATAACTCTCTGATTTCCAACGCTTGTGCCTTCCCGCATCTTTACTCGCTCAACTAAAATCGAAACTAAAAAACTACTCGTAGCGAGTCGATAAAAAAGCATGAAAAAATTCAAAAAAATTTGGATAATCAGGCAACTATTCATACCTTTGCAGACGTAAAAAAAGAACGTCTTCAAATAGTTAATATGCAGAAAACAATTGTTTTTCGCAGATTTGTAAACATCAAGGAGCGCGACGAGTTTGTCGGTCTTTGAATTGCTCGTCATTAAGCCTTAATGACGAGTAGATGCTTAATGACTACCCTCGAAGATTTTTATTTACAACAATCACATAACTTTTATTTTATGGAAATACCTTTCGCAGAGGCGTGGAAAATCAAAATGGTTGAACCACTCCGCAAGAGCACACGTGAAGAACGTGAACAATGGTTGAAAGAAGCTCACTACAACGTATTCATGTTGAAAGCTGAGCAAGTTTACATCGACTGTCTGACCGACTCTGGTACAGGCGCCATGTCGGACCGCCAATGGTCGGCAATGATGCTGGGCGACGAGAGCTACGCAGGCGCAACGTCGTTCTACAAATTCGAAGAAGTAGTACAGAGAATCTTCGGATTCAAGTATGTCATCCCTACTCACCAAGGAAGAGCAGCAGAAAACGTACTCTTCTCTTACCTCGTAAAAGAGGGAATGGTGGTGCCAGGAAATGCACACTTCGACACAACAAAAGGACATATCGAAGCGCGAAAAGCAAAAGCCATCGACGTGACGATAGACGAAGCTAAAGACACACAAAAAGAACTGCCATTCAAAGGCAATGTTTCGCTCGAGAAACTCGAGAAAGTACTAATCGAAAACAAGGGCAACGTACCATTCATGGTACTTACAGTAACCAACAACACTGTAGGTGGACAGCCTGTTTCGATGAAGAACATCAAGGAAACTTGCGAACTCTGCCACAAATACGGAGTGCCTGTAGTGATGGACTCTGCACGCTTCGCAGAGAACTCCTACTTCATAAAGATGCGCGAAGAAGGATACGCAAACAAGACTATTAAGGAAATCGCAAAGGAAATGTACAGCTACGTCGATGCCATGACTATGTCGGCAAAGAAAGACGGACTGGTAAACATGGGCGGATTTATCGCCACAAACAACAAGGATTGGTACGAAGGAGCAAAACTCTTCTGCATACCTTTCGAAGGTTTCCTCACATATGGTGGTCTGAACGGACGTGACCTGAACGCTCTGGCAGTAGGACTCGACGAAAATACAGAATTCGACATGCTCGAGACCCGCATACACCAAGTGCAATATCTCGCAAAGAAACTCGACGAATACGGCATACCATACCAGCGCCCTGTGGGTGGTCACGCACTCTTCATCGACGCTGACAAAGTGCTCTGCAACGTGCCTAAAGAAGAATTCCCAGCACAGACACTAACCTGCGAGCTATACCTCGAAGCAGGAATACGTGGATGCGAGATAGGATACATCCTCGCCGACCGCGACCCAGTGACAAGAGAAAACCGCTTCGGTGGACTCGACTTGCTGCGCCTGTGCATAGCACGAAGAGTTTATACCGACAACCACATGGACGTAATAGCAGCAGCATTGAAGAACGTTTACGACCGCAGAAACGAAATAACACGTGGAGTAGCAATCGAATGGGAAGCACCACTCATGCGCCACTTCACAGTACAACTCAAACGATTAGGATAATACACATTCAGCGGAAGGCGGCTCAACAAAGACTTAGAGCCACCTCCCGCTTTCACATTGCGGAATTAGCTCAGTTGGTAGAGCATTGGCTTCCCAAGCCAAGGGTCGCGGGTTCGAACCCCGTATTCCGCTCAAAAAGAAACCAATCGGCAGCATCTTAATTTTGAGCGATGCTGCCGATTGGTTTTATTAAAGATTATCTGAATACGAATTACTCTGTAGGCAGAGCACGGAAACCTGTACCGAGAATTTCCGAACTATCCATAATGTTGACGAAAGCATTCTCGTCGATATGATAAAGAGCAGACTTGAGCTTAACCATACCTGTACGGTCGAGAGTGACATAAATCATCTTGCGCTCAGAACCATTATAAAGTCCAGTACCTGTCAGACAAGTACCACCACGCTTGATATCGTTGATGATAAAGTCGCGAACCTCATCGATTTTATCTGTAACGATAAACATCGTCTTGTAGGTCTTCAATCCGTCAACAACAAGGTCAATAACCTTACCCTCGATAACGATAACTATCACCGAATAGATTGGCAATCGAATGTCGCCAAAAGCAATGAGCGTAGTAAGAGTAATGATGCTATCAACTATCATTACGAGCGTGCCAAGAGAAATTTTTGTGTATTTATGGAGAATCATTGATATGATGTCGGAACCGCCACTGGTAGCACCCGAGCGGAAAATCATACCTATAGCTATACCATAGATGATACCTGCAACAACGGTGTTGAGAAAATAGTCGGGCTGGAACCATCCACCATCGTGGGGAATCTGAACCATCGAAAGGTCGGGATTAGCTGCCTGAGCTATCGCACCATCGTGGATAACTGGATTATAGCCCCAAACACTCTCAAGAATAAACGTGAAAACGAAAATCAAAGCCGTAGAGATAATGGTCTTAACACCAAACTTCGGACCGAGAATCCACGTTCCCACAATAAGCAAAGGCACATCCATACAGATAGCATAGAGCGAAATCTTCCAAGGCCATACAGTGTTCAAGACATTACTCAGACCATAGGTTCCACCCGGAGCCATAAGATAAGGATTGACAAACATCACGTCGCCGACGGCAAACAAAGCACTGCCGACAATGAGCAGGAGATAAGCGATGATTTCCTGCTGGAGCTTTTTCTTACTGTTTAAGATACTCATGGTTTTAATTTATTATACATTTCTCCGTAAAAAACGGCTGCAAAGGTATAGCATTTTCATTTTACCCGCAAAAGAAATAATCAAAAAGCAAAGAAAAAAAAACAACTCACGGCTAAATCTTAAATAATGTAATTCTCTTGGACTTTATATATAAACAATGTAACTTTGCACGACTAATTTTTAGCAAAACGACACATATTTAACAATTATACTATTATGAAAAAACTCTTAATTTCAGCTCTGCTGTTGGCTTCATCGCTGACCATGAGCGCCATCCCAGCAAAAAGGGAATGGAAAACGTTTGTGCAAGCAGACGGTACGCAAGTGACGCTTATGCTCATTGGCGATGAGAATTTCCACTGTTATCAGACCAAAGACGGACTGCCTGTAGTGGAAGTAAAAGGTAATTACTACTACGCAAACTCTAAAGGCAACTACATGGTGGCAACAGATATGCTGGCACACGATGCAGAAATGCGCTCAACAGAAGAGGCACTTGCAGTAGCAGAACTTGGAACAGGAAACGACGACATCGAGCGTATGTGGAAAGCCGCACCAAATATGCAACACCTACGTCAAAAGCCTATTGGTACACCAACAGGTGATTTCCACGGAAGCAAGAAGGGAATTATAATACTCGTTTCGTTCAACAACCTTGACTTCAGCGTAGAAAACCCACAGCAAGCATTCAGCGACATGGCAAACAAAGAAGGATATACAAACTCTTACGGAGCCAAAGGTAGCGTACACGACTATTTCAAAGACCAAAGTAGAGGCGTCTTCGACCTGACATTCGACGTAGTTGGTCCGTATAAAGCACCACAAAACGCAGAATACTATGGAGAAAACAACTCGTACGGAAGCGACAAAAACGTACGCCAACTCATCACATGGGCTATGCGCGAAGCTGACAACGATGTAAACTACAAAGACTATGACTGGGATGGAGATGGCGAAGTGGACCAAGTGTTCGTGCTATATGCAGGATACGGAGAAGCTCAATACGCACCATCGTGGACAATCTGGCCTCATGAGTCGCAACTCGGCATGCAATCGTTCAGACTCGACGGAGTGACACTGAACACGTATGCTTGCGGTCAGGAACTCGACGGAAACTCAGGAACAAGAATGGCTGGGCTGGGAACAATATGCCATGAATTTACTCACTGCCTCGGACTGCCCGACTTCTACGATACAAACAGAAATTCAGGCGCTTCGGAAGGAAACTATGGAATGGGCTCATGGGATTTGATGTGCTCTGGTAGTTACAACGGAAACAGCTGGCTGCCTGCAGCATACACCGCTTACGAACGCAACTTCTGCGGATGGCTCGACTACAGAGAACTGAAAGAAAGCGACGCTTATCTTATCTCAAACATGAAACCACTGGAAGAAAACGGAGATGCATACATCGTTTATAACCCAGGAAACGAAAAAGAATACTATATATTCGAACACAGAAACAAAAACGTAGGATGGGACAAGGGACTCGACGGACAAGGACTGCTGATATACCATATAAATTACTCTATCGACAGATGGCGTAACAACACGGTAAATACAACAGGAAAAGGCAACCCATGTATGCAAGTCGTTCCTGCTGACAATAGTTTCAATTCATATTCTACTTCTGACATAGCACAAGATTTGTGGCCTGCAACAGTTTCATTGTCGGTAAAGAACGAGTTCTCAGATGACACAACTCCTGCAGCAACACTCTACAACAACAACACTGACGGCACAAAGCTCCTGCATATAAAACTCAGCAAGATAAAACTTACAAGAAGCAACCGCACAATATCATTCACATACAACGATGGTACTGTTGACTACGACACAGTAGGTATTCAGACAGTGAACAGCAATGCATCAGGTAATGTGAAGATTTACTCTATTAACGGAACATTTGTAGGTGGCAATTTGGAAAACCTTAACAATGGTATCTACATTGTTCGCGAAGCTGACGGAACAACGAAGAAAGTTGTTGTAGAATAAAAAAAACGCATAAAACAACTTCGGAAAGTTTTCAGATAAAAACAAATAAAGATTCATGAGGCTACACATTAATCGCAATGTGTAGCCTTTTTTTTTGTGTCATTACCATTCGCTCTCTATCCCCTGTATGAACTATGCCTATATAAAGATGACATTATATAAATAGAGAGATAATAATCTATTAATAGAGAAATAACAATATATTAATTCGCCAATGATAATCTATTGATAGAAATATAACACTGCCGACTAAGCAAATGAAATGTAAACGATGGCAGGGGCTGGAGGCTTCCATCGCAATAAACAAAAACTAACAGATGATTTATATGGTAGATAAAACAAAAAAGTGCTGCCCCATAAGGAGCAGCACATATTTAAGGTTTTAGAATTTCAGATAATTATTTTCTGATTTCCTTCTTACCATTGCTGATAATGATACCCTTATAGTCGTTGCCTACGCGCTGGCCTGCCATGTTGTAGTAGCCCTTGTAAGCAGACTTCTTGCTGTTATCAGTAACAGTCTCGATAGAAGCTGCGATAGCCTCTTCAAGTGTAGCATCGCCTTGGAGAACATAGATAGGAGCTGTAGAAGCATAACCCTTACCCTGAATAGTAAGAACTGCGAAACGACCAGTTGTTCCTTCAGGAAGAGCTTCACACTCGATTGAGATAGCTATCTGTCCATTCTCGCTGTCAACACCATCAATAGCGGTAATCCACTCTGGCATATCATCGAAGTCAACAGTGTAGTTTTCGTTACCTGTTGCGCCGTCGAGCCAAGTGTAAGCAGCGTCCATCAGAACTTGGTTCTGAAGTTCAGCATAACCTTCGTTTACGATATCCTGACCATCTTCTGATACGCGGAGAACGTTGAGCTTATCAAGCTGTGTTCCATCGTTAAGAGTTGCTGTCTCATAAACTTCGCAGTAGTCAAAGCCACCATAGAGGCTGAAGAACAAGCAAGAAGAAGCACCGTACCATGCGCTATAGCTGCGGTCTTGATCGTCGTAAGCAAGAGCCCAGCAACCATAGATTGGGTTGTCAGCAGCATTTTGCTCGTTGCAACGGAAACCTACGTCAACACCTTCTTGAGCTGTACCAAGAATAACGATGCAATACTCGTCATTCAGAACGAATGGCATATCGATAACATTACCTACGATGTCTGTACCCTTGTTAGAGAACTTGACAGTGTACTGGTAGACCTCACCTGTTTCTGTGTGCTGAGTAGCGTGTGAAGAAAGTTCAATTTCTGTCAGGTCTTCTGCTGTTGCGGTGAATTCGTGGAGAATGTTAGCACCTGGGTTACGACGGATTGAACCATCTTCGCGCTCTTCGTATTCGATGTTACGAATCTGAAGTGTCAGAGCTGTTCCGTTTGGAAGTGGATCGTGGTTTGAGTTCATGAAAGGAACGATGATACGCTCAACATACAATGGACCCATTGGTTTTGGACACATCTGAACAAGGCCATTGCAATAGTATTTACCTTCCATACCTTCAGTCTGAACATCATAGTAACCTGAACCAAAGAGGTAATGGTTTGGTTTCATTGAACCCCAACCATAGAGAGTAGATGTCTGGGTGTCAGAGAGAGACTTGTAGTTGATTGAGTCTGGGCTCATACCTGCACGGTCTGGATAAGAACCTGATTCGCCATAAGCATACTCTACACTACCAACGCGAAGACGTGGAATGTAGTAGTAATAACCATTGTAGTTAGACATTTGGAAATTCAGGTTGTAATCAGCGTCAACGTTTTCATACAGATTCTCATTGCCATCGCTGTTGCGGTAGAACCATTCAGAGATTTCCTTGTTAGCAGCCATGTTTGTCAGATTGAACTGAGAGAATGCTGGACAATAAATCATTGACATCTGATAAGCACGCATATCTTCGAGGATACCAGGAAGAAGTGAACCTTCAGGACGAGTGTAATAAACTTGGTCATCGTAAGCCTTGCGAGGACCTTTCATTTCGAAGGCGTCGCGTTCTGTAGCCTGAAGAGCTGTTGGCTCAACTGCAGCAAACGACTTCATCTGTGGCTTAACAGCCAACTGAGCAGATGCGTTCATTGCGAACAATGAAGCTACTGCAAAAAGGAATAAAGATTTTTTCATAATTAATTAATTGTAAGTTAAAGAATATACTTATTATTGTTGTTAAAATTTCTTGAGGTGGGTTGCAGAGTTGCTTCCCACCCAAGAAAAGTGTTTGCACATCTTAAGCTTCCTCACCACCTTCACCAACATTACCATAGAAGTCCATGTTGATGAACGAGTCTGCATTGCTTGTCGAAGTAAATTTTAATACGTTGAGGTTGAACTTTGTGTTAGCTGCCGACACTGTATATGTGCCTGTTAACTTATCAATAAGGTTCTGAATAGATGGAGACACGTTTGCGATAAGATTTGTAGCAGGTGTATCTTTCGGACCTACATAGTTGAAAGTTACGTTATTGCCTTCAACCGAACGTGTAAAGATGTAATAGGCATTGGCATCACCAGACTGGTTATAGTGTACACGGAGGGTGAAGTTATCGCCATCACGCATAAGCGAGAAGTCGCGGAGAGTAACTTTCTTAGCACGCATTTCCTGACGGATAGCATCGATGATAGTCTTGAAATCGCTTGACATTGTAGAAGTCTGCTTGAAGTCGAAACGACGGAGACTACTGCTATTCATCATCTCTTCGAAGAAACGAACAGGTGAATCGCCATCGATATAGTAAGCTTCGTTATCAACGCTCACGAAGATATCGCGTTCAGTATCGTAGCGGAAGTCTTGAACTGTCTCGTTATCGTTTACTTTACGTTCATCGCGGAAACGAAGATAGTAGCTATCGCCACGCTTTGTTATCAAGAAAGGATTGAAACTTTCCTCAAGTACAGCGTCACCATCGTAAGGATAGATATTTGGAATACCATCGTTAGCATCTTCCATCTTGTAGATGTTGTCGCCAAAATGCATTACGTTGAACGTAGGTGAATTGGCTGCGAACATATAGTCTTGGAAACGACGAACGTCATCGAGGTAGCTCACGTATTCAACTCCTTCTTCCATAGGTGTTAGAAGTGAGTATGTACCACGCTTCTTTCCCTTAAGCATCATGAAGCTTGCATCTTCAGGAGCATTTACAATTACGAACTCATAGTCGCCTTCATAACCCTTACCCTGCTCACTTGTTGAAGTAGAAGGAATATCTTCTGGATCAGAGAAAGTGTGCATCACATTATTGTAAGAGTTGAAAGAAAGAACAGGTCCGTTATCGGTGAGGATTTCCCAAGCTGATGTATCTTCGCGATAGTTGTAAGAAACATTGCCTTTAGCATCCTCGATGCGATCATAGATTGCAACGCGAACAGAATAGTCTTTGTTGAAATCGCAGAGCATAAGATAGCCATTTCCGTAAGGAGCTTCGTTCTCGTAGGTAGGATAATACTGCATTACCCAACCATTAGGCGATGCCCACAGACGAGCTGAATACAATTCCTTCATCTCGTTGAGTCGCTCAGCTGCCGATGCGCTGAACAGGTCGTCTTCCTCGTTAGAGCAAGAAGAGAAAGAAACCATTGCGCCTAACAAAAGCGATAAATATAATATCTTTTTCATATCTTAATGTTCTAAAAATAATTTAATCTTCCTTTAGAGCTTTGTACTGATTGATTTCGTCGAGTAATACCTGCATGAGGATACGTCCTTCAGGATCACCTTCAACAGCGAGATTTAGCTTGTTGACTGGACGATTGAACTGATTGAGAACGAATTGTCCTTCTGCATCCTTCAGATACGATCTGTCTTGCACTTCATAGCGAAGGTCTTCCAAATCGATTCCGAAGTTTTCGCTCAACCAAAGACGAACTGCTTCGAGTTTCTGCAAGATGACTTCCGCACCTACATAGCCCTGGTTATTAAGCCATTGTACGTTGCCTTCTTCATCAAGGATTACATTCTGCTTTTCATCGTTAGTACGCAGACAGGTACGGCGATAAATCTTTTTGTCACCATTTTCCTTTATGTTCAGATAACCGATTGTATCGTTGCTATATGTACCTTTGCGCTTATCTTCCCATTGGGTTTTATCATAGTCAATCTCTTCCCATTCATAAGATGCTGTTTCGAGAGAGCGTTTCCATGTTACAGAGTCCATTGTGATGTAGTTGGCAAGTGTCTCTACCCAGTCTTCACTTGTGCCACTTGAAGCATACGATGTGATAAATCCGTTACCAAGTGAGAGTGAGTCAGGTGTTTCCTGCCATGCAGAAGAGTTGTATTTACCATTTGATATGGTGTTGAACGATGTTGGGTGAACACGGCTTTGGTCAAGAATATGTCCGAACTCGTGGTGCATAGTCTTGAAGAAATAGCGGTTCATCATATCCATATCGGTTGTGCGCAGATTGTTTACGTTGTACAACGATATTTTCAATCCACCTTCTGCCACACCAAGTACTTCAGTACCCTGTGATGCATTGTAGTTCTTTGAACCAATGACATGAAGGATACGAGGGCTATATGTCTGAAGGAAGTGCTCAGGAGCATGCTTCTTATAAACATCATACCACAGATACTTGATTAAGACTGCGAGTTCACAACTTCTATCGTAAGATGCTGGAGTGAGGTTCTTAGTCTTATCTGATGCTATATCCTCCATCTTGTAGATGAAGTTCATATTATAAGGTTGCTCAAAATTAACCTTCAGGAACGTATCAAGCGGGAATGTGAACTTTGTTCTGTCTAACGGATATTCCGTAACATCGAAGATAGTCGCTGTGAAATCGTCGTCATCCGAACACGATACGAAACCGAAAGACACCGCTGTCAATGCTGCAAGCAGCAATAGATTAAATCTCTTTTTCATTTCGTTTTCCTTCTTATTGTTTTACAATATATGCGTTATCATTCTTAATAGGAGCAGGTATCTTGTTCACGGCTGATTCTGTAGGACGTGAACTTTCCATTCCTGCTGACATAGTTTCCCAAGGAATCTCTATTGCACGACGTGGGTCGTCGCCTTCAAGAGTGATTGTGCTGACTACGCCATCCTGAATATAGGTGTGCGAGTAAGGCAGTCCCCAACGTTTGAGGTCGAAGAAACGCATACCCTGAAGTGCTGTTTCATAACGACGGAAATCGTTGATACAGTTCATATAAGGTATAGCTTCTGCTGAAACCACGAAGTCTGGGCTAATTACCTGAGTGAAACTCCAGTCCATAATAATGTTTTCATTAGCTGAACTTGCGCGTCCATAGATTGACTGTATCAACTCTGGGGTCAATCTGCGAATACGGTTTGTTTCTACGTATGATTTAGTTTGTTCTTCGTTGAAACTATCGATACGGTTGTTCCACCAAGCCATGAGGTCTTCACCAGCACCAGTATAGTCGCCGAGCATTGCTTTAGCTTCAGCACGTTCCAACAGCAGAATGTCGCCAGTAAATGGTGTGAGGATTTGGTGAGGATAACCGATACCGGCAATCTTGTCAGAGTATTCAAACTCTTCACCAATCTTAGAAGTGGTCATACCATAGTCAGATGAACTTGAACTTGCTGCAGTAAATCCGATGATAGAGAATGCAGGTACATAGTATGCGCTCCACAATGGGCTGCTTGCATTATACATGAAGGCAGCACGTGCGGATGGACCAGCACAAGAATAGCGGTAACCCCATATTGCACGAGAGTGAATAGAGTAAGTTGCTATCAGCATCAGGTTGTTCTGTGCTTCAGGTGCTTGCCAAACTTTTGTATAGTCAGAGAATGTAGCGAGGTCTTCTGTAAAACGCGAATAGTTTACAGTATAAGCAGCAGCCTGTAATGGGTCTGTTCCGAGTACGGCGTTAGCATGCTCAATTACCTTTTCGTAGTCGCGTATTGTCAGATAGAAACGCGCTGCAAAAGCGTGTGCTGCATTCACGTTGAAGTGCCACTTTGGTTTCTGATAGTTAATGTCAGAGATATTTGGCAGTGCAGCCTCAAGGTCTTTCTTAATATTCATGTAGGTTTCGTAAACAGTTCCACGTTTGTACTGTTTGCTTACTACGTCTTCCACTTCAGTTACATAAGGCACACCTACTTGGTTAGCTTGGCTGCTCTTTTCTTCATTCATATAAGCAGGGCTGAAAAGCTGTGCCAGCATGAAGTGGCTATAAGCACGGATGAGTAGAGCCTCTGCGCGGGCAACTTTCAGTGTCTCGCTTTCGTTTCCTTTATTTTCAGCAATGATTTTATCCATTGCCTCCAATGCATGGTTTACGGTAGCAATCGAACGATAATAAGAGTTCCACAGTGTACCTGGAGAGTCCCAATCGTTGTATGTAGCCATTGTTGCGGGCTCGAAACGATAGATTTGGTCGTGCCAACGATAGTATGAACTATAGTTGTACTTACTCATAGTCTGCTTTGCACCTGGTGATGTTGGCAAGTGAGGTGCTTGGTTGTCTATGATATTGTCACTCATCAACTCGCTGAGCGTCATGTAGCTGTTAGATGGATATGCAGATGTCAAAAGCTGTACGACTTTCTTCTCTGTATTTATATCCGTACGCTCATCTGGCACTTTGTCAAGGAACGAGTCTGTACAGGCTGTCAGCCCGAACGCAGCAGCGATTGATATTGTTAAAAATTTCGTTATCTTCATGATATGTACTATTATTATATTCTTAATAACATTAACCGAATTAGATGCCAAGACGTACGGTGAGGGTGAACTGCTTAGACAATGGCGAAGCCACACCACCAGCGTTTACGAATTCAGGATCTTGTCCGTTGAGTTTATCGTCAGAGTAGATTAAGAAGAGGTTGGTTGCATCAAGTTTGAGTGATGCTGAACTCAGACCAATCTTATTAATGAGTGAAGGATTGAAGTCGTATGTCAGTGAAACGTCTTTCATACGGATGAATCCACCATCAGCAACACGTGCTGTTGAGTAGTTATATGCGTTGTAAGCATATCCCAGAGTACGGTCGTTGTAAACCTGACGGATACCAGCTATTGCAGGGATATTTGTTATCTTTTCGTCACCTGGTGTCACCCAACGGTTTTTGAATTCCTTAGGCATAGCGCTTTGGTCTGAATAGCTTGATGAGAATACGGGGTCAAGACGTATCTTGTTTCCGAACGAATAGGTGATAAATACGTTAAGACGCCAGTTCTTGTAGCGGAACATATTGTTTAGACCACCAGTTACAGTTGGTTCAGACGGACCTTCATACTTCAAGAAGTCGAGTTTATCAAATTCCTGGAAGTTGATATTGGTTGTTGTTACATTTCCGTCTTCGTTTATGATTTGTGGAATACCTTCATCGTTCAGTCCTACGAAAGGAATTGAGAAGAGTGAACGGTGTGCATATCCAACTCGTGCGAATCCGCTTCCTGAAACGAGGTCAATTACTCTCGATTGAGAAAGAAGTTCTGTAATAGTTGTTTTGCTGTATGCGAAAGTCAAGTCGGTGTTCCAGCTGAAATCCTTGCCCATGATGTTGGCAGAAGATACTGTTGCTTCCATACCATGTGAGCGCATCGAAGCCACGTTAGCGAACTTACGAATCTGACCACCTGCACCTTGTGTGTTGAGGTAACCCATCAAGTCGAAGTTGTTTCTCCAGTAGAAGTCAGCTACTACATTGATGCGGTTCTGTATGAAACCTAAGTCGAAACCTACGTTGAACTCATGTTTTTTCTCATAAGTCAACTCTTTGTTTGCAAGGCTTGACAGGTTGATTTCAGTCTCGTGCTGGTCAGCTTGTGGACGCCATACTTCGTTAGGATAGAAGATAGCCATCGCGTTAGATGCTGTTGTCTGTTCACCTACGAGTGAGTATGACAGACGCAATGTTGCGTGCGAGAAGTTGTAGTTGGTATTCTGCATGAATTTCTTAAAGAAATCTTCTTCGTGTGCATTCCACGATGCAGATACGTTCCATGTAGGCAACCAGCGTGCGCTACGAGCCTTACCTAACTGGTTAGAACCATCGTAACGACCTGTAAGGTTCACTACGTAACGTCCCATATAAGAGTAGTTCACGTTAGCGAAGTATGCCAGACGGCGGTTCCACGATTTTCCGAAAGATGTAAGTGTTGTACCTTCTTCTTTAGCCTGTTTGAAGAACTGCCATGTATTGATTACGTTACGTCCGTTTTCATAGTCAACACCATAGTCGTTATGTTCTGAAGCTTCGTAGTCAGCGCGGTTGGCTTCCATACCTGCGAGGGCATTGAAGATGTGTGTATCGTTCCAAATCTTGTTATAGTTAACAGTTCCACGGAAGTCGAGCTGCTTCACAGAGTTGCGGTTGATAGTATAGATACCACCTTCGGGCATCACTGACATAGGCAGTGAGTTTGGCACGTCAGGGTCGGTATATAGATACTTGTTGTTGTACATGATGTTTGGATTGTCAACACCAGCACGATATGCGAGTGCTTGGTTTGCGTTGCTCAACACGTAGTGTTCGCGGCTTGACTGGTTGATACGATATGAACCTAATGCATTGAATTCGAGTCCGAGTATAGGTTTCCATGAGAGTTCGCCTTGGAACTTCATATCCATCACGTCAACGTCGATGTAGTTGTTGTTCAATTCTTCAAAGATATTGAAGCGTGCATAGTTACGAGTATATACCTGAGTTGGGTCAAGCGTACGAGAAGTATTCAGTGAGAAACTGAATGGGTTGATATCGAAGTTACGATTTACCGAACCAGACACAACGTCAACGCTTTGGTTAAGTGTACCAGGAGCTTTCTGATCACGATAACTACTGTTTGTACGCATTGTCAAAGTCAAGTTCTTCGACAAGTTGTACGATGCGTTGATGTTTGCTGTGTAACGTTGTACCTTACTATCCTTGTACCATCCTGGATCTACCATTGCTGAAAGTGAAGCATACATGCTCGACTTGTCTGTACCCGATGAGATACTGATAGAGTGAGTCTGCATGATGTTGTTGTTGAATAGAAGGTCGAACCAGTCAGTGTTACGGAACTCTGCTTGCTGCAGATATTTGTTCATTGCAGCTTCTGTGTAAGGCAGACCGAAGCCTTTTTCTGGGTCGTATTGGTCGATAAGGTTATACATACGACCATACAGACCTGCTGATGCTGCGTTCTTTACGTTTTCGAATTCGAGCCATCCTTTAGCTGCCATTTCCTTGTAGATACCCATCTGCTCTTGTGAGTTAGAGATGTTGTATTGTGCATAGGATGGTTTCATACGATAAGTGAACTCGCCAGTGTAGTTGAGTGAGCTGTGTCCTGCGCGTCCTTTCTTAGTTGTGATGACAACCACACCTGACATGGCGCGTGCACCATAGATAGATGTAGCTGAACCGTCCTTAAGTACTTGGAAGCTTTCGATGTCGTCTGCATTCAGACCAGCGATGGCGTTCGAAATCAGTGTTTCTGCGTCACCAGAAGAAAGGTCGTCAGCGCTGACATTTACAGCGTCTTCCATAATCACTCCGTCAACAACCCAGAGTGGCGATGAGCTACCGTAGATAGATGTAGCACCACGTACACGGATTTTCGGAGCTGTACCGAAGGTACTTGATACGTTTTGTACTGACACACCGGCTGCGCGTCCTTCGAGTGCACGAGAAACGTCGGCAACACCGTCAAGGCGGGCTTTTTCGGCATCCACTTTAGTGGTAGCACCGGTAAAGAGTCGTTTATCCATCTTCTGGATACCTGTTACGACTACTTCTTCGAGCTCGCGTGTGTTTTTCTCAGGCTGCATGACAATACGCATGTTTTGTCCTCCCTTCACGGTCATTGTTTCCATTCCCATGAAAGAGATTTCCAGCACTGGATTACTCTCATTTGTACTGATTTCGAAGTTACCATCGATGTCGGTAGCAGCACCTGTCTGCGTCCCTTTAACCTTTACAGAGGCACCGATAATCGGTTCGTTATCTTCGGCTGAGATAACTGTACCCGAAACAGTAGTTTGAGCCAAGGCCATTCCTATTGAGAGGAAAAAGCCGGCTAAAATCAAGCTTAGTTTTTTTCTCATATAAACCTCTTGCTTACTTTTAATTATTACTATTATTGATATATTTTTTCAATTTTATCAGTCTGCAAATTTAGTCCTTTTCACGTGATGTTGCAAAAATTATATTAAAAAATTTAATAATTGCACTTTGATATTACGATTCTGTTGCTTAAGTCGTTATTTTTTTAACATTTTGCAATTTTTCTTTTCATCGCTTCAGACTCAGACCTTTCTCTCTTCTATATATACTATAGAA
>CAMOVK010000015.1 GCA_946627325.1 uncultured Prevotella sp. | reverse complement strand
CGCAAAACGAAATTAAACGAACAAATCAGAATGAAACGCTTTTTTACAACGCTCATAGCAGTGGCATTGACACTCGGGGTAATGGCTCAAAGCAAAGAGTACCCATCGTTTCTGAAAAAAGATGACGTTGCTCTTTTCACGACTTATATCCCTACCCCACCTCGCAACGGCTCCGAACAATTTGCATCTGACAGTATTGCTTACGAGGAAGGCAAGCGCATTCGACACACGAAACGGGGCTCTCTTGCTGTCAGCGATGCCAACACCGATATCGAAGCTGTCATGCACCGATTTGCAGAGGCTACGAACCTCAAGATAGAAGCCAGCCAATCGCCTCAATTGGCAGAACTAATCGAACGAGTGATGAATAGTGCTTACTACGCAATAGCCGATGCAAAAAAATACTTTAAGCGAACTCGCCCCTTCGTTTACTTCAACGAACCAACGTCGATACCACACGAAGAGGAAAGTCATCGTAGCACCTTCTCATATCCATCTGCTCACGCTGCAATGGCTTGGGCTGCTGCTCTCGTACTCGCCGAGCTGCTGCCTGAACATCAAGACGACATTCTGCAAACAGGTTATGAAATCGGACAGAGCCGTGTGATTACTGGCTATCACTTTCAAAGCGACGTAGATGCTGCTCGCATAGCTGCAAGTACGGCTGTCGCACGACTGCATGCCGACAAGCAATTCTGCCGAAAAATGAAAAGGATAAAGTCAAAAAGATGTGAATAATCACTTCGGAAGAAATAAAAAAGTAGAGGAAATACCGCTTGATGGGGCATTTCCTCTACTTTTGTCATGTCAGTTATAGACTGACAAATGATTACTTTCCGTGGTGCTCGTCAGATACTGTCAACTTCTTACGACCTTTTGCGCGACGAGAAGCCAACACACGACGGCCATTCTTTGTAGCCATTCTCTCACGGAAACCATGCTTTTTCACACGGCGACGATTGTGAGGCTGAAATGTTCTTTTCATATCTAAAACTAGTTTTATTGTTATTATTCGTAACTGAAAAAGCGATTGTGACGCACACGCACAATACACTTCGGGCTGCAAAAGTATGAAAAAATTTTTAATTGACAAACTTTTCTGACCTTTTCCTCACATTTTCTGTCAATTTCCGAGCGTTTACTTTGCCTTTTTAGCTATAAATACTACCTTTGCCGACTATACTGAATTCTGTATAAGAAATACATATAATAATAATAAAACCACAACATTTATTTATGATTAAGTCACAAGACATCAAGAAGGGTACCTGCATCCGAATGGACGGGAAACTCTATTTCTGCATCGATTTCCTGCACGTTAAGCCAGGAAAAGGTAACACCATCATGCGCACCACGTTGAAGGACGTTGTCAGCGGTCGTGTGCTTGAGAAGCGTTTCAATATCGGTGAGGCTCTCGAAGATGTACGAGTAGAGCGTCGCCAGTATCAATATCTCTATCAAGAAGGTGCAGACTACATCTTCATGAACCAAGAAACATTCGACCAAATTCCAATCGCTAAAGACCTTATCACGGGTGTTGACTTCATGAAAGAGAGCGACATCGTAGATGTAGTGAGCGATGCCGACACCAATACTATACTCTATGCAGAGATGCCAGTGAAGACTAATCTTCGCATCACTCATTCTGAACCAGGTGTCAAAGGCGACACTGCTACTAACGCTACCAAGCCTGCAACACTCGAAACAGGTGTTGAAGTGAGAGTTCCTCTATTCATCAACGAAGGCGACCTTATTCAGGTTGACACTCGCGATGGCTCATATCTCCAAAGAGTAAAAGAGTAAACTATATTCTCTTATATATATCGACACCCCCTAATCAACTTGCCTCTAACAGAAAAGCACTGTTGATTAGGGGGTGTTTTGTATGGTATCGATTGGTTTTGAAATTCTTTTAGAAGGTCTTTGTCAATGAGCTTCGAGCCAGTTTTTACCCCATCCGCTATCGGCTATGAGCGGCACTCGAAGGGGATAGGCTGCCTGCATTTCCTCGATAACTATCTGCCCTACCCTCTCGCGCTCATCTGGAAAGACCGAGAAGTTGAGTTCGTCGTGAACCTGTAGTATCATCTTGCTCCTCAATCCCTCCTTCTTGAAACGCCTATATATGCGTATCATAGCCACTTTAATGATATCGGCAGCACTTCCCTGTATTGGTGCGTTGATGGCATTGCGCTCTGCAAAACCGCGCACTGTAGCGTTGTGAGAATTGATATCTGGCAGATAGCGTCGGCGGTGGAACATTGTTTCTGCGTAGCCGTTATCTCTTGCTGCTTGAATAGACTGTTGCATATAGGCATGGACTTGTGGGAACGAATGGAAATAGTCGTCAATCAGTTGTTTTGCTTCCGTACGACTGATTTCGAGCCGTTCTGCTAATCCGAAAGTAGTGATGCCATAGATAATTCCGAAATTGGCTCGCTTGGCTTTTGTTCTTTCGTCTCGACTGACTTGTTCGATTGTTTTTTTATAGATTTTAGCTGCTGTTGCAGCGTGGATATCGTGACCACTTCGGAAAGCATCAATCATGTTTTCATCGCCCGACAGATGTGCCATGACGCGCAATTCTATCTGACTATAATCGGCAGAGAAGAACTCGCATCCTTCGTCGGGTATGAATGCGCGTCGGATTTCCTTACCATCCTCTCCCCTGACGGGTATGTTCTGCAAGTTTGGGTCCGACGAAGACAATCGTCCGGTGGCTGTCACTGTCTGGTTAAACGATGTGTGTATATGCCCTGTCTGTGGGTTTATGAGTTTCGGAAGTGCGTCGATGTAGGTTCCAAGTAGTTTTTTCAGTCCACGATAGTCGAGTATTGCTGCTACTATCTCGTGCTTCGAGCGCATCTGTTGGAGCACGTCTTCCGACGTAACATATTGTCCTGTCTTTGTTTTCTTTGCTTTTTCTGATAATTGCAGTTTTCCGAACAAAATGTCGCCGACCTGCTTTGGCGATGATATGTTGAACTCCTCGCCTGCGAGTACGTATATCCTCTGTTCGAGTTCACGCATTCGCTTGGTCAGTATGGCAGATGTTTCGGCAAGCGATTGTGTGTCGATTCTTACGCCGTTGCTTTCCATTTCGACGAGAACTGGCACGAGTGGCATCTCTATCTCTGTGAATAATCGGTATAGGTCAGCATTTTCGCGTAATTGTTTGCTGATAACGTTGTATAGCCTCAGTGTGACGTCGGCATCTTCACAAGCATAGTCGCATACTCGTTTAGGGTCAACACTGCGCATAGATTTCTGTCCCCTACCCTTCGGACCAATCAACTCGTCGATGTGGATAGTTTCGTAGTTGAGCATGGTTTGCGCCATATAGTCCATATTGTGATGTAGTTCGGGCTGAATGAGATAGTGTGCAATCATTGTGTCGAAAAGTGCACCTCCAAGTTCGATGCCGTATTTTTTCAACACAAGCATATCGTATTTCAGATTTTGACCAATTTTTTCTATCTCGCCACTCTCGTATGCCTTTTTGAAAATTTCTACAATTTTTTGTGCTTCATCTCGATTTTCGGGAACAGGAACGTAGTAAGCTTCAAATTCTTCTACGGCAAAACTCAAACCAACCAATTCTGCCTCGTGAGGGTTGGTTGAAGTGGTTTCCGTGTCTAAACTGAAAAATTTAGTTGTCAAAAGTTTTTCAGCTAACAAAAACATATCTTGCTTATTGTCAACGAGTTTATATGTGTGTGGAAAGTCGTTAAGCGTTAATTTTTGGCTGATATTTTGATTTTCTGCATCGTTGGCTGCAAATTCTGCGAATAAATCGAGCTGTTGTGAGGATGTTTTTTGGATATTTTTAGATTTTTTAAGAAATCTGTTTGCCATCGTACGAAATTCGAGTTCATCGAATATTTCCCTTAACTTGTCTTCGTCGGGTTCTTTCATTTTCAATTCGTCGAGTTCGAACTCGATAGGCACATCTGTTTTTATCGTAGCAAGAAATTTCGACATTCTTATATCATCGAGATGGTCGATTACTTTCTTTTGCAATGCACCCTTAAGTTTGTCGGTATTTTCCAAAAGTTGTTCAATATTGCCGAATTCATCGATGATTTTCACCGCAGTCTTCTCCCCTACTCCCGGACAACCTGGGAAATTGTCAGATGCATCACCCATTAGTCCGAGAAGGTCAATCACTTGAAGTGGGTTTTTTATTCCATACTTTTTGCAAACCTCTTCCACTCCGAGTGTTTCATATCCTCCTCCGTGACGTGGACGATAAATGAACACTTGTTCTCCTACGAGTTGCCCATAATCCTTGTCGGGTGTGAGCATATAGACAAATGTGTCGGTTTTTGCCGATTTCATCGCTACTGTTCCTATCACGTCATCGGCTTCATACCCGGCTTTTTCGAGTATAGGTATTCGGTAGGCTTGAAGTATCTGCTTTATTATTGGAATGGACTTGCGAATATCTTCAGGTGTTTCGTCGCGCTGTGCTTTATATGCGGGATAAGCCTCACTGCGGAATGTCGGACCATGAGGGTCGAAAGCCACTCCGATATGCGTGGGCTGCTCTTTTTCGATTACTTCATTCAACGTGTTGCAAAAGCCCACTATTGCTGATGTGTTGAGTCCTTTGCTGTTAATGCGTGGGTTCTTTATAAAAGCATAGTACGAGCGATAAATCAATGCATAGGCATCGAGTAGAAATAGTTTGTTCATCGGCATAATGTATTTATGCTCAAAAGTAGTTATTTTTTTGTTCATAACAATCAATTTACCTACTTTTGTGGGAAATTTAAGCTTATGAACGCAATCTCACTCATCCGACGTCCCATCGAGACCGAGCTTGAACGCTTTGCTTTTCTCTTCGACGAGTCGCTTTCGCAAGGCGAAGGACTACTTGCCGAGGCTCTCGACCACATAAAACAACGAGGTGGAAAACGTATGCGGCCTATACTGACATTACTGATAGCTAAGGCTTTCGGAGAGGTGAACGATGTCACACAAAACGCTGCTCTCGGACTGGAATTGCTGCACACGGCTTCGTTGGTTCACGACGATGTAGTAGATGAAAGCGGTGAACGACGTGGACAGGCATCGTTAAACGCATCTTATAATAATAAGGTGGCTGTACTGGTGGGTGATTATATCCTTTCTACAGCTTTGCAAAGAGTGTCGAAAACGGAGAATACAGTAATCGTAAACCTCCTTTCTGAATTAGGCAGAACACTCTCAAAAGGTGAAATTCTGCAACTTACCAACTTCGAGAACGATGGTATTTCCGAAGAAACTTATTTCAAGGTGATAGAGTCGAAGACAGCATCGCTGTTCGAGGCTTGTGCTGAAATGGGAGCATTGTCGGTAGGGGCAGATAAGAAAAGGGCAGAGGCTGCAGCTGAATTCGGTAGAAAAATAGGACTTATATTCCAAATACGCGACGATATCTTCGACTATTTCGACTCGAAAGAGATTGGTAAACCTACGGGTAACGATATGGCTGAAGGCAAAATCACACTGCCTGCCATCTATGCGCTACGCTCCACAGCCGATAAGGAAATGATGAAACTGGCTCGGAAAGTGAAAATTAGGACGATCAACACCGATGAAATCGCTGTTTTAGTAGAGTTTACTAAGCAAAATGGAGGTATAGAATACGCTCGGGAAACGATGGAAAAGACTCATGCCGATGCCAAAAACTTCATCAATGCTCATATCGATAATAATGAGATAAAACAGTCTCTTCTCACTTATCTTGATTTCGTTATCCAGCGCGATAAATAATCATTGATTTTCAATATGTTACAACCTAAAATCGGAAAGCACGTCTTTTCGGGTTGGAAAGTATGTCTTTTCGGGTTGGAAAGCATATCTTTTCGCGTCGGAAAGGATATCTTTCCAAAAAGGGTAGGGCAAGTATTGCTATTCAGGACTAAACCAATCGAACAAAAAAACCAGTCGGATAGGTCTTTATCCGACTGGTTTCAACGATGAAATGGGGAGTTTTTATTAGAAAAATTTCACTTCTTCGCCTATTATTTCGCTAAGCAACATATTTGCCAACCTACTTGTTCCGAGTCGGAACCATTTGTTGGTAAGCCATTTTTCGCCGAGCACTTCCTTTACGATTGTGTAATAAATAAGGGCATCCATGACGCTGTTTATTCCACCGGCAGGCTTAAAACCAATTTGAATGCCTGTTGTATCGTAGTATTCTTTTATTGCTTGGCACATCACATAAGCAGCTTCGGGCGTCGCTGCTGGCTCAAGTTTGCCAGTAGAGGTCTTAATGTAATCGGCACCCGCATACATCGATAAAATCGATGCTTTTTTGATATTAGAGGCTGTTTTGAGGCATCCTGTTTCGAGAATAACCTTCATGGCAACATCGCCACAAACTTGTTTCAACTCGTTTATATCGTCGCAAACACCTTCAATGTCGCCTGAAAGGAACTTGCCCACTGGCATTACGATGTCTATCTCGGTTGCTCCGTCCTTTATGGCAAGTGCCGTTTCGGCTATTTTCACTTCAATAGCGGCTTGTGAGGAGGGGAAACTACCTGAAACACAGGCAACTTCAACGCCATCGACTTCGAGGGTTTCACTAACAGTGCGGGCAAAACAAGGATAGACACATATAGTGGCAAGATGTGGCAGATCAGGATATTGCTCGTCATACTGATTTACACGCTCGGTAAAAGCCATTACGCTCTCATCGCTATCAGTTGTCTTCAGTGTTGTTAGCTCGATTGAACCCATCAGAAACCGCTTTACTTCTGGTGTGTCGTTCTCATGAACACGCTTTTCGATTATGTTCTTAACGGCTTCTTTCACAGCATTATCGTCAAGGTCGAGATTGTATTTCGACAAAGCTTCATCGTATTTGCTGACACGTTTTACATGGTCGTGAATGTGGTCGTTACCACAATTGCAGTTTATTTCCTTCATGTTATAAATAGTTTAATTTATTGATTTTGAGTCGAATAGAGTAGGGGACTACTCTTTGTTTTTAGTATCCATACATATTGTCACTGGTCCATCGTTAAGCAGAGTAACCTTCATATCTGCGCCAAACTCACCTGTTGCCACTTTTTTGCCGATTTCATCGGACATTTTCTTACAAAAATTCTCATACAAAGGTATTGATTTCTCTGGTGGCGCTGCATGTATATAGCTTGGACGATTGCCTTTACGATAAGATGCCATGAGAGTGAACTGAGAAACTATCATGACATCATTACCAGTGTCAAGTAACGACTTATTCATCACTCCTGCCTCATCGTCGAACACGCGAAGGTTTGCAACCTTCTTCACAAGCCAGTCGATATCCGTTTCATCATCGTCGTTACCAACGCCCAAAAGAACCAAAAGTCCCGATTTAATCGAGCTTTTTTCTTTGCCATCAATAACAACACTGGCATGGCGAACACGCTGAACTACTACTCTCATGATGCAAATATAATAGATTTATCCGTTAATTGTTGACGTAGGGTGTAAATAATTATACACAATCTCTGCTTTTTTTGCGCCTATTACGTCTGCAATCTGCTGTAAATCAGCCATTTGAAGACGTTTTACCGATTTCCATTTCTTCATCAATGCATCAGCTGTTTTATCTCCAACACCTGGTATTTCGTCGAAAATGCTATGCAGGGCGTGCTTTGAACGCTTATCCCTATGAAACGTGATGGCATAGCGATGAACCTCATCCTGTATGCGAGTGAGAATGTGGAAGAGTTCGCTATCGGTTTTCATGCCTACTGTTTGTGGTGGAAAACCAAAGAGTAACTCATTGGTTCTATGGCGGTTATCTTTTGCAAGACCAGCAATTGGAATGGCAAGATGTAACTCGTCCTCTATCACTTGTCTTACAACCTCCATCTGTCCTTTGCCTCCGTCGGTAATAATTAAGTCGGGTAGGGGTGAGTTTTCCTCAATCATTCGGCTATAACGACGCAGTACTACTTCGCGCATAGATGCGTAATCATCAGGTCCGACGACTGTCTTTATGTTATATTTACGATAGTCTTTCTTTGATGGTTTCAGGTTTTTGAACACTACGCAGCCAGCTACCGCATCGGTTCCTGATATGTTTGAATTGTCGAAACATTCGATGTGTATGGGTAAATGTTCAAGTTTTAGCGCGTTTTGGAGTTCTTTCATCAATCGCGTCTGCCGCTGCTCGGGATTAAGCTTCTCTGCCTGTTTCAACCTGTCTAAACGATATTGTTTGCAATTCATTAGTGAAAGGTCGAGCAAATGGCGCTTATCTCCCTTTTGAGGAACGATGAAACTGACGTTTTCCATCTGCCAGTTGAGTTCAAAAGGAACTACTATTTCTTTTGCTTTACTTCCAAATCTATTTCTAATTTCAGGAATGGAAAGCAACAAAAGTTCTTCGTCTGTTTCTTCAAGTTTTCGCTTATACTCGAATGTAAATGCCTGATTTACAGCACCATTCATAATGTGCATATAGTTGATATAGGCATTTTTAGAGGTATCATCATTTATAATTGAGAATACATCAATGTCTTTTATGGTATTAGATACGACCTCGCTTTTAGCTCGAAAACCTTCGATAAGTTGGTATTGCTTTTTTATCTCCTCAGCTTCTTCAAACTTCAATTCTTCGGCAGCTTTATTCATCTGATCGTAAAGCAGCTGGCAAACATATCGTGTGTTGCCCTTAAGAATTTCTTTTGCTTGCTGAATTCTTGCGGAATAATCGCTTAAAGATATTTTTCCTATACAAGGTGCATCGCATTTTTTAATGTGATAATCGAGACATGGTTTGTATTTACCAGCCTTGATGCCTTCTGTTGTTATTGGAAACCTGCATGTTCTGGGTTTATATATCCGTTTTATCACGTCTAAAAGCGCGTACATCGTTCCAATATGTGAATATGGTCCATAAAAAGAACCATATTTTTTTTGTATTGTCCGCGTTGAAAAGATTCGTGGAAAAGTTTCATTTGTTATGCAAATAGATGGATATGTTTTTCCATCTTTCAGCAAAACGTTATATCGTGGTTGGTATTTTTTTATAAGAGAGTTTTCTAATAGTAGTGCATCTTCTTCGGTTTTCACTACCGTATAAGTTATATCTCTTATTTTTGATACTAATACTTTTGTCTTAAAACGGTCAACTTCTTTATGAAAATACGATGAAACTCTTTTTTTTAATTCCTTTGCTTTACCGACATAGATAATCTTTCCCTCATCGTTCCAGAACTGATAGCTTCCGGGTTGATTTGGCATATTCTGCACAATAATGCGCAACTGTTCATCAAGATTGTTCTTTTCGTCGGCTGTCATGATGACTATTATAAAGGGAAACGTATATGTATTGATAATTGTTTCACATGAAACAATTATATACTTTCCGTCGATTTCTATATGTTAAATAGTAATGAGCGTTGTTATTTCTGTATCTTTATTGAATATTGCTCGACCATTCAAACCTTCATCAGTTATCTCGATTAAGAAATTTACATATATATTTTTTGGTGAAAATTTACTTACAAGATTGTAGGCAGCACGCATTGTGCCTCCTGTAGCAAGTAAATCATCGTGGAGAAGTACAACATCGTCGGAGTTTATAGCATCCTTATGTATTTCGATTGTGTCAGTTCCGTATTCTTTTGTATAACTTTCCTGAACTGTTTCGGCTGGCAATTTTCCAGGTTTTCTACATAGAACGACACCAGCTCCGAGTCTTACTGCCAATGCAGAAGCTATTACGAAGCCGCGACTTTCGATGCCAACAATTTTTGTTATACCTTTATCATGATATAATTCGTATAGTTCATCGACCATAATCTTCAAGCACTCGGCATTTTTGAAGAGTGTTGTTACATCGCGGAAATTGATACCTGGCTGTGGAAAATCTGGTATGCAGCGCAGATTTTTCATTAGTATTTCGTTATTCATCTTTATAATTATAATTTGTCTTTTATATAATTGTAAATTTAATTTTAATAAATCATTATTGAAACAATGTATATTAGAATTTCTTTCTCACATTATTTATGTATTAGCTTGTTTACTTTTCTTTTTGAGTATAAAGCTTATTATAAGTTAGTTAGATAAATCATATTATGTTTCATGTGAAACATTGTATATTTTATTTATTCAATTATCTTCCAGAAAGTACGAGTAGTGCGTTTATATCGGATGGTGATACTCCTGGTATTCTACTTGCTTGTCCGAGTGTTTCTGGGTCTATTTTAGCTAATTTTTGTCGTGCTTCTATTGAAATTTGCGACATTTCCTCGTATCGGAAGTGCCCTTTGATGCGAATATCTTCGAGTCGGTGCATTTTGTCGGCAAATAGTTTCTCGCGTTCTATATATCCTTTGTATTTGATTTTTATTTCTGCTGCTTCCACTATTTCCTCAGTCCTGTCGGTCAGTGATTGTATGAAATAATTTAGTTCTGGCGATATTTCTTTAACCATTGCCAGAGTCAGCTGCGGGCGGGCGATGAGTTCGGAGAGTCGTGCACCTATATGGAGTGGGGTAGTGGAGTGTTTTTCCAGCCACTCATTCACGTCTTTTGGTTTAACTGAAGTTGTTTCACAAAGACGAATAATCTCATCAATGCAATTCTTTTTAGTTATCCAATGATTAAATCTTTCGCTTGTAGCAAGTCCGATGTTATAGGCTTTTTCCGTTAGTCGTGCATCGGCATCATCCTGACGAAGTAGAATTCTGTATTCAGCACGTGAGGTAAACATTCGGTAAGGTTCATCTACTCCTTTCGTTACTAGATCATCAATGAGGACACCTATATAACTCTCGTCGCGCTGCATTGTAAATTCCTTATTTCCAGAGCATTTTAGTGCAGCATTGATACCTGCCACCAATCCCTGTCCAGCCGCCTCTTCATAACCTGTAGTACCATTTACTTGCCCGGCGAGAAATAATCCTTTAACTACTTTTGATTCAAGTGTATGACTTAATTGTGTAGGGTCGAAAAAGTCATATTCAATAGCATATCCAGGTTTATAAATATGTAAATCTCTGAAAGCTGGTATTTTTTTAAGTGCAGCAAGCTGTATATCTATTGGCATCGACGATGAGAATCCGTTCAGGTACATCTCGTTTGTATTCTCTCCTTCAGGTTCAAGGAAGAGCAGATGCTTATCTCTATCAGGGAAGGTAACGAGTTTTGTTTCTATCGAAGGGCAGTATCGTGGTCCTATGCTCTGTATCTGCCCATTGTATAGTGGCGATTCGGGCAATCCGTTTCTAAGTATTTCGTGCACCTCACTGTTGGTATATGTCATCCAACATGGTAGTTGCTTCAATTGTCGCGGTTCGCCCATAAAACTGAATTTATGATAGTCTTGCTCACCATCTTGGCGTTCCATATCTTCGAAATGCACACTTCTTGAATCTATTCTCACGGGTGTTCCCGTTTTCATTCGTGCTTTTTTAATTCCTTGATTCTCAATACTTTCAGCCAAATTATGCACTGCTGGTTCTGATAGCCGTCCCCCTTCAATTTGTTTTTTTCCTACATGCATTAGTCCATTGAGGAATGTTCCTGCGGTAATGATTATTGATTTTGCACGAAATTCGCATCCCCATATAGTTGTAACTCCCACTACTTCAGACTGTTCCACTATGATTCTATCAGCCTGATCTTGCCATATTTCGAGTTTATCAGTGTGGTCGAGCATTTCACGCCATGTCCATATAAATTTTTCTCTGTCACATTGTGCTCTTGGACTCCATACCGCAGGACCTTTTGAACGGTTAAGCATTCTGAACTGTATGGCTGTTTTATCAGTCACTATTCCCATTTGTCCGCCCAGTGCATCTATTTCTCTCACTATTTGCCCTTTGGCTATTCCTCCTACAGCAGGATTACATGACATCTGAGCCAGTCGGTTCATATCCATCGTCAAGAGCAGTGTACGTGCTCCCATGCGTGCCGATGCCGATGCTGCCTCACAACCAGCATGACCGCCTCCTACTACTATTACATCGTAATAAGCAATCATCGCCGCAAAATTATAAAAAAAAATCAAAGTGCAACTTTCATTTATTCAAAAGATACATCATTCCGTTTCAAATATTCATAACTTATTTAACGTGGATAATTATAGACACAATCAACCCCGAAAGCTACATAAAACCTTCGGGGTTGATATCACTCAAATGCTTTTTACTTTGATAGTTCAAGCATTCGGTTTATAGGTTTAACTGCCTCTTTTATTATTTCAGAATCTACTTCTACGGTAGGCCATTCGTATTTTAGGCAATTATACGTCTTTAACAAGGTATTCATCTTCATATATTCACATTCGTTGCATGAGCAACCTACGCTGCCTTCGCTCACTTCGGGAGGGACTGGATAGAATGTTTTATCCTTGCATTGTCGCTCTATCTCGTGAAGAATACCTGGCTCGGTGGCGATAATAAATTCTTTTTTGTCACTCTCTACAACGTTTTTCAGTATGACTGCTGTTGAACCTACCACATCGGCTATTGCCAAAACAGGTGCTTTACACTCTGGATGTGCCAATACAAGAGCGTCGGGATGTTCGCTCTTGAGTTTCATTATTTCTGCAACTGAGAAGCGTTCATGAACATGACAACCTCCATTCCATAACAACATATCTCTGCCAGTGATGCTGTTAATGTACGAACCGAGATTGTAATCAGGTCCGAATATTAGTTTTTCATCTTTAGGAAAACTATCTATTACTTTTTTTGCATTCCCCGATGTAACTACAATATCTGTCAGAGCCTTCACTTCGGCTGTTGTGTTTACGTAACTTACCACTTTATATCCAGGATGAGCAGCCTTGAATTGTCGTAGGTCTTCAGCCTTACAAGAGTCTGCCAGAGAGCATCCTGCGTTAATATCTGGCACGAGAACTTTCTTATCAGGACAAAGTATTTTATCTGTTTCAGCCATGAAATGAACTCCACACATAACTATAATATCGGCTTTTGTTTTTGCTGCCTGCTGCGCAAGGGCGAGCGAGTCGCCTACGAAGTCAGCTATTTCCTGAATGTCGCCGTGTGTGTAATAATGCGCAAGGATTACTGCATTTTTATCTCTAGCCATACGGCGTATTTCTTCTTTTATATCGATATTCTTTTTTACAGACTCATCGATAAAACCTTGTTCAAGCCATTCCTTTTTTATTTCCATATTGTTTTATTTATTTTGTAATCGATACTTATCAACAGATTATATCATTATTATTCTTTTTTATTTTTATTAATAAAATATATTGATGATGATAATGTAGTGTTGAAACTGTTTATAATTACTATTTATAGTTATAATACATTCTTTTTCAGCAATTTAATAATATTTTCTTTTGTTGATAATTATATGAAAACTATTTAATAACTTGTTGTTTTTCCACATTTTGAAAACTCTCAATAATTATTAACACGTTTTCCACTATTTATCCACATGGTTTTCCACATATTTTTACCATCCTGCCCAAGTTTGTCTCCACAGTCGCCGTGCCATGTCGTCCCATCGCATAATTGTTGCTGCAAAGAAGTCAGCTGTATATCCATTGAGCATTTCAATAGCTTGTTTTTCAGCATTTTCATCGGTAGAATTACGTAGTTTGATATACTCATCTTCTACGAAAGGAAGTTCACGTTGACCTTTCTTTATAAAATAGTCGCGTGCTGACTCAATCATCTCTCTATATGTTCCCCAACGTAGCGTTGCCAGACGATTGGCTTTACGGTAGTGCCATAGTGCTGCATCGTCGCGCTCAGAGTGTTGACCGCAGACCTGAAGCAATTGTGGTAGTTCGGTGTTTCCGCAGAAAATAGGAAAGCGTGGACTTTCACCGGGATTATCAAGAGACAACCATGCTACTCCTCCTATGTCATCGGGCAACCATGAGCGAAGTTGAACGACAGTGCTATATGCGCACCAAGGCACGCTCACAGTGCGGATATTTTTCATTGCTGAGTCACCCATAGCATAGTACATATTTATCTCATCGGGTCGCATCCATGGATTTGATACTGGTGAAACAATACTGTCAGGTTCGGTTTCTACTATATTTCCTTGTTTATCCTTACGTTTCGGATTTGGTATTTTGTGTCGGCCACTGAGGTTCTTATCTGTACCTTCGTAATAGCTACCAAGCAAGCGCATTACGTCCTCTACGCTTACTTTATTGTCGGGACGTACACTCAGAGGTAGATTTTCTATTGTGTCGCTGAGACATAGTGACGGAGCCAAAGCATTCATAATGAAATGTTCGCGAACGCTATAATTCTTCTTCTCTCCGAAATAGTTTCCACCACTATATGCTTTCCAAAAACAAAATTCTTCTTTTCCATCCCAAAGTTTCAGCCGACGTGCCACGTCAAAAACATTGGAGGATGCCATATAATTGACGGTATCGTGAATATCAATCTTGCCGATACGGCTTATATTTGCCGATACGGATATCTCATCGTCAGGAATACGGACGGCAGCCCAAACACCGCCTATTTGTTTCGGGCCTTCACCAAAGATTTCGAAAATCCACACTTCGGATTTATCGGCAATGGTAAGGCATTCGCCAGAGTCGCCATAACCATATTGCTTGACGAGATCGCCAATTAGGCGGATAGCCTCGCGAGCCGTCTGACAGCGTTCGAGGGCTATTCGTTGAAGTTCTTCTATCTTAAACATTCCCTTCTCGTTTCGGAGAGTGTCGCGGCCAGATATAGTTGTTTCGCCCATGGCGAGTTGGCGCTCGTTAAGGCAAGGATAAGCCGTATCGAGGTATCGATATGTATGACTCACTTGAGGGATGAGTCCTTTGCGGTACATTTTAGTGCTATCTTGAGCCGATTGAGTGTGCATACGACCATCGTAAATTGCTGTCATTGCTCCATTTTTATGGTCTTTGGCAGGAACTATCTGAAGCCATGTGCGATACCATGAGTCGCAAGTATGAGACGTAATGACAGAACCATCAGAAGAGGCAAGGCGACCGACCATGATGCTGGTACACGAAAGACGACTCATACCTTCGGCAGTTGTCTCGTCTATTTGTGCCGAAACTATCGAGAAAGGCATTGACAAAAGGAGAGTTGAAAGAAGGAGATGGAAGAGTTTCATAGTTGTATTTCTATTGTTAATGGTGAATTTTGCTATACTTTCGGGTCAATATCATCAAAAGGAAATATAAGACGACGCCTGAGACGAAGCCCGCAAGGGAATCAATAGCGTAGTGGGCGCGGATGTAAATGGTGGAAAAAAACATTATTATGCCAAAGGGGAGGAGGGAGTAGAAAAGTTTCTTTGCTTTCGCATTCCATAGCAACAACAACAATATGGTAGTTATTCCCACATGGGAACTTGGGAATGCTGCTGTCGGGCGTTCACCTGCCGCATGAGCTCGTTCGACTAAGCCGTAGAAAAATCCATCTGCCAGTCCTGGGGAAGTCATACGATCGGAATGGGTAAGGAAATAGTTGCCTATATTTGGGAAAATACCTTGTGAAATCTTGTCTTCGCCTACGGCAAGATAGTAATACTGAGGACCGACTACGGGAAGAAGAATGAACACAGTGTAATAAATAAAAAAAGCGCCGAGAAGAACGGTGGCAGCGCGGGTCATAGCGTCTCGCTTAAAAATGATAAAGTAAAACATAGTGACTACAATCATGGGGAAATAGGAGGCATAGCCCATATACATAAGCTCGCTGAAGAGATCATTGCTTATGTGTCGGGAGAACAATAGCGCGGGATGGCAGCCGAAGACAGACTGCTCAATGGAAGCAAAGAGATGGTCAAGGTTAGGAAGGATGCGGTTTAGATAGTATGTGTCAGGATACCACCATGACAGTAATGCCAATTGTAAGACGACTCTTGCTATTCGTAAAGCCCTTGAGGGATATATACTGTAGGCGCCCCATAAAGCCAAAGTCATTAACACAATACGGGCTCGACCCCATAAAAGAGCAGAATGATTTTCAATTTCTGTCCACCCCATAAGTATCCATACGAGGGTAAATACTACATAACCCATCATTATCCATTCGAAGGGTAGCAGTCCGCGTCGCTTGTGTTTATCAAGAGCGAAGATGTTGTTGTTCATAGTATCTTACAATGTTTTTTACTCCTTCTTCGAGTTTTACCTTTGGCGAGAACCCGAGACTACGAATTGCCGGGTTGATGTCAGCGCGCCAATTACGCTGTCGGAGAATATGAAACTTGTCGCTGTTAAGAGCCGTTACCTTTCCTCGAATTCGGCCAACTAAGTCGCCTATCATGGTGATAATGCGCAAAAGCCATATCGGGGACACTATTCGAAGACAGAACGGATTGCCAAGTTCTTTTTTGATGAGACGGCTAAACGTTGCAGATTGATAAACCTCACCATCGCTAAGGAGATACTTTTCGCCTGTTTCGCCTCCTTCCAAAGCCAGAAAAATGGCATCTACCACGTCGCTGACGTATATGAATGTAATATCTTGTGGTTGGTAGCCAACTGCGAAGTCAACATGTTGGCGAATGGAATCGACCATCATCATGTAGTCCTTTTCACGGGGACCATACACACCAGTCGGGCGCAACACAATGTAGTCAAATTCTTTGCCTTTGGCTTTAGACTCTACTCTAATCTCCTGCAGAGCCTCTTCTGCCATAAGTTTGCTACGACCATAGTGAGTGTTAGGATGAGGGTGGTCAGTCGATCTGATTGCTTCGTAAGGTTGGTTTTCGCGAATCGCACCCATTACGCTCAACGAGGAGAGGAATACGAAACGCTTAAGATGATGATTGGTAGCAACGACTGCAGCAGCTAAACGTCGTGTACCATCGGTATTTACACGATAAAAATCGTTTTTGTCGGTCGTTTTTGTCAGTCCTGCAGCATGCACGATATAGTCGAACTCCACTTTGCTCAAAGCCTCTTCGAGCGAGTCGCTATTGTTAAAATCCAGTTCTATGAATCGTATTCGTTCGTCTTTGAGATATCTTTTCGACGAAGTTTGTCGCACGGCAGCCCACGTTTCGAAGCCCCGTCGTAGTGCTTCCTCAACGATAAACGAGCCGATAAATCCGCTGGCTCCAGTAACCAATATCCGTTTCATGGCGACAAAGTTAAGTGTAAGCTAGTAAAAAGTCAAATTTATTTTAACTTTTTCAAGCGAGTTATATCTGTGAAATAGTTACCGACGAGTTTGTCTAACTTTCTGAGTGTCATTCACTATTCAACTTTTCTTCTAAAAATTCTGCGGCATCAGATACGCAATCGGGACATTCTCTCAGCATTTTTCCCCCACCGACACCCTTGAGCATACGGCACTGAGTGGCACCATTTCTTGCTTGAAATTTATTCATTATTTCGCGCATTTGCTTCATCGACTTTATCTTGTCTTTATTTTTCATGCCTAAGACCAGTCCTGCCCCCACCAGTGCGCCACAAGTGCCCTCCATGTTTCCCATTCCTACACCAAGTGCTCCTGCGATATCCATGGCTGCCGACTCACTGATGCCTGCACAATCGGCATAAGTGTGAAGAATGGCTTGAGCGCAATTATGACTTCCGCACCGTTTTTTCTCTGAAGCGATTTGTTTCCTTGTTTCCATAGTAGTTGCTTATCAAAACAATAGTAAATGCAAAGGTAAGAAATTGTAATTTATAAGTACACTAAATGAGAAAAAAGCTGCAATTTATTGAAAACTAAGGGTTATTTTTCCTTATTAAAATGTAAAAAGTTTGAAGAATAACTAAAAATTATTACTTTTGCCCCAAATATGCCCTTCTAAATACTGAAGAATGGGTAATTTCTACCAGCGAAATAATCATTAAATCAATAAATAATAACTAAAAATCAAATCAAACAAAATCATTATGTGGTTAAGTAATTCATCGATTGGAAGAAAGGTAGTGATGTCTGTTACAGGCATTGCGCTTATTCTTTTCCTGACGTTCCACTGCTGTATGAACGTCGTTGCCCTCTTCTCTGGAGAGGCTTACAACATGATTTGTGAGTTGCTTGGAGCCAACTGGTATGCCGTAGCGGCAACGCTCGGACTGGCAGCGCTCGCAGTTATTCACATTGTCTATGCGTTTATCCTCACGATGCAGAATCGCCGTGCACGCGGTGGCGAGCGTTATGCCGTGACGGACAAACCAGCAAAGGTAGAGTGGGCATCGCAGAATATGCTCGTGCTGGGCATCATTATCTGTCTTGGTCTGCTTCTGCACCTTTTCAATTTCTGGTACAACATGATGTTTGCCGAACTATTCCATATTGCTGATCCTCTTGGCGATCCAGCAGATGGATTCGGATACATCAAGATGGCATTTGCTAATCCAGTGTTCGTAGTGCTTTATGTTATATGGCTCTGCGCTCTCTGGTTCCATCTCTCTCATGGCTTCTGGAGTGCTATTCACACTCTCGGATGGAACGGCAAGACATGGGATTGCCGCTGGAAAATCATCGGGCTGGTTTACACTACTCTGCTGATTCTTGGCTTCCTCGTAGTGGTACTTGCATTCGCTTTCGGCTGCGCACCATCACTCTGCACGGAAGGTTGCTGCGCATAAGATATGATACAAGAACAATTTAATGTTAGAAGAAAATGACTAAAGTAATAGATTCAAAGATTCCTGCCGGTCCAGTGGCAGAGAAATGGAAAGAATATAAAGCTCATCAGCGACTGGTTAACCCAAAGAACAAGCTTAAGCTCGATGTTATTGTCGTAGGAACAGGTTTGGCTGGTGCTTCTGCAGCAGCATCGCTCGGTGAGATGGGCTTCAATGTTATCAACCTATGTATTCAAGATTCACCTCGTCGTGCTCACTCTATTGCAGCGCAGGGTGGTATCAATGCAGCCAAATGTTATCAGAACGATGGCGACTCTGTTTATCGCTTATTCTACGACACTGTGAAAGGTGGCGACTATCGTGCTCGTGAGGCAAACGTATATCGCTTGGCAGAAGTGAGCAACAATATCATCGACCAGTGCGTAGCACAGGGTGTTCCTTTCGCTCGCGAATATGGTGGTATGTTGGCTAACCGTTCGTTCGGTGGTGCACAGGTAAGCCGTACGTTCTATGCCAAAGGACAGACAGGTCAGCAATTGCTGCTCGGAGCATATTCATCGCTGTCGTGTCAGGTTGAAGCAGGCAAGGTGAAACTCCTCACACGTTATGAGATGGAAGACGTGGTAATCGTTGACGGACGTGCTCGCGGTATCATCGCAAAGAACCTTGTAACGGGTAAGCTTGAGCGTTTCTCGGCAAACGCAGTAGTTATTGCAACAGGTGGATATGGAAACGCATACTTCCTCTCTACCAATGCAATGGGATGTAACTGTACCGCTGCTGTGCAGTGCTATCGTAAGGGAGCATATTTCGCAAACCCATCATACGTTCAGATTCACCCAACATGTATTCCAGTTCACGGCGACAAGCAGTCGAAGCTTACACTTATGTCAGAATCGCTTCGTAACGACGGACGTATTTGGGTACCAAAGAAGATTGAAGACGCTAAAGCTCTGCAAGCCGGAACAAAGCAGGGATGGGAAATTCCAGAGGAAGATCGCGACTACTATCTCGAGCGTCGCTATCCAGCCTTCGGTAACCTCGTACCTCGTGACGTAGCTTCTCGTGCAGCAAAAGAGCGTTGCGACGCAGGATTTGGAGTGAACAACACCGGTTTGGCTGTGTTCCTCGATTTCTCTGAGTCAATCAACCGCCTTGGTATCGACCAGATAATGCAACGCTACGGCAACCTCTTCGAGATGTATGAAGAGATTACCGACGTGTTCCCAGGCAAGCTGGCAAACGAAATCAATGGCGAGAAGTATTACTATCCGATGATGATTTACCCAGCTATCCACTACACTATGGGTGGTATTTGGGTTGACTACGAACTGCAAACATCTATTCCTGGTCTGTTCGCTATCGGTGAATGTAACTTCTCTGACCACGGAGCAAACCGCCTCGGTGCATCAGCCCTCATGCAAGGACTTGCCGACGGATACTTCGTACTGCCTTACACTATCCAAAACTACCTTGCCGACCAGACCATTTGGCCACGCATATCGACCGACCTGCCTGAGTTTGAAGAGGCAGAAAAGGCTGTGCAGGCTGAAATAGACCGACTAATGGGCATACAAGGAAAACGCTCAGTCGATTCTATCCACAAGGAACTCGGACACATTATGTGGGAGCATGTAGGTATGGGACGTACCGCAGAAGGACTGAAAGAAGGTCTCGAACTGATGAAGAAACTTCAGAAAGAGTTCGATACCAACCTCTTCATACCAGGCTCGAAAGAGGGACTTAACATTGAGCTCGACAAGGCTATTCACCTGCGCGACTTCATTACGATGGGACAACTCGTGGCTTACGATGCGCTCTCACGCAACGAGTCATGTGGTGGACACTTCCGCGAAGAGTATCAGACCGAAGAAGGCGAAGCTAAGCGCGACGATGAGAACTACTTCTACGTTGGATGCTGGGAGTATCAAGGCAAAGGCAACGAGCCTACACTCATCAAAGAACCTCTCGAATATGAAGCAATAAAGGTACAAACACGTAATTACAAGAATTAGTTATGGCAAAAAATATTTCATTCACAATAAAATTTTGGCGTCAGAACGGACCTCGCGAGAAAGGTCATTTCGACACCCATGAGATGAAGAATATCCCTGACGATACTTCATTCCTCGAGATGCTCGACATCCTCAACGAAGAACTAATCAACGAAGGCAAAGAGCCTTTCGTATTCGACCACGACTGTCGCGAAGGCATCTGCGGTATGTGCTCACTCTATATCAACGGTACGCCTCATGGTAAGACCGAGCGCGGAGCAACCACATGCCAGCTTTATATGCGCCGTTTCAACGATGGCGACGTCATCACTGTTGAGCCATGGCGCTCTGCAGCATTCCCTGTAATCAAAGACTGTATGGTTGATCGCAATGCTTTCGACAAGATTATTCAGGCAGGAGGCTACACCACAGTACGTACCGGACAGGCACAAGACGCTAACGCAATCCTCATTCCAAAGCAGAATGCCGACGAAGCGATGGACTGCGCCAGCTGCATCGGTTGCGGAGCGTGCGTGGCAGCATGTAAGAACGGCTCGGCTATGCTCTTCGTATCATCGAAGGTAAGTCAGCTCGCACTCCTTCCACAAGGACGCCCAGAGGCTGCGAAGCGTGCAAAGGCAATGGTTATGCGCATGGAAGAACTCGGTTTTGGCAACTGCACAAATACTCGCGCTTGCGAAGCAGTGTGTCCAAAGAATGAGTCTATCGCTAACATTGCCCGCCTTAACCGTGAGTTTATCAAGGCTAAACTGGCAGACTAAGAAGGTTATACATTATTTATAATAAAAGCGCCACAGATGGAAGGTCTGTGGCGTTTTTTCTTTTTGTTTCTTCAACAATATTTTAATTTCTTTTCCGACGCTCTGATTATGGCTCTTTGTCGGCTTGGTATGATAGTTTCTGTGTAGAAGCAGTGGTTGCATACATGGCGTCGGGTATCTATACCCGTTTTTAGGAATTTGGTTATCGGTTGTATTTTGTGGCACCGTTGACATTGGCGGAGCACTTCCTTCCTGTTTTCCTTCTTGTCTTTTTTCAGCGAGACGTGCAGCCATAAGCTACTGCCCGTTGTCGAATGTTCGAGGATTAGTTGGTCGAAGAGCAGGTTGTCTCTAATCCATTCCAGCATTTTCTGTCCTTGTCGTGCCGATACTATGCTTATGTCTGCAGCTTCTCCTTTGATGTGTTGCGAAAGTAGGGTTCCACCAACGGCAGCGTTCAGTCGTGGTGAGCGGAAGCCCGATGTGATGATTATCGGTCCGAATACTTTGCGGAGCGGTTCGAGCAGATTGTTGCAGAGGTGTCGCATATTGTCGATGTGGATGGGTTTAGGCGTGTTGTCGATATTCAGTCGCTGAGCCGTAGCCGAACGAGTAAATTCTTCGAGAGTGAAATTCTTTGATAGTTGATTGTTGGATTCTAACATCATGATTAGTAGTTTTTTAAGATTTAACGAATGAGAAGTGTTTACTTTTGTTTTTCTGGGGTGATTTTCTGAATGCAAAGTTAAAGTCGGTTTTTGCACAAGTGGTTCAATTACAAATTTTATATGTTAATTCTTCTCTGTCGATAGAATAATTCTTCTGCATCGCCCATAAATACACAGGTTGCGGAAAGCATGCCTTTTCGAGTCGGAAACCACGTCTTTCCAAGTCGGAAAGCATATCTTTCCAAGTCGGAAACACATGCTCCCCAAATTCAATACCAATAACACACAAAATCGGCATAAAAAACATCGGATTTCGAAAAATTCACTCGCCAAAATGAAAATAAATCTTAAAAAGGTTTATTTTATTAAAAATAACACCTATATTAGCAACGATTTTCAACTAAAACATAATTACCATGAAAAAATTATTACTTTTTCTTTTAGGTGCAGTATGTCTGCCAATGACATTATCTGCACAAGTACAAAAACGCAGCGAGTTGCCAGCCATTGACGGTATGCGCCAACCATCAGCAAAGATGGCACTACCAAAAAAGGAGGGCGAAGACCCTGCAGAACTCTTACCACCATTGTATCTCACTCCAACGGCAGTATCAAACAACTGGGTAAGTGTTGATTGGACAGATGTGAGTCAAGCCACAGAGTGGAACATCCGCGTACAGGAAATTGATGAGAGCAACATGACAATCTGGAGTTTCGACGATGGTAACCTTGGCGAATGGACAAGCATTGACGGCGATGGCGACGGACGCAATTGGTATGGTATATATGGCACAGCCTACTCGAACTATTACTTTTCTGGCGATGGTGGTGTGGCTTCGCAAAGTTATGCCAATGGAGCACTGACACCCGACAACTGGCTCATCTCACCAAAAATAGAACTTAAAGGAACATTTTCATTCTATGCTAAAGGAACGTCTGCTCCTTTCGACAAAGAACACTTCGCAGTGTTCGTATCGAAAACAGATAGCGAACTTGAGAGTTTCACTCAAGTATCTGAAGAGTTTATTACTACATCCGAATGGACTCATTACACCATCGACCTGACAGGTGATGAATACGACGGAGCAGAAGGCTATGTAGCAATCCGACACTTCAATTGCTCCGATATGAACCTATTATGCGTCGATGAGATAGGTTTCGCAGCGGCTGGAAGCGTAGGAAACGAAATCGAACCTATTTACATCTATGGGGTGACTGAGCATCCATACATCATCTCTGGACTGAAGGCTAACACCAAGTACGACATATCAGTTCAGGCAGTGCGTGATGGCGAAGTGAGCGAATGGGCTCCCGACATACGAGTGTTGACAATTGAGGAATTGGCTCGCAAACCCGAACAACTCACTGTCGCAGAAGTGACCGAAGAGACAGCAACACTCGAATGGGTAGGAAACGAGATAGACGGCTTCCGACTAAGATATCGCGAATACGTAGAAATGCCAACCGTGACCTACGATTTCGAAGAGGAACCAACCGACTGGGCGAAAATCGATGCCGATAATGACGGATATGGATGGGAACACACAACAGTCCAAGCTGTAAAAAAACACAGCGGTGAAGGTGCATTCCTGTCGCGTAGCTATTATATGGGAACAGCTCTCACGCCCGACAACTGGCTCATCTCACCACTGATAGAACTCAATGGCACAGTTTCGGTTTGGGCTATTGCACAAGATGCAGTTTATTCAAAAGAGCACTTCGGATTCTTTGTTGCAACTACGGGAACCAGTCCAGAAGACTTCACAGAGGTAAGCGACGAATTTGAAACTACAGGAGAATGGACAGAATACAGCGCCGACCTGAGTGGATACCAAGGACAGATGGGATACATCGCAATTCGACACTTCAACTGCACAAACCAGTACTACCTCGTAATCGACGATTTAACACTGACATACCCACGCGAAGACGGAATCGCACCAGGCGAATGGACAGAAATAGATACAGACCAATCGCCTTACACCATCGAAAATCTCACTCAATCAACAACCTATGAAGCACAAGTAATGGCATTCAATGGTGCAGAGGAAAGTAAATGGACACAATCAGTATTGTTTACAACTCTCGAACACCCAGTAGTAGTGCCAACCGACCTGTTCATTGCTACCATCACAGAAACAACAGTCACAATAGGTTGGAACAACGACTACGGAACAGTAAACGCACGATACAAGAAGACGTCGTCCGACGACGAATGGACTATTGTCGAAAACGTATTAGACAACCCAATGACCATTGAAGACCTTGACCCAGACACTGAATACACATTCTGCGTACAGGCAATCGACGGCGACCGTACAAGCGAATGGACAGAACCTATCACGTTCACAACTCTCGCTCCGAGCGCAATAAGCACCGTTTCTACCGACAATGCAGCAGCGAAAACATTCAACCTACAAGGAATGAAACTCGCAGAGAAGCCAACAGAAAAAGGCATCTACATTATCAACGGAAAGAAATATGTAGTGAAATAACACTTATTTCGATATCCTAAAACAACGATAGCCGTCGAAATCCGAGCAAAAAAGCTGTTGAGATTTCGACGGCTATCAACGTTTTATTATAGAACAAATAAGCCCCCAGCAACTTATTGGAGGCTAAAAATTCAACTCTTAGGTTTATTCCGACTAAGATAATCTTTGAATTCTTCGGGTGCTACGACCTCAATGTCTTCTGCCAGCCCTTTAACAAAACGCCCTATGCCGAGAAAACTGCACACTGGCAAACGAAGCCCGTATCTGCCATCGTCGGCAGGAGAGAGATAGGCAGCAGAGCCAGGATATTCCTCAAGCAACAGAGTGGCTGACAGCTTGCCGAGAATTAGTTCTACGATAGTGGTCTCTTCGGCAGAGAACATGAATACATCAGTATGCATTTTACGATGTTGTTCGCGGAATGTCCATTTCAAGTCGATAAGTTCAACATGCTCCATGCGCGAGAGTTTGAAAGTCTTACACTGACCGCTTTTCAGTTCATAGCAGCGCACCTCAGTGTTATGGTTTATCATCGAGAAAGGCTCAACTATGCGATTGCTCTTCGTTTGACTGTGCTGAGACTCATAACCGCATATCTTTGCCATCTGTTCGTACTTGATAGCCTTATAGAGTACAGCAACGTTTCTCATGTACTGCTCATCAATATACGCAGTGTCGAGAATGTTCAAGTCGTAGAAACGATTGAGTTTTTGCCTTATAGAGCGCACCTGCGGAGTTGACGGATTAGCCCCATCAAGCAACTGACTGATGAAAATAGCCTCGTCTTCGCTGAAATCGAGCATCGTGGTCAGTTTCTTAATGAATGGCGACCTGCGGTTGATGCGATATCTGTTGCCCTGTTTCTCAACGAGAAAATTGCTCTGTCTGAGGAAGTCGAGATAGTAATACACGTTTCTCAGCGACAGGTTGAGCCTGTCGGAAAGTTCCTCTGCCGAGTAGTATCGGCTGTCTGAAAGCATCAGTATGAGGTCGAGCTCGCGCTGAAGTTTGTCGTGCCTCAAAACAAAAAAGTTGTGTTTTTGGTATTAGAATTTGAATGTTTTCCTGTGTATTGGGCACGCTCCGTACTGCCTGATAGCCTCTCGGTGTGCTTTGGTAGGATAGCCCTTGTTTTGCAACCAGCCGTACATGGGAAACAGCTTTGCCTGCTCCACCATGTAATCATCGCGATAAGTCTTTGCTAAGACTGAAGCCGCCGCTATCGACAAATACTTGCCATCACCCTTAACAATCGTTGAATAGGGTAGGTCCGAATAGGGCTTAAAGCGGTTGCCATCGACGATTATAGCCTCGGGTCTTATCTTCAAGGCATCAAGAGCCCTGTGCATGGCAATGATAGAGGCGTTCAGAATGTTTATATCGTCGATTTCTTCGGCGGTGGCTGTAGCAACAGCCCAAGCCAGCGCGTCGCGCTCTATCTCTGTGCGCAGAGCATATCGCTGGCGCTCGGTCAGTTTCTTTGAATCGTTGAGGCGCTCATTACAGTAGTCGGGAGGTAAAATCACGGCAGCAGCAAACACGCTGCCTGCCAAGCAGCCGCGCCCTGCCTCGTCGCACCCAGCCTCTGCGAGACCCTCGTGGAAATAAGGTTTCAATGACGACATTGTTGATAAAACTTATTTCTTATGTTGTGAACAGTAGTTACCCTTCTTGATTTTTCGCTGGCAACGTTTGCCGTCTTGGGTCTTACCCTTGCACTGTTTCTTGGCGGTAGCCTTCGGTTTGTGAACGTTGCAGTACTTTGTCTTGCCCGAAACCTTGTTCTTGCACTGTATGCCCTGTTGCGTGGTGGCAGCACAGCGTCTGACTGTCTTGTTCTGTGCGTTGATGCCTTGAACCGAAACGGTAAGAAGCATCAGCAGCGAAACGATGAATTGTCGAGTCATGATAGATCAGTTTTATGAGTGAAACACCTATTTCTTTATACTAAAAACGATGGCTCACCGACGTCGAGCAAGTGATGCCATGAAGTTTAGTATGATGCAAATATACGAAAAAGAGATTTTATAATAATCAAAAATCAATAAAAAGGTACATTCTAAATCCCACTATGTACTCCTCGCCAAACTAATCATTCGCCATCCTTCGAAACGAAATCGAGCATTCGTTGCTTGACGGTATCAACACGTTCGAGAAGGTTCCAGATGGAATCCTCGCCAAGCACTCCGCGTTTGAGGTTATCAGGCAGAAGCCCAAGTTCGTCTGACTTGAAATCCTTTTTCCATTCGTCACTGGAATAGTAGGCTTCAAGTTTCATGATATCTTCCTTAAGGTGGATGATTGTATCCACCGCCTTCTCCACCGCACGCAACGCCTCGTCAACTCGGTCAAAGCGAAGCTCCATGTCGGTTATACGCTCAATATCGGTCATAATCCTTATTTTACTATTTTTCTCCATTGTCATTACAAATCAGTTTTTTAATTCTTGAACGAATAGCGCCCTCATTACGCTTGAAAATTAACATAAGTTCTTTTATACTTTTGTTTTCGTTGTGTAGTTTAAAAAGTATTTCGTCATCTTTAGTACTCCAAGGCTTGTAGGCATTAGAAAATTGCATGCGCTTCTCATGTAGGGTATATGCTTTCTATTTGGGAATTTCCTCTTTCCGTAAGAACATAGAAACATTGAACGATTGTAAAGAATATAAATAATCAACAATCGATTGTTTTCCAGAGGTAATATAAACGATTTTCTCTAAAGGAATTTTGTAAAGCAGTTCTGGATAGCATGGCTCGCCTCCTACACCAAGGATGATAGTTACTGGTATGTGTCTAACTTTGGAGAAATGCGTGTAATTCTCAATTCTTCTTGAAGGAAATAAATCCTTACTCAAATCATGATTTAGTTTCTCTCGCCATTTACATTCTACGGCAAATTCTTTTTGTCCGTAACGGAAGACGAAATCAGGATTGCTGTTGTTTTCCGGATTAATCATTCCATACGATTTGTCTCCCTGCCATTCTTGCAGGATGAGTTTATCATCTTTCTGAAGGTTAAACATGCTTAGCACATAGTCCTCAAACTCTCGCCCCTTTAGTAATTCTTCTGCTTGCGTGATGGAATGAAAGCGTGCGTAAATTGCTGCATATGTTTTTTGCAGCTGTTTATGGATGGCATGGATTCCCATGTCATTATAAAACATCCTGAGAAGAATCTTGTCCTGTGCCACTGTCCATCGTTCATGGCGAACAACAGGTTCTGCTACCATCGAATATTCACTTTCATCAATAAGATTTACAACATCTTTTCGTCCAGCCAACAAAGGGAATACACTTCCATTTTTATTGATATAGCCACAAACAACATGTTGGCAAAGTGATAACACATATTCATTTCTCAGTCTGGGTGTAAATCCTTTCCCTTTTGGTTCATTACGCCTCAGGGTAACGATGAGCATTCTGTTTTCTTTTAATGCCTGTTCTATTTGAATGTTATTCACATCAGTGAAGCGGTTCATGACAAACAAAATGGTAGGAATTTTTGCAACAAGGAGCGCCTTCAACACCTCCGATTCCATGTCGGTAGAATTGAAACAGGCTATGCAATCTTTCTCCGTAAGTCCGTCTGTCCATTTGAACACATGCCCATACAGCCCTATTGGAGTCATTTTGGAACAGAGAAAAAGCGTTTTTGCTCTATTCATCAAATCTTGATTGCCTTTTTTATCTATTATCTCCATAGCAAAATACTTTTGATTTTGGTATCACTCCATAAACTCAACTTTTGGAATAGGTCGCACCTCCTTTATATTGAAGGATAATTAGCATGTGAAAATGAATGAAAATAATGAATACAAAAGTATTCCACATCGATTGGTATGCGACAAAGATACGAAAAGTTTATTACACACGATTGTGTTTTGATTACTTTTTACAGCTCTATGGTAAAAGAGTCATAGTACAAACATCAATAATATGAAAAATGATAAATATCTTATCATACATCTGAAAAACGGCAGACACCAAATTCACGATGCTTTGACCAGTCATGGTTTGGAGTTATGTAATTGGTTCAGCTACAAAGTTCGGTAACAGGCGTTTGCCTATAGTTTTACGAGGATAATATATATGTATGTTTTTGGGATTAATGGTTTTTCTTATAACTCTTTACTGCCCAGGTACTCATGACGATGCCTATGCCGAGAAGGGCGAATACCTGATGGGCAACTTCATGGAAACCGCCGCCACGTCGCTTTGATACGTCGCTTGTGCCGAGGCAGACACTTGTGGCAACCAGCCCTTCTGAATGTTGGATATTGTCAGTTCGGTTGTCTTACTGATGAGGTCGAATTGCTTTATCAGCGGATAGTTGCGCTCCGCAGCCTGTTGGCATTCCTCTAAAGTTTGCCCCAGTGTTGTGATACTTGTAAAGGTCAAGGCGAAAATCAAGATTTTCTTTCTCATGTTCAAATGATTTATTTGTTTCCTTGCTGCAAATTTACATCTAATTTTATAGAATATGATTATGAAATTTTATGAAAAGATTATGATTTTGTATTATTATTCGGCAACTCTTTGTCTATCTTAAAAAAAACACACTAATTTTGTAATTCATTCGTACAAAATCATAATTTTCAATAAATGAGTAAGGTAAACAACATTCATTATTTCTCTGTTGCTAACATGGATTTGCGGCTGCAGTTCAATCGGATGGTGGAAGATGTTTGTGACCATGCGCCACTTGACAGGCAGGAGAGGCTACGATGGGAGAGGTTTCAATGCCAGCACCTACAATGCCTGGCTCATTGATAGACATGTATCGACAGAGGTCATGTCAGGATATGGATTTCATAAAGGAAGAGGTTATGGAACAGAAAAGAACAACACCAGAGTTTATTACATCGTTGGAG
>CAMOVK010000014.1 GCA_946627325.1 uncultured Prevotella sp. | reverse complement strand
GTTAGATTGCTCAGAATCATCTGGAATGTCAACAACATTAACGCAATCAGCATTGAATTCTTCACCGCTGTTTTATTTAGAGTCGAGAACGTCGAGCTATAACATGAACTTCTTCATCAGTATTATGCCTTAGGAAGTGGTAACTGCATCTTGACGTGAAGAATTTCGGCTTCGTAAAATGGTTCTGAGCATACTACAAAACCGAGTTGCTCGTAAAATTCGGTTGCATGAACTTGTGCATCGATGTTTATCATAGTTGCTCCCATTTGTCGCGCTTTGTCGATTGCTGCCATCATTACTCGCTTACCAAATCCTTCTCGGCGTCGTGTTGTAAGGACTCTGCCTATATGCCAAACGTCAGGCGAATACTCAAGAAAAAGTCGGGCATAGGCAACGACTTTCGACGATTCGGAAATTACAATATGGAAACTATCATAATCTATATCGTCCATGTCAAGATAAAAGCAACGTTGCTCCATGACAAACACAGCAAATCGTGCTTTCAGAATTTCATAAAGCTGCTCAACGCTCAGCTGGTCGAAAGTTTTAATGGAAAGTATCTGATTGCTCATCGAATTACTAATTGATGTAAGAAAAAAAATTAACATCGGCAAATATACGATTCTTTTATCAGAATTCAAACAACTCTAACTATATGCCATGATGTACTTGCGGTCAAAACAAATGACCAAGCATGTTAAATCTTAGAAAATAGTAGGGCTAAAAACATTGTCGTTTCAGCTGCGAGCCAGGTCATGTTGAACACTGTTGAACGCTTGCAATGAACTTTTGTCAGTTTATAATTCATTACCATATTGCTGATTACGATAAACAAAAATGCCAACAAAACCGAAGCGAACGACAACAGAACAGCTATAACGATTGACAAAACCACTATGGGCAATTTCTCGACAAGCAGAAATCGGTCGGTAGAACATAAGCCTACTTTGTCTTCTGGACTACGAAAAGGAAAGCGCACAAAGGCTATCAGCAGTATTGCGACAAGAGCAAGAATTGCATTATGGAGAAAGGCAAACGAGGTTTGACGTAAATCTATAACACTACACCACACATTATCGCCTTTTAAGACAAAAAACACCACAAAGAAAAGAGTTACCCCCACAATCAAAGATGTATTGTGAGCGAAGTGCCGCTTCTCTGTAGGCGAGGTGTCTATTATGAGTGTACCTTGCAGAACCATTTGCGCCAAAGCGTAGAACGAGGCTATTAGCAAATAGTTCAGCGACAATAGAGCAAGGCTTAAATCGTCGTGTAGGTTAACATTGATTAGTAACAAGGCAACAACAACAATTGCCACCATGCAACTATGGTTGCGTCGGTGACGTTCGACTGCATAAGAGACAGTAGCCCCGAGCAATGGTAGCCCTACGACAAACGACAATAGTACGACCATTCGGCTATGACTATCCAGCGACAGTAAACGTTCCGATATTGTCAGATAGACTGCCAACGACAAACCTATCCGCGACAGTAAAAGAAACAAATAACTAATAGGACTCTGCATCAGAAGGGAAAGATGAATTCTTCACATCGGTAACATATTGCCCAATAGCATCGGTCATTACATTGTAAAGGTCGGCATAGCGACGCAAGAACTTTGGCGAGAAGCCTTGTGTCTTGCCCAACATATCATCGACAACGAGTATCTGACCGTCTGTACCTGCACCCGCACCAATACCAATAGTTGGACATTTCACTGCCGACGAAACCTGTCGAGCAAGTGTAGCTGGTACCTTTTCCAAGACAATTGCAAAACATCCTATCTTCGAGAGCAGTCGCGCATCACTCAAAAGTTTTTGCGCCTCAGCGTCTTCGGTAGCTCTTACAGCATAGGTTCCGAACTTGTTTATGCTCTGCGGAGTAAGACCGAGATGACCCATAACTGGTATGCCTGCATCGAGAATACCTTTTATAGTGTCGGAGATTTCTTCTCCTCCCTCAAGTTTCAAGGCATCGCAGCCACTCTCTTTCATTATTTTTATGGCGTTTTTCAATCCCTCGTGACGATCTATCTGATAACTACCAAAGGGCATATCGCAGACCACTAAGGCACGATTTACAGCATTTGATACCGAACGGGCATGGTAAATCATCTGCTCGACTGTCATCGGAAGAGTCGTGGCATTGCCAACCATTACGTTTGAAGCACTATCGCCGACGAGAATACCATCTATACCAGCACCATCAACGATGCCAGCAGTGGTAAAATCGTAAGAAGTTAGCATGGAAATCTTCTCACCTTTCTGCTTCATTTCCATAAACCGATGGGTAGTAACCTTGCGCTTATCGCTTACTAAATATCCTGCCATTGTTTCTTGTAAATGTGTTATAATATGTATTTTATCAATTCATCCGATGTGAAATCATCAACAACCAAGTCGGCATTATCTGCTAATAGTTCTCGAGGGTTGGTTGTAGTCAGTGCTATTGTTATCATTCCTGCAGCGCGTCCCGCCTTCAGTCCATTGAAACTATCCTCGAAAACTGCGCACTCTTCAGGCTCTACGCCCAATTGATGGGCAGCGTGCAAATAGCCTTCGGGCGATGGTTTGCTCTGCGAGACGTCATCGCCTGTGACAAGAACATCAATTAAGTGGCGTAATTCTGGATGCTTATCACTGACGTATTGCATTTTCTGTCGAGTGGAACTCGTCACTATTGCAGTCTTGAATTGTTGAGCTTTGACAACCTTCAAAAAGTCGGTTACTCCTGGAATATAATCGAAAGGAAGATTTCGTTCAAACTCGTCTAATCGTTGAACGATTGCCTTATGTTGGCTGGCAACATCACCAAACCATCTGTCAAGTATCTTTTCGAGCGAGCAACCCTTAATTTCTTCAGCCAGACCGACCTGTTCGGGATGGTAACGCAAGCCCTCTTGACGCCAGAATTGGGTGTAGTGGTGTTCACTATCGAGCACCACTCCATCCAAATCAAACAATATAGCTTTTTTCTTCATCCACGCTTATGGTTGGCGGAAGCGGTCGCCATGGTATTTGGCAATCTGCTTCTTAAACTTCTCGCTATAGCCTGGTCGTGCCACACGAGCACCCTGCCCTGTCGCTGTACGCTCAAACTTGCCATCCTTTTCTGGTTTGATTGCCATGTCGTTGTACTTAACGATGAGGTAAGTTGCCAACTGACGCCAGCGCTCAAGCATCTGCTCTGCCACTTCATTACTGTAGTCGGTCAGATAATTAACTGCCACATTCTCGCCCTGAAGATAAAGTTCAAGAGCACGCTGTTCCACAGATGCTTGATTGTCGAAATACGATTTTTCGAGCGAATCGCGCACTTCTTTTAGCGAAGGGAACATCTGCGAATAGCGTGGATAGACCATATTGCTCACCCAGTTGCATACCCAAAAGGCGTTTTTGTCGGAGAATGTTACTGCATCAGCACCAGGAGTGTTGTAGCATACTGGTTGTTTCGTATTTCCACAATAAACAGGTGTATATGCTACCATATTGCCATCGTCGTTGCCAAACCATAGCACTCCACCTATCTGGCGAGGCAACCAAGAACGCATCTGTGCCACATAAGAGAAGGCTGTCTGTTGTGTACTGGTCGGACGCTCGTTGAAATACTGCTTTCCATCAACTTCAAACGAAAGAGGTGTTGGGCGATATGGCATATCCCATGGACCTGCTGCGATGTCGTTGTCAAGTGCAAAAGGAGTACCCTCGTAGTGGTCGCGCATACATTCTTCTATGTCTTGAACAGACACTTTCTTATTAGGAACAATCCAAAGAGGCATCGGCTTAGCTCCAGCAACCTTTCCCTCAGCATAATCGAGATAAGGCATCATGTCGGCAAAATGGTTGAAGAAACTCCATACACGAGCCTCACAATAGCGACGACCGCCAAAATCGGGCTCGGCATACGCCATATTCCAGTTGAATTCAGAATCTTTGCCACTGAACCAACCTTTCTCACGAGCGAAACTTACTACATCCTTTGAATAGAGAACATTCTTCTTGTCCTTCATATTGAATGTTGTTATACGGCTCTGATTAGCATGTGCGCATATTGCATTGTCGGGAATGCGAATGGCTACCCATACTGCACCTTTCGAACCTGGTCCTTTACCCATCATTTCCATTATCCACGCTTCATTTGGGTCGCAGATAGTGAAGGTCTCACCACTTGAACAATAGCCGTAGGTGTTGACCAGATTAGTCATTATGTTGATTGCTTCACGTGCAGTCTTTGAGCGCTGAAGAGTGATGTAAATGAGCGAACCATAGTCGAGAATACCTGTAGGGTCAATCATTTCTTCTCGTCCGCCATAGGTTGTTTCGCCTATAGTCACCTGATATTCATTGATGTTTCCTATAACATTATACGTCTCTTTGGCCTCAGCTATCTCGCCACGATATTCGCCCGTGTCCCAGTCATATACCTGTCGCATGGTGCCTGGGGCATGTTTAGCTGCTGGATAATGACACAGATTAATAAACATACCGTAGTCATCGGCATTGTAAGTACAAATAACTGAACCATCGGCACTGGCATCTTTGCCCACGATGAAATTTGTGCAAGCACTTGCTACAGCGCTTGTCAGAACGATTAGGGATAAAAATAGTTGTCTCATGGTATTTAGTGTTATAATCATTTTACTGCCTTAAAACTCATGTCAAGCCCTTTCACTGAATGGGTTAATGCTCCAACTGATATGAAATCGACTCCTGTTTCTGCATAACTGCGAATGGTGTCGATAGTGATGCCGCCACTCGATTCGGTTTCGAAGCGATGATTGATTATCTCAACAGCCTTTCGAGTATCAGCTACAGAGAAGTTATCAAGCATTATTCGATTTATTCCGCCATGATTTAGAACTTGCTGGAGTTCGTCGAAATTTCTCACTTCAATTTCTATTTTCAGGTCGAGATTTCTATCCTTTAGATATTTATGACATCGCTCAATAGCGCTATCAATACCTCCTGCAAAATCCACATGATTATCTTTCAGTAGTATCATGTCGAAAAGTCCAATACGATGATTTACTCCTCCACCTATTTTAACAGCTTGTTTTTCAAACATACGCAGTCCAGGAGTAGTCTTACGAGTGTCTAATACTCTAGCATTAGTACCTTCAAGGAGTTTCACATACTTATTGGTCATCGTAGCGATACCACTCATGCGCTGCATGATATTCAGCATCAGGCGTTCTGTCTGCAAAAGACTCCGTACCCGACCAGTGACTATCATTGCCACATCGCCAGGCTTTATGTGTTCGCCATCATTTATAAGCACATCGACTTGCAAATCTTTGTCGAATTTGTCAAACACTTTTTTTGCCACTTCCACACCTGCCAAGATTCCCTCTTCCTTGATGAGCAACTTCGACTTGCCCATCGCATCGGCTGGGATGCAGCAGAGTGTTGTATGATCGCCATCGCCTATATCTTCGGCAAAAGCCAGTTCTATAAGTCGGTCTTCAAGTTCGTCGGGAGAGATGCGTTTAAATTCCATATTTGTAATGTATAAAGAAACAAAATTAGTTGTTTATTCTTTTCTGTCCGTTGTTGTCGGTCGTGATAAATATCGGTCGTGTTATAAACTCGGTAAAAGGCAATTCGCGGATAAGTGGAAAATAATTGACCACAATGTCGCCATCAAGTTCTACGACGTAAAGTCCCAAAGGTATTCCGTCTAAAAAAACGTCGTGCGAAGCCAATCTTTTCACTCGTCTGTTCATGCTCTGATAGTTTAGTTTGTTAATGAATCTGCCACAGCCATCTTTATTTCTATTTCTTTTGGCAATCTACGATGTATCCGTAATAGAGAGATATGTTTTACTGATAGCATCTTTAGCGTTGTTTCATTTTCATCGCCGCGTCCTTTCCCCATATAAATGAATGCTTGAATATCTTTTGCTCGCTGATTTGGAGAAAGAGAGATATTGATTCTGTATTCCGTATCCGACGTTATTCGTTGACTGCGTGTTATGACACTATCATTTTCAAGTCTTATTGCCATTAGCGCCACAGCATCCCGCGTACCATCTTGTATAACATATTGAGAGTGGAAAACAAAGAGATAGTTATCGCCTGCATAGTGTGTTGTGTCGGTTTTTATTGAATGAACAATTCGATTGTTAAGTGATAAGGGATACATAACTTTATTTCTGGCAAGCGTCCATACGTTGGCAGTATCAGAATTGGCTGCGTATTCGCGTTCAAACTCGTAATCATCGCCACCTAACGACTTGATATCATCTGTAAATCGGTTAGCCATTCTCTCGTAAATATCCTGTAACTGGTCGGAATGACGATAATAATACTTCATGGAATTGTCAAATTCTTCGGAAGTGATATTATATTTCCTAAAGACAGCCTCCTTGTAGTTAAAACGTTTTTCTGCAAGTTTTTCAAAGTCGTAGTTTTCGTTCAAGGCAACTGCATCAGCCATATGGATATCGTAAAGGATTTTCTCCATACGCGATGGCGATATCACACCGTTGGGTATTGATGGCTTGCACGACATGAGAACAAACAAGCCAACGAGAGCAATAAATATCTTTGCGAAAGATATATGAGCAAGAGTACTATCGCCTTTTGATATCATTCTGATTTTGGAGTTTCCTTGACTGAGAGGGTTTTCAGTTCTTTCCTACAAAAAATTATCAGAGCTACGAAACCAACACTCACACAAGCATCAGCAAAATTGAATACCGGATGAAAGAACACGAAATGGTTTCCTCCTACCAATGGCAACCATTCGGGCAGATAGGTATCTACTAATGGGAAATAAAACATATCCACTACCCTTCCCATAAGCACTGGTGCATAGCCTTCACCTATGCTAACGACCGACGCGATATGTCCAGGCAAAGATTCTGTGAATATCAATCCATAGAATGTGCAATCGACTATATTTCCTAAAGCACCAGCCAACACAAGTGAAAGACAGACGAGATAAATTGTTCTACTGTTTTTCCTGATTTGTTGATAAAGATAATAGCCAATAGCACTGCATGCTACAATGCGAAAAAGGCTCAGCACAATCTTGTTGATAAAAGTCATACCGAAAGCCATTCCGCTGTTTTCCACGAAACTAATGAAACACCAGTCTGTCACCTTAATTGACTCATAAAGTGACATACTGGTCTTCACTTGTATCTTTATCGCTTGGTCAACAACGACAAGAAATAAGACCATCAGCCAATATACATATTGACGTTTGTGCTGATGTGTTGAGTCTTGTGTCATTTAGTGTCGTCGCGCGTTCTTTGATTCAACACTGAGCGTTGCGTGAGGCACTATTCTCAGGCGTTCCTTCGGAATGAGTTCACCCGTTATTCGATCAACTCCGTATGTTTTGTTTTCTATTCTTACAAGTGCAGCCTCAAGTCCTTGAATAAACTTCTGCTGACGCGAAGCCAACTGTATCAATTCCTCTTTGCTCTGTATAGTAGAGCCCTCTTCGAGCAACTTTAACGATGGAGATGTGTCATCTACACTATTTCCATCTGCATTACGCAACTGTCGCATCATTGATGTATAATCACGGCGTGCCAATTCTAATTTGCCGTTGATTATTTCGCGAAACTCCTCGAGTTCGGCATCGCTGTAACGTTTCTTTTCAGCCATATTTCTTATATTTTATTGATTTTTATATTCAGAGCAAAATCGTCAAATTCTACAGTCTGACCATCGTTCGGTTCTATTGTGATAGTATCTGCAAGAACTTGCGATTTCACATATTCGTCGAATTGAACTAATGCTGCTTTCATATCATCGTTGTCTGAAACAACTATGTTGATTCTGTCTGTTATCTCAAGACCACTATCCTTACGCATATTCTGAACTCGATTTATCAATTCTCGTGCAAGTCCTTCTTTGCGCAAATCGTCGGTCAGTTCCACTTCGAGAGCAACGGTAAGATTGCCTTCGTTGGCAACGAGCCAACCTGGGATATCCTCGCTGATAATTTCGACATCGGCAGAATCAACCTTCAAGGTCTCTCCCTCAACCATTATTGATATTGCACCTGATGTTTCAAGTTCAGCAATTTGTTCTTGCGATAAGTCATTCATGACGGCAGCTACACCTTTCATCAGTTTGCCATACTTCTTTCCCATAGTGCGGAAGTTGCACTTCACCTTCTTGACAAGTATGCCTGCTCCTTCAACAAAGTTCAACTCTTTTACATTTACTTCGTTGAGTATAAGCTCTTTAACTGCACTGATATAATCTTTTTGTTTATTATCTACTGCTGGTATCATTATACTCTGTAGCGGCTGGCGCACTTTGATATTCACTTTACGTCTGAGAGCCAGAACCATCGACGTTATTCGTTGCGATAGCAACATTCGTTCTTCCAGTTCGGAATCAATGATAGTGGCATCGTATTTTGGATATTCTACGAGGTGCACGCTGTCAGCTTTTTTCTCTGGTGCAAGTGACGATGTGAGGTCGCAATACATTTCATCGGCATAGAAAGGTGAGAATGGAGCGAGCAGTTTTGCTACATTAAGCAGACAAGTATATAGTGTCTGATAAGCAGATAGTTTGTCTTTGCTCATCTCTTTTCCCCAGAAACGCTTACGATTAAGTCGTACATACCAGTTAGAGAGGTCATTGTTTACAAAGTTTTCTATCAATCGTCCCGCTCTTGTTGGTTCGTATTGCGATAGGCTTTCATCTACTTTCCTTATCAGTGAGTGCAGTGCTGACAGTATCCAGCGGTCGATTTCTGGTCGTTCTGCTACTGGCACTTCTGTTGTCGATGGGTCGAAACCGTCAACATTTGCGTATAGACTGAAGAAAGAATAAGTGTTGAACAATGTGCCGAAGAATTTTCTACGAACTTCTTCTACACCATTTGTATCGAACTTGAGGTTGTCCCATGGCTGTGAGTTTGTCATCATGTAGAAGCGTACGGCGTCGGCTCCATAGGTTTCGATTGCTTCGAATGGATTGACTGCATTGCCCAATCGCTTACTCATTTTGTTGCCATGAGCATCAAGCACAAGTCCTGATGAGATTACGTTCTTAAATGCCACGCTGTCGAATATCATTGTCGAAATGGCATGGAGCGTGAAGAACCATCCGCGCGTTTGGTCAACTCCTTCGTTGATAAAGTCGCATGGGAAAGCCTTGTTATCATCGATAGCTTCGCGATTTTCGAAAGGATAATGTGCCTGAGCATAAGGCATTGCTCCCGAATCGAACCAAACATCAATTAGGTCGGTTTCTCTTTTCATCGGTTTTCCCGTTTTGCTGACGAGAACTATATTGTCAACGTAGGGACGATGAAGGTCTATCTTATCGTAGTTTTCTTGTGTATAGTTGCCTGGTACGAAACCATTTTCCTTGAAAGGATTAGCCTTCATAAATCCAGCCTCTACTGCTTTTTCGATTTCGTTGTAGAGTTCTTCTACTGAACCTATGCAGATTTCATCTCCGTCTTCATCGCGCCAGATTGGCAGAGGTGTACCCCAGAAACGCGAGCGCGACAAGTTCCAGTCGTTAAGGTTCTCGAGCCAGTTTCCGAAACGCCCTGTTCCTGTCGATTCAGGTTTCCAGTTTATCGTTTTGTTGAGTTCTACCATACGCTCTTTGCAAGCTGTAGAACGAATGAACCAGCTGTCAAGTGGATAATATAGGATTGGTTTGTCTGTACGCCAACAATGTGGATAATTGTGGGTGTGTTTTTCTATTTTGAATGCTTTGTTTTCTATTTTCAGATTCATTGATATAAAGACGTCGAGCGTTTCGTCTTTATCTGTAAGTGTTTCATCGTAAGCATTCTTTACAAATCTGCCTGCATATCTCGACCATTCGTTGACATTCACGAATTTGTTTACGAAATCTTCGTCGAGGTCTTCTATACGATAGTATTTTCCTTCGAGGTCAACTACTGGTCTGTGTTCGCCTTTTTTGTTTATAAGCACTATCGGTGGCACTCCTGCTTTTTTTGCCACGAATGCATCATCGGCACCGAAGTTTGGTGCTATGTGTACAATACCTGTTCCGTCTTCGGTTGTGACATAATCGCCTTGTATGACTCTGAATGCGCCGTCGGTCAGTGGTTTGATGCATGGCATCAACTGTTCGTAGTGCATTTCGACAAGGTCTGTGCCTTTATAATGTGCTACTATGCGGTATGGTATTACCTTATCGCCTTTCTTATAGGCTTCGAAATCGGCATCCTTTCCTTGTTCGTTGAAGTATGCTGATATTCTTGCTTCTGCCATAACGACGGTGATAGGCTCGGCTGTGTATGGGTTAAACGTTTCTATTGCCACATAGTCTATTTTCGGACCGACGCATAGTGCAGAATTGGCAGCAAGTGTCCATGGAGTTGTTGTCCATGCAAGGAAGTATGGTTTACCCCATTTTGTCATTTCCTCTTTTGGTGTAGTGATGAGGAATTGTGCTGTGCAGGTTGTGTCTTTCACGTCGCGATAGCATCCTGGCTGATTTAGTTCGTGCGATGACAATCCTGTTCCTGCTGCTGGCGAATATGGCTGAATGGTGTAGCCTTTATAGAGAAGGTCTTTCTCGTAGAACTGTTTCAGCAGCCACCATAGTGTCTCTATGTATTTATTGTCGTAAGTGATGTATGGGTTATCCATGTCAACCCAATAGCCCATGCGCTCAGTCAGGTCGCGCCATTCAGCTGTGTACTTCATCACATTTTCGCGACATTTCTGATTATATTCCTCAATAGAAATCTTCGTACCTATGTCAACCTTTGTTATGCCGAGGTCTTTCTCTACGCTAAGTTCCACTGGCAGTCCGTGAGTATCCCATCCTGCCTTTCGCTGCACTTGATAGCCTTTCATCGTTTTGTAGCGATTGAATGTATCTTTTATGGCGCGAGCCAGTACGTGATGTATGCCTGGGTGTCCGTTGGCTGATGGTGGTCCTTCGTAGAAAACAAATTCCGGACAGCCTTCCCGCTCGGTTATCGAGCGATGAAACACGTCGGACGACATCCATTTTTCAAGTACTTTGTTGTTTGTTTCTGTAAGATTTAGCGTCTTATGTTCTGCAAATTTTGCACCCATGTGATTATGTTTTGTTTTTGTTACTCGATATATATGACGTGCAAAGCTAATAAAATTTCTTTACATACAAAAATTATTGCTCTCGCGCGTACATTATAGGTAATAAAAAAGTGGAAAATACTGGTTAGTATCTTCCACTTTATTGCTTTTTATCGTTTTCTGTTAAGCTTCGGCAGGTGCTTCTGTTGCTTCTTCAGCAGCAGGTGCCTCTGGCTCTGCAACTGGTGTTTCTGCCTCTACTGTTTGCTCCTGCACTTCTTCGGCTACTGCTTCAGCCTCTTCTGCTGCTTTTTCAGCTGCTTCGGCTGCCTTTTTGTCGGCTACTTTTTTAGCGATAGCTTCGTTCACCTTCTTTTCTTCTTCGAGGTTCTTCGCAATTGCTTGCTTCTTCGCCTTTACTTCTCCTTCGCGGATAGCTTCAAACGATTTCTCCTTGTTAGCTTTCCAGTCGTCGAATTTCTTCTGACAAGTAGCTTCGTCGAATGCACCTTTCGAAACTCCGCCCATGAGGTGTTTCATCAAGTAAACGCCTTCTCTCTTGAGAATGCTACGAACAGTGTCTGATGGCTGTGCACCAACACCTACCCAATAAAGGGCACGATCAAAATTCAAATCCACAGTGGCAGGGTTTGTATTAGGATTGTACATTCCCAATTTTTCGATAAATTTACCATCTCGTGGAGCTCTTACGTCAGCGACTACTATGCGATAAACTGCATAGCCTTTGCGTCCGCCACGTTGCAATCTAATTTTTGTTGCCATGTTTGTTTTTAGTGTTTAATGAATTGAATTTTAGCCATTATCTCGTAATAGCGGCTGCAAAGGTATAATTTTCTGTCTGATTATCAAAGATTTTTCATTATTATTTTTCTCACATCTCAATGGAAGTGACGAACTAATCGAAACACATTGGCTGGCAATCCTATTTATCGGCGTTTCGGGGAGCACGTCTTTTCGGCGTGAAAAGATATGCTTTCCGAGTTGGAAAGTTATGCTTTTCGCGTCGGAAAGTTATGCTTTCCAAAATGGGTACAATAATTCTCGAGTCTGAAGCGTTAATAATATAAACAAAGAAAGTGTATGATTTCAAGTCTTTCGATACTGATTCCCGTTTATAATTGTAAGGCAGTGAGGCTCGTTGAGAAATTGTCGGCAATGGCGGCTGTTTCCAATATCGGTATAGAGATTATTGTAGCCGATGATGGTTCGAGTGACTTATCTACTATCGAGGCTAACAAAATCATCAACAAATTTGCTTATTCTCGTTTCATTGAGCACACTCCAAACGTAGGAAGGTCGGCTATAAGAAATTTTCTTGTCAGTCAAGCTGTTAACGAATGGCTACTCTTTATCGATGGTGACATGAACATCGATAGCGATTTATTTCTGAAAAACTATATTGAAAATGCCACAAAGGAGGTTGTATATGGCGGTTATCGATTACCTATTTCAAACGAAACACTGCTAAAAAATCTTCGTTACAAATACGAAAAAAGTTGTGAACATATTCACTGCGTTGACAACCGACGACTAAAACCCTATCACGATTTTCACACTTCAAACTTCCTCGTTTGTCGCGACGTGATGCTCCAGATACCTTTCGACGAGCAATACCGGCAATATGGATATGAAGACGTTTTTTGGGGAAAGGAACTTCAAAATCACAACATTGGTATTGCCCACATCAACAATCCTGTCTTGTTCGACGATTTCGAGGACAACTCTTCTTTTTTGTCGAAAACAAAAGAAGGTCTTTGTACTCTTTTTGAGCACAAAGACCAACTCTATGATTTTTCGCGCCTAATCGTCACGGCTACTCGCGTGCGGAAATACCACCTCGACAAGTGCCTGTTAGGTGTTTATAAGCTCTTTGCTCGACTAATGGAACGAAACCTGAGAGGCAACAATCCTTCGCTTCTGATTTTCAAATTGTATCGATTAGGCTATTTTTTGTCGCTTTATTAGAGATTAAGACTTTGCTTGATGGCTTCGATTTTCGTTTTCGCGCGTTCTACACAAGACTCATAATCGACAGCCGAGTGCATCGATGAGTCTTTTATTTCAAGATAGAACTTTATCTTGGGCTCTGTTCCCGAAGGACGCACACTAACCTTATTGCCGTCGGCACAGAACCATTGTAAGACGTTGCTCTTGTCGGGCATGGTCAGTTTCTGAACATTTCCGTCTGCATCGTGCTGTTCAAGCGTCAGGAAATCTTTCCAAAGTGTAATTTTCGAACCGCCTAAATCTGTTGGAGGATTATTGCGGAAACTCTCCATCATCGATTTTATCTCGTCGGCACCAGTCTTACCAGGTTTAACGACATTGATGGTATGCTCGTAAGAGAAACCATATTCGATATAGATATCCATCAAAAGGTCGTAGAGACTCTTGCCTTGGTCTTTTGCAAATGCACAAATTTCGGCAAGTAGTGAGCATCCTGACACAGCGTCTTTGTCGCGAACAAAGTCTTGAGCCATAAACCCATAGCTCTCTTCGCCACCTCCGATGTATTGTTGTTTGCCCTCCGACAGCGCAACTTCGTGGGCTATCCACTTAAAGCCAGTATAGCAATCGCGCATCTCAATCTTCTGTTTATCGGCTATTTTGCGTATCACTTCCGTTGTAACGATGGTCTTTACGATGTAATCGGTAGGTTGCATCTTGCCCATTCGCTTGCGATTGGTAATTATATAGTACAGGAAGAGCAGACAAGTCTGATTGCCATTGATAAGTATCCATTCGCCTTTGTCGTTCTTGCAAGCCATACCCACGCGGTCGGCATCAGGATCGCTAGCCATAACTAAGTCGGCATCAATAGACTTGGCATCGCGCAAAGCAAGCGTAAGGGCTTCGCCATTCTCGGGATTGGGACTGACTACCGTAGGGAAATCGCCACTACGCTGCATCTGTTCCTCAACGCAATGAACATTGTCGAAACCCCACAACTTGAGCGATTGAGGAATGAGAGTCATTCCAACTCCATGCAAAGGAGTATAGACAATCTTCAAATCGTGCTGACGACGAATAACTTCAGGGTCGATGCAGATGGTCTTTATCTGTTCGAGATACACTTGGTCAATTTCCTTACCGATAATTTCTATTAGCGATTTATTGCCGTTGAATTTAACATCGGCTATCTTTACCTTGTTAACTTCGTCGATAATACCTTTGTCGTGAGGCGACAACACCTGTGCGCCATCCGCCCAATAAGCTTTGTAACCATTGTACTCTTTAGGATTATGGCTTGCTGTGATGTTTACACCTGCCTGACAACCGAGATGACGGATAGCGAAACTACACTCGGGCGTAGGACGCATATCTTCAAAGAGATAAACTTTTATGCCATTTGCAGAGAATATATTAGCTACTGTTTCTGCAAAGAGACGGCTATTGTTGCGACAATCGTGGCAAACGACCACCTTGAGTTCGGTATTCGTGTCGAACGATTTGCGTATATAGTTGGCAAAGCCTTGCGTTGCCATACCAACAGTGTAGATATTCATGCGATTAATACCTGCACCCATTATACCACGTAAACCGCCTGTGCCGAACTCCAGTTGCTTATAGAACGACTCTATCAAGTCGGTCTTATCGTCATTATCGAGCATCGCTTTCACCTCGTTTCGCGTCTGTGCATCGAAATCGTCAGAAAGCCATTCTTGAGCTTTAGCCTCGCACTGAGCTATCAATTGTAATGTTTCTTCTGTCATAATTGTATGTGTTTAATAATTTATTTCAAGGACAAAATTACTTAATTAACTCGAAATGGGAGCGCGAAAGGGAGTAATTTTTTCCATTTCCGACTAAAAACCATTCTAAAACACTAACTTTGCAACAGCAAAAAGCATTATCATAAGTAGATGAAAACCAACCTAATCGTAATAGGAAAGACTGCTAATAAGCATATCGCAGCTCTCGTGGATGACTATAAAGGCAGATTGAAACACTATATACCTTTTGAAATCACATATCTGCAAGACGCACGACGTAATACTGGCATAAGTCAAAACCAGCAAAAAGAGCAAGAGGCGGAAATGATATTAAAGCAAATAAACAGTGCAGATTACGTAGTGTTGCTTGACGAGCGCGGGCAGACTTTTACGAGTATGAAACTGTCGGCATGGCTCAATAAGAGGCAAAATACAGGGCGAAACATTGTGTTTGTCATAGGCGGTCCATACGGATTTTCACAACGGATGTACGATAGAGCCGATGAACTAATTTCGCTTTCGTCACTGACTTTCTCGCACGATTTGGCTCGACTGATTCTCACAGAACAGATTTATCGTGCCTGCACTATATTGCGAGGAGAGCAATACCATCACGAATAAAATAAAATGCGACTGCTTGTCCATATTTGAAAGACAAACAGCCGCAGACTGTACTTAAAAAATTGAATAGGATTAAGCCATCGCAGTCTCCCAAACAATTTCACCTAAAGTGGGATGGGTATGTACCATATCTCGCAATTGAGCTATTGTAGTTTCGCGAGCAATGAGACAACTTACCTCCTGTGAAATATCAGCAGAATGTGCACCAAACACATGGCAACCAATTATCTTGTCGTCTTTGTCAGACAACAATTTAACCATTCCATCGGTTTCATTCATCGCTAAAGCCTTTCCATTCGCACGGAAATAGCCTTTTCTACACTTATACTCCACTCCAGATTCTTTCAGCTGGTCTTCTGTAGGACCAACACAACCAGCCTCAGGATGAGTAAATATGGCTGAAGGCACGAGGTCAAGACGGATGTCATCCTTTCGACCGAGTATGTGGTTAACAGCTCGGAAACCCTGGAACGTAGCAGCATGAGCAAGCATCATTCGTGCATTAACATCGCCAATGGCATAAACACCATCTATATTGGTCTTCATATTGTCATCGACAACAATTGCTCCACGCTCCACATTCACTCCTATGGCTTCAAGATTTAGTCCATCACTGTTTGCAGCACGCCCTGTAGCAATGAGCACAAGGTCTGCTTCAACGGTTTCTTCTTTACCTTTCCGTTCAAAGACAACACCTGTCGGAGTTATCTCCTTCACACCAGATTGCATAGAGAAAGTCACACCTTTCTTGCTAATCGATTGGCGAAGACGCTTAGCTATATCGCTGTCGAGAGCTGGAAGACATTCTTTCAAAAACTCAACTACAGTAACTTCGCTGCCAAAACTATTGAATATGCTGGCAAACTCCATACCTATTACACCTGCACCAACGATGACAAGACGCTTAGGAATACTCTGAAGATTGAGCATTTCGGTGGAAGTCACAACGTGTGGAAGGTCTATGCCTGCGATAGGGAGCATCTTGGCGCGTGAACCTGTGGCAATAATGATGTTGTCGGCAGTGTATTCCACACCATTAGCAACAACTGTTTTTGCATCTTTGAATTGTGCCTCAGCCTTGACGAGTGTAATGCCTGGCATCGACATAAGAGTCTCTACACCACTTCTCAAAGTCTCAACGACTTGCTGCTTACGCTCAATAGCTTTTGAAAAATCAAAATCGAAAGAGCAGTTGTTGATACCATAGGTTTCGCCTTCGTGCAGATTATCGAGAACTTCAGCATTCTTACAGAGTGTTTTCGTAGGAATACATCCACAGTTGAGGCACGTTCCGCCCGCATGTTCGCGCTCGAATATCGTCACTTGAAGTCCGTTGTGGGCTGCATATTCGGCGGCTTTATATCCTCCGGGACCGCAGCCTATGATGATAAGATCTGTTTTTATCATTTCTGAATTATTAATAATAAGGTACAAAAATAGACGAGTTGAAAATAAAATCAACCCGTCTAATCTGTATAAATTAGTCTTTATCAGCCAATAATTGAGCGTATGTAACGATAGGATGTTTAGCTGCGAGTACATCGTCAACACGTCCTATTGGAGTGTTATGAGGTGCACTCTTCACTGTCTCTGGTTCATTCTTTGACTCCTCAGCAATCTTACGAAGAACTGAAACAAATCCGTCTATTGTTTCTTTCGACTCATTTTCTGTTGGCTCAATCATCATTGCCTCGTGGAAGAGCAATGGGAAATAGATTGTCGGAGCGTGGTAGCCATAGTCGAGAAGACGCTTAGCTACGTCCATAGTTGTTACACCCGTTGACTTATCTTTCAGTCCGTCGAAAACGAACTCATGCTTGCAAAGTCCGTCAATAGGTAGCTCGAAGACATCCTTAAGTGCTTCCTTGATATAATTCGCATTAAGTGTAGCAAGCGGACCTACCATCTTTATATTCTCTTTTCCAAGTGTTAAGATGTAAGTGTAAGCACGCATTATCACTGCAAAGTTGCCAAAGAATGCACCGATAGAGATATTTCTGCCATCGGTTTCGACACGGAACTTATCGCCATCTTTTACTACTCGAGGTGCGGGAAGGAATTCTTCGAGTCCCTTTCTCACTCCGACAGGACCACTACCAGGTCCACCACCACCATGAGGTGTAGAGAATGTCTTGTGAAGATTGATGTGCATCACATCAAATCCCATGTCGCCAGGACGACTTGCACCGAGCATTGGGTTGAGATTAGCGCCATCGTAGTACATAAGACCACCACAATCGTGCACCATTTTCTCTATTTCGGGTATCTGTTGCTCGAAAAGTCCAAGTGTATTGGGGTTGGTCATCATCATTCCAGCTACATTTTCACCTTCCTTCTCAATGATAACCTTCAGGTCTTCAACGTCAACCAAACCTTTATCGGTACTCTTTACCTCGAGAACATCAAGTCCGCAAACAGCTGCAGATGCAGGGTTTGTACCATGAGCAGAGTCGGGAACGATAACTTTAGTACGTTTCAAGTCTCCTCGTTTCTCATGATAAGCGCGGATTATCATCAGTCCTGTCAATTCTCCATGTGCTCCCGCGAATGGATTTAGAGTAAATTCACTCAGTCCTGCAAGTGAAGAAAGTGCTTTTTGCAGACCGTAATACACTTCCAATGCGCCTTGTACTGTGTCAACAGGCTGCATGGGATGAAGTCCGCTAAAAGCTGTATGGGCTGCCATATCCTCGTTAATGACAGGATTGTACTTCATTGTACAACTGCCGAGAGGATAGAATCCATTATTTACTCCGAAATTGTTTTCGCTATGATTGGTATAGTGACGTACTACTGTCATCTCGTCACACTCTGGCAGTGGAGCATCCGTCTGGCGTTTACTGCCATCTGGGAGAGAATAGTTGCCAAACTCATTCTTTGGGAGAGTGTAGCCGCGGCGTCCGCTGTGCGACAACTCGAAAATCAGATTTCCATATAATCTATTATTCATATCTTACTTTCCTCCCTTTGTTTATTTTGTGAGTTCGACTAATTTATCTATCTCTTCCTTTGTGCGCTTCTCTGTTACTGCAAACATAATGCAATCGTCTGCGACCTTTACACCACCGAGAATACCATTGTCGGCAAGTTTCTTTTGCAGTTCATCTACATTGCCTTGATAGCGAACACAGAATTCGTTGAAGAAAGGTTGACTGAAGGCAGGTGTGAATTTTCCTGTTTTTACGAGTTGTTCACACATATAGTGAGCTCCGTCAAACGAACGTTTAGCTGCCTCTTTCACTCCTTCTTTACCCATTACCGACATGTATATAGTTACAAAGAGTGCCATAAGGCTTTCGTTTGAGCAGATATTCGATGTTGCTTTCTGACGTCTGATGTGCTGTTCGCGTGCTTGAAGTGTGAGAACGAATGCTCGCTGTCCACGATTATCCTTTGTCATGCCTACGATTCTGCCTGGCATCTTACGGATAAGTTTCTCGCTGCAACACATATATCCTGCGTATGGACCACCAAACGACATTGGCAGACCAAGTGATTGAACATCTCCCACAGCGATATCAGCTCCCCACTCGCCTGGAGTTTTCAGCAAAGCGAGGTCGGCAGCGATGCTATTCATTATGAAAAGGGCTTTTTGCTCATGACAAGCATCTGCGTAGCCACTATAATCTTCTATCACACCGAAGTAGTTTGGCTGTTGTACCACAACTCCTGCGACACCTCCTGCTGCGAGCTTCTGCTGCATATCTGCCTTGTCGGTAGCGCCATCGGTAGCCTTAATCATTTCGATTTCCACTCCGTTGAAGTGTGCATAGGTATTCACTACCTTTAATACTTTTGGGTCAACGGTTGCGCTTACGAGCACTTTGTTGGCTTTCTTTGCATTTGCCTTAGCCATCATTACAGCCTCAGCGGTTGCCGTTGAACCATCATACATTGACGCGTTCGAAATATCGAGACCTGTTAGAGCAGTCATCATCGATTGGTATTCGAAAATGTAGTGAAGTGTTCCTTGTGATATTTCTGCCTGATATGGAGTGTAACTTGTAAGGAATTCTGAGCGTTCTACGATGTTTGGCACGATAGATGGTGTGTAATGGTCGTACACTCCTGCTCCTGCAAAACACGTTAGTTGCTTGTTTTTGCCTCCGAGAGCGTCGAAGAAACGTCGGATTTCCATCTCGCTCATTTCTGAGGGCAAATCATATTCGCCTTTGAAGCGGATGCTTTCTGGTACTTCGGCATAGAGTTCGTCGAGCGATTTTACACCTACTTTGTCGAGCATCTGCTTCAAATCGTCCTCTGTATGAGGAAAGAATTTGTACTGCATAGTCAATTTATGGTGTTTATTTATTGACTTTTTTATTGCTTTGCGCAGAATTCTTCGTATGCTTTAGCATCCATCAGATTGTCGAGTTCAGCCTTATCAGAGAGTTTTACTTTGATAATCCAGTTCTCGAAAGCATCTTGATTGATGAGTTCAGGAGTGTCCTCGAGAGCTTCGTTGATTTCTACAACTGTTCCGCTAACTGGCGACATAAGGTCACTTGCAGCCTTAACGCTCTCTACTGCGCCGAAATCTTCTTCTGCTGTAACATCGTCATCTACTTCTGGCATATCGACATATACGATATTTCCCAGTGCGTGCTGAGCATAGTCTGTGATACCTACATAACCAAATTCGCCTTCTACGCGAACATACTCGTGTGACTCTGCATAGTAGAGTCCTTCAATTACTTTTGCCATTGTGTTTTTTTTATTATTAGTTTATAAATTATTTGAATGTTTTTTCCTGTTTTTTTCTCTTCCTGTTTTGTGAAGGGAACTTGAGGATTCTTTTATTTTTTATAGTGTTTATCGTAGAAACGTTTCTTCACTACTACTGCAGGGAAGGTCTTTTTGCGTATTTGTACTTCCACTTCTGTACCGAGTTTTCCGTATTTTGCATCAATGAGAGCCATTGCAACGCTCTTTCCTGTAGATATGCTATTATATCCTGTTGTCACCTCGCCTATGGTTTCTCCATCTTTCACGATTGGGTATCCATGACGTGGGATAGCCTTATCTTTCAGTTCGAGTCCTACAACGCGCATTTTCGGTCCATCGGCTTTCTGCTGTTGGAGTGCTTCTTTTCCGATGAATTCTTCTTTTTCGAACTTGCAAAACATCGACAGTCCTGCCATAACAGGTGTTATATCGTTTGATAGTTCGTCGCCATAAAGTGGCAGTCCTACTTCGAAACGCAATGTGTCTCGGCATCCCAATCCGCATGGTTTGCAGCGTCCGTCAGCCATCAGTTTGTCCCAAGCACGGCAGATGAAGTCGTGAGAGCCATAGATTTCGAATCCATCTTCACCTGTATATCCTGTACGGCTGAGTATGATTGTTTCGCCATCGACATCTACTCTACGTGCATTATAGAATACAATGTCTTTACATTCCAGTCCGAGTACTTCTTCGACTATTTTCTCTCCTTCTGGTCCTTGTACTGCCAATTGTGCATAATAGTCGGAGCAGTGATTGAATTCCACGTCGAATCCTGCGAGGTTTTGCTTCATCCAGTCAACGTCCTTGTCAATGTTTGCAGCATTGATTACGAGGAAGAAGTCGTTTTCGCCCATCTTATAAACGAGCAGGTCGTCAACGGTACCTCCGTTTTCGTAACACATCATGCCGTAGAACACTTGTCCGTCGGGTGCTCCCGTCACGTCGTTTGTGAAGATGTGGTTCACGTATTTTTCTGCATCTTTACCTTTTATTGCTACTTCGCCCATGTGTGACACGTCGAAAACTCCGCTGGCATTGCGCACTGCGTTATGTTCTTCGATGATAGATGTGTAAACTATAGGCATATCGAAGCCTGCAAAGGGAGACATCTGGGCTCCCAATTTCACGTGTCTGTCGTGCAGACAGGTTGTTTTAATGTCCATTGTTCTTTTGTTTTATTGATTATTTAGTATTATGTTCATGAATTCTTTCTTCGTCAGATTGAGTATTGTCTGGCTCAAATCGTCGGGCAGTGCATTGCTGATAGCCTCTGCCGTTAGTGTTTTTCCTATGAGCGGACTTATGATGTTGTGGTCTAAATCGCCAACGAGGAAGTAGTCACCCAGTATGTTTAGTTTCTTTATAGTGTTGTTTTTTATTTCTATTCTCATTTCCATCTCCCCCACTCCATCTATTCTGCCTTTCCTGCAGATTGTGTATCGAGGGTTGTTGCCATAGATAAATTCGTCGGTCAGGTATTCTTTTTCTATTTCTTCTATCCTCTTCACATCTTCATGTGTCAAGCAAATCTCTTCCGAACAGAGTTGGTTTCTGACGAAAGCCATAAATTCATCTATCGAGATGCTTATGTAGTCTTTCAGCAGGGCTATGTGCTGGCGAACGCTTTCTACACCTTTACTTACGAGTTTCTCGTTGCTTGGTGTGATAGAGCCAACCATATTCTGCATATTGGTATCGTAGAGCATGGTGCCATGAACGATGCTTTTGCCGGGAATATGATAGAAGGCATTTCCCGAAACCTTTCGCCCATCGATGAGTATATCGTTCCTGCCAGTGGCTTTCGCGTCAACGCCCAACTTGCACAGCACGAGTGCCACCATATTGACGTACTTATTAAACGTCAGATTGACATTCTCCGAGCGAGTGATATATGAAAACATCACGTTGCTCTTGTCTGAATAAACGCAGCCTCCGCCACTCTTTCTGCGATACATTTCAATGCCGTGATTGCGACAGTAGTCTTGATTTACTTCGTTTTCTATCAGTTGATTTCTTCCAAAAATCACCGTTGGCCGACTTTGCCACATGAAGAAACACTCGTCGCTGCCTATATTCTGCGCTACGTATTCCTCCATGGCAAGATAGAAGACGAGTCTTCGCTCCTTTGTGTCGGGCAGACTGACGTAAACCATTTCTGACTCAATGACGGATTTTATCCTTTGCTTTATAATAATGTGTGCAAATTTACTATTTTGTATATATATTGCAAAATAAATACATCTATTTTATTTTTCTATTCTCTTTTTCTGTTTTCTTTCACTTATCTTTGTTGGCATCGCCAAGAATAATATCGCACCCACCTGAAAAACGACAAATTCAGATGGGTGCATACGGCATTGATACTAAAAAGTGAACAGTGTTAGAGATTGTAAGCTTACTGTTTGAAAGATATAAAATATATGCATATCTTTGCAACGATAAACGATAACCAATAAACGACTTCATGTCTCGCGATTTTCAATTGCGCCTTGCACCCGAGTTGGCTGCAAGCATAGAGAAGATACGTCAGCATCTTGCCGATTCTGAGGGCATCGACCTTCGGAGAGTCACAGCAGTAAAAATTCTGCGTCGTAGCATCGATGCGCGTCATAGAAACATTTTTGTCAATCTTGCTGTGCGCGTATGGATTGATGAAGAACCGCAAGAAACCGATTTCGAACCAGTTGTTTACGGCGATGTCAGCGACAAACAATCTGTGGTCGTTGTAGGTGCTGGACCGGCGGGATTGTTTGCCGCCCTCCGACTGATAGAACTCGGACTCCGACCTATTGTAGTAGAGCGAGGCAAGAATGTGAGAGAGCGCAAGCTCGACATAGCTGACATTTCACGCACTCAGAGCATCAATCCAGAGAGCAATTATAGTTTCGGTGAAGGAGGTGCTGGAGCGTATTCCGATGGAAAACTCTACACTCGGTCGAAAAAACGCGGGTCGGTGGAGAAAATCCTACGAGTTTTCTGCCAGCATGGGGCATCGACCGACATACTCATCGATGCCCATCCACATATTGGCACCGACCGCCTTCCAGCAGTTATTGAGCGCATGAGACAGACTATTATCGACAGTGGCGGTGAGGTGCATTTTCAAACTTTAATGACGTCGTTTATCATAACCAACGGAGAAGTCCGTGGTATCGTGTGTCGCCATCTGCCATCAGGCGAGGAAAAGGAACTACTCGGCAACGTAATCCTCGCCACTGGACATTCCGCACGCGACACATATCGTTATCTACATTCTGCCAATATAGCCATTGAGGCTAAAGGAATTGCCGTAGGCGTACGCCTCGAACATCCTTCGGCACTAATCGACCGCATACAGTATCACTCGCGCGAGGGACGCGGACGCTTTCTGCCTGCAGCCGAGTACAGTTTCGTCAGTCAGATAGAAGGACGCGGAGTGTATTCGTTCTGTATGTGTCCTGGCGGTGTAGTCATACCTGCGGCAACCGATAAGGAACAAGTTGTGGTCAACGGTATGTCGCCATCACATCGCAACACTCAATGGAGCAACAGCGGCATGGTGGTCGAACTGCGTACCGACGATGTAGAGGGCGACTGTCCGCTGCGCATATTACGGTATCAAGAAGACCTCGAACGCCTCTGCTGGCAACAAGCCAATCGCCGACAGACAGCGCCGGCTCAACGCATGGCTGATTTCGTTAACAACCGATTGAGTTTCAACCTGCCATCAACATCGTATCAACCAGGACTACTATCAAGCCCCTTACATTTCTGGATGCATAAACCTATAGCGTCGCGACTACAGCAGGCATTCCGACAATTCGGCAAACAAAGTCACGGATTTCTTACCAACGAAGCCGTCATAATAGGTGTGGAAACTCGCACATCGGCACCCATACGCATACTGCGCGATGCCCAAACGCTTCAACACGTCAGTCTGCGGGGGCTCTATCCTTGCGGCGAAGGTGCTGGATATGCAGGAGGCATTGTCTCGGCAGCAATCGACGGAGAACGCTGTGCCGAACAAGTTGCAAATCAATAACTTACAACAAGCAAATGAAAAGCATATCTTTTCGCCTTGAAAAGATATGCTTTTCAAGTTGGAAACACATGCTTTCCACGTCGGAAAGACATGCTTTTCGAAAACAACGAAATAAAATATCGATTTGAATATAATAAACAGGCAAGTGTTCACGTTTAATAAATAAACACTAATCAACATCAGCCTATGACTCAAATTACCACCGAAGAGACTCGTCCCTCTGAAATGACGCTTTTTATTATCCGACAGATTGCCCGTCAGTACAAGTCGGTGAAAATCAACAACAATTACCAGTTCAATTATCTCAATTAGTATGGCAACGCTCGTTTCCCCTTCGCTATTGTCTGCTAACTTTGCCAACTTGCAGGCAGACATTGAAATGATCAATCGCAGCGAGGCTGACTGGCTACACCTTGATGTAATGGACGGAGTGTTCGTACCAAACATCTCGTTTGGCTTTCCAGTAATGGAAGCAGTGGCAAAAATCTGTAAAAAGCCCCTCGACGTTCACTACATGATTGTTCATCCTGAGCACTATATAGAGCAAACGGCTCGTCTGGGAGCAATGATGATGAATGTTCACTACGAGGCTTGCACTCACCTGCATCGTACGGTACAAGAAATTCATGCTGCGGGCATGAAGGCTGGTGTGACGCTTAATCCGCACACACCCGTCGCCCTGCTTGAAGACATTATCTGCGACGTTGACATGGTGCTGCTAATGAGTGTAAATCCTGGTTTTGGCGGACAAAAATTCATAGCCAATGCCGTGAAGAAGACTTCTCAACTGCGCGACCTTATCAACCGCAGTGGCAGCCAAGCACTGATAGAAATCGACGGAGGCGTTGACGACAAATCGGCACCATTACTCATCGAAGCTGGTGCAGACGTTTTGGTAAGCGGCAGCTACATTTTCAAATCGCCACAACCCGAAGAGGCAATAAAGTCGCTGAAAAGATAGGAAACGCCCTTTTTATGCCAGTGCGAGATCGTTGTTCTTAGCCATGCGACGCATATTTAGAATTGCATAACGCATACGGCCGAGCGACGTGTTGATGCTCACACCTGTAGTTTCGGCAATCTCCTTGAACGACATCTCCTGATAATAACGCATGAAAACCACTTCGCGCTGTGGTGCAGGCAACGAGTTCATCAAGATTTTAACATCCTCGAGCACCTGCTCATTAACCACTTGTGCTTCAATGCTGGCATCCGACAAACCAGAAGAGCGCAAATTGGAGAGGTCGTTGTCCGCTGTAGGCTCAACGATATTCTCACTCTTCTGACTGCGGTACCAGTCCATTATCACGTTGTGGGCTATGCGCATAACCCACGCACCAAACTTGCCCGAGGCGGTGTATTTACCCATCTGAAGGTTTGAAATAACCTTAACGAAAGTCTCTTGAAAGACATCGTTGGCTGTTTCTTGGTCGCGTACGACAAAAAGAATATATGAAAAAATCTTCGACTGATTGCGTTCCAACAATAAATCAAACGCACGGTCGTTACCACCTACATAAGCCAATGCCAACTGCTCGTCAGACATTTTCTTCAAATCTGTCATATTATAAAATACGAATTGGTTTAAGTAGATGTTTTTCCTATAGGCAAAAATGTATTTAGTTAATAATCGTTACTATTGCGGGGCAAAAATATGTAGTTTTTATTTATTACACAAATTTTTCTCAAAATTTATTTGCACATTCGCAATATATTCATACCTTTGCAACGTCAAGGTTTGCTATAAACGCAATTAAAAAGGGAACGGCGTGGAAATCGCCGACTGTCTCGCAGCTGTGAGTTCCTTTATACCTTGCAAACAATAAGCCACTGAGCTACGGATTTTAATGCTTGGGAAGGTGTTTGCGAGTGGAACAAAGTCAGAAGACCTGCCTCGATGAAAATTACCGTAGCCTCTCGATGTAAGGGGCAAGCGGGCATAGAAAAGACATAACGATGGAGAAATCCGCAGACATGCGACAGGGATAGTCGTGTGCATAGGCGAAAAGCGTATTGTCATACATTGTTGACACTTTAGTATGTGTATTATTATATAAGTTTGATTAGTGCAAGAGCGAGACCGTGAGGCCTCGCTCTTTTGGTTTGTCATTAGTCGAGAAAACCATAATCGCCTATATCGTCTTTCATTCCTGTGATACCAAGATAAACCTTCTTGCTGCCAAAGAAATAAGCCCTACGATTAAAATTGTTAGGATTATCTACAAGATTAAACATCTGACGTATCTTGCCTTGATTCAGTTTGATAGAAATTACCTTCGACTCGTCCTTCTCATCAGGATGGTCAGCAAGGAGGATAGCCTGTGAAGCGGTAAAAGGAGGATAAAACTCTGCATTCTTTATGTTTTTCGTACATGCTCCAACGATATATCCCACGACATAAACCTGTGTGTAGCCATCATCGGGTGCATCAGCAATAAAGTCAGCCACGCTAAGGGCATCGTCCAAGTCCCTGCCATGGATAGAGTTGTCTTGGTCTTCTACCCAATCGTCGCCAAAATTCCAAGTATCATCGTCATCCTCTCCATCATCTTCTCCGTCATCATTGTCTCCATCGTCGAGATTGTCGTCGGAAGGATTATCGGTCTGCTCGGTGTCGTCATCAATGCCTGTATCAATAATAGCTCGCTCACAGGAAACTGCTACGGAAAGACACAGCAAGATAATTAAATATCTAAAAAAATCACATACTTTCATAGCAAAGAAATCAAATTCGTAGCCACACTATTATACCAAACCAAAGGCAAAGGTAAAAACTATTATCGAAACAGGGCAAATAATAAATGGATAAAATTTTGTGATTCTGAAAACAAAGACTAACTTTGTAGCTGTAAAACACATTACAACTAATCATTCAAATAGTTTATTATGATAAAAATTGGTATTAACGGTTTCGGTCGTATTGGCCGTTTCGTTTTCCGTGCTTCACTCGAAGGTAGCAACAAAAACGATGTTCAAGTGGTAGGTATCAACGACCTTCTACCTGTTGACTACATGGCTTACATGCTGAAGTATGACACTATGCATGGTCAGTTTGACGGCACTATCGAAGCCGACACAGAAAACAACACACTTATCGTAAACGGTAACCGCATCCGCGTGACAGCAGAAAAAGACCCAGCAAATCTGAAATGGAACGAGATTGGTGCTGAGTATGTAGTGGAATCAACTGGTTTGTTCCTCGCTATGGACAAGGCAGAGAAACATTTAGAGGCTGGTGCTAAGTATGTGGTACTCTCTGCACCTTCAAAGAAGGGTGACGACGGACGTCAGGCAGATATGTTCGTATGTGGAGTAAACACCGACAAGTATGCAGGACAGAAAATCGTTTCAAATGCATCGTGCACAACCAACTGCCTCGCTCCTATCGCAAAAGTGCTGAACGACAAATTCGGTATAGAGACAGGACTGATGACTACTGTTCACTCAACAACTGCTACACAGCGCACTGTTGACGGACCATCGCTCAAAGACTGGCGTGGCGGACGTGCAGCATCAGGCAATATCATACCTTCTTCTACTGGTGCCGCAAAGGCTGTAGGAATGGTTATTCCTGAACTCAATGGAAAACTGACAGGTATCTCTATGCGAGTACCTACCCTCGACGTATCGGTTGTTGACCTGACTGTTAACCTCAAAAATCCTGCAACGAAAGAAGATATCTGCCGCGCAATGCGTGAGGCTGCAGAAGGAGAACTCAAGGGAGTACTCGGATACACAGAAGACAAAGTGGTTAGCAGCGACTTCCTCGGAGATACACGAACATCAATCTTCGACGCTGAGGCTGGAGTATATCTGACAGACAAGTTCGTGAAAGTAGTATCTTGGTACGACAACGAGATTGGTTATTCTAACAAAGTTATCGACCTTATCAAGATAATGAATGCTTACAACTCAAAGTAAAAAAATAAATAAAAACGAAAAAGCCTTGCCAACATTGTATTGGCAAGGCTTTTTTATGCTTATTAAAAATGTAGAATTATAAAAAGAGTCTTTCTCCTAAAACTTATTCTTCTGGGAAATCACCAATTGTTTCAAGCAAAAGTCCATTGTCTTGCTTGACAATCTTGTAGCAGAACATCGATTTCATATCTGTATCCAACAATTCATCAACTACCCTTTCGACAGTGTATTGACTCGAAGGGATACCTTCTGTTTTTACTACCGACAGGCGCTCCTCCGAAGAAGTGCCATCACGACTAATCTTAGTACAAGGCGAGCTAATATCAATGTCGAAAGAATAACGACGACGAAGAGATTCTGACTTTTCGAGTTCTTCAGCCAAAAGAGCATCAAGAACTTCTCGGTCGCGGAAGGCCCAACGAGCCTGAAGACCGATAAAACCCGCATCTGCCATAAAACGATATTCGCCCGATTGAAAGGTTTGATATTCTGTCAACAATCGCTTTTGAACATTACCTTCACTATCAATGAATGAAATCTCAAGGTCGGCAAGGTCGCGAATGGTTTTAGAATCAGTGATTTTAACAATGTATTCCACATCATAAGCAACTTCAACCTTGGGGAAAGACTTGTCTTTATTTGTCATGTAATAATCCGAATCTTCGGAATTACGAGTAGCATACCAATAGAACTCAGCTGTCAGACTTTTGTCATACATATTTGCCAAAATAGCTTCGAGGGAGTACTCTCTGTTACTTAAATTTGGCGAACGGAAAGTAGAAAATACAGACTCCACACGGGTGCCATCAGCACTGATACGCTCATAAGGCGATGAAATATCGATGTAAAGATTATACATCGTCCTACTATCGCTACCCTTTGCGAGTTCGCTTGCCAGTAGCGCCTCTAACTCCTCACGGTCACGCATAATCCAACGTGCACGCAGACCAATAGCTTTATTGCTGCCCACCTCAATATGTTGAGACTTTGTCCATTGAGCTTCTGTTATTGTATCACAACGGATAACACCAGCCTCGTCAAAATACTCTATCTGAAGGTCGGCAAGGTCGCGCAAAACTTTTTCATCAACAGCCTTAACTACATAGTTCACATCATAGGCAACTGCCAAAACATAATAGTCACCTAAACCATTGGGATCAATTTCATCATCACTACAAGAAACTAACATTCCCGAAGTAAATGACATAGTCAAAGCAAGGAATAAATAAGCAAAAATCGATTTTGTTGTTTTCATATTGTATGAAATTTTATTGTCTCAATCGACAAAATTACAATTTTGAATTTTCAATAGCAATTTTATCATTCTATTTTTATTTTATAATAACAATAATCACAGAAAAACATAATTTACATTAATTAAATTATCAGAACGGCTGCCAAAAGTGTTTCTTCATATCAACATGACCATTGGAAAGAAAAACTACACCTTCATTCTCTAACATACTGCGCTGAGCAGACCAACCAGGAGCGATGCGTCCCACAACATTCACAACACGATGACATGGTAAAACTTCTGCGCCAGGAGTATATCGAAGCGTACGACCTACCATACGAGAATGACTCGGCCAACCAGCCCAAGCAGCAATAGTACCATAAGTTGTAACAAAACCATGTGGAATCTGACTAACGATATTAAAAACATCATCACGAAACTTTCTTTTATCATCTACTGACATCCTATCTAAATAATCCTTCATGATACATCGAGATAATGAGTATTGAACACAAAGATAATTAAAAATAAGAAGTAAAAAAATAAAAACAAAAAATCCCTTGTAGAGACATGCTCAACAAGGGACCTTAAATCAAAAAA
>CAMOVK010000013.1 GCA_946627325.1 uncultured Prevotella sp. | reverse complement strand
CCACCACAAACAGAACCAAAACCTGTTGTGCTACCATTACACCATTGGACAATCACAGCAATTTATCGCGCCAAATCGCTTTTTGGCTCATTGCGGCTGCAAAGGTATTTGTTTTTTCATAAACGACAAAATTTTAGTCTCTTTTTTCTAATTTCAAAGAAATAATTGCACACTTTATGGGTGTTTGTGCAAAAAAAGGTCAGTTTTTGCACATAATATTTGCACACGTGAAAAAGAATTGTTTCCTTTGCAGCGTTTTAGAAAAAACAACTACACATTTATTTATTATAACTTAAAACAACACAATTATGTCTGAAATTGAAGCAAGAGTAAAGGCTATCATCGTCGACAAGCTCGGAGTAGATGAAGCAGAAGTAAAGCCAGAGGCAAGTTTCACTAACGACCTTGGTGCTGATTCGCTTGATACAGTAGAGCTCATCATGGAGTTCGAGAAGGAATTTGGAGTATCAATTCCCGACGATAAGGCTGAAAAAATTGGCACAGTAGCCGATGCTATTACATACATCGAAGAAAATGCCAAATAAGCAAATCCGCTGATTTGCAATGAATGTTTGAGGTTATGAGGAAGCCTTTTATGCCTCCTTATAGCCTCAAACACATTTATAGAGATAGAAATAACAAAACATCATTATATATATAGACAAAGTATGGAGTTAAAAAGAGTTGTAGTAACAGGTCTTGGAGCTGTTACTCCAGTAGGTAACACACCCGAAGAGACATGGAAAAATCTCATCGAAGGTGTCAGTGGAGCAGCACCTATCACACAGTTCGACTGCTCTCAGTTTAAAACCCAATTTGCCTGCGAAGTAAAAAACCTCGATATCAACGAGTATATCGACCGTAAAGAAGCCCGAAAGATTGACCGCTATACGCAACTGGCAATGATATCAGCCATTCAAGGAGTGAAAGACGCAGGGCTCGACCTCGAAAAAGAAGACCTAAACCGCATAGGAGTAATCTACGGAGTAGGCATCGGAGGTATCAAAACATTTGAAGAAGAAGTGACATACTACGGACAACACAAAGACGACGGACCAAAATTCTCACCCTTCTTCATCCCAAAAATGATTAGCGACATCGCTGCAGGACATATTTCAATCCACTTCGGCTTCCACGGACCAAACTATGCAACAACATCAGCATGCGCCAGCTCAACAAATGCAATAGCCGATGCGTTCAACCTTATTCGACTAGGCAAAGCAAACATAATAGTAAGCGGAGGAGCAGAAGCTGCAATATGCGCATGCGGAGTAGGAGGATTCAATGCCATGAAAGCACTCTCTACACGAAACGATGACCCAACACACGCATCGAGACCATTCTCAGCAAGCCGCGACGGATTCGTCATGGGAGAAGGAGCAGGATGCCTAATACTCGAAGAACTCGAACACGCAAAAGCACGAGGAGCAAAAATCTATGCCGAAATGGTAGGAGAAGGCGAAAGCGCTGACGCACACCACATAACAGCATCACACCCAGAAGGATTAGGAGCAAAACTCGTAATGCAAGCAGCACTCGAAGATGCAGGACTCAAACCAGAAGACATCGACTACATAAACGTACACGGAACATCAACACACGTAGGAGATATCTCAGAAGCAAAAGCCATTAAAGACGTCTTCGGAGAAGCAGCATACAAACTCAATATCAGCTCAACAAAGTCCATGACAGGACACCTACTCGGAGCTGCCGGAGCAATCGAAGCAATGGCAACAGTGCTCGCAGTAAAAAACGACATAGTACCTCCAACCATAAACCACGACGAAAACGACAAGGATGAAGAACTCGACTACAATCTGAACTTCACCTTCAACAAAGCTCAAAAACGTGAAGTAAGAGCCGCACTCAGCAACACGTTCGGCTTCGGAGGGCACAATGCGTGCGTAGTATTCAAGAAATACAAAGACTAAACCATGTTGACAAACATAATAGACTTACTGAGGCTCCCTTTCAGAAAAGACAGGGAGCTTCTTTATTCACTACGACAGATACTCGGATTCTATCCACACAAACTCTACTACTACCAACTTGCACTAATGCACAGAAGCGGTGGACGAAGAGAAAAAGGAACACCAATCAACAACGAACGACTCGAATTCCTCGGCGATGCAATTCTAAGCGCAGTAGTAAGCGACATCGTTTACAAACATTTCGGAGGTAAAAGAGAAGGTTTCTTGACCAACACACGATCGAAAATCGTACAACGAGAAACTCTAAACAAACTGGCAGACGAAATGGGACTGGGCAAGATGATTATATCAAAAACAACCACAAAATCACACAACAACAATCTCGGAGGAAACGCTTTTGAAGCCCTAATCGGTGCTATTTACCTCGATAAAGGATACAGAGCCTGCAAAAAATTCATGGAGAAACGAATACTCGCCAATCTAATCAATATCGACAAAGTAGCAAAAAAAGAAGTCAACTTCAAGTCGAAACTGATAGAATGGTCACAAAAAAACCGCATAAAACTCGAATTCCGACTCATCTCATCAGAAAAAGAAAACGACGTAAGCCCGACATTTCACTACATGGCTGTAGTAGAAGGCATCGATGGATGCGAAGGAAAAGGATACTCAAAGAAAGAAAGCCAACAGATAGCATCGAAACTGACACTCGAAAGACTACGCAAAAATCCCCAATTCATCGATGAAGTATTCGCAGCAAAAACCAATCGAACAAAGATGGAAGAAATGCCGGTAACAAATGTGCCAGACATCAGCAACAAAACCGACTTCATACAAACCGACCAAACAACAAAAAACAACGATTTCATCGATACAAAAGATAATTATTCAACAGCTGAAACACATCCCGAAAAAGACACACATACCACATACGACGACTTCGACCTAAGCGACATCACAGCCAATCCACAAAAACTGACACGCGAAGAAATAATCGCAAAAGCCGAACAAGCAGCATTCGAAGGAAAAGAATAATACATAACCATTAACCATAACAAAACAAATCAACATTTATTCCTCCACAAACAACCACCATTCCAACAACAGATAACTGTCTATAGTAAAACTATCAATAAGCAATATATATGGCAACAACATCGCTCAAGAGTTATTCAGTAGATGATTTCGAAATAATGGCACCCGTAGGGTCACGAGAATCGCTCACCGCAGCCATTCAAGCAGGAGCCGATTCAATATACTTCGGTATCGGACAACTCAACATGCGGTCGCACTCGGCAAATCATTTCACCATCGCAGACCTGCATGAAATAGCCGAAACATGCAACAGCCACAACATAAAAACATATCTGACCGTCAACACAATAATCTACGAAGAAGACATGAAAACCATGCACGAAATTGTAGACGCTGCTGTTACGGCTGGAATAACGGCTGTCATTGCAAGCGATGTAGCAGTGATGACATATTGCAGAAAAGTAGGAATGGAAGTGCATTTAAGCACACAACTCAACATTTCCAACAGCGAAGCCTTACGCTTCTACGCACAATTTGCCGACGTCGTTGTACTCGCAAGAGAACTGAAAATGGAACAGGTGGAAGAGATTTACCACACTATAGAAGAAGAAAACATCTGCGGTCCAAAAGGCGAAAAAATCAGAATAGAAATGTTTTGCCATGGTGCCCTCTGCATGGCAATAAGCGGTAAATGCTATATGAGCCTGCACGACGCCAACCGCTCTGCCAATCGAGGAGAGTGTATTCAAATATGCCGACGCTCATATCTGCTGACCGACCGCGAAACAGGCAATGAGATAGAAGTTGACAACAAATATCTGATGAGTCCGAAAGACCTAAAGACCATTCGCTTTATCGACCGAATGATGTCAGCAGGTGTAAGAGTTTTCAAGATAGAAGGACGTGCCCGCGGACCTGAATATGTATATACCGTAGTACGTTGCTATAAAGAAGCCATCCGTGCAGCTATTGAAGGCACTACGACAGAGGCAATGAAAGACGCTTGGGACGAGCAACTTGCAACCGTTTTCAATCGCGGTTTTTGGGATGGTTACTATCAAGGACAACGTCTGGGTGAGTGGAACGACAACTATGGGTCTAATGCCACGGAGCGCAAAGTATATGTTGGAAGAGGTGTAAAGTATTTCAGTCGGTTGGGAGTAGCTGAGTTTACGTGCGACGCTCACGAGTTCAGCGTAGGCGACAAGCTACTCATCACAGGGCCTACTACTGGAGTAATGTACCTCGATTGCAATGAGATTCGCTACGAGTTGCAACCCGTAGAAACGGCACAAAAGGGCACCCATGTGTCCATTCCTGTACCTGGAAAAATCCGCCCATCCGACAAATTATTCTTAATAGAGAAAGTCGAGTAACGAAGGAAGAATTATCTGCCACCGCGAAAGATAATCTACCCTAATGCAAAGGGTTATCCACGCCAATCTGGAAGATTATCTCAAATAACACGAACGATAATTTCTTCTAATGCGAGAGAATAAATTGTCGGTCTAATTATTTCGATTTTCGAAATAGTCGGTCAACGACAATGGCTATTGCTCCGTCTCCTGTGACATTACAAGCGGTTCCGAACGAATCCATCGCGATATACAATGCAATCATTAGAGCACTGCTCTCGGCATCGAATCCGAGTATTGACGAAAGCGGTGCAAGTGCTGCCATGATTGCTCCACCAGGCACTCCTGGTGCTGCCACCATGACTATTCCAAGCATAGTTATGAAGTGTAGAAATGTGAGGAAATCGAAATTGATATCCTTAATCATGCATATTGTGATGGCGCAGCATGTTATTTTCATTGCTGAGCCCGACATGTGGATTGTTGCGCATAGTGGGACCGAAAATCCTGCCACACCTTCCGACACTCCATTTTTCAATGTCTGGCGCATCGTTACTGGTATTGTAGCTGCCGACGATGATGTTCCGAGTGCTGTGAAATAGGCAGGGAGCATATTCCACAACGCGCGAAATGGGTTTTTCCGACCTATCAGACCAGCTATGGCAAACTCGTAAATCAAAATGAATATATGTAGTATGAATATCACTACGATAATGACTGCGAACACTTTGAGTATGTGATAGACCTGTCCGCTGCTTGTCATCGTCAAGAATATACCGAAGATATAGATTGGCAGGAGGGGTATTATGACTGCCGTAATTGTTCGTGTGACCATGTCGCGCAGTTCGTTGAAGATGTTTTTCATTGTTGGCAGGCTACCGTAGGCTATGCATAATCCCATAATAAAGGAGAATGTCAAAGCGCTCATTACATCGAACATTGGCGGTATGTTTACCGAGAAATATGGCATTATGTCTTCTGGCTTTGTTATTGATGCTGTTCCTGCGGCTTGTTCTACTAATTTCGGGAAGAAAGATGCTCCTGTTCCGTAAGCCAAGAGTCCTGCCAAAACTGTGTCGATATATGCTATCAAGACGGTCACTATCAGTAGTTTTCCTGCTCCTCTTCCTATGTCTCCGATTGCTGGGGTTACCAGTCCGACGATTATAAATGGAATCATGAATCCCAGGAACTGACTGAATATGCCATTGAAAGTTGCAAATAATCTTACAAAGGTCATTGGCAAGAATTGCCCGAAGATTATACCCAGCGCAATAGCGATGATAATTTTGGGTAGCAAAGGGAGGTGTCTGATGTTCATAAGACGATTAGGAATTATTGATTTCAGTGTGCGAAGTTACAAAATTCGATGTATTTATAGGTTTTTATTAAATTTTATTTCGTATCTTCGCCGCGTTTTTATATTTATAGATGTATTTTTATTAGATGTTTAAAGGAAACAGTAAGAATTTTTAGATGAATGTAATTCAAAAGAGTGTTCAATTGTCTGATGGTCGTACCATCACTATTGAGACAGGTAAAGTGGCTAAGCAAGCCGATGGTTCAGTAATGCTTCGCATGAACAACACCGTTATTCTTGCCACAGTTTGTGCTGCTAAAGATGCAGTACCTGGAACCGATTTCATGCCATTGCAGGTTGACTATCGCGAGCAATACGCTGCTGCTGGTCGTTTTCCTGGTGGTTTTACAAAGCGTGAGGGCAAACCTGGCGACAACGAGATACTGACATCTCGCCTTGTTGACCGCGTACTTCGTCCGTTGTTCCCATCGAATTATCATGCAGAAGTGTTTGTCAACATCATGCTTCTGAGTGCTGATGGTAAAGACCAGCCTGATGCTCTCGCAGGGTTTGCTGCGTCAGCCGCGCTTGCATGTTCTGATATTCCATTCGAGTGTCCAATCTCTGAGGTTCGTGTAGCACGCATCGACGGAAAATATGTTATCAATCCGACATTTGACGATATGAAACGCGCCGATATGGACATCATGGTTGGAGCGTCGGCAGAGAATATAATGATGGTCGAAGGCGAGATGAAAGAAGTGTCGGAGCAAGACCTTCTCGGTGCTTTGAAAGCTGCTATGGAAGCCATCAAGCCTATGTGCGACTTGCAAGTAGAACTTTCAAAAGAGCTGGGCAAGGACGTTAAGCGCGAATATGACCATGAAGTAAACGACGAAGAGTTGCGTCAGGACATCACCGACAAGCTCTATGACAAAGCTTATGCTGTGACGAAGCAGGCTCTTGACAAGGATGGCAGAGCCGAAGCTTTCGAAGCAATTCTTGACGAATACAAAGAGCAATATGCTGCCGCTCATGCTGATATGACTGAAGACGAGCGTGCAGAGAAAGAGACTCTCATGAGTCGCTACTATCACGATACCATGCGCGATGCTATGCGCCGTTGCATTCTTGACGAGGGAATACGTCTCGACGGCAGAAAGACCGACGAGATTCGCCCTATTTGGTGCGAGACAGAGCCTCTTCCTATGCCGCATGGAAGTTCGCTGTTCACACGCGGTGAGACTCAGAGTATCACCACTTGTACGCTCGGAACAAAGCTCGATGAGAAACTCGTTGACGACGTTCTCGACAAGAGCTACATGAAGTTCCTGCTCCACTACAATTTCCCACCATTCTGTACGGGTGAGGCACGTGCACAACGCGCTGTAGGTCGTCGTGAGATTGGTCATGGTCATCTCGCTTGGCGTGCCCTCAAAGACCAGATACCTGCCGACTTCCCATACACAGTGCGACTCGTATCTCAAATCTTGGAGTCGAATGGTTCGTCATCAATGGCTACCGTTTGCGCTGGTACAATGGCTCTAATGGATGCAGGTGTGCCTATGAAGAAGCCTGTAAGTGGTATTGCTATGGGACTTATAAAGAACCCTGGCGAGGATAAATACGCTGTACTTTCTGACATTCTTGGCGACGAAGACCACCTTGGCGATATGGACTTCAAGACGACAGGTACTCGCGACGGACTGACTGCAACACAGATGGACATCAAGTGCGACGGACTCTCGTTCGAGATACTCGAAAAAGCCCTCATGCAAGCAAAAGCTGGCCGCGAGCATATTCTCGGCAAAATAACCGATTGCATCAGCGAACCACGCGCCGAACTCAAGCCACACGTTCCACGCATCGAAGCCTTCGACATACCAAAAGATTTCATCGGTGCCGTGATTGGTCCTGGCGGAAAAATCATACAGCAGATACAAGAGGAGACTGGCACAGTCATTACCATTGATGAAGTCGATGGCGTAGGTAAGGTGCAAGTAAGCGCCCCCGACAAAGAAGCTATCGAAACGGCAGTGCAGAAGATTAAGTCAATTGTCGCTATTCCCGAAGTTGGCGAGGTTTACGAAGGTGTCGTGCGCAGCATTATGCCCTACGGCTGCTTCGTAGAAATTATGCCTGGCAAAGACGGATTGCTGCATATCAGCGAGATTGACTGGAAACGCCTTGAGACAGTTGAGGAGTCTGGACTGAAAGAGGGCGACAAGATAACCGTCAAACTGCTCGAAATAGATCAGAAGACTGGCAAGTATAAGCTCTCTCACAAGGTGCTTATTCCAAAGCCAGAGGGATATGTTGAGCGTGAACGCCGTCCTCATCCTACACGCAATGGCAACATGGCGGGTGGCAATGGCAATGGTCGCCGCGAACGTAGTTTCGACCGCCCAAATCGTCACAACGACCATCGCAACGCAGGAGGTGGCAACAATGCGAACAGAGGTCCTCGCGACAATCACTTCAGCGACTACCACGACCCATTGGCAGAGCGCGAACCAAGAGATTTCAACGATTCGCTCGACCATATTGATCTTGACTTTTAGAAAATAAATCTACTCTTTCGGCGGTGGTATGCGACAAGTTTGGCATGCCACCGCCGAATGTTTTCATCCACCTGAAGGAGCAACTCCCCATCTGAATCAATTGACTTCATAAATACTCTTCATCGCGGTCAATTGATTTCTTCGACAAAGGGAAATGTTAAAAGATATGCTCAAAAACTGCGTAGAAATCAATTTTGCAAACCAGATTTCAAAATTATTGCAAAAATAGAGCCCGCTCATAAACATCTGATTATCAACACAAAAGAAATCTCTCAACGATTATATTAGTGAGAAAACCATACTTTTTCGAGGCGGAAACACATCGTATTCGCACTGAAAAACATACATTTCCGACTTGGGGAGATATGGTTTCCAATCCGAAAAGGTATGCTTTCCAAAATTAAAAGATATGCTTTCCGATTTCAATGGCATAAATCACGACTATGGAAGGCATGATTTTCGAGCATAAAATTCTATTTCAGCAATTTTGGATGACAAAAATAAACAGCCTCTGAAAAGTTAAAATCGTTAATATGTTTGCATCCGCTTAATCGCTCGGCAAAAACGTCCTAACCTCGAAAAGCAAAACGCTTGAATGAGAGTATTTTAATTCGACAATAAATATTTATTAGTATAAAAAGCAAATTAACTGACTATTTTCGTATTTTTGCGAATATTTTACTAACAAACTAATTATTTTTACTAACAAACTAATTATTTTACCATGAGAAAACTTACAACTTTTCTATTTTCGGCATTGCTCTTTGGCAGTATAAATTCATCTGCCCAAACCGACGACGAGTACGTTGATATGCCTCCGAGAGTAGCTTACCACGTCGATTTTGAAGACATGGAGCAGACAAATGGCTACGTCAGTGAAGAAATAAACATCGGTGGCAAGCGGTGGAAACTTCATCGCGGACGCATAGTCAACAGCACAATTCAAGGTGTACCGCAAGGCACAAAGGCTGCTGAACTTCTTGCCGGCAAAACCGATGGACAACCGGCAATGCTCGAACTGCTCGACCCAGTTATAGGTAATACAATATCACTGGCTTTCACCCACTCAGGCATGGACCGCGTGATAAGCCGCAGCAGTTCTGCATGGCAACTACAAGCAACCTTCGACGGAGGACAAACATGGGCTGAAATGGAACTATCGTTCGACAGCAAAGACTATCCATCACTATTCTCTGCATGGGTACCAGCAAACGACGACGCTGAATATCGATTCCGCATAATCTACACCGGAGGCGAAGGAACAGGCAAAGACTGGCGACTGCTCATCGACGATATAATGGTGACACAAGGCAACGGATTCAACATACCATGGTACGTGCAACCAGGAAGACTGGCAGAAGGATTTCAAACAGCAGAAAACAGCATTTCATTCGCACCAATACTAAACGGAACAACATGGTTCTTCGGAGCTGAAGACTTCGAATGGGCAACAACATATCTCGAAATGACAATCGACGATAGAGAACCACAACGATACTACACAATGCCTCTCGATATCATTTTCGAAGCAAACGACCTCAACGAAGGCGAACATCACATGAACATACGCTTCATGAACCGCGACGGAAACAAACTCTTCGACGACGCATTGCAAACAAACATGAACTTCACAGTATGCCCAATAACACCCATAAGCGGCATAACAAACCTACGAAAAGCGGAAATAGGAAAGTTCTACGAACTGACACCTGACGGAAACGACTCTATTTTCATCAACTGGTACGAAAACACACGAGCGCAAAAATGGCTCTACGACGGCAAAAGCGGCATACTAGTTGACGACCCAAACTATCTCGACTACACACAATCGCTCGTTGAAACACAAACAATAGTAAAGTCAATGAGAGGGCGACTGCTCGAAATCGACAACAATCTCATATTCCGACTCGACAGAAAACCAGAAGTGGAAACAATAGCAACCGACGAATTCCGATTCTTAAACAAAATGCTAAACAACGTATCACTCATCAACGATGGCTCACTCGACAGTCAACCACTCGCACTCACTGGCGTAAAACTAACCAAACCAGTAGGTATGATTGACGGAGACCCCAACGGAAACATCGAAATAATCGACCAATACGGGAACACACTGATGCTAAAAAACATCTATCCACACAACTTCAAAAAGAGCACTCTCGCCGAATTGCCAACCGATAAACCAATGATAGTATTCGGAATGCCTGGAAAAACATTCATCGAAGGAACACAATGCTTCTTCCCACTCGCAGCAATAGCCGACACAGAAACAAATATAAACACACTAAAACAAACCGACAAACAATCATTCACCATAGAAAAGAACGACGGCAACATAAAAATTAACCTGCAAGGTGAAGCACGCATCGACATATTAAGCACAAACGGAGCCATAGTAGCATCATTCCCAATGAACAACAAGTCGGCAAACCTATACCTCGCAAACGGCACATACATTGCAAAAGCAACATTCAAAAACGGGAAAACAGAAACTATCAAATTCCAAAAATAAAACCATACAACACAAATTAAAACAAACAGAATAGTCTATTCAAACAAACGAGTAGTACAAACCCTCTAAAAACAACACTTATGAAACAAACAAAACTATTACTCTATGCGATTGCTTGGGTGGCTCTCCTGCTGACCACACCTACGACTGCAAACGCTAACATACCACCAAACAACGACGAAATATGGTGGGGATACTTCAAAGAAACCGACGCACTACTCGGCTTCGGACACGGACAAGTAGGACACTACGACTGCGCCATTCAACTCAAAGGAAGCAACGAACAACTCGTAGGACACAACGTACGAGCCATTCGATTTTTCATGCAAGGAACCGACGCAATAAAAGACGTAAAGGTATGGGTATCAGCATCACTACCCATGACACCACAATACGCCAACGTCGTAGTAGATGTGCCAGTCGAAAACGTCAAGGAACGACAAGCAACAGAAGTATTGCTGCCACAACCGTTCAAAGTTCCATCAACGGGAGTATATGTAGGCTATTCATTCACAACAACAAAAGCAGAAACCTACCAACAGCAATTCCCCGTTCTGACAAACGATGACGAACAAGACGAAGACGGAGCAATGTGGATGAAATCAAACTTGGAATGGACAACATGGAACAACTTCCAAGGTATGGGCTATGGAAAAATGGCTATACAAGTACTTGTAGAAGGAAACTACGCACAAAACCGAGTAAAAATTGACGACTTTGGCGATGCCATAACAGTGAAAAACGACTCCATAAGCGTACCCGTGACACTAACAAATCTCGGAACAAACGGCATCAGTAGTTTCGACTACACTATATCAACAAACGACGCAGTAGAGTTCTCCCGACACGTGGAACTCGACGAACCATTCAAAGCATTCAACAGTTCCACAACTGCAAACATTGTGCTTATAGCCGACCCAGCTATCGGAAGACAACCAAAAACAATCACAATCACAAAAGTAAACAACGAAATCAATGAGGAAACAGCAAACAACATCTCTGCAGGAACACTCATTACACTCGAATCAGCAGCACCACACCGCACCGTAATCGAAGAATTTACAGCCACATGGGCACCAGCATCACCACGCGGAATAGCTGGGAAAAAACTCGTAAAAGAACAATATCCAAACAACGCAATATGGATATCCGCCCACGTTGGCACAGACCCAATGTCGATAAACGATTATCAAAGCATATATCAAAACCCAGGAAACGGACTCGCTCCGTCAAACCTATTCAACCGAAAAATAATCGGCGACCCATATTTCGGAACCACACAGCCACGAACAGGATTTGCTATGAACATCGACATCGACAAAGACCAAAAGCGTGCAGCAGAAGCATCAGTAGAAATGAACACACCTCAAATGGATAAACATGGGCTGATACGACTCTCTACAGATGTGAAATTCAACTACAGTCGCGATGATGCACCATACGCACTGGGTTACGTTCTGCTGGCAGACGGACTGAAAAGCGAAGACGAAAACTGGAAACAAACCAACATATTCCCAGGATGGGTAGGTACAGGATACTTCGACGAGAGCGACGAAAACCTCAACATATACGCCTCAATGCCAAACCCTATACCCGATATGACATACGACGACGTGGCAATCGCAACATTTGGAATAACCAAAGGACTTGCAGAAACAATAAAAGCACCTATCGTAATAGGAACAACACAAACACATAACTACACGATAGAACTCGGCTCCAACCCTCTGGCACAGAACCTACACGCACTGAAAGTGGTAGCACTCCTATTCAATACAAATACTGGCGAGATAGTAAACGCAGACATCCAGCCTGTCAATGTGTCGGAAGAATTTGCCGCAAATGCCGCAGTTACAAGCGATTTCGTAGAGCAACTGGCACTCGCAGGCAAAGAGACAACTATTCCGCTGACTATCGAATCATCAGGACGAACCGACATTTCCAGCATTGATGTGACAATTGCTATGGCTGGCGAAACTGATAAGACAGAAACTATTGAAGTCAATCCGCCACTGCCTTTCGGTAACACCCGAATTATAGAAGTGCCTCTCACCATGCCTACAACAGTGAAAGACTATGCCACGACACTTACTATCACAAAAGTAAATGGTAGCAATAATGAAGAACTCAGCGAACGAATTGCATCGGAAGGCACTCTTCGCGCCCTGTCGAAAGCACCTGTTCACAAGACATTCATCGAGGAATTCACTGGCACTTGGTGTGGTTTCTGTCCTCGCGGAACGCTCGGACTGATGCTTTCCGAAGAACGACACCCAGGCAAATTTGTTGCTGTTGCTGTTCACGGAAACGACATTATGACTATCGACAGCTACTATCCCATTCTCTTGAACGTTGTAGGTTTCCCTTCAGCTTTCGTAAACAGAACTTTTGAAACAGACCCATACATGGGCAAACAGACTTCGCGCTTTGGCTTGGGTGCTGTAATCGAAGAGGAATCAGCTCGCCTCACAGAGGCTTCCATCGACCTTTACCCTGTCTATGACGCTAACACCAACACTGTGACGGTCAACTCTTCTACAACGTTCTATGTCAATGCAGACGAAGCTCCCTACTCTATCGGCTACATTCTCGTTGCCGATGGACTTGAAGGGCCTGGTTCTAAATGGTTGCAACACAATTACTACGCTTCGTATAAGAATAGTGGACAATTGGCAGACGACCCCGATATTCAAGTTCTAATTGAAGCCGATGAGTACCTTGACTGGCCTTACAACCATGTACCTATCGACACTAAGGGTATCGTCAACGGTATTGAAGGTAGTATTAAGGCTCCGCTCGTTGCTGAAACTCCGCAGCAACACAGCGTTGTATTTGACCTATCGGGTAACTCTCTTGTGCAAGAAACTGATAAGTTGAAGGTTGTTGGAATAGTGTTCAACACCAAGACTGGTGAGATTATCAATGCAGAGGAGGCAAAGTTGGGCGAATCGACTGGTATTGCCGATGCAGGAATAAGAACTGACGACTATGCTTCTTCTATCAGTGGTGCATCAGTTCGCTACGATTTGCAAGGCAGAATGATTGGCGGCAGCAATACTCGAAGAGGTATAAACATCATTCGCCAAGCTGATGGTTCAATGAGGAAAGTAGTGGTGAAGTAATTATATTATTACTTATCCTTCATTGTTTAACCTAATAAGGCATACAAAAAAAAGTCTCTGACAATTATTAGTCAGGGACTTTTTTTATTTGTTGCGTTTTATTTCGCTTAGTTGCTTTTGCTTAATCACAACTTTTCATAAGTTGTTCACGCTCGGGAAAGCAAATGAATTTGACTTTTCGCTTACTTAATCACAACTTTTTTACCATTCTTAATGTAGATACCTTTCTGGATAATGGTATCGTTGTTGTTTACGCGGCGTCCGTCAAGTGTGTATGTTTTTCCTTGTTGTTGCTCAGCTGGTATTGTGGTTATGCCTGAAGCGACATCGTAAATGCGGATGTTGTCGATTTGTATTACAGATCCCATTTCTATGAGTTCGCCTGTCAACCAGTCGAATGTTGAAGGCTGGTTCGACAAGGTTCTAAATCCGATGCGTGCATAAGGACGGTTCTTTAGTGCTGCAAGGTCGACTTCGATGGTTTCGTACTCTTCGGTCATAGCTGCTGTATGGATATTTACTGGATTGACTACGTCGTAGCAATCTACTATGTCCAGTTCTTCTATGCCTTGTGCTTTCACGTCGAAAGTGAGCACTGGCTGGTTGGTAGATGCAAGGTCTATCTTTCCAGAATACACATATAATTCGCCTTCCTCAGCGCCAAGCAGTGCGAGTGCATATCCGTCTTCGTCGCTGGCTATTGTGCTTACCTGCATACTTCCGTTTGATTCCCAGAAGTAATGTGTTTCGCTATTTGCAAATCCTTCTGTCATTGGCAGTTGGTATGGTGTTCCCACGAGTAGTCCTGTCACTGCGTTATCGCCTGTACCTGCTTCTGTTTCTGCTTCAACTACCCAAAACAGGTATCCTTGATTGCCTTCGCTGGTATTTATTTCCACGTTGTATGTGTCGGCATCGCGCAGAGTAGCGAGTTTCTCGTCATATATCAATTCTGGTCCGAAGAAGCCTTCTTCGAATTTTGTTGTCCATACATTGTAATCGACTTTTTCTGGATTGACATAGAGTTCATTTTTTCCTACGTTTCCTACTTTATCCCATTGCAGTTTGACTGAATTGTTTTGGTCGGTTGCGGTTAGGTTTTCTATTTCCATTGGGATATCCATCCCTATAAATATATTTACTTTGTCGCTCTTATCGCCGTCACCTTCGTCGTTGTAAGGTATTGCTCTATATGTGTGATATCCGTGTTCTGTCACTTCGTCGTTGTATCTTCCTATTGTTCCTGGTATTACGTTTTCGATTGTTCCGACAATTTCTCCGTCACGTTCGATTTTTACATTTATGTTTTTATCGAGCATTGTTCCTCCGAAAGCGAATGCTGAAGTTATCACTTCGATTGATGCTTTTGGTTCTCCCTCTGCGTCAGCTGTGACTTTCAGTGTAGGCTTTGCTGGTGCGAGCGGTTTAGGTCCGTCGATGACACTCATGCTGTTAAGTGTCAGATGGTCCATGTCGGCATCGCTTATCGCGTGTATAGCCACATGGTAAGTGCCATCGGTGGGTACTGTGAAGTAGGTTTCGTAGAATGTTCCTTCATCAGAATAGTCTTCTACTTCGGTTGGTTCTATGAGTACGGTTGTCAATGCTTCGACTGTTGGTTGTTCTCCCAAGAGTGCTTCAAATCGTTCTATATATCCTGATGTGAGTGCGTTGACAACGAGTTGATAGGTTTTTCCGCTTTCGAGGTGCAGACGTGGAGTGATGAGATAGTCGTCGCCTGCATTTTCTGCATTGTAGTGATACGACATCCAGTAGCCTGATTCCCATCCCCAAGTTGATTCGTCGTTGTTAGCATCGATGATGGTAAACATTGACGCTGTTTGTTCTTTGGTGAAGTCGGCATTGAATGGTATGTAAAGAGTTCCACTAATCATGACTGTTATTGGCTCGCTCCATTGTGCCTGTCCATTGGCATTCAGTGTAGCCACTTTGTATGTATGGCTTCCAATGGTCAGGTTGTCACGCTCATCGGTAAACGTGCACTGTTCACCAGCTTGAACGATATTGTCCCACTGTTCTATAACTTCTCCGTCGCGAAAGAGTTGTATGCATGGTACAATTCCTGTGAATGGCTCTCCGTTTAGGCGCGTTGTAGGTGCTTTGAATTTTATTTCTGCCATCAATTCATCTTCGAAAGGCTCTACGACGAAGTCGGTCACTGGACCTGGAGCGGTCATGTCGATTTCTTCTACATTGAAGTTGTCAGCATAAAGTCGATAGTGGTTTGCTGGACTGATGGCATGAATTCCGAAGTAGTAATTACCCGTTGTTGTTACAGTCAGTTGTTTGTTCTCGAGTGTCTGGTCTGTGCTCCAAGTTACGTCGGTTGGTTCAATCACGCTTACAGTCATTGCTTCTGCCGTTGCGGCTGTTCCCATGAGCATTTCTATTCGCTCATCGTCGTCGTAGTGTCGTGTGTCGAATGCCACTCGATAGGTTTTTCCTGCTTCCAAACGAATGGCGGGCGAGAAGAGCCAGTCGTCGGCATCGTTCTCCGCGCTGTAAGAATAGCGAGCGTAGGAATTGCCCTCTGAATTGCTAATCCATTCCCATGTTGAGCCATCGTTGTTTGCATCAACGATAGTAAAGGCATTTTGTTCGTCTTCGGTGTCAAACGAATTGGCATAGGGAAGATTTGTGATGGTCATCGCCTTTCGCTGTTGTTTCTTAGCTTTTCCGTTGCGTTGTGCCTGTGTTGGCATGGCAACAGCTATGCAGGCAATGAGAATAAGAATAGTAATTTTTTTCCTCATAACGTTAATTTTTAGTGGTTTTAATTATCGCAAAGATAATTATATTTTTTTAATCTCGAAATTATCCATTTTGAAAAGATATGCTTTTCGGCTCGGAAAGGTATGCTTTCCAACGCGAAAAGGCATACTTTCCGAGTTGGAAAGCATGCCTTTTCGAATTGAGTATGCAAGAGATTGAAAATCAGGAAAATACCATTCCCTTTTCAATACTCATTTCTTAATTATTCAGAAGCGAGTGTGAAGCGCTTGAAGTCAACTATTTTGAGTTCAGCATTCTGCTTTTTGAGCCACTCAGCTACGTTCATCTTGTCGCCGTCGCCGAATTGGAATTCTTGGTCAACGAGGCAGTTTTCCTTGAGGAATTTCTGCACGCGACCTTTCGCGATGTTCTCAATCATCTGTGCAGGTAGGTTTGCAGCCTTTTCTGCTGCAGCCTCTTCCTTGAGCTTGCGAGCTTGGTCAGCTTGCTCTTGAGTAAGCCATCCCTTAGCCATGTTCGACTCGATGTGGTCTTCGCTATCAACAAGGTTTGGATTGATACCAGCTTTCTTGAGAACTACCTCTACGTACTTCTCTACCTGCTCGAGCTTGGTTTTCTCTACTGCAGTCTTGTATTCCTCGTCGAGGATTTCCTGCGGTACGCTCTCAGCGTTGAGTGCGACAGGCTTCATGGCAGCCACTTGCATAGCCACCTTGTGACCTTCGTCGGCAGCCTGGATGTTGGTCTGAACCATTGTGCAGAGGGTATGACGGTTCATGTGGTCGTAAACCTCAATGTTATCGCCTTCAAGAATGAGATAACCATCGAGTTCCATCTTCTCGCCAGTGATACCCGAGCGCTGTGTTACAGCGTCCTGCACCTTCTGACCATCAGCCAATGTGAGTTCTTTCACTTCGTCAATAGTCTTGCAGCGAGCCTCAACAGCCTTGTCGAGGATGCTTTGTGTAAGCGCAATAAAGTCGGCTCCGTTAGCCACGAAGTCGGTTTCGCACTTCAGAGCAATCATTGCAGCAAAGCCGTCAACTTTCTTTACGAGTACGCATCCGTTTGAAGTTTCTCTGTCAGAGCGTTTTGCTGCGATAGCCAATCCACGCTCGCGGAGCAGTTCCTTAGCCTTATCGAAGTCGCCATCAGCCTCTGTAAGAGCCTTCTTTACGTCTGCCAAACCAGCACCTGTCATGGCGCGAAGTTTCTTTATATCGTCTATTGAAATAGCCATAGTTGAATATTGATAATTAAATGATGAATAAATGTGATTTATTTGCTTTTTTATTCCTCTGTAGCGGGAGTCTCTTCAGCTGCTGATGCCTCCTGTGTTGCAGGAGTTTCGTCGGCCTCTGCCTCGTCTTTGCGTGCACGACGTGTGCGGCGAGGGCGAGCCTCAGCTGCTTCTTCTTGTTGCTCGGCAGCTGCTTTCTCGTCAGCCTTCTCAACCTTGCGCTCTTCGATTCCTTCTGCAATAGCACTGCAGCATGCTGTCAGTACCACTTCAACAGAATCCTTTGCATCGTCGTTAGCAGGGATAATGAAGTCGATTCCTTCTGGGCTTGAGTTGGTATCAACCATGCCAAACACTGGTATTCCGAGACGATTAGCCTCGCGAACAGCAATGTTTTCCTTCATTACGTCAACTACGAAGAGTGCTGAAGGCAGACGATTGAGGTCAGCAATACTGCCTAAGTTCTTCTCCAACTTAGCACGCTGACGTGTGATTTGGAGCAATTCGCGCTTTGAGAGATTGGCAAATGTACCATCGTTCATCATCTTGTCGATGTTGTTCATCTTCTTCACAGCCTTGCGAATGGTAGGGAAATTGGTGAGCATTCCGCCTGGCCAGCGTTCTGTCACATAAGGCATACCAACGCTTGTAGCTTTCTCAGCGATGATTTCCTTTGCTTGTTTTTTAGTAGATACAAAGAGTATTTTCTTACCCGACTTTGCGATTTGCTTGAGGGCATCGGCTGCTTCGTCGATTTTAGCCACTGTCTTATGCAAATCAATGATGTGGATACCATTGCGCTCCATGAAGATATAAGGAGCCATTGCTGGGTTCCACTTACGGCGGAGGTGTCCAAAGTGGCAACCTGCCTTAAGTAATTGGTCAAAATTTGTTCTTGCCATTGTTGTTGATTGTTTTTGTTTACTTTCCTTTTAGTTCTGTTATTAGAGCCAACGGGTATGTAATTGCACCAGCAAGTCACACCACGTTTGGATGCTAAACTGTCCAGCTTGTTTAACGCTTGCTGAACTGGAAGCGACGGCGAGCCTTTGGCTGTCCTGGCTTCTTACGCTCAACTCTACGAGAGTCGCGAGTGAGGAAACCTTGCTGCTTGAGGGCTTTCTTATCGTCGGCATTGATTTTCACCAGTGCACGGGCAATCGCCATGCGCAGAGCCTGGCTCTGACCAGTGAAACCACCACCATCGAGGTTTGCCTTAATATCGTATTTACCAACTACTTCCAAGAGCTCGAGTGGTTGCTTAACAACATACTGGAGAATGGCTGATGGGAAATACTCTGTAAGATCTTTCTTGTTGATAGTGATCTTACCTGTTCCTTCGGTCAAATAGACGCGAGCTACTGAGCTCTTACGACGACCTATTGCATTTATCATTTCCATCTTTATGCTTTATTTATATTGGTTAATATCGATAGCTTTTGGTTTCTGTGCTTCATGCTTGTGCTCTGTTCCATCATAGATGTAAAGATTTTTGAGCAGTGAGCGACCGAGCGGACCTTTTGGCAACATACCCTTAACGGCATGGCGCAGGATACGTTCAGCACCATCTGGACGCTGGCGAAGCTTTGCCGGCGAGGTGAAACGCTGACCACCTGGATAACCAGTGTAGCGAGTGTAAACCTTGTCGGTTTCCTTCTTACCTGTAAATACTACCTTTTTGGCATTGATGATAATGACATTGTCACCGCAATCTACATGCGGAGTAAACGTGGGCTTATACTTTCCGCGTAGCAACTTGGCTACCTTAGAGCACAGACGGCCTACAACCTGGTCTGTCGCATCTATTACCACCCACTCTTTCTTGGCTGTTTCGCGATTGATAGAAACAGTCTTGTAACTTAAAGTGTTCATTTTAATGTTTGTAATTACTACTAAAAAACGTTTTTTCTCTTTATTTGCGGTCGATTCACTAACCGTAATGTCCGGCCAAAAACACTACTATTAACACTTCCGCAAGCGGGGGCTCTAAGCCACCCCCAAATAATAATCGGACTGCAAAAGTATGCATTTTTTATTAATCAACAACTTTTTTCGATAAAAATTTGCGTTTTCTACCTGATTTTGAGCATGTTTTATGATTTTTACATGGTTCTTTTGCGCAGTCAGACGAAGAATTATACAACTTTTTGCGAATTATCTTACCGTTCACAACCAGGCATATCAAAGTAGCGCACGAATGGGATTTTCAACAGCAAGAGTAATAAAAAAAATGACAAAGGTGTGCTTTTCATCGTTTTCTTTATACTTTTGCGGCGTGAGAATTCCGTTTCGCAAAAATCAGAACCACACTAAACATTCAATAAAATGACAATCAATCAACTGCAAGACGAAGTTATCGAAGAGTTTTCTACATTCGACGACTGGATGGATAAATATCAATTACTCATCGACATAGGTAACGAACAAGATGCTCTCGACGAGCGTTACAAAACCGAACAAAATCTAATCGATGGGTGCCAAAGCAGAGTATGGCTTCATGCCGACTACCACGACGGAATCATCGACTTTAAGGCAGAGAGCGACGCACTAATCGTGAAAGGAATTGTGGCACTGCTCATAAAGGTAGTCAGCGGACATACACCACAGGAAATACTCGACAGCGAACTCTATTTCATCGAACGAATAGGACTGCGCGAACATCTGTCACCCACTCGAAGCAACGGACTGCTGGCAATGATAAAGCAGATAAAAACATACGCACTCGTGTATTCTAACAAATAACAGAATGCGAAAACTAAAGACAATTGAAATAGCCCGACTGACAAACGAGGAGTTTCAAAAGGCTGAAAAAATGCCACTCATAGTCGTTCTCGACAATGTTCGCTCACTACTCAACGTGGGCAGCATCTTCCGCACGGCTGATGCCTTTCGCGTAGAAGCCGTCTATCTCTGCGGAATCACAGCCACACCACCAAACTCGGAGATACACAAAACTGCTCTCGGGGGAGAGGAATCCGTACACTGGGAATACTTTGACACAGCAGACCAAGCCGTAAACCAACTGCATAGTAAAGGCTACCGCATCTTCAGCATAGAACAAGCAGAAGGCGCAACAATGCTCGACAACTATGAAAAAGAAACAACAAAAAACGTAAATACTGACAATCAACCAGCATTTCCACCCACAGCCATAGTCTTTGGCAACGAAGTGAAAGGAGTAAGCCAAAGCGTTATCGATGCCTCAGACGGATGTTTGGAAATACCGCAGTATGGAACAAAACACTCGATGAACGTAGCTGTAAGCGTAGGAATAGTAATGTGGGAAATGGCTAAACATTATTGGAAAAATCGTTAATTGGACTATAGGGTAGTTAAAAAAGCAGAAAAATAACTTATATAATAATGTATATTTAAAGTTTTTCTTATTTTTGCCGCCCGAAAATACATAAACAAGACATTCATGCTATCGAATTTAGTAATTGTAGAGAGCCCGGCAAAGGCAAAAACCATCGAGAAATTTCTCGGAAAAGAGTATAAAGTAATGTCAAGTTACGGACATATCCGCGACCTGAAAAAGAAAGAAATAAGCATCAATCTCGACAACCTACAGCCCTACTATGAGGTACCCACCGACAAGCAACGCATAGTAGCCGAACTGAAAAAAAATGCAGAAAAAGCCGACAAGGTGTGGCTCGCATCCGATGAAGACCGCGAAGGAGAAGCCATATCATGGCACTTATGCGAAGTGTTAGGACTCGATGAAAAGAAAACCAACCGAATAGTATTCCACGAAATAACCAAACCAGCCATTCTCGATGCCATCGAACACCCTCGCCATATCGACATGAACCTGGTCAATGCACAACAAGCCCGACGAATGCTCGACCGCTTAGTAGGATTCAAACTATCACCCGTGCTCTGGAAAAAAGTTAAACCAGCACTCTCAGCAGGACGAGTTCAGAGCGTGGCAGTGCGACTCATCGTAGAAAGAGAGCGAGAGATTGAAGCATTCAATAGCGAACCTTACTTCCGAGTAACAGCAATCTTTGCCTTAGAAAACGAAAAAAATAACGACAAACCAACACTAATAAGAGCAGAACTCGACAACCGATTCAAAACTCACGAGGAAGCAATTAACTTCCTCGAGAAATGCAAAAACTCTCGATTCACAATCAGCGGAGTAACAAAAAAACCCATTAAACGCTCACCCGCACCACCATTCACAACATCAACACTACAACAAGAAGCTGCTCGAAGATTAGGATTTACCGTCAGCCAAACAATGATGCTCGCACAAAGCCTGTACGAAAACGGACATATCACATATATGCGTACCGACTCTGTCAATCTATCATCACTCTGCATAGGCACAAGCAAAGACGAAATAGCAAAACTCTACGGCAACGACTATAGTCAACCACGAAAGTATCATACCAACTCGAAAGGAGCACAAGAAGCACACGAGGCTATTCGACCATCATATATCAGTAACCATTCTATCGACGGAAACCGACAAGAACGACGACTTTACGAACTGATATGGAAACGCACAATAGCATCGCAGATGGCAGATGCACAAATAGAAAAAACCACTATCGACATCAATATCGATAGCAGCAAATACACATTCATAGCCACCGGAGAAGTAATCACATTCGACGGATTCATGAAAGTGTATCACGATGCTGAAGAACAGACTGACGACAACAATCAGGAAACAATGCACCTGCTACCAGCTGTCAAGAAAGGCGACAACCTAAAATATGAAGAAATAACAGCTACAGAGCGATACCCCATCGGACCACAACGCTACACCGAAGCCTCTCTCGTACACAAAATGGAAGAACTCGGCATCGGACGACCATCAACATACGCACCAACAATCTCCACTATTCAGCAAAGAGAATACGTAGTCAAAGGAGATAAAAAAGGAGTAGAACGCAACTACACTATCGACACTCTAAAAAACAACCGACTGACAACAAAGAACAAAAAAGAAATGGCTGGCAGCGACAAGGGAAAACTCATGCCAACAGACATCGGAACGGTAGTGAACGACTTCCTGACAGCACACTTCAAAGACATAATCGACTATAACTTCACAGCCAAAGTAGAACAACAGTTCGACAAAATAGCTGAAGGCAAAAGCCAATGGGAAAAAATGCTGCAGACTTTCTATAAGGACTTCGACCCCGAAGTGAAAGAAGCACTCAACGAAAGACTCGAACATAAAGTTGGAGAACGAGAACTCGGCATAGACCCCAGAAGCGGAAAGAAAGTCTATGTCAAGATTGGACGCTTTGGACCTGTTGTGCAAATAGGCGATGCCAATGACGTAGAGAAACCTATTTTCTCACAGTTACCTAAAGACAAAAGCATCGGAACAATTACACTCGACGAGGCTTTAGAACTTTTCCAACTGCCCCGTTCAGTCGGTGAATATGAGGACAAAGACGTAACGATAGGTAGCGGGCGTTTTGGAGCATACGTATATCACAACAAGAAATACGTTTCAATACCCAAAGGCATTGACCCACTTGCAATAACACTCGAAGAAGCAATATCGCTCATAGAAGAAAAACGCAAAGAAGACAAAGAACGACACATCAAATCGTTCGACGAAGACAAGCACCTCGAACTGCTCAACGGACGCTATGGACCATATATAGCCTACAAAGGGAAAAACTACAGAATACCAAAAACTCAACACTCAAAAGTGGCTGATATGACCTACGACGACTGCATGGCAATCGTCAACCAACAAAAGCGATGAAACGCATTATCTTTATCGGATACATGGGGTCGGGAAAAACCACCATTGGGCGACAATTAGCACAGAGCATGAACCTGTCGTTCTACGACCTCGACTGGTATATAGAAACCCGAATGCATCAATCCATAGAACAAATCTTCGACGAGAGAGGCGAAGAGGAATTCAGAAGAATAGAATACAACATGCTACACGAAGTGGCAGAATTCGAAAATGTGGTAATCAGTTGCGGAGGAGGTACACCATGCTTCTTCGACAACATCGACTATATGAACCAACAGGCAGAAACCATCTATCTGAAAGCATCGCCCGAAGTGCTGTGCCGACATCTTGAAATGCGACGAAAAGAGCGCCCTCTACTCAAAGGGAAAACCCCCGAAGAACTCAAAACATTCATCAACGAGCAGTTGGTTATACGCGAACAATACTACAATAAGGCTCGACACATTCTCAACATAGATTTACTCGATAATTACAAGAAAATCGAACTTACCCTCGAAAAGATAAAAGAACTCATAGAAGCATAACAAGCACACATCATCTACCTATTATGAAGAAATGGACTATTGAAGACTCTAAAGAGCTCTACAACATCAACGGGTGGGGTAAGCCTTACTTCAGTGTTAACGAAGATGGCAACCTCGTTGTTACACCTAACGACAATCAGGCAGAGATAGACCTGTACGAGGTAATGAACGAATTAGCCCTACGCGATGTAACATCGCCAGTGCTACTCCGTTTTCCCGACATTCTTGACAGCCGAATAGAGAAAACAGCTTCATGCTTTAAGAAGGCAGCAAAGGAATACGACTATAAGGGAGAGAATTTCGTAATCTATCCGATAAAAGTCAACCAAATGCAGCCTGTCGTAGAAGAGATTATCTCCCATGGAAGGAAATTCAATCTCGGCTTGGAAGCTGGTTCAAAGTCGGAGCTCCATGCCGTCATTGCCGTTCAGTGTCAAAGCGATTCCCTTATTGTATGCAACGGCTACAAAGACCAGAGCTATATCGAACTGGCTCTATTGGCGCAGAAGATGGGCAAACGCATATTCATAGTAGTAGAGAAACTCAACGAGTTAGACATTATCGCCCGTGCTGCTAAGAAGTTAAACGTTAATCCCAACCTCGGTATTCGCATCAAGTTAGCTGCTTCGGGCAGTGGTAAATGGGAAGAGAGCGGTGGCGATGCGTCGAAATTCGGACTGACTTCCAGTGAGCTGCTTGAGGCTCTTGAAATTCTCGACAAGAAAGGATTGCACGACTCTCTGCGACTAATCCACTTTCATATAGGCAGCCAGATAACAAAAATTCGCCGCATACAAACTGCCCTTCGCGAGGCTGCCCAGTTCTATGTGCAACTGCATAAGATGGGTTACAACGTAGATTTCGTTGATTGCGGTGGTGGTCTTGGCGTCGATTACGATGGCACGCGCTCACCTTCGAGCGAAAGTTCCGTCAACTATACCATACAGGAATATGTAAACGATTGTATTTACACATTCGTAGAAGCTGCCAATCAAAATTCGATAGCCCATCCTAACATTATCACCGAGAGCGGGCGTTCGCTGGCTGCACACCATTCAGTGCTTGTCATTGATGTACTCGAGACAGCGTCATTGCCTGAAATGGACGAGGATTTTGAGCCAGAAGAGGATGCCCATCGACTGGTGAAAGACCTCTACGAAATATGGGACAATCTCTCTCAGCGAACGATGCTCGAAGACTGGCACGATGCCGAACAAATCCGCGACGAAGCCCTCGACCTATTCTCTCACGGTATAATCGACCTAAAGGCGCGTGCTGAAGTAGAGAGTATGTATTGGAGTGTGTGCAGGGAAATCAACATCCTTGCCAAGCGCATGAAGCATGCCCCTGAGGAGTTGCGCTCCCTCGACAAACTTCTTGCCGACAAATACTTCTGCAATTTCTCACTCTTCCAGTCGCTTCCCGACAGCTGGTCGATAGACCAACTATTCCCTATCGTACCCATTCAGCGGCTAAATGAGCGTCCTACACGCAGTGCTACGCTGCAAGACATCACCTGCGACAGCGATGGAAAGATAGCCAACTTTGTCACAAATCGTAATAATTCACAGATTCTGCCAGTACATTCACTCCGACGACAAGAACCTTACTATCTTGGAGTGTTCCTTGTGGGAGCTTATCAGGAAATTCTCGGCGACCTGCACAATCTATTCGGCGACACCAATGCCGTACATATATCAGTCAAAGATGGCAAGTATCACATCGACCAGATATTCGATGGCGAGACTGTAGAAGAGGTGTTGAGCTATGTGCAGTACAATCCGAAGAAGCTTGTTCGTCAACTGGAAATATGGGTTACGAAGAGTGTGAAAAACGGAAAAATCTCTCTTGAGGAAGGAAAGGAATTCCTCTCCAACTATCGTTCTGGACTTTATGGATATACTTATTTAGAATAATCAACCCCTAAAACAACATTATCATGAAAAAGAAGAATTTATTTATTTTAGCAATTATCGTTGGAACACTTGTGTTGAGCAGTTGCTCGAGCAACAAGGCTCTCATTGCTTGCCAAGATGAGAACAAGACACTGACTGCTAACTATCAGTCCACTCGTGAACAATTAGCGGCAGCCGAAAGCCGTGTGAAATCACTCGAAGAGCAGCTTCGACAGTCGAAAAAGGACTATGCTGCACTACAAAACTCACTCGACAAGAGTCTGACCAATGCCTCGCAAAACAATATCAGCATTGAAAAACTTGTTGACCAAATCAATGAGTCAAACCAATACATTCGCCATCTTGTCGAAGTGAAATCGAAAAGCGACTCTCTCAACATGGTTCTTCAGAACAACCTGACACGCTCTCTGTCGAAGGAAGAGCTCAAGGAAGTTGATGTTCAAGTGTTGAAAGGCGTTGTCTATATCTCGCTTGCCGACAATATGCTCTACAAGAGCGGTTCGTACGAAATCAACGACCGTGCTGCCGAGACGCTGTCGAAGATAGCAAAAATCATAATGGATTATAGCGACTACGATGTCCTAGTAGAGGGAAACACCGACAATGTGCCTATTACCCGCGAGAATATCCGCAACAACTGGGATTTGTCTTGTCTGAGAGCATCGAGCGTTGTGCAGTATTTGCAAACCCACTATGGTGTCGATCCTAAGCGATTGACTGCAGGAGGTCGTGGTGAATACAATCCACTGACAACTAATAACACTGAAGTGGGCAAACAACGCAATCGCCGCACACAGATAATAATCACTCCTAAACTCGATCAGTTCATGGAACTCATCGACAAAGCTCCAGAGAACAACAATTAATCCATCAGTGCTTGGCAAGTGCGAGAGTGACTATACTAATCTTTACTCCATTTGCTTTAAGCAGCTCTTCTGCGAGGGAGATGATTGTTGCACCTGTAGTCATGACATCATCTACTATCATTATATGTTTTTCGGCTATCCGCTCCGGTCGTGATAGCCGAAAAACATTTTTTACATTTTCCTGTCTTTCAAAGTAAGTTTTTTGCGTCTGGCTACCATCAAACGATACCCTTTCCACCGCATCGTCAACAATTTCTATACCTGTAGCCTGCGATATTCCTTCAGCTATATACCAACACTGATTATATCCTCGTTCTCGCTGTCGTCGTTTAGCTATTGGCATAGGGATAAGAGCATCTATATCGTCAAAGAAATGGTCAAAGTCGGGGTCGTTAACAAGTAGTTTCCCCATGTCGATACCAATCTGCCGATGATTGAAGTATTTCAGGTTATATATAATGTTCGACGTTTTGCTACCTGGATTATGAAACCAAAAAGCTGCCACTTTCTCTACTGGAATAATTCCCCAGAGCAGCCTTGCCATATTATTATCGTAAGGACTGAGAGCATAATGAGTTCTTGGCAAATGACTATAGCAAACCGTACAACAAGAGTGTTCACCCCGACAGAGGCGTCGTCCACAGACAAAACACTCCCTGCCTATTATCATTCGTACCCATCTACGCAGAGTCTCAATAATCGGTATCTTCAAAACCATCTGTATCGACAACTTCCTTTATAACGTCGAACGTAAAACCTCTACCTACAGCGTAGCGTATTAAGCGTTGCCGTATGTCGTAATCGGGCAGCGATTGGTCTATCTGTCTCTTTTTAGATGCTATCAGTGGTTTCAAGTTCTCAATGTAATCTTTGATTGGTATTTCATCGAGTATTGGTGTCGAAATCGACTTTTGAATTCGCTTTTGAAAGAGTGCAGCCTCTATTTTCCGTCGCCCCCAATGGTTGAACATCAGTTTATCTTTAACAAAAGCTCTGCAAAAGCGTTCTTCGTCGATATAATTTCCATCTTTCAGCTTGTCGATTATTCTATCTTGAGCGTCTCTTTCTATCTTCCATCTAATCATTTTCTCACGACAGTCGTGTTCGCAATGTTCACTTTGAGCACAGATAGTCATTAGCTTCGATAGTGCTTCTTGTTCAGATATCTGTTTTAGTTTCATCTTGATTGTTCTATTCTTTTTTTCCTATGACAAACCGTTGACGGTCGAAGCAGTCATTTTTTATTTCCACATCAGTAAATCCTTGCTGACAGAATAGCTGTCGGGTTCCTTCTGCAAACATAGCATTTATCTCCACCATGAGCCATCCTCCTCGTGTCAAGGCTGCTTTTGCGTATCGTGTCAAGGCTCTGTAAAACAAGAGTGGGTCTTCATCCTCTACGAAGAGTGCATTGTGTGGTTCATAGTCGAGCACATTCCTGCTCATCTCTTGCCTTTCTTGTTGTGTGATATATGGTGGGTTTGATACTATAATGTCAGCAGTATCAGCCGCAGGTAGTTTCGCTTTCAGAATGTCCTCCTGTTGGAAATCGACAGTAGCCTTCAGTCGTTCTGCATTTTTCCTCGCCAAAGCCAATGCTGGTTCTGAGATATCTGTTGCGACGACTTGTGCATTATTCGCTTCGAGTGCTATCGTTATGGCTATACATCCGCTACCCGTTCCTATGTCGATAACTCGTACTTTTCGTCGAAAATTGCCCATTTCATCGAGGCAAAGTTTGCAGAGTTGCTCTGTTTCTGGTCTTGGTATAAGCACATTGGGATTTACGATGAAATCGCGCGAAAAGAACTTTTCTTTACCTATCAAGTGCTGCACAGGTTCGTTATTCTTCAATCGCTCGATGAAACTGGCAATTATCTGCTCTTCTTGACTGGTCATCTGCGCGTCTTTTCCCATTACGATATCGCTCATAGAGAGGTGAAATACCTCTTCATAAATCAATCGAGCCACAGCCTTTGCCTCGTTGATGTCGTAGTTGTTGAGTAGCGATTCCCAAAAAGTGCGATAATCCATCGTTTAGAGCAGTTCACGGATTTTCTTCTTAATGTTGTGTTGCTTTATGCCTCGTTCCACAATTATTCCGTTCTTCATAATGATGTTGTCGGCTGGTCCGCTCAGTCCGAGATAATTCAGCAGTTTTGTTTCAAACATCTGTCCATCGCAAATTTGTCGGCTTAGTATGTTTTCGCGTTCAGCTGCCGACCTACATTCCTCTTTGTCTGCATCGAGACATATAGCTAATGCGCGCATCTTCTGATTGCTTTCCTTCGCCATTTCGTTGATATCGCGTTGCATATAAACGCTCAGAGCATTCCATGTTGCCCATGTATATACGACAGTCAGACCTTGATTATAATCATTGCTGTTTACTGAATTTCCGTTTATATCGGTTGTAGTGAATGAAGGCAGTCGGTCGGAAGAGATGGTTTTCACATATTGTGTTAACTTTTCCTTTTGTGCTTTCACGTCGTTATTGTTTTTTTGCGCAGCCTCTACAGTTTCCATTAGCGACAAAGCCACAGCATAGTCGGGCGATGATTGTCTGACGAAATAATAGTCGATGAGGTATGGTGCGACTGCCGATGCTGGGTGAGCTTTTACAAATTCTCCTGCCAGTCGTCGAGTTTCGGGTGGCGATGTGTCGGTGGTTTGTCGGCGAAAAGCAGTCATCAGTTTATTGTCTTTCGTTCCCTTCACCTCTGTTTTCTTCAGTTGCGAGGCATCACCTTCTATCGTTACCTTTTCGCCAGGTTCGGCAAATATGGGCAATTCGGCAAAGTTTGGCATCACTATGACGAGCGTTGTAGGCGCATCGCAAGTCGTTTCGTAGGCAAATCTGCCTCCTTCGACTTTGATAGTGTCTATTCCGTCAACACCTCCATCGGGCGAATAGATTAGGAAAATACCTTGATTGAAATTTAACATTCGTCCCGACAGACGGAAGCGATTACTTTTTCCTCCACAAGAAGTTATCGATAGCATTGCTATCAACGTCGGCATAACAATCAAAAAAGCAAAAATTGCCGACGTCTGGCGTGATATTCTTTTCATAAAACTGTTGTAAAGAATGTGCCGCGAGCGGGACTCGAACCCGCACAGCCATCACTGGCCAAGGGATTTT
>CAMOVK010000012.1 GCA_946627325.1 uncultured Prevotella sp. | reverse complement strand
TTACAAAATAATTTTGAAAGGTTGATTTCAAGCGACGTATGAGGCTTCTTATTGACCAAAAATTTTTACAAATACATATTGTTTTATTCTACTTCCGAATTTAGACACAATCTCATTCGAATGAAAATATTTTGCCAATTATTACAAATAATGTAACTTTGCGCATTGTTAAATTTAACGTCAAATTCTATGAAGACAATCCATTTCAGAACTCTTCTCCTAACAGCAATCCTGTTTTTTGCAATAGGGGTTTCGGCACAAGGTGTAAAACGCGAAAATAGAGATGCTCAACATATCTATCGCCTGTCGTTGACCGATAAGCGAGGGACAAAGTATTCGCTTCGTAAGCCCGAAAAATTTCTTTCCGAGAGAGCCATTCAGCGCCGTAATCGACAAGGGTTGGCACTGGATTCTACCGATTTGCCACTCTCAGAGAAATATCTCAAAGAAATAGAAAAAACAGGTGCGAAGATAGTCGGCCATAGCAAATGGCTAAATACCGTTCTGGTAAATAATTGCGACGAGCAACGCCTTGCCGCCATTCGAAAGATGTCGTGCGTAAAAAAAGTAGAACAAGTGTGGCAGGCTCCCGACACTCTCTACCCTCAACGGAAGAGAGAGAGCCTTGCTAAAGCCATCAAGCCTAAAACCGACAGCCAAGCTCCTTACTACGGAAAAGGCGAAACACAAATTGATTTGCTCAACGGAAAACCCCTTCACGATGAAGGATTTAAGGGACAAGGCATGATAATAGCCATCGTTGACGGCGGATATATGAATGCCGACAGCATAGCATTGCTCGACAATGTGAATATACTCGGTAGCAGAAACTTTGCCGCAACACATCAAGAATCGATTTTCAAGGAAGTAGATCATGGAACAATGGTGCTCTCTTGCATAGGTATGAATCGTCAAGGACAATTCGTGGGAACAGCCCCAGAGGCACAATTCTGGCTTCTTCGAAGCGAGGTAGATGACTACGAACAGGTGGTAGAAGAAGATTATTGGGTTGCTGCCGTAGAATTTGCCGACTCTATAGGAGCAGATATTATCAGCAGCAGTTTGGGGTATCAGAACTTTGAAACCAAAATAGGCGACCATCGATATCGAGACCAAGACGGACTGACTGCCACAAATTCACGCGCAGCATCCATGATAGCACGAAAAGGAATGGTGCTATGCAACAGCGCAGGAAACTTTGGACGAGGTTCGTGGAAGAAAATCAATTGCCCAGCCGATGCTCACGACATTCTTGCTGTTGGAGCTGTGTATGAAAACAGAGTGAATACAGAGTTCTCGTCAATCGGTCCTTCGCACGATGGGAGAGTGAAACCCGATGTAATGTCGATGGGAGGCAAGTCGGTTGTTGTCGATGGAGAAGGACTTATCACAACAGCAAACGGCACATCGTTTTCAACACCCATCCTTTCAGGCATGGTAGCATGCCTATGGCAGGCTCATCCCACGATGACCGCACTCGAGATAATCAACCTCGTAAAGAGCAGCGGCGACCGCTTTGACTGTCCAGATAATATCTTCGGTAACGGAATACCCGACTTCGGTAAGGCGCATAGCATGGCAAAATGACGCGTTTCTCACTATACGAACTCAACAGACTTGTACGCGAGGCTATCGACACATTGCTTGCCGACTCCTTTTGGCTTGAAGCAGAAGTGGCTGAAGCACGCGAACGAGGCGGACATTGCTATATTGACCTCGTTGAGAAAGACAACACAACAAACACCCCAATAGCACGAGCCGCAGCCAGATGTTGGCGTACAACATGGGAAATACAGAAACCTCGATTTGAAAAAATTACAGGGCAAACATTCAAGGCGGGGATTAAAGTGCTGCTAAAAGTACATCCACAATTCCACGAGCAATACGGATTCTCGTGGATAATTGACGACATTGACCCAACATTCACACTCGGTGACCTTGCACGACGACGACAAGAAATAATCAATCGCTTAAAGGTAGAAGGAGTGTTCGACCTCAATCATGAACTTAAACTACCATTACTGACACAACGCATAGCAGTAGTTTCGAGCCCTTTAGCCGCAGGATATGGCGACTTCTATAAGCAATTGCATGGAAACAGATTCAAACTGCGATTCGAAACAGAACTCTTCGAGGCTACAATGCAAGGCGAACTCGTCGAACAAAGCATCATAGCTGCTCTCGAAAGGATTTACCTCCGAGCGGAAGAATTCGACTGTGTGGCAATAATTAGAGGTGGAGGAGCAACGGCAGACATGAGTGGTTTCGACACATTGGCACTGGCTGAGAATGTGGCAAATTTCCCCTTACCAATCATAACCGGTATCGGACACGAACGCGACGAGTGCATACTCGACCTCATAGCCCACACCCGACAGAAGACACCTACTGCAGTAGCAACCTTCCTCGTAGAACGATTGCAAAGCGTAAATGAAAGAATTAACCAACTAAAAGAAATAATTACGCAGGCAATAACTCATAGGTTGACAATAGAAAAAATGCAACTCAATAGGCTCGCAACAAACATACCGCACCTTTTCGCAACAATAAAAACAAAGCACGAAGCACATCTATCGCAACTTTATCAAGCTATATTAACAGCAATAAACAGGAAAATAACCGACAGCAGAAATCGCCATGACATGGCTGAACAAACAATAAAAGCAGCTCTACGTCATCGCTTACAACACGAACGACATCGCCTCGAACTCGTCGAACAAAAACTTAAATTATCCGACCCAACCATTTTGCTCCAAAGAGGATATAGCATTACCATAAAGGATGGCAAAGCCCTGAGAGACACAAAAAACATTAAAAAAGGCGACATCATACAAACACGCCTTGCAAAGGGAACAATCGAGTCGAAAATAACTGAAATTAAACAATAACAAGAATATGAAAGCCGAAATGAAATACGAGGCTGCAATGGAACGTTTGGAGGAAATTGCAGAACAAATCGAACGAAATCAACTTGATATAGACGAACTCACAAAAGTATTGAAAGAAGCACAACAGCTCATCAAGAAATGTAAGGATAAACTTACTCGCACCGATGAGGAAATACAGAAAATGCTTTCTTAAGCAGCAAAGTTTATCTTACTGTTAACGTCATAACAAATAGTGATTGTTAATAGCCTGCAATTCTTTATATGTAAAATTTGCCCGATAAAATCTTTATTTATAATTTTGCGGACAATAGAAATACAACAAAACATATAATCAACAACTATGAAGAATTTAGACTGGGCATCACTGCCCTTTGGCTATCTCCAGGCCGATTACAACGTACGATGCTACTATCGTAACGGAAAATGGGGAGAAATTGAAGTTAGTTCAGATGCAAACATCTCAATGTCTATTGCCGCAACCTGTCTTCACTATGGACAAGAAGGCTTCGAGGGACTGAAAGCTTATCGCGGACAAGACGGAAAGGTGCGAATGTTTCGTGTTAAGGACAATGCAGAGCGTCTGCAAATGACTGCTCGCGGGCTGTTGATGGCAGAAGTACCAACAGAGCTTTTCGAAGAGATGTGCAAGAAAGTGGTATTGATGAACGAAGACTGGATACCTCCTTACGAAACAGGAGCCACACTTTATCTGCGTCCATTGCTCATTGGTACAGGTGCACAAGTAGGTGTAAAGGCAGCCAACGAGTACTGCTTCCTAATCTTCGTGACACCTGTCGGACCATACTTCAAAGGCGGATTCCAATGCAATCCATACGTTATCACACGTCAATGGGACCGTGCTGCACCACTCGGCACAGGACGATACAAGGTGGGAGGAAACTATGCAGCATCGCTCCAAGCAAGCAAATATGCACACGACAAAGGCTATGCAGCTGAATTCTACCTCGATGCAAAAGAAAAGAAATACATGGACGAATGTGGAGCAGCAAACTTCTTCGGTATAAAAGATAACACCTACGTTACTCCGAAAACCGACTCTATATTACCAAGTATTACTAACCGCTCACTGATGCAATTGGCTGAAGACTTCGGAATGAAGGTGGAGCGTCGCCCAATACCAGAAGAAGAACTTTCTACATTCGAAGAAGCTGGTGCTTGTGGTACTGCAGCTGTGATAAGTCCAATATCTTATATAGATGATCCCGACAACGATAAGAGATACACAATATCGAAAGACGGACAACCTGGACCTATCTCAAAGAAATTGTACGACACTCTACGTGGAATACAATACGGCACAGTAGAAGACAAACACGGATGGATTACAATCATTAAAGATTAATCTAATAAACTCAATGTCCCTTCCGCATATTTTTGTGGAAGGGATATTTGTTAAATAATCAATGGACTGTAGCAATATACGAAAGGGATATTGTTAAACAAAAGGTGGAAATTAACTATTAATTAACTATTTTAAAGAAGAAATTATGGAACTACAACGCACAAATGAACAACTCAAAGAGCAAGCTCTGACACACCTAAGTGGCAAATGGGGCAAAGTGGCAATGATTACGTTGATAATCTATCTCATAACAGGCAGTGTTTCAGTGGGGATAGATAAAGCTATTTACCCAGGTGTCAGCTATGTGGGTTCGATATTACTCCTGCCGCTAACTTATGGATTTTATATCGTATTCCTACGTCTTAAGAGAACAGACAATACTGATTTTGATACTGTATTTGAAGGTTTCAAGGAGTATTTCCCTATACTATTTACCGAATTATTGAAAGTAGTCTATATAATGTTGTGGACACTTCTTCTCATTGTTCCTGGTGTAGTCAAGAGCTATTCTTATGCCATGACCGAGTATGTGATGAAAGACAACCCATCAATGCGATACGACAATGCCATTGTTCGCAGTATGCAGCTGATGCAAGGGCACAAGATGCAACTCTTTATGCTCGACCTCAGCATGATTGGATGGGCTTTGCTAAGTTTGTTGACCTTAGGTATAGGTTTTCTTTTCTTGATACCATACAACCAGACTGCGCATGCTGAGTTCTACGACCAACTGCTTGCAGAGGAGGGTAATGCCGATGACTTGAATACAACGGATAGATATTCGACACCTATAGGTGAAGCAAATCGCTGGTAAAAATCGGTTATGAGCAAGGGAAAACTTCAGAAATTCGCTGAGATGGAGACATTTCAAAATGTCTTCCAGTATCCATATTCAGTTGCAGAGAACCATCCTTTCGAGATGAAAGGTCGCTGGCGTGAGTTGTATTTCAATAATGACAATCCGATTGTTCTTGAGCTCGGCTGTGGCAAGGGAGAATATACAGTTGGTTTAGCTCAGATGTTTCCAGATTGCAACTTTATCGGTGTGGATATCAAGGGAGCCAGGATGCATAAGGGAGCGAAGGAGGCTTTAGAATACAAACTTGGCAACGTGGCATTTCTTAGAACAAATATAGAGATTATCGATCGTTTTTTCGGCGAAGATGAGGTTCAAGAAATATGGCTTACTTTCAGTGACCCGCAGATGAAAAATCCGCGAAAACGTTTGTCGAGTACCTATTTCTTGCAGCGTTATCGACGTTTTCTAACTGATGGAGGTGTGATACATCTGAAGACGGATTCTAATTTCCTGTTTACCTATACTCGTCTTATGCTTGACCATAATGGTATTTCGCCGATGTTTATTACAGCAAATCTTTATGGCGAAAATGATTTTGACGAGGCTACGAAGCGTATTCTTAGCATAAAAACCTACTACGAACAACAATGGATTGAGCGTGGTCTCGACATTAAATATCTGAAGTTTCAATTACCTCGCTATGGTTCTCTCTACGAGGCAGAAGTAGAGATTCCGCTTGACGACTATCGCAGTTACCATCGTAATAAGCGCAGTTCGAAAGATGCGGCAGTGTAAAAAGTTTATAGTTCTGATGCCTGTAAGATTGAATATGGCTAAAACATAACAAATAATAAATCGCTTCAGTCGTTGAAGCGATTTATTATTTCTCCGTATTTATCGATTCTTCTGTCGCGTAGGAAGGGCCACCATCTTCGCACTTTCTCACTATGTTGAAGGTCGATATCGACTATTTTCATTTCTTCGTCAGTGCTGCTTGCTCTGTAAATCATTTCTCCTTGTGAGCCTGCGACGAACGAACTTCCCCAGAATTGTATGCCTCGTGTTTGTCGTGAAGGGTCGTCTTCATGTCCTACACGGTTTACTGCGACCACTGGTAGTCCGTTTGCCACAGCATGTCCACGTTGTACTGTTGTCCAAGCCTCTCGTTGTCGTTCTTGTTCGTATGGGTCGTCGCTGCTTTCGAAGCCGATTGCGGTAGGGTAGATGAGTATCTCTGCTCCTCTAAGAGCCATGAGTCGTGCTGCTTCGGGATACCATTGGTCCCAGCAGACGAGTACTCCCAGCCTTCCTACTGATGTGTCTATGGGTATAAATCCTGTGTCTCCAGGTGTGAAATAGAATTTCTCGTAATAGGCTGGGTCGTCGGGTATGTGCATTTTTCTATATTTCCCTGCAATGGTGCCGTCGCGTTCTATGACCACGGCAGTGTTGTGGTAGAGTCCTGGTGCACGTCGTTCGAAAAGCGATGTTACAATTACCACCTTCAATCGTTGTGCCAGTTCGGCATAGAAATGTGTCGATGGTCCTGGTATTTTTTCTGCCATATCGAAGTTTTTAACGTCTTCTGTTTGACAGAAATATAGTGAGTTGTGTAGTTCTTGCAACACGATTAGTTCCGCTCCTTCGCTTGCTAATTGCTCAATCTTTGCGGCTAAGCGTTGCATGTTGTCGTTGATATCGGCTGAATTGTGCTGTTGAATTAGTCCAATTTTCATGTATTTGTGATGTGATGTGTATAGTAGTTCTATCGGTTGCTATTTAAAATGATAGTCGTTTATTTTCGAGTAGTTTGTGTTTTAGTAGTATTGCATTGTCAGGCAGTGCACTGAGCCATGCTGTTTGATTATTGGTCGTGCGTCGATAGGTATTATTTCTCGTTCTGGATAAATTCTTGCGAGCACGTCGCATGCCTCTTTATCGTTTATGGGTTGTCCATAGATAGGTACTATTACAGCCTTGTTTATTACGAGGTAGTTGATGTATGTTGCTGGCAGTTGGTTTCCCTCGTTGTCGGTTATTGGTTCAGGGAAAGGTAGTGATACGAGTTTGAACGGTCTTCCGTATGTGTTTCTTATTTTGTGTATTTCGTGATATAGTTTCGATATTTCTTTTATGTTTTGTTTATCTGCTTTTTTGTGTGATGCATAAATAAGAGTTTCGTTTGGTGCGCATCTCACTAAGGTGTCTATGTGCCCATCTGTGTCGTCTCCTTTTAGGCTGCCATGGTTGAACCATACTATTCGTGTTGCTCCTAATCGTTTTTTGAGTTGTTCTTCGATTTGTTCTTTTGTGAGATGTTTGTTTCTGTTTTTCGCCAGCAGGCAGTTTGCTGTTGTGAAGATTGTTCCTTTTCCGTCGCTTTCGATAGAGCCTCCTTCGAGAATAAAGTCGTCGTGGTTTTCGTATTCTCCTTTAACCGCCCCTGTTTCGTATATCCTACTATTAATATGGTTGTCGAAGTTTGCCTCGAATTTGTTTCCCCATCCGTTGAATTTGAAATCGAGTAGTTTCACTTTGTGTATGTGCTGCTCTGCTATGCTTGGGTCATTAGGGCTCACCGCGTGTGGATATTCGAACACTGTGATAAATCCGTGGTCTCTTGCCCATGTGTCGTTTGTTCTGCACGCCACAATGGTTGTGTTGCAGAATTGTTTTTCCGTCATTGCTTTTTTTAGGTGTGCGATGGTTTGCCGTTTTATTTGTGACACTACGAGTAGTTTTTGGTTTTCGGCTATTGCTATAGCCATTTCCGTCATAGTCTCTACGATGTCATCGTATGTCGAAGCCCAGTCGGTGTCTTTGTGTGGCCACGTCAGTTGCACCATCGATTGGTGTTCCCATTCGGCAGGCATACGGCGAGTAAGAAAATCATCTTTCATTGTTGTCGATTATAGAAATAACATATTTCTCGGCGCGAAGATATTAAAAATGATTGATATTTTTGTACTTTTATGTAAAAATCGTAATTTCGCACCCTAACATTCTATAAAATTATAATCAAATGTTTAAGAAATCAACTTTTTGGACCGTGTCTGAGTCAATGTCTTTGTTGACATTGGCGTTTTTTTTGGCAATAGGTTTGTCGGTTAATGCCAAACCTGTAAGCGAGCAGGAAGCCCGTCAGAAGGCTTTGTCTTTTGTCAGCGAGAGGATGAATAGCAACCTCTCCGTAGTCCTTTCTCATAGTGCTGCTGCAAAACGTATTAAGCAGAAAGACACTTTTACACCTTATTATATATATAAGGTAGGACAGAATGAAAGTTTTGTTATTGTCGCTGGCGACGATCGTGCAGGCGATATTTTAGGTTATGGCGACTTGAATGTCAGCGAAGGTGTCGCAGAAGCCATGCCCGACAATATGGTATCGTTTCTCAATGCCATAGAGGAAGAAATTGTTTATCTCGTTGATAACGACCTGACTGCTTACGACGTTAAGGCTGCAGCCGCTGCTGCTGGTCGTCGTTTGCCTGCTCGCATCGATGCACTTTGCAAATCGCGATGGGGGCAAGACAATCCCTACAACCTCTATACCCCAACGGTAAATGGTCAGAAGACCCCTTCGGGTTGCGTGGCAACAGCCATGGCGCAAGTAATGTATTTCCATAAATGGCCTCAAGAGCCTACCGCACCCATTTCGGGCTACACCATGCGCAGCTCGGGAAAGACTCTCGACGACCTGCCAGCAATAACCTTCGACTGGCAAAACATGACCAACACTTACAACTCGCAGTCGTCTCTCGCCTCGCGTCAAGCCGTGGGCCGTCTGATGCAATACTGCGGCTGGGCTGTCAATATGAATTATGCTCCAGGTGGCTCGGGTGCCTACACAATGTATTTGCCCTACATCATGAACGAGTCTTTTGGCTATGCCCAAGGCGGTAAATATGCCGACCGCGAAGACTACAACATTGAGGAGTGGGAAAATCTCATCTACAACGAATTGTCCAATCAGCGCCCCATCGTCTATACAGGCTACACCGCCGCCATGGAGGGCCATGCTTTCGTATGCGACGGCTACGATGGCGATGGCAAATACCACATCAACTGGGGATGGAATGGTTCCTACGACGGCTTCTTCCGCCTGTCGCTACTCAATGCTGGAGGTACGGGCACTGGCGGTAGTACCACGTCATACACCTTCTCATGCTCGCAAGGCGCGGTAATAGGAATAGGACCGCAGCATCCAGGCGAACTGCCCATCAATGCCGACCGACCGACCGTCGAGCGCCCAGTGCTGAAGTCGTCGAAAGTTATCACACGTCAGAACCAAAGCGATAATTTTACCAACATAACCATATCTCACGGACTTACTTACAACACTATAGATTTAGACAACTACTCTTGGGGCAACATTGAGTTCATTGCAGGCATGGCAATCTATAAAGATAACCAACTTATTTCTGTCAAGGGGCAAAGCACTATCAGCGTGGCACTCTACCGCGGCGGCGAGTACCGACCAACCTTCAGTTTCGGTGCAGGATTGACCGATGGCACATACACCATGCTCCCCGTTTGCAAGAAGAATGAGACAGACGAGTGGCAACCTATGATTGGAACTAATCATCGCTACGTCGAAGCAACAATCTCTGACAATCAGATGACTTTGACCGTCGTTCCACGATGCGACTTCAACGTGACAAAGGCTGCTTATGATGGCAATCGATACTTCCGAGTAGAACTCCTGAACCCGTCGGAAGAATACGACGGACTTGTATATCTGCACACTTTCGATGGCGAGTTGCTCGCCTACAACCAAGTGGCAATACCAGCCTATGTCGAAGACAAGATAGATTTCTACATATCCGACCCCTCTGCCATAGATGCTAATACGATATTCACTCTCTCGGTAAACGATGACGGAAGTGATTATTTCTACATCAGTGCCACAAGTCAAGACGCCAACCTTGCCCTTAACGTGGATATTACCAACACGCGACAGTCCGACGAGCCTGCTTCGTCAGACGTTCTAGAGGTTTATGGTAATCGCATCGGAGTGAAAGTTGATGCATCCAATACAGGTACGGGCGTTTATCGACACATCATCAGTCTGGCTGTTGAGTCCGACGACGGAACAGTCAACGAGAAGGTATATAACAAGGTGAACGAGATAAAAGCCGAAAGCCTCTCAACGATAAATATTCCGATCAACGTGGCATCGAAGTACAAGAATAAGACTCTTACAGTCGTTGCTTCCTACTACGATGGTAACAATATAGCTACTGCACGCTCAGAGAAGTTCCGCCTAATCGATGGAATTGTTTACTGGATAGCTGACGGTACGCTACGCGGATGCGATTTCAACAAGAACCTCGTAGTGCCAGAAGAGGCAACAGCCATCGACTTGAGAAAGAAAAACTACTCATCGGTTACACCAAATTCTAATCCAAACACCTTCTATCTGCTCGATAATCGTTCATACGACACCCTCGCGGGAAAGAACCTTGTCAGTGCAAATGGTGGCGCGAGTCGTATCCGATTTGTAACTGGCTACGACTATTGCATCCCTGAAGAGATTACAGTTCAACAAGGAGTAACACTTAGCCATACGTTTACGGCAGACCAGTATGGCAAGTGGCAAATCATAGCCCCTCCGTTCGTACCCGTTGGAATGTTCGCAGCCGATGGAGAAACACCTATCGCGCTCGTACCATCGTCAACGAGCAATGAAGGCGATGTTTATATGGCCATCAACGGAGGACTGACCAACGATGGTAGATATCAAATACTGCTATCAAACTCATTCTTGACGACCATCATGCCGATGTTTTTCTCGCCACGTCAACACCTTTTAGGCTCGACCATTACTTTGGAAAGCGATAAGAACTTAAAATTAAGTCCAACTGACAAGCCAGAATATGCTCGTGGTAATGTTCGTATGATTGCTGCTCGCGGCGAATACGTCGCCGACGCATGGCATTACGATAACGATGCTGCAACTCCTGCCGTATTGAGTTATTCATCTTCATCAGTAAAGACAAAAGGTTTCGGTGCGTACTTCGTTACGACAAAAGATGTAAGCGGCAACGAGTTGGAAATAAAGTATCCTTTCGATATGAGTTTGGGTATTGAAGACTCTAACATTCTTCAAAAGGAAGAAACTGCACCAACTTTCTACAATCTTCAAGGTCAGCGAGTGGGAAATCAGCAGCCTTCGCGCCGAGGAATATACATAGTAGGAGGAAAGAAAATCATTGTGAAATAAGCAGATAATGCCTACCGATTATTTCGGATGCTTTATCTGTTGATTTTCAGCGGGTTACGCAATCAATTTGGAAAGCATATCTTTTCGAGTCGGAAAGATATGCTTTTCACATCGAAAAGGCATACTTTCCAAGACGAAAAGCATGCCTTTTCAAATTTAATAGAATAGATATACCTAACCGATACTAAAATACTCGGTTTTTATTTCTCTGTTTTCCCTGTTTCTTTTTCTTGTTTTTCAATGCGTGTTGCTTCGTAGCCAAACTTTTCGAACGCAGTGCGCAAACGCTCCTCATTTGTCTTGTCGGCATCGTAGGTCACAATAACTTCCTGTCGTTCAATGTTTGTTTCTATTTTCTTTACTCCCTTTTCAAAGCGGAGATTTCCCTTTATTTTCGCTTCACAGTTCTCGCAATGCATCTGCGGCTGTGTAGTGAACACAACGGTCTTGATGTCTTTTGCCATTCCTGCGACAGTCGTTACTGCCATGGCAAGCGTAAAAATAATTTTGCGTATCATGATTGTATGTTTTTAGTTGTTCGTTTTTCTGCAATTTATAGTCGTCCGATGTTAATACGTATGCCGATGTAGCCCATTGCACCGCGAACTGGACCCCAAATCATTGTGGGTTCGAACTGTGAGGAGTAGGGGTGATGGGCGTGTAGTATGGGGTACTTCTGGCGTACGTTGGTAAGGTTTTCTCCACCGAGATATACGGAGAAATGACGGAACCAACGAGTCAGTTGCACGTTGAGTTGCTCAAAGCTGCTGAACGAGCTGTCCCAGCTGAGAGTTCCATTGTCGTCGGTCTGATAGGGGAGTGGCATGCGCCCTCCACCATTGAGGGCAAGCGTTGCATCGAATTGCCATAGTCCGAGAGGCGTTTTATAGGATAGTGTCAGCAGCGACTTATATCGGCTTTGCAGTGGTTTGTCCATGCGTATGCCGCCATAGGTGGTGCGCACGATATTGCGACGATATGCGGCAGTAAGCGAAAGACCGCTGAAAAGTTCGTAGGTGGCATCGACTTGGAATGTGTGAGAATAGCTTCTTCCTTGCAGATTGCCGATGGTAATCTGTCGGTGGTCGGTGTCGTAATCGACTACGGCTTGCTGACTGAAGTCGGTATAGTAGTATTCGGCATTAAGTTTGAGTGTCCGTTGGAATATGGGAATATTCAGTGCAGTGGAGAGTCCGTAGTTCCATGCCTCTTCCTGTTGTAGGTTTTCGTCTATTGTTAGTTGTCTGCCGCTTGCGAGCAGATATCCGTATTCGCTCATTGGATGCACCGTTCGATAGCCTTTGCCGATGGATAGGCGTAGGCTGACGATAGGGCTAGGCGCATACTTTATGTGCATTCGAGGTGTCAAGAATGTGCCATAAACGTTGCTATGGTCTATTCGCAGTCCTGCCATAGCAATCCATCTGCTGTCGAGAGTGTAGGTGTATTGTGCGTAGCCGCCTGTTGTTGTCTCCTTATTGTTGGGGTAAAGTGTTTCTTTGTGATTGACCTTCTCGCGTATGTAGTCGCTGTTGAGACTTAATCCGACAGACAGATTATGTCGAGGTGAGAAGTTCGTTTCATACATTAGCGATGCGAATAGGTTTTTGTCGTTAAGCCGTAGGTGTTTTTTCCCATACGTTGACTGCATTTCTTGCAGCGTTGCTGATGCCATTAGGGCAATGTTTGTTGAGTGTTCTTCGTTCAAGACGAAGGCATGCTTCATGTATATTTCCTCGCGTCTGGTTTCTACACCTATTTTGTACAACGGCTCTTGCTGGTTGCCTACATGGCTGGCAAGTTGTCCACCGCTGCGTTTCTCGTCGAGAAAGTGCACACCTCCGTGGAAGATGTATTGTCTGCCGAGGTATGCCCATCTGTTTCCCACGTTCCATCCGCGCACCTTTGGCATGTCGATAAAGCCATCTTCGTTGCCGTCGTGCTCGTCGTATTCGTTTTCATGGTGTAGCAGTAATATTGTAGATAGTCGAGGATTGATGTGCAGGTTGGCATCGGTATTAGCCTCGAAGCGAGCCATAGAAGAGCCATAGAGATTGACTGTAATTCCTTGTTCGTCCTCAGGCTGAAGGTATTGCACGTTTATTTGTCCGGTAATCGACTCAAAGCCGTTTTTAACCGATGCAGCCCCCTTCGATACTTGTATGCTTTTCATCCATGACCCAGGCACATACGACAGCGCGAAAGGCGATGCTGAGTTACGGAAGTTGGGCATCGTTTCTGTCAGCATTTGCACGTATGTACCAGCCAAACCTAATAGCTTTATTTGTCTGGCACCAGTTGTGGCATCGTTGTAATTGACATCGACGGAGGCATTAGTAGAGAAACTCTCTCCGAGATTGCAGCATGCTGCTTTGAAGAGTTCGCTCTTATTGATAGAAAAGGCATTCATTGCGCTGTTGATTCGCGTGGTGCCTTGTCGTTGTCGAGTGACTACGACCTCCTCCATCTGATGTTCGTCGAGACGGAGGGTGTCGTTGTCGGAAACTTGAGCATGGCAAACCAGAGCGGCAGCCATGCTCAAAATGAATGTTAGAATATGTCTTAATGACATGCGATTGTCAGTTTCTAAAATTGTTCTTTCCCTCCCTTAATATCCGAAAATTTCTTCTGTTGTGAGTTTGCGGATGGGTCCGAGTTTCTTGAGGGCATCAAGGTCGAGTTCCTTTTCGTCGCCGAGAATGATGTATTTATAGGTTTTTCCTACCATGTTCTCTCGCTCAAAGCGAATGATATCGTCAAGTGTAAGAGATGGAAGGGCGCGATAAATCATCTTGTTGGTGTGCTCGGTGAAGCCACGACGGGTGGCATTGTAGTAGCTGGAGAGTATGCCAAACTTAGTGATACGTGCACTCTGGATGCTCTTTGTCAGGCTTTGCTTTGCTATGTCGAAAGCTGCTTGACTCTGTGGCATGTCGGTAATGATTTCGTCGAACACGTGGATGCAGTCCATCATCTTGTCGTTTTGCGATACGATGTAAGTCATGTAGGTCTCGGGATGATTGTTTCGGCTTGGGATAGAATAGTTGGCTGAAGCGCTATAAGCCAACCCACGACTCTCGCGTAGTTCTTGGAATACGATGGAATTCATGCCTCCTCCGAAGTATTCGTTAAACAGGGCAACGATGGGGATGTTGTTTTTGTCGAATGGTTTGTTTTCGTTGTGGTACTGAATCATATAGATGTTCTTTGCTTCGTAGGGTGCGATGAACACCTCGTTGTGTGGTGTTGTCTGCTCTGTGTATTCCTTCCCTACGGGTACGGGTTGGAGTTTACGCTCGGTTTTGTGAGTTTTTTTGAGTGTCTTGTTGAGTTCAGCAATAGTCATCGGTCCGTAATAAAGAATGGTGTGCTCGTATTGGGCAAGACGTTTGAGTCGGTCGACAAGTTTCTGTGCATCCATCTGGCGGAGTTTTTCAACAGGGATGATGTTGCGCACGGAGTTGTACGGTCCATAGGTGACGTAACTGCGCAGTGCCGAGAAGTTGGCTTGCTGGTTCTTTTTGCTGTCGGTCATTTGTTTTTCGAGCAAGTCGATGAAACTCAAATAGGAGTCTTTGTCGGCTTTAGCATTATGCAAGAGGTCTTCGAGGATGGCAAGGGCTTGAGGCATATTCTCGTTCAATCCAGAGAGTGAAACAGTGACGCGGTCGGCTCCCACACTGACATTGAAGTTGCAAGCCAGCTTGTATAGTTCCTGATTTATCTCGGTCAGTGTTTTTGTATTGGTGCCTATATAACTCAGATAACTTGCCGCATAACTCATTTCTATATCGGCTTCCTCGCCGAAATCGTAGTAGAAGGCAAGGTTGAACAATCCGTCAGTCGTGTTTTGCTTATAAAGTAGTGGCAGTCCTTGCTTGGTCTTCGATATGGTTAAGTCTTTCTGATAATCGACGAAGACGGGCTCGATAGGTTTCACGTGTGAGTTTTTCACGTCGTTGAGGAACTGGCTCGATAAGTCGCGGTTGGCTGGTATGGGTGTGATGGCTGGCTTCTCAATAGTTACTTGGCTCTCGTCTGTGCCTGTGCGTTTGAAGACGCAAACGTAGTTGTCGTTGAGATGGCGCTGCGCGAAAGTGAGAATATCTTCCTTAGTCAATCGCGACATGCGGTCGAGCTGTGCTACCTCATCAGCCCATTCTATATGGTTGATGTAAGAGTCAACCATTCGCGAGACGCGAGAATTGTTGTTGTCGAGTGAGCGATAGAAGTTTAGTTTTTTGTTGTTTATGACTGATTGCAGAAGGTTGTCGTCGAATTCGCCCTGCTTGAACTTACACATTTCCTGTTCGAGGAGTGCACGTAGGTCTTCGAGTGTCTGACCAGCATTAGGTACTCCGTAAAGTATGAACATTGAATAGTCGGTCATTTGGTCGCAGAAAGCGCTGACTCCCTGAACCTTCATGGTGTGCTCGAGGTCGATTTCCATCATTCCTGCCTTGCCGTTGGTCAGCATGTCGGCAATGACGGCGAGGGTGTCGTTCTGCAAACTGTTGCCTGCATCGAAACGCCATCCCATCATCAACATCTCGGCTTCTTTGCCTACGATGGTTGTGTCGATTGGCGCGGTGATGGCTGGTTGCTTGGGAAACTGTGGTATGTCGAGACGTGAAGCTGGTTTCCAGTCGCCAAAATACTTGTCGATGATGGCGATTACCTCGTCGGGGTCGAAGTCGCCAGCCATACAGATGGCGGTGTTGTTGGGTACATAATAGCGTTTGAAATAGTTCTTGATATTCGTTATTGAAGGATTTTTTAAGTGCTCTTGTGTACCGATGGTTGTCTGTGTGCCATAGGGATGAGTAGGGAATAGTTTTGCGTAGAGTGCCTCCCACACTTTTCGGCTGTCTTGCGCCATGCCGATATTCTTCTCTTCGTAAACTGCTTCGAGTTCGGTGTGGAAACCTCGAATGACCATATTCTGGAAGCGGTCGGCTTGTACGCGTGCCCAGTTTTCGACTTCGTTTGATGGTATGTTTTCTACATAGCAGGTCACGTCAGTGCTTGTATATGCGTTTGTGCCTTGACTTCCGATGGCAGACATGAGTTTGTCGTACTCGTTGGGTATGAAGTATTTTGCTGCGAGTTGCGATACGCTATCTATCTCATGATATGCTTTGCGGCGCTGTTCTGGGTCGGTCAGTGTGCGATAGACTTCGTATCGAGCCTCTATGTCGTCGAGCAGTGGTGCTTCGGCTATTGGGTCGGTCACTCCAAACTGTTTTGTTCCTTTGAACATGAGATGCTCGAGGTAGTGTGCGAGCCCTGTTGTCTCGGCTGGGTCGTTGCGACTTCCCGTTCGCACTGCGATGTTAGCCTGAATGCGTGGTTTCTCTTTGTTGACTGATAAATACACCTTCAGTCCGTTGTCGAGCGTGTAGATGCGTGTTTGCATCGGGTCGCCAGACACGATGGTGTATTTGTAATCGTTTGCCGTAGCACTCATGCCGAGAGCCAATAGGCAGGTGGCAAGAAATAGTTTTAGTTTCATTTTCGTTGTTGATTTATTTTTGTTAATTGTTAATTGTTAATTGCTAATTGGGTTGGTTGTGTTGATTTTTACTCCCATCGTTCGTATTCTGACTCTTTGTCGAGTTGTGATAGGAAGTTGTTGAATAGTGACTCTTCTACGTCGCCGAGTGCGTACTCCTTCTCGGCATCGAGTCTGATTTCTGCTATCCATGCTCTTCGGGCTGTTATGTAGTCCTCGCGTATTCGTTCGGCATCGTCAGGTGTGATTGTATCCAGTCCGTAGTAGTTGCACATCAGTTGATAAGCCCATGTCCATCGGTATTCGTCGTAGTTGGCTGCGATGTCGTTGAATCGTGCTAAAACTTGATTGATTGTAGTGAGTCGTTTGGTTTTTATGTCGTCGATTAGTCTGTGCTCTTCGCTTTCGGGCAGTAGGAGTCCTGCGAGGTCGTTCCATTTTCCGAGTCCTGTATCGGTTGATGGTTCGGTGAGTGGGTGACGTTTGAGCACTGCTCCCATGAATATTCGCAGTGCCATGTCGTAGTTTCGTATGCCGAGTTTGAGCGAGTTGTTTTTGATTACGTATTCGTGGTAGTTGTAGGTTGACACGTTGTCGCCCGATGCTGTTCGTAGGTCTTCGAGTATTGTTTTTCCTTGCACTATCTCGCCAACAGTGAATGGGCTTAGCCAGTCGAAGTTTACGATGCTCTTCTGCCCTGCTTTTGGTCGTTTGTCTCTTGTAGGCCATTTTCGTATGTCTCTGTATAGTCCTACTGTTGTGAGGTTTCTTCCTGGTGCGAGGTACATGGTGTCGCTGTATGCTATGAGGTATGAGAAAGGCACTTGCCGCGTGTCGGGGTGGTACATCAGTTTGCCGAAGCATACTGAATATGCGCCTATCTGTGCAGGCATGAGGAGGTATGCTCCGCTTGCTGTTTTCGAGCCGCGTTCCATTTCGCCGTAGTGCATTGGTCCCATTTTATAGGCGTGGTTGGAGAAATTGGTTGCCGAGCCTGCGTTGTAGAATGAGAATTGTCCTCCGATGAGTAGTGAACTTTTGTGGTGCGATGCTGAGAATGGTCCGCAGAATGCTGCGCAGGCTTCTCCGTTTGCCATGAATGAGTTGGCGAAGAAGATACTGCTTTCGGCTGTGAATCCGTTGGTTATTTGGCAGGCTTCGCCGACGAAGCAGTTTTCGAGTTTCACTGAGTTGGTTATTGCTGAGCCGTCGAAGATGATGGAGTTTTCGCAGATTACTCCGCTTCCTATATATACGCTTGCTTCGGGTATGCTTTTGATGGAACAGTCCGATAGGCGCGTTGTGCCTATGACTTCGCAGTCGTCGTTGATGTGTGTGTTGGTTATTTCTCCTGTGTTGATGATTCTCACTCGGTCGCCTATTGTCCCGCGCTCGAGCGATGTCTCTTCTATGTTTTCGCGAATGAGTTTTTTGAGTTGTGCTATCAGTTCTCGGTCGCGGAAATGCTTTACCATGAGTGCTGCAAGTTGGGATGTCAGTCCGTCGAAGAGCATCACGTTGCCATCGCCCACCTCGTTGAGCACGCTTATGAGGTGTCCCTCGCCGAACGTAGCGCCTTCGGTGGTTTCCATGATGTTGACGTTTGTTATGTAGCAATCGTCTCCAATGGTGTAGTTGTTTATGTAGGTGCCAATGTTTTCGATAAGGCAGTTGTCGCCGATGGTAGCGTTTCGCAGAGTGGCGTTTCTTATCCCTGAGTGTTTCATGAAGTCTTTGCTTACTTCGACGTTTTTCTCGAATACTCCGAGATTAACCTCTCCATAGAATGCCACGTTGCAGACGTGTGTTGGCATGAAGTCTTCTGCCACGCTTATTGCAGTCCAGTCTTCTGCTCTGCATCCTTGCTGTTCGAGTTGGTTGATTTCTGTGTTAGTGAGTGTTCTCATGTTGTTATTTCGTTTGTTTGTTCATTGTCGATTTCGTAGAGGAAATCATGATATGGATATTTCTGCACATGAAGTTGTTTTACTCTTTTATAGACAATCGTTCTGAGTTCTTCGATGTTTGTTTTTTCTGTTGCTGATATGAATATGCAGTTGTCGTTCAGCCTCGACATCCATGTTCGCTTGAGTTCGTCGAGCGAGATGTTTTCTTTTGTTGGCGGTGTAAGGTCGTCGGGTTCTTTTTCAGTCCATGTGTAAGCGTCGATTTTGTTGAATACAATCATCGATGGTTTGTCGGCGCATCCGAGGTCAGCAAGTGTTTTTTCTACTACTTTTATTTGTTCTTCAAATTCGGTGTGCGACAGGTCAACAACGTGTATCAGCAGGTCGGCTTCTCTCACTTCGTCAAGAGTTGACTTGAAAGAATCGACCAAGTCGGTGGGTAATTTTCGGATAAATCCCACAGTGTCGGCGAGTAGGAAAGGGAGGTTTTCGACAACTACTTTCCTCACCGTCGTGTCGAGTGTTGCAAATAGTTTGTTTTCGGCAAACACTTCGCTTTTCGACAAAAGGTTCATTATGGTTGATTTCCCCACGTTGGTGTAGCCCACGAGTGCCGCTCTGATGAGCCTGCCTCGGTTTTTTCGTTGTGTGGTCTTCTGTTTGTCGATTTCTGCGAGTCTTTGCTTTAGTATCGACATTCGTGATAGGATTATTCGTCGGTCCATTTCGAGCTGCGTCTCTCCAGGTCCACGCAGTCCAACACTTCCTTTTCCTCCTCCGCTTCCAGAGCCTCCCCCTTGTCGTTCGAGGTGAGTCCAGAGTCGTTGCAGACGTGGAAGCATATAGCGATATTGAGCCAACTCTACTTGAGTCTTTGCTGCAGCCGTTTGGGCTCTCATGGCGAAAATGTCGAGGATAAGCGACGTCCGGTCGAGGATTTTCACTTTCAGCACTTGCTCTATATTTCGTATTTGCTTAGCCGATAGTTCATCGTCGAAGATAACCATGCCCACAGGGCGCTCGGCATCTTCCTCCTCTGATATGTATTGTGCTATCTCTTCGAGTTTACCCTTGCCCACATAAGTGGTCTGATTTTGCCCACCCACACGTTGAGTAAACCGTTTTACGACAACTGCTCCAGCGGTGTCGGCAAGAAACTCCAACTCGTCGAGGTATTCCTTTGTTTTAGCTTCGCTTTGTTTACTTGTGATAAGCCCTACGAGAACGGCTGTCTCGGCTCTCGCTTCGCTGATGACAAATTCCTTCATCCTATGTACATTATTATATAATAAGGTGCAAAATTACGTTTTTTTTCATGATTGCAAAACTTCTAAAATACTTATTTCTCCCGACTATGATAATTATGTTAAACATAAAAGGCAAACTTACTCATTATCAGAAGTTTATGAATGCGATTTGAAAAACATATCTTTCCACCTCGAAAAGCATATCTCCCCAAGTCGGAAAGCATATCTTTCCACCACGAAAAGACATACTCCCCAAATAGAGTGTGATAGTTAATAAATTCAAACAATTTGGTTATTCAATAACAAAGTAGTAATTTCGCAGCGTTTTTTAGACAATCAATCAATGAGTAATGTAACAAAAATCGTACTCACGGGTGGTCCTTGCGCAGGTAAGACCACAGCCATGGTGCGTATCTTAGAACACTTTTCAACTCGCGGATTTCAAGTATATACACTCCCCGAAGTGCCAACAATGTTTAGCGCAGCAGGTATAAACTACCTTACCGACGACCGTGCTTATTTCTATCAAGAAGAAAAAGCCACCATGCAGATGCAACTCTATCTTGAAGACCGCTTCACCGAAATAGCAGAGGCAGCAGGCAAACCTGCCATCATTGTATGCGACAGAGGCACAATGGACATATCAGCATACATGAAACCAGAAATGTGGGAAGCAATCTTGATAGAAATCGGAACAGACACAATAAAACTACGCGACTCGAGATACGACGCCGTTCTACACCTCGTAACAGCAGCAAGAGGAGCAGAAAAATACTTCACAAACGCCAATAACCAATATCGCTCAGAAGGTATTGAACTTGCTCGAGAGCTCGACAAGAAAGTAGCAGCAGCATGGACTGGACACCCACACCTGAGAATAATTGACAACAGCGAAGACTTCGAACAAAAGATAAGAAGCGTCATAGCTGAAATATCACGACTCACAGGAACACCGGAACCAATAGAAAACGAAAGAAAATACATCGTAGAAGTCACAGGAAATATACCAGAAGCAATAGAAAGCGAAATCACACAAACATACCTCCGAACAGATGCCAACCAAGAAGTGAGACTCAGAAAACGAGGCAGAGAAAGCAGCTACGTCTATTTCCAATCAACACGAAAAAGAGTCAGCGACACAGAATATATCGAAACAGAACGACAAATTAGTCCAAACCGATACGTCACACTCCTCGAACAAGCAGACCAAGATAGGCAAACCATACGAAAAATACGAAAAAACTTCGTCTGGGAAAAGCAATACTTCGAACTCGACACATACCTACAGCCACACCTCGAACTAAGCATACTACAAATAGAGGGAGCAAAAGAACACGGAAAAATAAAATTCCCACCATTCCTGAAAGTAATAGAAGACGTGACAGGAAACAAAGACTACTACAACTACAACCTGTCGCTAAAAAAGAAATAAAAACAACGACAATACCAGACAACAAAAAATCGTATGAAAATACTCGCCAAAACAACACTCATAGCAATAGGTATGGTACTCGCAGTAACCACAACAAAAGCACAAAGCGGTACCAACTCACCTTACAGTCAGTTCGGATTTGGAGAAATTACAGGCGAACAAAGCGGGTTCAACAGAGCAATGAACGGACTGGGAATAGCCTTCAACGACGGCTCACAAGTAAACTACATAAACCCAGCATCATACGCGAAAACAGACTCACTGACATTCCTTTTCGACGCAGGACTATCACTACAACTGACAAACTTCTCAGAAAACGGAAGACGAAGAAATGCGAACAACGCCAATTTCGACTATGTAACAATGGCATTCAGAGCAGCAAAACACCTCGGAATGTCAATAGGAGTAGTACCAATAACAAAAATCGGATACAACTACTCACAAGTATCCAACATAGGAGACATTCAAGACGCAATGCAATACTCTGCATCATACACAGGAAGCGGAGGACTCAGACAAGTATATATAGGAGCAGGATGGGAACCATTAAGAAACCTATCAATAGGAGCTAACATAGGATACCTATGGGGAGACTATACCCACACACTCGTAAACGCATACAGCGATAACACTGTAAACGCATTGTCAAAAACACACACCGCAGACATATCATCATACAAAATAGACTTCGGACTCCAATATGCAACCAAATTATCCAAAAAAAACACACTGACTATTGGAGCAACATACGGAATCGGACACAAACTAAACGCTGACGCAAGATGCGAAGTAACATCAATAAACAGCGCAACACAAGTGACCAACACAACAACAGACACAATCAAAAACGCAATATCAATACCAACAACATTCGGAGCAGGAATAATGTGGAACCACAACAACCGACTACAATTCGGAATAGACTATACAATGCAACAATGGAGCAAAGAAAGCTTCCCAGTATATGATGCAAACAAACAAACACAAAAATTCTATTCCGACAAAAACTACTTCGATAATAGACACAAAATAACCATCGGAGGAGAGTATTGCCGAAACAAAATCGCACGAAATTTCTTTCAACGAATAAGATACAGAGCAGGATTCGGATATGCAACATCATACGTCAACATAGCAGGAAAAAACGGACCAAAAGAAATAAGCGCAACAATAGGATTTGGAATACCAATAGTAAACGGATACAATAGCCGCTCTGTCCTAAACATTTCAGGAGGATGGGTAAGGCAAGAAGCAAAAGGAATGCTGACAGAAAACACATACAGAATAGGAATAGGAATAACATTCAACGAACGATGGTTCCAAAAGTGGAAATTCGATTGACAACACTTCTAATCGCAATCTTATTCATAGCCTGCGAAGAAAAGAAAGAACACACCGCACCAGCAATACACGAAAGAGACTCCGTAGCAATGATGACAACATACGGAGTAAACACACTCATATCCGATTCCGGAGTGATAAAATATCGAATAGTGACAGAGCGATGGGAAATAAACCAAAACAAAAAACCATCGAAATGGATATTCGAAAGAGGACTGTTCCTCGAACAATTCGACCAAGACTTCAAAATACAATCCCATATACAATGCGACACAGCATACTACTACGACCAACAACGACTATGGGAACTCAGAGGCAACGTCGACGTGAAAACAAAACAACAACTACACTTTACAAGCCAAGAACTATTCTGGGACGAATTGGCACACGAACTATATTCAAACAAATACTCGAAACTGGTCACTCCTGAAAGAACACTGCAAGGAGCATACTTCAGAAGCGATGACCAAATGACAAAATACAGAGTGTCTAACACAAAAGGCTCATTCGAAAAAGGAAACTTCGGAGAAAAAAACAACAGCCAAACAACAGCAAACTCAACAGACAGCACAATGCCATTCGTAAGACAAGCAGCAGTGCCACGACCAAAAACACAAAACCAAAACTCAAAGAAATAAATATAACAAAAGAATAAACAAAACACATTAAACAACAGAAAGAAAACAATAAACCCGATGTCAATACCCCTTATTATAGGAATAATCATCTCAATGATATTCTCAGCATTCTTCTCAGGAATGGAGATAGCCTTCGTCTCAGTCAACAGAATGCTCGCAGAAATGGATAAAGAACGCAACAACCTGACACAAAAGTGCCTCTCAGTATTCTTTAACCACCCAAACAACTTCGTCAGCACAATGCTGGTAGGAAATAATATCGCACTCGTCATCTACGGAATACTAATAGCCAGATTGTTTAATGCAACCATATTCAGCGCACTATCCGATGCCGTTCAAGTACCAGCAAACACAATAGTATCAACGCTAATAGTGCTCTTCACAGGAGAATTCCTGCCAAAAACATTCTTCAAAAGCAATCCGAACAAACTGCTAACATTCTTTGCAATACCAGCATATATATGCTATCTGATTCTTTGGCCAATATCACGATTCGCAACATGGATAGCACGAAGACTACTGAAAACAATAGGAATAAAAATGGAAAACGATGGCAACGACGACGTTTTCACAAGAGTTGACCTCGACTACCTCGTGCAATCAAGTATAGACAATGCCAAAAGCGACGACGAAATAGAAGAAGAAGTCAAGATATTTCAAAACGCTTTGGAATTTGTCGATACTAAAGTGCGTGACTGCATGGTACCACGAACGGAAATAAATGCCGTAGATGACGAATGCGACACAGAACGACTGCGACAAAAATTCATAGAAAGCGGCAATTCAAAGATAATCGTCTATCACGAAGACATCGACCATATAATTGGCTATATACATTCATCAGAAATGTTCAAAGACGCCGACGAATGGACAAAAAATATACGAACAATGCCTTTTGTGCCTGAAACAATGGCTGCAAAAAAACTTATGCAAATGTTCCTACAGCAAAAAAAGTCGCTCGGAGTAGTTGTAGATGAATTCGGAGGAACAAGCGGAATTGTCTCACTCGAAGATATCGTAGAAGAAATTTTTGGCGATATAGAAGACGAACATGATAATACCAAGTATGTAGCAAAGCAGATTTCCGATAATGAATACCTCATTTCTGCACGACTCGAAATAGATAAAGTAAACGATATGTTCGACCTCGAACTCCCAGAAAGCGACGAATACAAAACAGTAGGAGGACTGATACTGCACGAATACGAAAGCTTCCCGAAAATAAACGAAACGGTAAAAGTAGGCAAATACGAGTTCAAAGTAATCAAAAATACGATGACAAAAATCGAACTCGTAAGGCTCTCAGTATTAAAAACAGCATAAAAACACAATTTTTAAGCGAAAAATTGTGATATTCGACTAAGTCTTTGTAACTTTGTACGCTTTTTGATTGGCAGCCAAAGGCAAGAGGATGCAAAATAAAGCTCAATGCTCTACAAAATAAAGCACCAACCTCAACAAATGCAATCGCAGAGCAACAGAAAACGTAGCGAATTAATATAAAAGAAATAAACAATAATAAAACAATAAATCAATGGCAGCATTAGGAAAAATAAGAAGCAAAGGACCACTGTTGGTTTTAATCATCGCACTCGGTCTTTTTGCATTCATTGCCGGCGACGGGTTAAAGTCGTGTGAATCATTCAGCGCTCAAAAGCGCAATCAGGCAGCAAATATCCTCGGTGAAAAAATTAATGCCCAGGATTATCAAAAGTATGTCGAAGAATTCAAAGAAGCTATGCAAGTAGAGTATTCGATGCAAGGACAACAAGCTCCAAGCGACGAACAATTACGCGAGATGGCATGGCAACAATTCGTTAACGAGAAGATTATAGTAAATGAAGCTAAATCTCTCGGTCTGACTGTTACGGATGAAGAAATTAACAACATCATCAATGAAGGTACACACCAGTTCCTCATGGGAATTGCCATACCACAATTCCATAACGAACAGACAGGTCGTTTCGATGCAAACGCACTCAAACAGTTCCTCGCGAATTATAACAATGCACGCAAAACTAACCCACAATTAGCAGAGCAATTAGAACCAGCCCATCGTTATTGGCTGTTCAAGGAAGACCAATTGCGAACATCATTGCTTATGGAAAAGTATCAAGCAATGATTCAATCGGCTGTTCTTTCAAATCCTGTTGAGGCTAAATTCGCATACGATGCAGAGAAAACAGAGAGCAATATAGAGTTAGCTTACATTGATTACAAGTCGATTAACGACAACGAAGCAAAGGTGTCGGACAACGAAATCAAGGCAAAATATGACGAATTGAAGGAGCGCTTCTACATTCCACAAGAAATCCGCGAAGTGAAATACATCAATGTGAAGAAAGAAGCATCGGCTTCTGACCGTGCAGAACTTCAAAAGCAGATGTCTGAATATCAGGAAGAACTTGCAACGACAACAAACATTGAGCAGGTTGTACGCAAGAGCCAGTCGCGTGTTCAGTATGCTGGTGTTGCTGGTCCTAAGTCAGTTTTCCCTTCAGACATTGCTAATCGCCTCGACTCGATGGCAGTCGGTGCTATTGTAGGTCCTGTAGAAAATAAGGCAGACAATACCCTAAACATAATCCGTCTTATATCGAAAACTTCTCAAGCAGATTCTATTCAATATCGTATGATAGCTGTTGGCGCTCAGACTCCTGCTGAAGCAAAGAAGACAGCTGATAGTATTTATACAGCACTGAATGGTGGTGCTGATTTCGAAGCTATAGCTAAAAAGTATAATCAGACAGGAGAAAAACAATGGATTACCGCAGCACAGGCATATAACGCAGTACTTCAGTCGAAGGAAAACCTTCCTATTGTAAATGCATGGAATAACGGAGCTATCAACGCTTATCAGAATGTAGCCCTCACACAAGGCAATATGATAATTCAAGTGACTGACCGTCGTAGTGTCAGCACGAAGTATGATGCAGCTGTAATAAAGAAGACTATCGATTTCTCTGACGAAACATCGAATGAGATTTACAATAAGTTTAACTCTTTCGTTGCAGCCAATCGCACACTTGCCGACATGGAAAAGAATGCCAAGAAGAGCAACTATGAAGTTCGCGAGATGCGTAACGTAACTACGTCTTCAGGTCTTCTTGCTGGTATTCAAGGATCTCGCGAAGCCATTAAGTGGGTGTTTGAAGCTAAAGAAGGTGACATATCGCCAGTCTATAGTTGCGGTGCCAATACTGATGAGTTGCTTGTATGCGTTCTGACAAAGGTAAATCCTAAAGGCTATCTATCTCTTGATAACGACGAAGTTAAAGAGTATGTTAAGTCTGAGGCCATTAAGGACAAGAAGGCAGAGATTATAATTGCCAAGATGAAGGGCGCTAATAGCATCGCTTCAGCAAAGCAGAAGGGTTGCAAGACTACATCGGTTGAGCAGATAACATTCAATGCTCCAACAATGATTCCAGCTATTCAGGCTTCAGAACCAATATTGAGTGGAGCTGTTTCAGCGACAGCTAAGGGTAAATTCTCATCTCATCCAGTGAAAGGAAACATGGGTGTTTATCTTTTCCAAGTGACCGATCGCAAGCAGTTGCCAGGCAATTTTGATGCTAAGCAGTATCAGGAGCAAACAGCAATGCAGAATATGCGCACCATGTTCCAGACTCTAATGCAAGACTTGATGCGCAAGGCTGATGTAGCAGACAACAGATACTTGTTTATGTAATTTTTTTAATCCAATAAATAGGGAGAGGCGAATACTCAATTTGTCTCTCCTCTTTTATGCTTAATTATTCACAACTAAATAATCCATTCCCTTGAAATCTATTCGCAACATAGCCATCATTGCTCACGTCGATCATGGCAAGACAACACTTGTTGATAAGATGATGCTTGCCGGTAATCTTTTTCGCGAAGGGCAAAATCTCAGTTCGCAAGTACTTGATAATAATGATTTGGAGCGCGAGCGAGGTATTACTATTCTATCCAAAAACGTTTCTATAACATATAAAGATACCAAAATCAACATCATCGATACTCCTGGTCATGCCGATTTCGGTGGCGAAGTGGAGCGTGTTCTTAACATGGCAGATGGCTGTTTGTTGCTTGTTGATGCTTTCGAGGGTCCTATGCCGCAGACGCGCTTTGTTCTTCAAAAAGCCCTTCGCATAGGTTTGAAACCGATTGTAGTTGTTAATAAGGTGGATAAACCTAATTGTCGTCCAGAGGAAGTTTATGAGATGGTCTTCGATTTGATGTTCTCGCTTGGAGCGAGTGAAGACCAGTTGGATTTCCCTGTTGTGTATGGTAGTGCAAAACAGGGTTGGATGAGCGATGATTATAATCGTCAAACCACCGATATAACCTATCTTTTAGATAAGATTGTTGAAGTTATTCCTTCTCCCAAAGTGAATGAGGGTACTCCCCAGATGCTAATTACTTCATTGGATTTCAGCAGCTATACTGGTAGGATTGCCATCGGTAGGGTTCACCGTGGAACTTTGTGTGATGGTCAGCAGATACAAATTGCACATCGTGATGGTAGTTTTGAAAAGACCAAAATCAAAGAGCTTCATACTTTCGAAGGTATGGGTCACACTCGCACCAATTGTGTTGAGTGTGGCGATATTTGTGCCGTTGTAGGATTAGAGCATTTCGAGATAGGCGATACCATTTGTGATATCGATAATCCTGAAGCTCTTCCTCCTATTGCAATCGATGAACCAACAATGTCGATGCTCTTTACGATTAACGACTCTCCGTTTTTTGGCAAAGAGGGTAAGTATTGCACTTCGCGCCATATCAACGACCGCTTGCAAAAGGAACTTGAGCGCAATCTTGCTCTTCGGGTTACTCCTTTCGAAGGCAATACCGATAAGTGGATAGTCTCTGGTCGTGGTGTTTTGCATCTTTCTGTATTGATTGAGACTATGCGCCGTGAGGGTTATGAGTTGCAGGTTGGTCAGCCGCAAGTTATTTATAAGGAAATCGACGGTGTGAGGTGCGAGCCTATTGAGGAATTGACAATAAATGTTCCCGAAGAGTTCTCTTCAAAAATGATTGATATGGTCACTCGTCGTAAGGGTGAAATGACGTCGATGGAAGCTCAAGGTGAACGTGTAAACATCGAGTTCGATATGCCTTCTCGTGGAATTATAGGTCTTCGTACTAATGTGCTTACAGCCTCTCAAGGCGAAGCTATCATGGCCCATCGTTTTAAGGAATATCAGCCTTACAAGGGTGATATTGAACGTAGAATCAATGGTTCTATGATAGCTCTGGAGACTGGTACAGCCTTTGCTTATTCGATTGATAAACTTCAAGATCGTGGCAAGTTCTTCATCGACCCAGGTGAAAGTGTTTATGCTGGTCAGGTGGTAGGTGAGCATGTTCACGATAACGACCTTGTCATTAACGTTACTAAAGCTAAGCAACTTACCAACGTTCGTGCTTCGGGTAGTGATGAGAAAGCCCACATAATTCCTAAGATAGTGCTCTCGCTCGAAGAGGAGTTGGAATATATCAAGGCTGATGAGTATGTCGAGTGTACCCCCGTTGCTATTCGTATGCGAAAGATTATCCTTGACCATACCGAACGCAAACGTGCCAACAAGGAGTAATGGTCGTTTGTTGTCGGTTTGCTAACTTGTTGATTTTCAGAAAGTAATCTCTTCTATTTGGAAAGCATATCTTTTCGCTTCGAAAAGTATGTCTTTCCAGATTGGAAAGTATGCATTTCCACGTTGGAAAGTATGCCTTTCCAAATTCAGTTGAATAGATACACCTTTTAGTATGATAAATAGGGGGTCAGTCGTAAGATGTCGTCTGCCGTGAATTCCTTCATCAGTCGGAGGTCTTCTATGCTCCTAATCTTTCCTTTGAGTCGTCGGTAATCGCTTATAGCTTTTGCTTGTGAGAATGTTATGTATGGGTGTCGGCGCATTTGGTCGATAGTCATCTTGTTTACGTTGATTTGTCTTACGGGTTGATGGTCGGTTCTGAAATAGTCGATGGCATCGTCGGGGAAATTTTTTATTTCTGCGAGTTGGTTGGCTGAAACGAATCCTCCGAGTCGTTCTCTGTAGTTTACAATTTTTTGAGCGAAGTAGCTTCCTATGCCAGGCACTTGCTTCATGGCTGTCGTGTCCGACTGATTTAAGGCTATTGTCTGTCCCTGTTGCAATTTTGGTTGATGCTTTGTTGGGTCGCCTTGGTGTTCAGCCTGCATTTGTTCAAATGTCTCATATTCATTGCTGGCATAGCGCGGTTTTGCTTGTTGATATTCGGGCGAAATCTTAATATACGGTTCCAGCCGTCTATATTCCTGCTCTGTCAGACCATATAGTCGCGAAAAAGAGGCTTTGTCCCTGAAAACACCTCCTTTATTTCGAAAGCGATAAATGTTTCTTACTATGAATTTTGATAGTCCCAATCGAAGCAATTTTGTACTGTCTGCCTTGTTCGGGTCGAATGCGAAAAGTTCTATCACTCGGTCGTAGCCTTCATCATAGATGAAAGTGTGATGACTATTGCCAACCTCTTCTGCCATGTTTTCTGAAGGAATACTATCGGTTGAGTCAACAACATTTTGAGTCGGAGCAATGTTTCTGTCGAATAGCCATATCACTCCGCCCGCTATTGCGACCACAAGAAGCACTACAAGAAACGCTCTGCGGTCGGCAAATGGAATATAAAAGAAATGTCGCTGACGCATAAAACTGAACCCAAAAGTAAACTTTTTTGTAAAAATAGAAACCGTAAAACCCTAAAAAACGCGCTAAAAAGCAATGAGATAAAATTATATTTGTATCTTTGCGAGATAATTACATCGATATTATATCGAAATCAATTTTTAAAAACCACAAATTTTTAATTATACTTAAAGACGATAATTTACCTTGAGAACGAATCCTTTTTTTCAACGCTACGACACTCCTCATGAGACTGTGCCGTTCGACAAGATAAAACTCTCCGACTATGAAGAAGCCTTCATCGAGGGCATGCGTCGTGAGAAAGAGCAGATAGAAGAAATGGTGAATAGTGGTGAACGCCCCACTTTCGACAACACTATGCTTGAGCCCGATGAAGAGAAAGAGTTTTACTACGACCTTCTTGGGCGCGTTTCGTCGGTGTTTTTCAATCTCCTTTCTGCCGAAACCAACGAGAAAATGGAGAAACTGGCGCAGAAAATGCAACCTCTGCTTACGAAACATGCCAACGAAATAAGTCTCGATAAGCGTGTGTTCGACAGGGTTAAGTATGTTCATCGCCATCATCGCCGACTAACAAAGGAAGAGCAGCGGTTGCTCAACAATAGTTACCAAGGATTTGTCAGAAGTGGAGCTCTTCTCTCCGACGAAGATAAGGAGCGCCTAAAGAAACTATCGGAAGAGGCAAGTATGCTCTCACTCCAATTCTCGCAAAACCTGCTGAAAGAAAATAAGGCATATTTTCTTCATCTGACCGATGAAGCCGACCTCGCAGGATTGCCAGAGACAGCCATTGAAGCCGCCCACAAAACGGCAGAGGAACGAAACCTGAAAGGGTGGGTTTTCACTCTCGACCAACCTTCGTACGGACCATTTATGACATACTCCGAGCGTAGCGACTTGCGCCAGAAGATGTATGAAGCAAAGAATACAGTATGCTGCAAAGATAACGATGCCAACAACGAGGCTATCTGCAAGCGAATAGTCAATGTCCGCCGCGAAATAGCCCAACTGCTCGGATATAGAACCTATGCCGACTATGTGTTGAAAAACCGCATGGCAGCGAACATCAAAAACGTATATAAACTCACCAACAACCTTATAGCAGCATACCGCCCAGCAGCAGAGAAAGAAGTTCGCCAGATAGAAAAATATCAGGCAAAAGTACTCCGACAAAGAGGAAAGAAAACCCTTAGTCAGGAGGAGTCAACGCTTATGCCGTGGGATTTCTCCTACTACACCCATAAGGTGCAGATGGAAAAGTACAATATCGACAGCGAAATGCTTCGTCCGTATCTCGAACTATCAAGAGTGATAAAAGGAGTTTTCGGTCTTGCAAACCGCCTATATGGCATCACCTTCAAGGCAAATAAGAAAATACCCGTTTATCATCCTGATGTGAAAGCCTACGAAGTGTTCGACCACGACGGAACGTTTCTGGCAGTATTCTATGCCGATTTCCATCCTCGCGAAGGCAAACAGGCTGGCGCTTGGATGACCGAATATCAGGGCCAATGGATTGATAGTAAGGGAGTAAACCATCGCCCACATGTCAGCGTGGTAATGAACCTTACTAAACCAACAAAGAAAAAACCCGCATTGCTCACTCTTGGCGAGGTTGAAACTTTTCTCCACGAGTTCGGTCACGCCTTGCATGGAATGTTTGCCAACACTCGTTTCGAGTCGATGAGCGGCACAAATGTGTGGTGGGACTTCGTCGAACTGCCATCGCAATTCATGGAAAACTACTCGATAGAAAAGGAATTCCTTCGAACCTTTGCCTTTCACTACAAGACTGGCGAGCCTCTGCCCGATGAGTATATCGACCGAATAGTAAAAAGCCGAAATTTCATGGTGGCTTACGGCTGTATGCGACAGGTTAGTTTCTGCCTGTTAGACATGGCTTATTACACCATGAAAGATACATTCAACGGCGACTTGCGCAAATTCGAAAAAAATGCTTGGAAGCGTGCCATGGTACTTCCACAACAAAGCAACACCTGCATGACTGTTCAATTCTCACACATTATGGCAGGGGGCTACGCTGCGGGCTACTACAGCTACAAGTGGGCGGAAGTGCTCGATGCAGATGCTTTCAGTGTGTTCAAACGTAAAGGCATATTCAATAGGGAAGTGGCAGAGAAATTCCGCAAGTGTATTCTTTCTAAAGGTGGAACCGAACACCCAATGACTCTATACAGAATGTTCAGAGGAAGCGAACCAACCATCAATGCACTCCTAAAGCGCAATGGCATCAAGAAATAGCAAACACAGCAATGTCTGAAGATTAAACACCATAACACAATGTCAGAAAATTCGATAGAAAAACGCCAATTACTTGACCAACGCTATCTGCGTATGGCGCTCGTATGGGCTGAAAACAGCTATTGTCAGCGTCGCAAGGTGGGAGCTCTGGTTGTAAAAGAAAAGATGATAATAAGCGATGGCTACAATGGTACGCCCAGTGGATTTGAGAATATATGCGAGGATGAGAATGGCATGACTAAGCCGTATGTGCTTCATGCTGAGGCTAATGCTATCACAAAACTTGCCCGCTCATCTAACAATAGCGATGGTTCAACCCTATACGTCACGGCATCGCCTTGCATAGAGTGCGCAAAACTAATCATCCAAGCAGGTATCAAGCGAGTCGTTTATTGCGAAAAGTATCGGTTGGAAGACGGAGTCGAACTCCTACGCCGAGCAGGTATAGATGTGGAATATATGGAAGTAAAGAAATGAACAAGAAACGTTTTATGCCACTAATCATGGCATTTTGTGTCGTTTTAGGCATCTTAGTTGGCAACTTCTATGCCCGACACGCATCGGGCAACAGGTTGAACATAATAGGGTCGGGGAGCAATCGACTGCAAAACCTTTTACAGATAATAGATGACCAGTATGTCGATACCGTCAACGTGAACGATCTCGTAGAGCGTTCCATGCCAAACATATTGCGCGAATTAGACCCACATTCGGTATATATAAGTGCCAAAGACGTGGCTTCAGCCAACGACGACCTGAAGGGCTCGTTCTCGGGGATAGGCGTTGAGTTCACTATTCGGCAAGACACTATCCATGTGCAGAATGTTATCAAGAACGGACCAGCAGAAAACGCTGGGATAATCGCAGGCGACAAGATCGTCTCTGTTGATGGAAAACCTTTCGTCGGAAAAATCGTCACTCAGGAAGAAGCCATGCGACGACTCAAAGGACCGAAAGACACTAAAGTGAAAATAGGAGTAATCAGATACGGAAGTGAAAAGCCTAAGTATTTCACTATTACACGAGCAGACATACAGACCAAGAGCGTCACGGCAGCATATATGCTCGACGACAAAACAGGCTATATGCGAATAAAGAATTTCGGCGAGGCTACATACCAGGAAATGCTCGTAGCACTGGCTCGACTGGGACAACTCGGCTTCGACAACCTCGTCATCGACCTGCGCGACAACTCGGGCGGACTGCTCGACGCAGCAGTGGCTATGGTAAACGAATTCCTGCCAGCAAAGAAAATGATCGTATTCACACAGGGACGGAAATTCCCACGCGAAAACTACATGAGCGATGGACGCGGAATTTACCAAACGATACCACTCGTAGTACTTATCAACGAAGGAACAGCATCGGCAGCAGAGATATTCGCAGGAGCAATACAAGACAACGACCGAGGAACAATCATCGGCAGACGATCCTTCGGAAAAGGACTCGTGCAGCGACCAATACTCTTCTCCGACGGAAGCATGATCAGACTGACCATAGCGCGATATTACACTCCTTCTGGGCGATGCATTCAGAAACCTTACAGTCCTGACGGAGCAGACAAGTACGACAACGATCTGATAGCACGATATCAACACGGAGAATACTTCTCGCAAGACAGCATCAAACACTCAGGTCCTGCATACCACACCACCTTAGGGCGAACCGTCTATGGAGGAGGAGGAATCACTCCAGATATATTCATACCCGAAGACACAGCCGACGTTACATCGTACTACAAAGAGGCAGTCATGTCGGGGCTCATGCTCCAATACGCTTTCCATTACACCGACAACAATCGCCAACGACTCAAGAAATACAGCGAAATGAAACCACTGCTAAACGAAATAAGCAAACACAACGTCGTGGGTGACTTCGTTACCTATGCAGAGAAAAACGGACTGCAACGCAGAAACCTCCTCGTCAAACGCTCACACAAACTACTACAGAAATACATCCTGAGCCGAATCATCTACAATATGCTCGACGAAGAAGAGTGGCTCAAATACCTCAATAGCGACGACGACGCAATACGTCAATCGCTCGACATCTTCAAACGAAATGCAGCCTTCCCCACGAAACAATGACTAAATCCGAACTACGGGCGCACATTAGAGCCCTCAAACAGCAATTCACACCCCACCAACTCCAGGCAATGTCAGCGCCCATCATCGAGCGACTGTTAAACCACGAGAGAGTGAAGTCCGCAACGACCATACTGATGTACTACGCCCTCAACGACGAAGTGCACACCGCCACAGCCCTCGACACCCTCGTCGGCATGGGCAAGACCATACTGCTGCCACGAGTCATCGACGACGAAAATATGGCCATTTGTCGCTACCAAAGCCCAGCCGACCTCCGCACAGGAGCATTTGGCATCATGGAGCCCATAGGTAGCCCCTTCACAGCCCTCCACACCATCGACCTCTGCGTAGTGCCAGGCATGAGCTTCGACAGCAAGGGCAACCGCCTCGGACGAGGAAAAGGTTACTACGACCGCTTCCTCCGCACCATACCACAAGCCTACAAAATCGGCGTCTGCTTCCCCTTCCAGAAAGTCGACAACGTGCCACACACCCACCTCGACATACCC
>CAMOVK010000011.1 GCA_946627325.1 uncultured Prevotella sp. | reverse complement strand
TCTGCGCAGCTTTTCCGAGAGCCAAAGCCTTGATGTTGGCATCGACTATTGCTTCTCCCTTGCGTCCGAATACTCTACGTATAGCATCTTTGAGTTTATCGTATTCAATACCGAGAGCTTTCTGAGCTGCACCAAGCAGTATTACGTTAGCCGAGCGAGGCACACCATTGTCTTTAGCCATTTGTTCTATATCGAGAACGATAACATTGTCAATCTTTTGTAAGTCTGCCTTAATCTTTTCCATATCTGGATAGTTAGGTATGTTGACAAATGGCGTGCTCGATGTTATTATCCATCCAGTCTTGCTCAGATATGGCAAATATCGCAAAGCCTCCATAGGCTCCATCGATATAATAACGTCAGCACCACCCTTAGCAATGAGGTCGCTATTGATTGGGTCTGACGAGATGCGCAAATTACTCTGCACGTCGCCACCACGCTGCGACATTCCGTGAACCTCAGCCTGCTTAATGTAGAGGTTTTCATTCATGGCTGCCTCTCCGATAATGGTTGCGATAGAGAGGATACCTTGTCCTCCCACACCACATAAGATAATATCTGTTTTCATTATTGCTTTGCCTCCTGTGCTTTCTTTTGTTTCAAATGACGTTGAAGTGTCTGCATACATTCACGACGAGGAATGATTACAGATGTTCCCTTATATTCTATCTCTTCGCGTATGATGCGTGTAATCTCGGGCATATTCTTTGGCAGAGGTACTACATAGCGCAGGTGTTCCTCCTCGATGCCAAGTCCACGACATATTGCTTCAAATTTGTTCGTACCAGCAGAGTCTTGTCCGCCTGTCATACCTGTAGTTAGGTTGTCACTGATGATAACGGTAATGTTGGAATTCTCATTAATTGCATCGAGCAGTCCAGTCATACCGCTATGTGTAAACGTAGAGTCACCTATTATAGCTACTGCTGGATGTTGACCTGCATCAGCTGCACCCTTAGCCATAGTGATACTTGCACCCATATCAACACACGAATGAATAGCTTTGTATGGAGGCAGGAATCCAAGAGTGTAGCAACCAATATCACCAAAGACGCGTGGATTATCGTATTCACGAAGCACTTCATTGAGTGCTGCATAAACATCGCGGTGACCACATCCCTGGCACAGAGCTGGTGGACGAGGAGCGACATCTTCGCATGAAGCATAATTCTCCTCAACCGTCATACCTAACGCTTTCTTTACCACATCAGGGTTGAGTTCACCTGTGCGGGGAAGTTCACCACTCAAACGACCTTTGATTTCGGCGTTCCCTGGCATAACTCCACGCAGTTGATCTTCGATGAAAGGCTGACCTTCTTCTACGACCATCACAGCCTGACACTCGTCGCACATACGGCGAACAAGTTTCTTTGGCAAAGGATACTGCGACACTTTCAGCACAGGATACGGACAACCTGTTGGGAAACACTCGTTGAGATAGTTGAAACCTATACCACTTGCAATGATACCAAGCGACTTATCACCACCATCAATATACTTGTTGTATTTTGAATTTACGGCATCTTCTTCAAGTGTAATCTGTTGTGCTGTAACGATATCGTTACGCTTACGCGCGTTAGCAGGTAAGAGTACCCAGCTACTTGCCTCTGCATTGTAGTTGAGTTCGTTCTCCTTGCGAGGAGTTTCTTTCACTTCGACTACGGCACGAGAGTGAGCCATACGTGTTGTCACACGCATAAGCACTGGTAATTTCTGCTGCTCGGAATAGTCAAAAGCCACCTCCATCATGTCGTATGCTTCTTGTTGAGAGCTTGGTTCGAAAGTAGGAATCATTGCAAACTTGCCATAGAAACGGCTATCTTGCTCATCTTGTGATGAGTGCATCGAAGGGTCATCGGCAACGAGAACTACCAGTCCACCATTTACTCCAGTCATTCCAGAATTCACAAATGGGTCGGCACAAACATTCAAGCCAACGTGTTTCATACACACGAGAGCACGTTTGCCCATGTACGACATACCCAAAGCTGCCTCCATAGCGGTCTTTTCGTTCGACGACCAGCGACGATGAATATCGCGCTCTTTAGCTATTGGCGACATCTGGATATACTCCGTAATCTCAGTAGAAGGAGTTCCCGGATAGGCATAAACACCACTCAAACCCGCGTCAATAGCGCCCTGAGCAATGGCCTCATCGCCTAAAAGAAGTTTTTTCATATTGTTTTTGTTTTAGATTTAATTTATTTATGTGTTAAAATACTTTCTATCTATATATTTCCACAAATCATATATTATCCGCAAATATACGATTTTCCCATGAATTAACAAATTAGCTGTGCATTTTATTTTATTTCAACTCTCTTGAAAAGTGATCAGCTATCTGTCGAAGTAGATGCAGTCGAGTGTTTGCTCCTCGTATTCCGTGATTGCGGTTCGTATAGAGAAGTTCCCTGAAATCCTTGTCGGCATGCACAAGGGCTTCTGAATACTCGAAAACGTGCTGTGGGTGTACGTTGTCATCAGCTAATCCGTGACAAATAAGGAGTGCACCATGCAGTTTCTCAGCACGATTCATTGGATTGATATCATATCCTTCGGCATTTTCTTGAGGTGTACGCATGAAACGCTCTGTGTAGATAGAATCATAGTATCGCCAATCTGTCGGAGGTGCTACAGCAACTCCGGCACGGAATACTTCGCGCCCTTCGCTCATGCTCATGAGGGTGCAGAAACCGCCAAAACTCCAACCCCAAATTCCTATTCTGTCTTTGTCAACATAGGGAAGACCGCCAAGATAAATAGCTGTTTCAACCTGATCGCGAGCCTCGAGTTCACCTAAACGGAGATAGGTGCACTTCTCGAATTCGGCACCTCGAGCCCCTGTGCCTCGTCCATCGACGAAAACAACGATGAAGCCTTGCTGTGTCAAATAATAGTCGAATAGTCCACCCAGTCCCATCGAACCTATATTCCACGAGTTGACTACCTGTTGACTACCTGGTCCGCTATATTGAAACATAACTACAGGATATTTTTTTGATGGGTCAAAGTTTGAAGGCTTAATCATAACCCCATTAAGATTAACACCTTCTGAGGTTGTAAATGAAAAGAATTCTTTCTTGGAGAGTCCATACGGAGTGAGTTTTTCTCTCAATTCTTTATTATCTACCAATGTCTTAGTTACCTTTCCGTTCCCATCACAGAGAGCATATTCGAAAGGGTTGTCGCTATCGCTCCAAATTCTCAAAAAGGCAGAATAGTCGGAACAGAAAATAGCATTGTTCCATCCTTGTCTGTCGGCAAGTGCTTGAGTGCGTCCCTTTCTATCAACGACATACACCTCTCGATTGATGGGACTCTTGCCTGCTGCTTGGTAATAAACTCTACCTGTCTTTTCGTCATAGCCATAAACGGCGGTCACTACCGAACGTCCGTCAGTGAGTTGACGCAGGTATTTCCCAGAAATATCGTAGAGATACAATTGCATCTTACCGCTCCTGTCGCTCGGAAGAATAATGTGTTGTGGGGTAATAATCACTGACGACATAGCATCTTCGGTAACATATTTATCGATGTTCTCGTCTAACAGAAGTTTACAATTCAACGAAGTGAGGTCTGCCTCATATATTTTTAGGTTATCCTGATGACGATTCATAGTAAAGAGAATGGTCTTGTTAGCTGCTGCAGACTGCTTAATACGTGGGATATAGCCATCGGCATCTAACGGAAGATTTATGCGAGATACTTTACGGGATGCGATATCGTAGGTCCAAGCCGACACTTTCGAATTGTCTTGCCCTGCCTTAGGATACTTGTAGGAATAAAGCCCTGGATAATATTCATACTCATCGAATGATGGCTTCATGCCTCTATACATCTGAAGATCATAAGTCTTCACATCAGTCTCGTCGTATTTTATCCACGATATTTTACTTCCGTCTGCATTGAACACCATTGATGAGCTAAGTCCGAACTCTTCTTCATTTACCCAGTCTGGTATGCCATTAATAATGAAATTAAACTTTCCGTCTTGAGTCACTTTCGTCTCGACAAAAATTTGACCGAGTTCGACCAAAAAGATATTGTTATCTCTTACGAAGGCAATGCGTTTCCCATCGGGAGAAATTATAGGATTTTGTTGCTTTCCATTTACCGACAAAGCCTTGCAGGTATTTGCCTTTCTGTCATAAACGAAGAAATTGGCTTTGAAAGAGCGACGATATATATACTCTGTATTGGTCTGTACGAGAATCAATTGTCCGTCATTGCTCAACTGGTAGTTGTCAATCGACTTTATGGCGGTATCGCCGAGCATTTCAAGATTAAAGAAAGTGCCTGTTTCTAATCCTGTTTTGAATGAATAAGTGATAACACTTTTGCGATCGCGACTAATCTGTGCATAGCTTTTGCCATCCGACATAGGTATCACGCCACTAATGGTTTGCGGATAGAATTTTGCTCCGGTCACGTCTTTCAGTGTTAATTCGCCCGAAGCATAAGTTTGCGAAAATGCCATTAGCACAATCGAAAATAGCAGAAATAATTTTTTCATATCTTTCAATTAAGTATTTGATATTATTAACTTATTCGTTGATTCTAATTCATTCGCTTTGAGTTTCCATTGGTTGTTTCTTTCTTACATGGATATTAAACCATATCTTCATGTGAAGCACTGCCTTGCTTGGCACGAGCCATAACGACTCAACTGGTGTCAGACGCCAAAGCATGAGAGCTTGGGTAGTCATAATCTTAAAAGTCTGCATCGTATGAAGAATGCCTGGCTTGTAATCCTTGCGAACTCTATAATTACCAAAATTACCACCCTTGATAATGTCTTTCATAATGGCTGTCTGTGGTTTCTTATGTTTTAATTTTATTTCATAAGGAAACGATTCTTTTGGCATATTGAGTATATTGAGCATTATCCAACCTATCGCACAAAATCCATCGAACAAACCAAGTTTTTTCAGATAACACTTTAATCGATTGTAATCGATTTCGTCTTTATAAGCGTTCATCATCACTGCCAAATCAACTATTTGGCGGATACCACATCCAAGAGTGATAAAATGATAATAAAAATGTATGAACGTGTATAGTGTACTGGTCGTTGGGTTGAGTGTTGGGATATCTTGATTATTGATTTTGACATAGTACTTCTGACGCATCTCTTGGTCTATAATCTTATTCCAACACCAGATGTGCCACGGGGCATGAAGGTCTGTCAGTGATTTATGTATTTCTATTGTGATGTCTTCAATATAGCAATTTACATGTTTGCCTTCGGTATATGGCGGCAGATATACGTCTAATTGCTCTTTAAGCACTTTTGCAACACGACTTTGATCTTTCTTCGCTACGTATATATCAATATCACCTGTCTCTCTTGCATTGGGAACAGGATAAAGAGGAGCCAACGTCGGACCTTTAACCAGCACATGGTCGATATTGCCTCGCGTGAGTGCTTGGGATATTTCAACAGTCAGTCGATTGATTTTGTCATTGTTTTTTGTAAGTTTCAACATTACAACATCCGACACCAATAAAATCTTTGAGGAGAGTTCATTCTTATGCTCTACCGCTACTTGAGCCACCAATCCTCTGACAGCCTGACGCTTTGCAATTTGCATCAAGTGATCGTATTCTTCAATACTGATATTTTCATCGTGCCATTCATCGTTCCAAATAGCACTCCTCAACCACAATATCAATCGCGATACAATATGCTTATTCATGAGGTTTGTCTAAAACGGAATAAATAGAATTGTTGCTAATAAATTCAGGAACAATCTCTTTCATTTTCTTTACTATCTTCATAGCGTCGTAAGTGTTGGCTAATTCGATAAGTTCCTCTATCTGTTTCAATACGACCTGATATTCGTATTGGCGCACTTTCGCTATGCGTATCTTCTCGTGGAAACTCGGAATTGTGTTCTCATCGTTAGAAAGCATCTCTTCATAGAGTTTCTCACCTTGTCGCAAACCTGTATATTCGATTTCTACCCCTTCTGCTCCCGAGAGCCAAATCATTCTACGTGCAAGGTCAGCTATGCGTACAGGCTTACCCATATCGAACACGAAAATTTCTCCTCCCTTACCATTAGTGCCTGCTTCAAGCACGAGTTTACAAGCTTCAGGGATAAGCATGAAATAGCGAATAATGTTTGGATCAGTAACAGTAACAGGACCGCCTGCTTTTATCTGTCGTTCAAATAGAGGAATAACGCTACCATTCGAACCAAGTACATTGCCAAATCGAGTTGTTACAAACTGAGTTTCTGAAACTGCATTTAAACTTTGAACATAAATCTCGCATATTCGTTTTGAACATCCCATTACGTTCGTTGGGTTGACAGCTTTATCGGTAGAGAGCATCACAAACTTCTTTACTCCATATTTCACACTTAAGTCTGCAATGACTTTCGTGCCTAATATATTATTTGTCACACTTTCACTCGGGTTTTCTTCCATCATTGGCACATGCTTATAGGCAGCTGCATGATAGACATAATCTGGTTGGAAGCGACGGAATACTTCTTCCATCCTGTTCTTATTGGTTATTGAACCAACAAGAGTATAAGTTTTAATCTCTGGATATTTACTTGCAACCATAAGCTGCATGTCATGCTGTGGAGTCTCCGCCATATCGATTAACATCAACTCGGCTGGCTTAAACTCGCATACTTGGCGAAGTATTTCACTTCCAATAGAACCTGCAGAACCTGTCAGAAGAATCTTTTTCCCACATATCATGTTACCAATTTGAGTCATATCGACATTTATTTGGTCGCGAGGAAGAAGGTCTTCAATCTTGATTTCTTTCAAGTGCAAAGTTGAATATTTCTCTTCTTCATTCAACTCTTGCGATCCCATCATATAGACACGCACGTTGGTGGAAAGTAATATGTCCTGCAATTCATCGTCGTTTCTGAAACGGTCGTTTTGTATTGGTGAAATCAACACTGCAGCTATTCCCTGTTTTTCAATCACTTGTCGCAAGTTCTTATCAACCTTATACACCTTCACCCCCATGAGTACTTTGTTCTTATAGGTATCCTCATGAGCGATGAAACCTTTCAGACGGAAACGCGAAGGAGTTGTACTACGAATATTCTTTGCCAAACCGACTCCACCATCTTTCACACCATAGACCAATGTTGGCATACCGGTGCCATTATTGATAGAAACATCGTATAGAGTTTTTACCAATACTCTCATACCCCACATACCTATCGTAGCTACTATATAAATTATAATTATATGTCGGAAATGGAGCGGTATAAAGGTTGTCCTAAACAAATCACCATTCGGAAGAATTATGAAATACTGAACTACTATGGCAATGACGCATGCCAAAAGCATTGCTTTAACAACCTTTATCAAATCGACAAACGAGGAATAACGTATTATTCCAAAATAAGTATGAAACAATCGAAACGTAAATAGATTGATAATTGTGAAAACTATCAATGTGCATGCAACAGAACTGAAATTTGACAAGACCTTCGATATTCCATACATCAGGACAAAAACAAATAGTCCTGAAAGAAAAGATATTATACTATCAGCTATAATAATAACCCAATAAGGAAGGGCATTCTTTGTGAAATACCAATCGATTATTCTATTAATGAAACGTGCTTTCATTGTGATTTAATTATATGTTGATAATACAACGCATCAATAAGCGCAAATACATTACTTAACCGGATATATTCTTCTTTACTACATTTACTATTTTCTCCACGTCTTCATCACTAACCATAGGGCCAGATGGTAAACATAGTCCGCATCGAAATAATGATTCAGAAATTCCGTTAATATATGCTGGAGCATTTTTGAATACCGGTTGTAAATGCATCGGCTTCCAAAGAGGTCGTGCTTCTATTCCTTCTTCATCGAGACGGCAACGTAGAGCTTCAACATTTCTATTTGGTTCACAATCGGTGTTTAGGTTTTCCGACTGGTGAACAACACCAGCTGCTCCACCAACGGCTCCTTCTATCTTTGTTTTATATGCATCGTTTTCACCCTCAACATGAAGATTTTCGTCAATTGTAATAGTCGATAACCAGAAATTACTATCTATCCTATTATTAGGGTTGTCAGTTACCTCTATGCCATTGATGTCGGCTAATAGTTTTTTATACATTTCATGAACATGCTTATGGTGGTCTATATGTTCACTTAGCACAGTCATCTGACCTCTTCCGATGCCTGCACATATATTAGACAAACGATAGTTGAAGCCAATTTCTTCGTGCTGGTAATAAGGAAATGCCTCCCGAGCTTGGGTTGCAAGAAACATTATGTGATGTCTTTGCTGTTCGTTTTGGCATATAAGTGCCCCTCCTCCACTGGTCGTAATCATCTTGTTTCCATTAAAACTGAGCACTCCATATTGTCCGAAAGTACCCACTACCTGACCATCGAAACGTGAGCCCAAACCTTCGGCAGCATCTTCTATCAAAGGAATATCGTAACGAGCGGCTATCTCGACTATTTCGTCTATCTTAGCCGGCATACCATAGAGATATACTACAATTATAGCTGCGGGCTTCTTTCCTGTTTTCTTAATTCTATCTTCTATTGCCTCTTGCAACAGTTGGGGCGACATATTCCACGTCTCTTTTTCGCTATCAACAAGCACTGGCTTTGCTCCTAAATATGTTATGGGATTACATGAAGCACAGAACGTGAAAGACTGACATATTACTTCATCACCTGCCTTTACTCCCGCATCAATCAGTGCGAGATGTATTGCTGCTGTTCCGCTACTCAAAGCCACTACATTGTGTGTAGTATCCAATTGCTTTCCGTCTGTCTTTGTCTTTATGAATTGCTGCAAGTCTGACTCAAAACCATTTACATTCGGTCCGAGTGGCACCACCCAATTTGTATCGAATGCTTCTTGGATGTAATCTTGCTCGCGTCCACTCATATGAGCCAGACAGAGGTATATTCTTTTGTTTTCAGCCATTTCGTTATTTCCTTATAATTGTTGTTTTCCCATCAACGATGTAAATGCCATTAAGTTTATTTTGTTTGCTGCTGTCAATTGGTCTGCCGTCAATAGTAAAAACTATGTGTTTTTTTGTATTATTATTTATTGTTACTATTCCAAGTTCGTCTTCTGTTATTGCATTGGCAGAACTCGATGATGCTGATTCTGGAAATCGGAAATATGCACGAGTCCCTTTAAGTGGAGCTGAACCAGGTGCTGCATAGTCGAGTTGTTTTCCGTTTGTACCACTCAAGAAGCGGTATGTCTTATCGTTAACAGGAATATCAAAAGGAGAAAAAATTCCTATGAACTTATAATCACCTTTGATTATTTCCGTTGATGTGGTTGTTGAAATGGTCACTTGTTTGAAACTTGGGTTCACTACAGTCTTCTTTGTCTTAACAAGGTATGGCTTTCCTGCCTGTAAGTCGGTTGTTACACCCATAAAATTGACAAAGACCACATCACCATTCTTCTCTGCGCCGTCAAATTCTTGTATGTTTACATCGTCGCCAAATATTGCTTTTATTTGTCTTTGTGTGACAGTAAATGGCAAACAAAGAGAATACCATCCATCGTCGGCTGTGAATGTTCGATTAAGGTTTACAATCACTCCTTCTTTGTTCAGATTTTCTGAAATCGTAGCCGACATATCAGAACTCTCATCATACTCTATCGTTTGAATATCTGTGCGACGATAGATGGTTACATTTGAATTTGTTTCAGGTATATAATCGCTTGGAGAAAAGTTTCTTGTTCCATACTCTATATATTTATTTTGAGTCTTATTGGATTTCCCCTCAAAAGTAAAAGTGAAACAAGGATTACCATTAGCTGCGACATTTAATACGGCTTTTGTTCCCGACTTCGTTGAAGAAGGTGTTGACGTAGGTTCGGAAGTCACATAGTATTTATCGTCGCTTAAATGATTGTATTTGATTGCTATATATCCATCTGACACTTTCAGGAACCACCCTTCACCATCTTTTTCAAGAGTAATGACAGATACAAGGGTTGACATTGAGGTTATTTTACCGTCTGTAAAAACTACGTCTTTACCTAACCTGTTTTTTCCAGACGTAGGATTAGGTCCCAATGCTAACTTTTCTTTTTCATTAACAATGATTATTTCATCCCCATCTGTCAATGTTGAAAAATCTGTTACCTTGCTAAATTGCACATCAATCATATCATCGGCTTTTGTCTGTTGGGTGCAAAGCACTAATGGCAACATTACTAATAACTTGCAAAAAATATGTTTCATGATATTTTCCAATTTAAGTTTTCCGTTGTTATAGAATATTTATCTGCAAGGTCTGCATGTTTTTTTCTATTGCCTTTGCTGTTTCTGGTCTCACAGGCAGCAGTGGTAAGCGAAGGTTGTTATATATAAAGTTCATTGTAGAAAGCATAGATTTTATCCCTGCAGGATTACCATCAACAAAGAGTAATTGATAGATATCCCTCAATGTATTGTCTATTAACTGGGCTTCCTCAATCTTTCCTTCCATTGATAGATGAATTATCTGCGATATTTGTTTTGGTAAAGCATTTCCTACGACTGATATCGCGCCGACGGCGCCATATTCAATCATCTGAAGAGTGAGCCCGTCATCACCACTTAGCACGTCGAGATTATCAGGTTTTAAGCGTATCAATTCTTTAGCTTGCTCTATACAACCGCGTGCTTCTTTTATTGCAACGATATTGTCGCAGTCGTTTGCCAATTGTGCTACTGTCAGAGGTTCCATGTTCACACCTGTTCTACTTGGAACATTATAAAGTATTATCGGCAGATTTGTAGCTTTAGATATCTCCTTGAAATGTTGATAAAGTCCTTCTTGTGTTGGTCGGTTATAGTATGGGCATACACTCAATATACCATCAATTTCAGAGAAATCAGTCTGTTGCAGTTCATCTATCACTGAAGCCGTACAATTTCCTCCACATCCCATGATTAAGGGTTTTCTACCATTTATTGTCTTTACGATAAAGTCTTTCAACCATTTTCTTTCCCCACTTGTGAGACATGGAGTTTCGGCAGTTGTTGCGAGCAGACAGAAAAAGTCTGCTCCGCCGTTTATTTGATATTCTATAAGACGTTCCAAAGAGGCATAATCTATCGTACCATCGTCACAAAAAGGAGTGACAAGAGCTACACCGAGACCTCTGAATACAGAATTACCCATAATCGTTTACGTATATAAAACGCTACAAATTTACTTATTTGTAAGCAAAATATGAAACGAAATGGTTAAAAAATGTGACAAAGAAATAAAATTGTATTGTTTTTAATATTTGATTTCTTCAAGAAAGAGTGCATTTCCTGGCATACTTTCACCAGCTTCAGTGCGTTTCTTACCTTCTACGACTCTTTTGAAATCGTCTAATGTTAGCCTTCCTCTTCCTACATCAATAAGCGTTCCAACTACCGCCCGCACCATATTACGCAAAAACCTATTTGCCGTTATTCGAAAGCACCATGCTTCATCTGAGTCGGGCAATCGTGTCCATCGAGCCTCTACTACTCGACAAAGCGTAGTTTTCACATCAGTATGACTTTTACAAAATGCTCCAAAGTCGTCATAGTTCATTAGGATTTCGGCTGCTTTATTCATTACCTCGAAGTCAAGTGGATAATGAATTTCGCAAGAATAATGCCTCAAGAAAGGTGATTTGCCAGTATGGATATAGTAGTGGTATGTTCTCCACTTGGCACTGAATCGAGCATGCTGTTTTTCATCTACTTCCTCTACCCTATCAACTGCTATGTCGCGTGGCAGTAATCGGTTCAGTTTATATGCGAGTTGCTTACAGTCTATCGGTTTTGAAAAATCGAAATGGGCTGCCATTTGTCGAGCATGCACACCTGCATCAGTACGCCCTGCACCGACAATTTCAACAGGCTCCCTCAATAATACGGAGAGAGCCTGCTGTAATTCTGCCTGAACGGTATGTGCTTGAGGTTGTACCTGCCAACCATGATAAGCTGTACCGTCGTAGGAAAACCAAATAAAATATCGCATATATTCAGCGATAATAGTAGAAATTATTTCACCGCAATCTTCTCAACACGACGCTGGTGGCGTGCACCTTCGAATGTCGTCTTGAAGTACTCGTCCATGATTGCCTCTGCCATCTTGTTGTCAATAAAACGTCCTGGCATGACAAGCACGTTGGCATCATTATGCTGACGAATAAGATGTGCTATCTCTGTGCACCAAGCAAGTCCTGCACGAACACCTTGATGTTTGTTCAGACAAATAGCCATACCCTCGCCACTGCCGCAGATAGCAATACCAGGATAAACATCGCCTGACTCGATACCATTTGCCAACTCATGAGCAAAGTCGGGATAGTCAACACTTTGATCGCTCCAAGTGCCATAGTCCTTATACTCGTATCCCTTCTTTTCTAGATACTCTACTACGAATTTCTTCAATGGGTAACCTGCATGATCGCAGGCCAAACCGACTGTTTTAACTTCCATGTTGATTATTTTTTAATTGTAAACTATTTCAAAAAATCTTTCACTTGATTATATACATTTTCAGCTGTGAAACCGAGTTTCTCATCAAGCACCTTGTAAGGCGCAGAGAATCCGAAACTATTCAGTCCGAATACTTTGCCGTTTGCACCTACCAGTCCCTCAAGAGTTACAGGCAATCCCGCAGTCAGTCCGAATATCTTTGCATCCTTTGGCAATATCGACTCTTGATAGTCCTTTGGCTGATTGCGGAATAGTCCTTCTGAAGGCACACTTACTATTCTGACTTTAACACCTTCTTTCCGTAACAATTCTGCACCTGCCACGAGAGTAGATACTTCCGAACCACTCGCGAGGAGTATTACATCGAAATCGTCATCGCTGCCAGCCACGACGTAGGCTCCAAATCTCACATGATTATAATCGTTACCTTCAGGTAGATTATTGACGTTTTGTCGCGACAACACGAGGGCTGTTGGTGTCTGCATATTGTCCATTGCCATCTGCCAACATATAGTAGTCTCGTTCACATCAGCTGGTCTGAACACTCTGACGCTGTCTTTGCCATGATGGTTCTTTAGTTTCTCCATTAACCTGATTTGTGCTTCCTGCTCTACAGGTTCGTGAGTCGGTCCATCTTCACCTACTCGGAAAGCATCGTGAGTCCAGATGAATTTTATGGGGACTTCCATCAAAGCAGCCATACGCACAGCTGGTTTCATATAGTCGGAGAAAACGAAGAATGTACCACACGCAGGTATAACACCTCCATGTAGATACATACCGATACACATACACGCCATTGTCAACTCCGACACTCCTGCTTCGAAGAAAGCACCTGTGAAGTCGCCAGGCTGGATATCATGCGTTTTCTTGAGAAATCCGTCTGTCTTGTCAGAGTTTGAAAGGTCTGCCGATGAGCAAATCATATTCGGAACCTGTTCTGCCAACACTCCAAGACACGCAGCAGAGCCTGCTCTCGTAGCCTGATCTGGTTTCTGAACAAGGCTACTCCAATCTATTTGTGGTGCATTTCCAGAGAACCAGTCTTTCATTTGTTTGGCTTTCTCTGGATTAGATGCTGCCCACTGTTGTTCTACAGCTCGTCGTTTAGCAACAATCGCTTTCAATTCTTCACGTCGTCGAGCGTATATAGCTTCTGTTTCTTGGAATATCACGAAAGGATTTTCAATATCGCCACCGAGATTCTTAATCGTGTTGATGTAAGCTTCACCTCCGAGTGGAGCACCATGTGTCTTTATTGTGTTCTCATAACTTGTTCCGTCTGCTTGTAGAGCTCCTTTGCCCATTATAGTTTTTCCTATGATTATAGTTGGACGTGAAGTCTCTTTGAGAGCTTCGTCCAGGGCTTTTCGAATAGAATCTACATCGTTACCATTGCACGTCAACACGTTCCAATTCCACGCTTTGTACTTCATAGCGGTGTCTTCTGCGCTCACAGCACTACATGGAGTTGATAGTTGTATATCGTTGGAGTCGTAGAACATGATTAGGTTCGACAGTCCGAGCAGTCCCGCCATTCGTCCTGCTCCTTGTGATATTTCTTCCTGTATTCCACCATCAGATATATAGGCATATATTTTATGTTGCATCACCTCGTGCCCGAGTCGTGCTTCAAGAAATTTCTCTGCCACTGCTGCACCTGCTGCAAAGGTGTGTCCTTGTCCAAGTGGACCACTTGTGTTTTCTATTCCACGCTCAATATCGCGCTCTGGGTGTCCGGGAGTGGGCGATTCCCACTGACGGAACTGCTTTAATTCGTCTATGGTGAAGCGTCCCTGAAGAGCCAAAGCCGAATAGAGCATTGGCGACATATGACCAGGGTCGAGATAGAAACGGTCTCGTCCTGTCCATGTAGCGTCGTCAGGGTCATAGACAAGATATTCTGAAAAGAGCACATTGATAAAGTCGGCACCACCCATAGCACCTCCAGGATGACCCGACTTAGCTTTCTCTACCATAGATGCAGCCAGTATGCGAATGTTATCGGCTGCGCGATTCATAACGTGATTGTCGTTCATATTATTGATTTATGTTATTTTTCGTGTGTGCAAATATATTCATTTTAATTTATTTATGCCAATAATCGACAACCTTTTTTCCTGCTAATTATTGTTTTCTACTATTTTGTACTTTGCAAACTTGAGTAGAAGTTGCTTTCTTCCTACGTTTTGGAACTCGACTGTCGCTTTTGTATTTTCGCCTTTTCCCTCCACTTCGATTACCTTTCCAATTCCGAACCTGTCGTGTTCGATAGTCATGCCTATAGACAATTCTGGCGTGACGAGTGTTCGATTGCCTTTTGTCATAAGTGTGTCTATCCTCTGCAAGTTTGCTCCTGCTCGTTCAAGTTGTTGTCTAAATTGGTTGCTAAAAGGGTTTACTGCTTGTTCTTTTTCTCTCTCGTGAGTGATTTTTGGCTTCGGGTCAGCCATAAATTGCGACGCTACAGGTCGAGAGTTTTGTTGTCTGCGTGAGGTTTTATAGGTATCGTTATCGTCAAAATAGTAATGCCTGAATGATGGTTTTGCTATTTGACTTTTCCCAACGATGGTCACAAAGCGTTTATCGAGGTCGGCTATGAATCGGCTGGGTGTACCAAACTCCATTCTTCCATACCTGTATCGCGATGCGGCTGTTGTAAGTATGCAATGACGCTCAGCACGTGTTATTGCTACATATAACAGTCGCCGTTCCTCTTCAAGTTCGCGCAGAGAGTTGCTCGACATGGGCGATGGCAGAATGTTCTCTTCCACCCCAACCACGAAAACTGTCGGGAATTCCAATCCTTTGGCACTATGTATAGTCATAAGTGTCACGCGGTTCTCATCGGTATTATCATCGGAATCAAGGTCAGAGATAAGTGTCACTTCTTGGAGATAATCAGCAAGCATAATCTGCGTCTGCTCTCCTTCTTCGGTACGGGTATGAACAAACTCATTGATGGCATTGACAAATTCCTGCACGTTTTCTTTTCGTGCTATTCCTTCGGGTGTTATATCAGAGGAAATATCGCTTTTAATACCAGACTCTTCTATTATTTTCATGCCGAGTTCAGCAGCATTCATTGTTTGTGCATAGTTTGCAAAGGTATCTATCATCTGCTTGAAGTGTCCTATCTTGTTCTGCGTAGCTTTACTCAATGATGACAGATAAAGCGACCTTTTGTCTATTACTTCCCACAACGTCATATTGTTTTGAGTTGCTGCTGATGTTATTTTTTCCAACGTTGTTGCTCCGATGCCTCTCGCAGGGTAATTGATTATACGCCGAAGGGCTTCAGAATCGTGGTTGTTACAAACGAGTCGAAAATAAGCGAGTATATCTTTTATTTCTTTTCTCTGATAGAAACTCAAACCTCCAAATATTCGATACGGTATGTTTTCCTTGCGCATTTGCTCCTCGAATGTACGACTCTGCGCATTGGTTCGATACAGTATTGCAAAATCGTTATATCCAATGTGTTCTTTGCTCTTGATATGCTCTATATATTTACACACTACTGCTGCCTCTTCTTTGTCGCTATAAACCTGATGAATTATAAGCTTTTCGCCCTCTTTATTTTCGCTATAAATATCTTTAGGTATTTGCTGTGTATTACTCTTTATCAGCGAGTTAGCTGCATTCACTATATTTTTTGTTGAACGGTAGTTGCGTTCCAGTTTGAACAGGCGACAATCATCATAGACGTCTTGGAAGTTTAATATATTGTCAATGTTTGCTCCTCGAAATGCATAAATGCTCTGAGCATCATCGCCCACCACACAAACGCGTTGTCGGTCACACGTCAACTGCCATATAATTTGCTGCTGGGCGTAGTTGGTGTCTTGATATTCATCTACGAGAACATACTGAAATCTATCAGCATATTTCTGCCTTATTTCTTCGTTTGACAGAAACATCAAATAGGTATTAAGCAGTAAATCGTCGAAATCCATAGCGTTGTTCCTCATCAATTCAGCCTGATATGCCTCATATATTTTATAAATCGAAGGCATACGTCGCCCTGAATCACGTTTGATAATGTTGCGGTTAGAGGCATACATTTGAGCTGTTACGAGTTGGTTCTTTGCCATCGAAATAACCCCACCCACTGTCGAAGGTTTGTATTGCTTATCGTCAAGTCCGAGAGCTTTAATAGTATGCTTTATTAGCGAACGCGAATCGGTTTCGTCGTAGATTGTGAAATTTGGCATATAGCCTATGGCTTGAACATCGTTACGCAGAATATGCGAAAAGACGCTGTGGAATGTGCCCATGTTGAGATATCGTGCTTGGTCATATCCTACGAGTGCCGACACACGTTCACGCATCTCGTTTGCTGCCTTATTTGTGAAAGTCAGTGCAAGTATCTGCCAAGGTTTCATTCCTCGTTCGAGCAGGTAGGCTATTTTATAGGTCAACATACGGGTTTTACCCGAACCAGCACCAGCTATGACAAGCGATGCTCCGCTGCAGTATTCTACGGCCTCTCGCTGGCTGTCGTTGAGTTGATTGATATAGTCGAACACGTTTTTATGTCGTTATTATGATTTATATTGATTACTATTTTCTGTCCCGTCAGTTTCCGACTTATTAAACATACCTTTTGGAGCTATATTCTTTATGCCGATAAAGTCATTCTTTCCTATTCCGAGGCTTCCCTATTCGTTTTTGAGGTGTTTCGAATGATGTTTTTTTAATGATTATCATTTATTTAGAATATATTCCCCCTGCAGATGTTTTAGGGTCATAGTCTTGTCCTTCTTTTGGGAACGATGGCATATATCTCATTTCTCGCTCTATCTTTTTCTGCCTCTTCAGCATATAGGGTGATGGATTGGCAGAACTATATTTTAATGGATTGGGCAATGTAGCTGCTATCAGAGCACATTCTGAACGCGACAAGAGTTCAGCCGTTTTCGAAAAGTGACGCTTTGCAACTGCTTCTGCGCCATATACTCCGTCTGCCATTTCTATGGAGTTGAGATACACTTCCATGATTCGTTGCTTGCTCCACATCATTTCTATGAGAAATGTGAAATATGTTTCCAGACCTTTTCTCAGCCACGAGCGACCAGGCCATAGGAACACGTTTTTAGCCGTCTGCTGACTGATGGTGCTTCCTCCACGCTGTCTGCCACCTTTCATATTGTGTTCCACTGCTTTGGAAATGGCATCGAAGTCGAAACCATGATGCAGCAAGAAGCGTTGGTCTTCGCTTGCCATGACGGCTACTGGAAGATGGGGAGATATCTTATCGAGCGCTTTCCAGTCGTGTTTCATCTTCATTGGTCTGCCATCGGCAAATTGCTCGGTCAGCCGTATAATCATCAAAGGGGTGACAACTACAGGCAAAAAGCGATAAGCCACAACAGCCAATATCGTCGAAACAAAGAAGAAGGTTAAAATCCAAACTATTATTCTGCGAATGATTTTCATCACTATGTGAGTTGAAATTTCCGTGTTTGACTTATTCTAAAATTTGTATATTTTGGTTTGGCAAAAGTAATAAAAAAAGAGAAAGAAGTGAAATCGCTTTCACTTCTTTCTCTAAAAAAATCAAAATGTCGATTAATAAAAATAATCTTTATCTCTTTAACGCAATGTGTTTGCATTAGCTGCATCAATCATTTCCTGGCTTGCGTAGATATATACATCTACTCGGCGGTTCTGAGCCTTGCCAGCTGCTGTTGAGTTGTCAGCTACAGGGAATGAAGAGCCAAAGCCTTGAACATTCTTGAACTGGTTGTAAGGCACACCCTGCTGAACGAGATAGTTCATTACTGATTGTGCGCGACGTTCTGAAAGAGGTTGGTTGATTTGGTCGTTACCACTACTGTCTGTGTGACCTTGAATATCAACGAGAGTCTGTCCTTCACTCTTCAGCACTTGAGCAAACTTCTGCAGTGATGCTTGAGAAGCAGCATTGAGGTCTGACTTATTCACTGCAAAGAGCAGTCCTGATTCGAATGTAACCTTAACAGCGTCCAATCCATTAGCATCCTGCACTGTTTCTACTTGTGCGTTCTCTATCTGACGAGCTTTTTCAGCCACCTTGTCCATGTGTTTACCGATAATAACACCAGCACCTGTACCTACGGCAGCACCAATAGCGGCACCAATAGCAGTAGCTTTAGTGTCTTTACCAATCATATTGCCAATAACGCCACCAAGAACAGCGCCACCGCCTCCACCGATAAGTCCACCTTTGCCGGTATTATTCATCGTTGCACAACTCGATACAATTAGCATGGCACTCATTGCCAATGCTGCAAATTTCATCTTTTTCATACCTTAAATAGTTTTATAAATAACAACATATATGGTGCGAAATTAAACAAAAAATCAGTTTTTACAAATTTTTACACCTATTTTTATTTTCATCGAATTGCTTTTCCTACATTTTTCTATACATTTGCAAGGATATATTTCAAACAAACAAATAGACACTGTTATGAAACAAAACTATTTTGATTTAACCGGACAAGTGGCACTCATAACGGGTTGCTCCACTGGATTAGGAGTACAGATGGCTTGCGCATTAGCCAATCAAGGATGCAATATCGTAGCCGTAGCCCGACGTGAGGACAAACTTAAGGAAGTGGCTACTATGATTGAAGAGAAGTACAATGTAAAAGCTTTGCCCGTAAAATGCGACATCACAGATACCAACATGGTTAACGCGTGTGTTGCAAAGGCGATAGAAACATTCGGCAAAATCGACATTCTAATCAACAATGCAGGTACTGGCGCCGTCGCACCAGCGGAAGATATAACCGACGAACAATTTGAAAACGAATTGAACATCGACCTTTTCGGTTCGTTCCGTATGGCACGAGCAGTGGCAAAACAGTCGATGATACCCAATGGTTACGGCAGAATAATCAACATTGCATCGATGTATGGACTGGTAGGTAACAGCATAGCCCCCTGCTCACCATATCATGCTGCAAAAGGAGGCGTCGTAAACCTCACTCGCGGATTAGCTGCTGAATGGGGAAAACATGGCATCACTGTCAACGCTATATGCCCAGGCTACTTCTGGACACCGCTAACAAAGGAGACTTTAGAAACCGAGTGGTTCGCCAACTATGCCAAAGGGGCTATTCCAACACAGCGATATGGCAATGAGGGCGAGCTCGACACTACTGCGATTTTCCTTGCATCGCGACACAGCAGCTATGTCAACGGAGTTATGTTGCCTGTAGATGGTGGCTACACTTGTGTCTAAGAGAGACTGACGCTATCTATTCGAAGAGTTAAAAGACCTGCCGGCACACTGACTTTTACAGTGTCGCCGGCTTTCTTATTCAGCAAGGCTTGGGCGATAGGAGACTTTATCGAGATTTTTCCTTCGCGCATATTTGCTTCGTGCGGATTGACTAAAACGTATGTCATTACAGAGCCATTTGCCAGATTGGTCATCTCTACACGACTCAACAGACCAACCTTGTCGGCATTGAGAAGCGATGTATCAATTACTCTTGCAAACTCTAAGATTTTCTGCTTATAACGTATTCGGCTCAATAGTCGCCCTTGTTCGCGCTTGGCTGCATGGTATTCAAAATTCTCGCTCAAATCACCTTTATCTCGAGCTTCGGCAATAGCCTCACGCACACGAGGCAACTCCTCATTCTCAAGCTGGCGCAACTCGGCTACAAGGCGGTCATAGCCTTCTTGTGACATATATTCCATAGTGACGATAAATTTAAGTAGTTAGCGTCGAGAGAATATCAATGAAAATACAATGTTGCAGGATTTAACATTGTCCCATCTGGACTTTTCACTTCCATACGCAACATACCACCATTATAGTCGAAGTATCTGACCTCGATGTGATGTAGCCCTGCCTTCATGGCACATTGTCCAATCATCTCATGAGGCGACTGTTCGCGGTCGTTATCTACAACCATATTGCCGTCAATCTTCAACCAGCTACCATCGTCGCTCGTAAGCGAAAAAGTATAAATACCATCTTGTGGCACACTGATAAAGCCTGTTAAAACTAATCCGATGTTTCCTTTTGCTTCTGATGGAATTGACACATCGTCAACAATGAACGTTTGATTAAATTTCGACTTAGTAATTTCCCTACAAGTAGCACCTTTATAATCATACCAATTTGCTATCAGTCCGCTTTCTAAACTATTGGTTACAGCTAATGGTTCAAGCAGTCCTTGCTTTACAAAATCCACATGAGTCATCTCGTCGCCACGTCCATCTGGACTGAAAGGACGCAGTATGAAGTGTGTTGTTTTATCTACCAATAATGGTTTATCATAAACCTTTGATTGCATGTTGGGGAAAGTCCCGTCTTCGGTGTAACGTATGGTAGCATACGGGTCGCTGCATTTCACGTTGAGAATGGCAGTATCAGTAAATGCGTTAACATCGAGAAATCCTTTCAAAGCTGGTATCTTGTATGGTACGTTCATACGCTGCAACATGGCGTAGTGGTAGGGTAATCGGCGTGAGAAGTCATCATAATCTCTTGCATATTTCGAACTCCACACAAGCTCTGCGAGTGCCATTACTCGTGGGAAGTACATATACATCATCCTGTTTCGCGACGGAATCCACTCTCCCCAGAGATTTGCCTGCGCACCAAGTATATGACTACGCTGCTCTTCGGTAAGTGATTGAGGTTGAAGATTGAAGTTATATATTTGCTCTATGCTTGATGGCTCTGAGCGAGCAGAGAGATATAGCGGTGTCATGGGTGTATATATAACATCGTTACCTTGCTGAGTGGCTTCGTCGATGGCTGTGGGAGCCCATGTACGCCACCACATAACTGTAGAAGTTTTCGACAGACCACCCTCGGTAATCTCGTCCCAGCCAATCATTCTCTTACCTTTAGAAATCAGATAGCGTTCCATTTCATGCAGAAACCACGACTGAAGTTCCTCTTCCGTTTGCAGATTGAATTCCTTCATGCGTTGCTGGCAGTCTGAACAAGCCTTCCAATTATCTTTTTCTACCTCGTCGCCTCCTATATGAACATACTCATAAGGAAACAATTCACACACTTCCGACCATATATCCTTGCAGAATTGCAGTGTTTTGTCTTTGCCTGGACACAGTGGAGATGTGAACACCTTACCCCACCCCGTTGTTTCAAAACACGCGATGCCGTCGTAGCAATCGATGGCAGCGAGCATATGACCTGGCATATCTATCTCTGGAACAATTTCTACACCCCTTGTCTGAGCATATCTGACAATGTCGCGTATTTCGTCTTGCGTATAGAAACCACCATATTTCTTTGTCATCGTATTGTCAGAAGCATTTAGCGGTTTCATCTGGAACCTGTCTTCTGGCAGCAACATGTTTGCATCATCCTCGTCGGATGCCATTTTCAGGCATACGGAATCTTGATTGTTGAGTAGTCGCCATGCTCCTTCTTCGGTCAGTTTGGGGTATTTCTTTATTTCTATGCGCCAACCTTGATCGTCGGTCAGATGCCAATGGAAACGGTTAAGTTTATACATTGCCATAAGATCGATTACTTCTTTCACCTCGTCGAGGGTAAAAAAATGTCGCGAACAGTCGAGATGGAAACCACGCCAGTCGTAACTCGGACTATCGTTCACACTTATTGCTGGTATCGACTTGTTGTCGATTAGTTGACGAATCGTTGCAACACCACTAATCAATCCGTTGTAAGTCGATGCCTCAACTTCGACTTTTCGCTTTGTAACATTCAGTTTGTAGAAGTCTTTCGTTGGTTTCAAGACGAGAGTAATGTCTCCTTTTGCTGACTGACTGAGTTGGGTTTTTATACCTGTTGATTTCAGAATTGCTTCTTGCAGATATTCTGCAGCCTTGCGGAGCGATGCTTCTGAATAGGCTATGGTGGTCTTCTTCGTTATCTGAAAACGTCCGTCACCTTCTGCAACGTGTTGTGGTTGAGGGATAATGTTGTGCTGTGCCTCTATCGATAATGCACTGGCTAATAATAGTACGATAGTTAAGAATAGTCGGTTTGTTGTTGATTGCATAGCGTTAAAAAAGTTCTAATTGTTGTGGTTGCGATTTATTGTTGTTCTCTGTTGTGTTTTCCGAAGCATATTGTTTAATGAATTCATCTTCAGATATTATCTTCACTCCCAGTTCTTGGGCTTTTTTATTCTTACCAGAAGTTGAAGTCACGTCGTTGTTTATCAAGTAATCGGTATTCTTGCTCACACTTCCAGCCACGTGTCCCCCTTCCTGTTCGATATAATCTTTCAATTCATTACGATTGGAATAATGTTTGAGTTCTCCTGTAATGACGAATGTAAGTCCCTCGCATAGCTGTCTTGAAGAACTCTGTCTTTCATCGGAAAGATTTATTTCTGCCATCAGACGCTGCAGTCGGTCGTAGTTTTTGTCGTTCTGCATCCATGATATGAATGCCGACGATTTCTCTTTTCCTATTCCGTTGATGTGAGAAAAGGCTTCTTGGTCTGTAGTTGTTCGCGCTATATCGATGAGTTCTGCAAGTTTATATTCCTTGAGCATTCGTCGGCACACTTCTGTTCCGCAGAGTGGTATTGTCAGCGAATAGAGTAGCCTATGTGGCTCGGTCTGTCTCGATTTCTCAATTGCAGCGAGAAGATTGCTGACTGAACGCAGTCCAAAACCAGCCATACGTTCCATCTCGCCACTATGGTTTTTCAAGTTGTATATGTCGCTGTATTCTGCTATGTATCCTTTATTTATAAGCAGGGAGAGTGTTTGTTCCGACAGTCCGTCAATGTCCAAAGCCTCTTTTGATACGAAACGTGCAAATTTCTTGAGTTCTTTTGCAGGACAATCGGCATTTGTACATCTCAAAATTTTAGTTTGAGTAAGCGTGATTACAGTAGGTTGGTGACAGACGGGGCATTTGTCGGGCACTTGAAACTCGCCTATTTTCTCTTCTACTTTAATTACTTTCGGAATTATTTTGTTTGCCTTTATCACTTGCAGGCGTGTTCCTTTATCACCAATTCCTAATCGTTCACATTCGCTGATGTTGCACAGTGATGCTCGTCTCACTGTTGTTCCTTCCAGTTCTACTGGTTCGAACACGGCTACTGGCGATATGTTGTTTGCCGCACACGACCATTCTACTCTTTCGAGTTTGGTCTCTGCTGCTTCGTCTTGCCACTTAAATGCCAGTCCTGCGCGTGTGGCATGGTGTCCAGTGACGCTTCCTGTTTGGGCAAACTCTGTATCGTCGTAGGTCACTACAAGTCCGTCAACAGGGTAAGGGTTGGTTTCGGATGTCACTTTAAGCGTGAAATCGTTTATTACTTTATTGATGTTTTCGTGTGTAGGATTGCTGACGGGCGTTCGCTCTACGACGTTGAAGCCTTGCTGTTCGAGCCACTTCATCTGTTCTCCCCATGAGGGCTGCGATGGTGTAAGCAGTGTGAAGGCTATCCAGTTGACTTTTCTGCGTTTTACTTCCTCTACATCGTGCAGTGTCATTGTTCCCGAAGCGAGATTTCTGGGATTAGCATAATCTTCTCCGCTTTCGATAAGGAAGTTGTTGAAGTCGTTGTATGAGATTACCGCCTCGCCTCTAACCACGAGATGTTCGCGATAGTTTATCGTTTTAGGCAATCCGTTGATTGCTGTTGCGAGATATGTGATGTTCGTTCCGACGTGCCCATTTCCGCGCGTGACGAGTCGCGACAGTCGTCCATTATCGTATGTTGCCACGAGCGTCAGTCCGTCCAATTTCCATGAAATCCAAATGGGTTTCCCTTCGCTCCACTTTACTATATCGTCTATTTTCTTTGTTTTTGCGAGCGACAGGGCTGCAAATTCGTGTTGTTCTTTTCGTCCTGCCACATTGTCTTCCGACACTTTCTGCGTTGGCGAGTCGGGCAAGACGATGCCTGACTGTTCTTCCAACTGCTTCAGTTCGTCGAACTTTGCATCCCATTCATAGTCGGTCAGCAGTTCTTGTTTGCCGTTATAGTATGCTTCTGAGGCTTGATTGAGCAGGTTGACGAGTTGTTGAATTTTCTCTTTCATAGGCATCTGACTACTCTAATACCAGTGAACGTAGGGTGTTTCTTCATATATTGAAACAGTGTCATTGGTTCGATGATTACCTTTTTGTGTATCGACGATGCGTTGAGCAGGTGCAATCCGTCGTTTCTCCATACTGCCACACCTATGTGCGACGTGTCTAATCCTTTCTTCGATGTGAGTATTGCTATTATGTCTCCGTTTTTTATAGTTTGTCGGAGCAGTCGGGTATTGGTCAGTCTCGATTTTGGGATGTATCGATATCGCTTTCCACTGATGTCGCGTTCCATCTTTCGAATTGGGGCTTTCCATTCCGGATTGTTCTTGAGCATATAGTACGACGAGACGTGGGTGGTCATATAATCGACGTTCACTGTCTGGACGGCAGTAAATGGGGGTTTTACTGCAGTTATCTCGCGTATAAATCCGTCGTTGATGTTATCGTTTATCCATAGTGTGAAATAGTGTTGGCGAGTGGGATAGTCTATCTTTCCGCCTACATAACGTATGTCTGCCAGATAGTTGCAGAAATCGTTGAAGGTTGTTTTCTTATGTTTAACGCATTGGTAGATTGCCAACACATATTCTATATATGTAGTGCAGTCCACTTCTCTTACGTTGACCACCAGGCGTTCTTTTTTCTCTTTGTCGAGCGTATGTCCAACGTATGGTCGGTCGATAAACATTTTTGCTATTTCAAGGAACAGGTTTTCCATTGCTGGCAGTTTTTTTGCTTTTGCCATCATTTGCATCACGTCGATACTATCCTGTCGTGTATAATTGATTTTGTCGGCGGCTTGTGCCACTACTGAACCGATGCTGAGCAGCAGAAGTATCAGCGTCGTTTTCGCTTTCCGAATTTCCATCCTGTGTAGATATTTAGGTTTCCAAAAAAATTGTTTGTCGAAAATTGTGGTTTTCTGTAGTTGTAGGCATGCAGTATGACGCTACTTCCTGCGAAGAAGCGGTCGTTATTCCATACAATGCCAAATCGTCCGACTCCGTCGAACATCAGGCTGTTGAAGGCAAAGTCGCGAAACGACATTTTGTCGTTGTCGGTTTTGTCGCCGTGCGATTGTTTATAGCCCAACGAGAGCGACAACGATGCTGCCAGCAGCAGGTTTTTTGCCACTACGAAGTTGTAACCGTAGCCTGCCGAGACCGAGAAGTCGGAATAGTGTACGCGTTCAAACATCAGTCCGCTGTCGGGTTGTGCCTCGTATTGAGGTATGTTGTCTGATATAAATTTGGTTAGTTTCTTATAGTCGAAACGTAAATCGTGTTGCGAATATCCAATGCCCAAGAGCAGCGAACCGGCACTTTTCTTCTGCCGGGTGCTTTGGCTAAAGGCTGCGGGGTAGGAAAATTTGCGGTGGTTGAAGATGTAATACACGTTAAATCCCCACACTTCTACATTCAGTCCGTCGAAGATTTTGTTTTCTAATGGCGACGTATCGAAATTGCCCGATAGTTTGATGTCGCGTAATCGGTAGTCGTCGCCCGATTTTCTGTAGAACAGGTCGGCTCCTATCTTTTGGCTATAGATGCTCAAATCTACCTCTTGTCGTCGGCGGCTGGCAAGGTGTCCCACGTCGAAGGTATATCCTGCGAAAGCCCAACGCCATCCGAAGTATGGTCCGACTTTTATTCCTGGTCGTGGTGAGAACATGACGGAGTGTCCGTTTTTGCTCTTCAACCGATAGATTTCGTAGGTGTTGGTGTTTTGCACCATCAGTGTGAAGTTGTAGTGTTCGGGTTCCACATAGTTGGTGTCTATCTTGTTGAGGCTTCGCACGAGTTCCCTCGTTGTTGGTATGGAGTCGCCTGCTAATGCCTCGAGTGGTAATATGCCGAGCAGACACGTCAGTAATATGGCGTGAACGATTGTCTTCATTGTCGTAGTATTCTGTCGGTTACCCATAGCGCAGGTGTTGCTGAGAGTGAGGTTGCTGCATATCTGCCGAAGCCTTGCAGGTCTTCCACTATCGAGCGTAGTGTGTCGTGCAGCAGTGTGTCGCTGTTGGATGTAGGGAAGGTCAGGTTTTCGAGTCGCAGTTCTCCTTTCTCGCCCGTTATTATCAGTTCGTCTTTCGATGATTGCTGGCTTGTTCCCAACGACCAGAGCATGCTGCCCACAAAACCATCTTCAAACATGAGCGTTGCGCTGACGCTCAGCCCTATGCCTTCCTGTCGGCGGCAGTCGTCGGTAGCCACGAGTCCTTTAGCGTCGATGACCAGCCCCAAGAGATATTGCAGGGTGTCTATCTGGCTGGCGGCACGTCGGCGGAAGATTGCTTCAAGTGGTTCGCGGTTGTCGGTATTGTAGTCGTTCGAAAAGAATGTGTATCTGGCTGCGAGTACATTGCCTATCTCTTCGTCGCGAAGTCGCTGCTTAAGTCGTTTCACTTCGTCAGCCATCCGTTCTGGCAGCAGCACAAAACAGGGTTGTTTGGTTTTGTCTTGTGTGGCATTGATGCGCAGGCAGTCGGCGTAACTGAAGGCTATCGGTTGCGCTATAACTACTGGTTTCGCAGCGTTCATAGCCAATACGCTGTAAGTGGCGTGTGTCTGAGGCGTTGTTGCCACTAATATGGCATTGATGTCGGGATTGTCGAGCGCGTCGATGGCATCGTCTTTATCTACATCGATTACCTTGACTACCGACGAGCCGTCGATTCTGCCGATGATTTCAGCCACCTTCGTAGCCATCTCATCGTCTGCCCCACTCTGCCTTGATGTCAGTATGCCCCAGCGTATGTATTTCATCTGAACAATCTTGTTTTGTCGGCGAAGATACAAAAACTTGCCCAAAACGACAAAGTATTTTCAAGGTTTCGGTTTCCTATCATTTTAGATTGATTTCGGAAAGCATTGCTTTTCGACTCGGGGATGTATGCTTTTCGGCTCGGAAAGCATTGCTTTTCAAGCCGAAAAGACGTGCTTTCCAAACAGGAAGCGTAAACGATTGAATATCAAGCGCATTGACAAAGCCCTCAATCGTTGCCTCACGAACCTCTACCGAAGACACATCGCCCGAAACGGCAACATCCGTCGGACTATCGCCACCTGTTCCCTGAGGGCTTACATCATCATCGTCGCCGCAAGAAACGAAACCAAAACACGCTGTAAGCAACAGACAACAAAGAAAATAATGCTTTATTTTTTCATAGTTATTTGGGGTAATTTTGGATTATGAAACATATTTTTGCAAGGATTGTAATAATTTTGAAACTAAAGAAAGAAAGCATAAAAAATTGTTTCTTCTCGCTACTTTTTCATACCTTTGCAACATTATGGAGATATTTCAGTCAGAATTCGTTATCAGCAGTGAGAAACTCAGCAAGTGTCCGACCGACGACAAGATAGAGTATGCATTCATTGGAAGGTCGAACGTGGGCAAATCGAGCCTAATAAATATGCTGACTAACAACAAAAAGCTCGCAAAGACATCGTCAACACCAGGCAAGACCTTACTGATAAACCATTTCTTGATAAACAAGGAGTGGTATATCGTTGATTTGCCCGGCTACGGATACGCCAAACGCTCGATGGCAACAAAAAAGAAAATCGAGCAGATGATAACGTCGTACATTCTTCAACGCGAACAGCTGGTCAACCTCTTTGTGCTTATCGACATACGCCACGAACCGCAAACAATCGACATGGAGTTTATCAACTGGCTCGGAACAAGCAACATTCCGTTTACTATAATTTTCACTAAAGCCGACAAGATAAGCGCGTCGAAAATTAAAATCAATGTGGATAACTACGTCAGAAAACTCGAAGAGACATGGGAAGTAATACCCCCATACTTCGTTACAAGCAGCGCCAACAAGACAGGCAAACAAGAAGTGCTCGACTATATCGACGAGATAAACAAATCGCTAAAAACCACATAAGGCAACTTGACACCATATATCGACATACAAAACCTGACGAAATCGTTTGGCGACAGACTGATACTCGACGACATCTCACTGTCCATCGCTCAAGGACAACGAATAGGAATTGTGGCTAAAAACGGCACTGGGAAATCAACACTGCTGCGAATAATTGAAGGAAAAGAGCCCTACGATGAAGGTAAAATAACACTCAAACGCGACCTTACATTAGGCTTTCTCGAACAGTCGCCCTCGTTCGACGACGACGAAATGGTGCTTGATGCCTGCTTCAACCACGAAGGCAAAGAAGAACAAATACTCAAAGCCAAGCAAATACTCACACAGTTACGTCTCGGTAACTTCGACCGACACATGGGCGAACTGAGCGGAGGAGAGCGAAAAAGAGTGGCGCTGGCAAACGTACTCATAACACAACCCGACATACTCATACTCGACGAGCCGACAAACCACCTCGACATAGAAATGATAGAATGGCTCGAACGATACCTGTCGCATGGAAACAAAACGCTACTCATGGTCACTCACGACCGATTCTTCCTCGACAGAGTATGCAACGTGATAATAGAAATCGACAACGCAAAGATATATAACTATCGGGGCAACTACGCATACTACCTCGAAAAACGACAAGAACGCATCGACAACACACGAGCAGAAATAGAAAGAGCCAACAATCTGTATCGGCGAGAACTGGAATGGATGAGACGAATGCCACAAGCAAGAGCAACAAAAGCACGATACAGAGAAAAAGCATTCTACGAACTCGAACAAAAAGCAAAGCAAAAAATAGAAGAACGACAGATAAGACTAAAGTCGAAAAACGTATATATAGGAAACAAGATATTCGAAGCGCAATACGTTTCGAAGAGTTTCAACAACGGACAGACTGTAGTACTTAAAGATTTCTACTACAACTTTGCGCGGTTCGAAAAGATGGGGCTCATAGGCAACAACGGCGCAGGGAAATCATCGTTCGTCAAACTGCTACTCGGAGAAATAAAACCCGACGCAGGAAAATTCGACATCGGCGACACAGTCAGATTCGGATACTTCTCACAAGACGAAATGAAAACTAACCCGGAACAAAAAGTAATTGACGTAATAAAAAACATTGCCGAGTATATCGACTTCGGAGGTGGACGACACATCACTGCATCGCAACTGCTACAACACTTCCTCTTCACTCCCGAACAACAGCACAACTACGTCTATAAACTCAGTGGCGGAGAACGACGCAAGCTACATCTGTGTACCGTACTGATGAGAAATCCAAACTTCCTCGTACTCGACGAACCGACAAACGACCTCGACATTCAGACCCTTCAAGTACTCGAAGAATACCTGGCGGACTTCCCTGGATGCGTAATAATCGTCAGCCACGACAGATATTTTATGGACAAAGTAGTAGATCATCTGCTCGTATTCAAAGGAGGAGGAGTAATAAAAGACTTCCCTGGTAACTACACACAGTATCGGGAATGGATAGACAACACAGAAACAACTGATAGCGACAACACAAAAAAAGATGCAAAAACAAAACCCAAAACCAAAACAAAGACACAAGAACGACGACTAACCTACAAAGAAAAGCGCGAACTCGAACAACTGGAACGCGAAATAGAACTACTCGAACAAGAAAAAAGCAAAGCAGAAGAGGCCCTTTCGTCGGGAAATATCTCGATAGAAGAAATAACACAACTATCGAAACGACTGCCTATATTAAACGAAGAACTCGACGAGAAATCCACACGATGGCTCGAATTAAGCTGCATATAATAGCCCATACAATAGCAAGCAATAATCACACTACAAACAATTAAACACCATGACCCGACACATTATTATATATATAGTGCTTCTCACTCTCACTCTCGCAGCAAAAGCACAAGACTCTACCGCACTCATGCAACGACTCGACTCCGTAGAAATAAGCATGATAACGTGCGAACCAGGCGACAAGTCGTACAGCCTATACGGACATACAGCCATAAGAATAAACGATAAAACTACAGGCGAAGACCTCGCAGTGAACTACGGAGTATTCGACTCGCATCAGAAAAACTTTACCATAAACTTCATATTCGGTAAAACCGACTACGAAATAGGAATTTGCCCTTTCGACATTTTCTGCGCAGAATACGAAGCGGACGGCCGTTATGTGAAGCAACAGAAACTACATCTGACAGCCAAAGAAAAACAAAAAATAATAGAAAACATTGCCGAAAACGCCCGACCTGAGAACAAAATATACCGCTATAACATATTCCACAACAACTGTACGACACGAGCCCGCGACGTGATTTTCGGAAGCGTAGATGGCTCGATATCCATCAAAGACCACCCAGAGACCTACTCCTTTCGAACTCTCATACACCAATACACACACGACCACCCATGGGCTGAATTTGGAAACGATATACTGCTCGGCGTTATGGCAGACCTTCCTATACTCAGAAGAGAAGAAGTGTTCCTGCCAGTGATACTGATGAACACACTCAAAGATACAAAACGAAAATCTATCGACAACTCACAAACACTCCTTGCCGAACCGATAGAAACCATTATACCATCATACCCTAAAGAAAAACGCAACAATCACTTGCCATCGCCCGCAGTGACGTTCACACTAATATCAGCCGTCATCGCGCTACTCACTTTCTACGAACTGAAGAAAAACAAATACTTGGCAGCCATCGACGTAATAACCATAGTGATATGCGGACTGATAGGCATACTGCTGACAATCATGTGGTTCTCAAAACATCCAACAGTGCAAATAAACCTGCTATGGCTACTCTTCAACCCCATACTCCTCTTGTTCGGATTTCAAGCAATCAGCAAACGCAAAAAGAGACAGAACCACTGGCTATGGAAAGTATGGACATGGGCTATAGTAGTGGTTCTGATTTGCTCCCTCGTGCAAACTTACCCAAAAGGAATATTCATTTTGGCATTATCTTTGCTCTTAAGAAATTTGATTTGGAAAAAAATTGTGAGCAAGTGAGTAAAATAGGCAAAACTATTTTGCCTTTTCGAGCACAAGAGACTTATGTTGAATTGCAAAAAATCTTCACGCTTGAAAAACAAATTTGATATATTATTCTCTCACTTAATCATATTTTAGTACCTTTGCCCGATATTAATTGAAACAATAAAAGACTATATAAAATGGGACTAACTAATTTCCTGACATCTATTTTCGGCAACAAGTCGAGCCGCGACATGAAACTCATCCAACCTCTCGTTGACAAAGTGAAAGCAGCCTACCCTGCCATACAAGCACTCGACAACGATGCTCTACGCGCCAAAACAAAAGAAATACAGGCACAAGTGCAAGCGGCTGCAAAAGCAGAAAAAGACAAAATCGAAGCACTCAAACAAACAATTGAGGAGACTGAAATAGACAAACGCGAAGCAATCTTCCATCAGATAGACAAACTGGAGAAAGAAGCTCTCGACAAATACGAAGAGGCTCTCGACGAAGTAATGCCTATTGCTTTTAGCATTGTAAAAGAAACAGCACGACGATTTGCCGAAAACGAAGAAACAATAGTTACAGCAACCGATTTCGACCGCGAACTGGCAGCCGACCCTTCAAAAGACTTTATCACTATCGAAGGCGACAAAGCATATTATCATAACCATTGGACTGCAGGAGGAAACGACCTCAAATGGGAAATGATACACTACGACGTGCAACTCTTCGGAGGAGAAGTGCTGCATCAGGGTAAAATCGCTGAAATGGCTACTGGTGAAGGAAAAACGCTCGTGGCAACACTGCCCGTTTTCCTAAACGCACTCACAGGAAACGGAGTACACGTAGTGACAGTGAACGATTACCTTGCAAAACGCGACTCAGAATGGATGGGTCCACTCTACGAATTCAACGGACTGTCAGTCGATTGCATCGACAAACACAGGCCAAACTCACCAGAACGACGTAAAGCATATCAAGCAGACATTACCTTCGGAACAAATAACGAGTTCGGCTTCGACTATCTGCGAGACAATATGGCAATCTCGCCAGCCGACTTAGTGCAGCGAAAGCACAACTATGCCATCGTCGATGAGGTTGACTCCGTACTTATCGACGACGCACGAACACCTCTTATCATATCTGGACCTGTGCCAAAGGGCGACGACCAGATGTTTGAAGAATATCAACCACTGGTAGAACGACTCGTCAACGTACAACGACGACTGGCTACGGAATACCTTGCCGAAGCTAAAACAAAAATTGCACAAGCAGCAGAAAACAAAGACGAAAAGTTGCGAGAGGAAGGTTTCTTGGCGCTATTCCGTTCACATAAAGCAATGCCTAAAAACAAACCGCTCATCAAGTATCTGTCGGAAGAAGGCATTAAGGCGGGAATGTTGAAGACGGAAGAGTACTATATGGCAAACAACAACCGCGAGATGCCAAAAGCCGTTGAACCTCTTTACTTCGTCGTAGAAGAAAAATTGAATTCGTGCGATTTGACAGATAAAGGTACTGAATGGCTTTCATCGCAGGTAAACGACAAAGAGCTCTTCGTGCTTCCCGACATTGCTTCCGAACTGTCAGCCCTCGAAACAGATCAAGGACTCAGCGAAGAGGAGCGTATCAACAAGAAAGACGACCTCATGGCTCACTACTCGGTGCAGAGCGAACGAGTGCATACCCTCCAACAACTGTTAAAGGCATACACCATGTTCAATAAAGATGACGAGTATGTAGTCATAGACGGTGAAGTGAAAATCGTCGACGAACAAACTGGACGTATCATGGAAGGACGCCGTTGGAGCGACGGACTGCATCAGGCTGTAGAAGCAAAAGAACACGTCAAAGTAGAAGCCGCAACACAAACATTCGCCACAATCACACTGCAAAACTACTTCCGAATGTATCACAAACTGGCTGGTATGACTGGTACTGCCATCACTGAGGCTGGCGAATTTTGGGACATATACAAACTCGACGTGGTGGAAATACCAACAAACCGACCTGTCATTCGCGACGACAAAAACGACCGCATATATAAAACGGCACGCGAAAAATACAATGCAGTAATCCAAGAAATAGAAAAAATGCGCAACTCTGGCCGTCCGGTACTTGTCGGCACCACATCGGTCGAGATTTCCGAGCTACTCTCTCGAATGCTTGATATGCGCAAGATACCACACAACGTGCTCAATGCAAAGCAACATCAACGCGAAGCCGAAATCGTGGCAGAAGCAGGACGAAGCACTCGCGGAATGGTAAGGATTACTGACGACGATGGCACGACACGTCAGGAAGAGCGCATGCTTGGCGCTGTAACCATAGCAACGAACATGGCTGGACGTGGTACCGACATAAAACTGACGCCTCAGGTGAGAGAAGCAGGCGGCTTAGCCATCATCGGTACTGAACGCCACGAAAGCCGACGCGTTGACCGCCAGTTGCGAGGACGTGCTGGGCGACAGGGCGACCCTGGCTCGTCGGTATTCTTCGTCTCACTCGAAGACAAACTGATGCGACTTTTTGCAAGCGAGCGAATAGCAAACATCATGGACAAACTCGGATTTAAGGAAGGCGACGTACTTGAGCATAAGATGATATCCAACAGCGTAGAACGGGCACAAAAGAAAGTCGAAGAGAACAACTTCGGCATACGTAAGCGCCTACTCGAATACGACGACGTTATGAATAAACAGCGTACAGTCATCTACGAAAAGCGTCATCACGCACTTATCGGCGAGCGAATAGGCATGGATATAACCAACACGATATGGGACCGCATCAGCAACATCATCGAAACAAACGACTACACAGGTTGCCGCGAACAATTCATCAAAGTGTTTGCCATGGAATGTCCCTTCACTGAGGAAGACTTTATGGGCGGAAAGAACCGCGACAGCTTGAAGGAAAACGCCTATCAGATAGCCATCGACACCTTCAAACGCAAGATGGAACGACTCGAAACAACAAGTTGGCCAGTCATAGAACAAGTATTCGAAAACCAAGGCAGCCAATACGAGTACATCATCGTGCCTGTGACCGACGGAAAGAAGATATACAACATCAGATGCAACCTCAAGGAAGCCTACGAGACGCACTCGAAATCAGTAGTCAAAGAGTTTGAGAAATCAATCATACTCCACATCATCGACGACTGCTGGAAAGAAAACCTCCGCGAACTCGACGAACTGAAACACAGCGTACAGAATGCAAGTTACGAGCAGAAAGACCCACTGCTGATTTTCAAACTCGAAAGCGTGAAAATATGGGACACCATGCTCGACAATCTGAACAATCGCACACTGAGCATACTCATGCGCGGACAGATACCAGAAGTGCAACAACAAGACATCAAAGAAGCAGCTCCTGAGGCTCGCTCGCAACGCTACAACGAACAAAAAGACGACCTCATCGACCGCAACCAGCAAGCTGCTGCCAACCACGACACGCGCGAAAGTGCTGCACAGCAACGCACACAGCCAATCATAAAAGACAAACTGCCTGGCCGCAACGAGCCATGCCCTTGCGGAAGCGGAAAGAAATTCAAAAACTGCCATGGGCGCAACTTGTGATAAACTCACCTAAAACACCACTCGCCGCCGAGAGAGTAAAACCGACTGAACACACTAACTCCTTAACCCAACCACACGACAAACTGCCACTCGAGCATCGTCACACACACTCACCAAACTAACACACCCCTCGATATGAGCATCGCTATAAACAACTTGACGAAAACCTTCGGCGAAAAAATCGCAGTCGATATCCAGCAGTTTCTCATCAACGACGGCGACATCATCGGACTTGTAGGCAACAACGGAGCAGGTAAGACCACCCTCTTCCGTCTCATGTTAGACCTGCTCAAAGCCGACGCAGGCAACGTCGCTATGACCACCACCATTGAAGGCACAGCCACCACTATTGACCCCGCAACCTCCGAAGAGTGGAAAGAGTTCACAGGTGCTTTCATCAACGACGGTTTCCTCATAGACTTCCTCACCCCAGAAGAATACTTCGATTTCATAGCCAAAGTGTCGCTCCTCGACAGGAGCGAACTTACCGCGAGGCTAAACCGCTTCGACGCATTCATGGCAGGCGAAATCGTCGGGCAGAAACGGCTCATACGCGACCTCTCAGCAGGCAACCAACAAAAAGTCGGCATCATCGGTGCAATGCTCTCCAACCCCCGCATCCTCATCCTCGATGAGCCCTTCAATTTCCTCGACCCCTCGTCGCAAAACATTCTGAAGCACATACTCCGCGACTACAACCACGCCACTCAAGCCACCATCATCGTCTCGAGCCACAACCTGTCGCACACCATTGAGATAAGTAGCCGCATAGCACTTATGGAAAACGGCCACATCATCCGCGACCTCGACAACACCAACATGGCTGCGCGCACAGAACTCGAAAACTATTTTTCTTAATCCCCTGCGCACCCCTTGCGACTACCCCGCCCTTGCAAGTTTTTGCTAGTTTTGCAAAACTTGCAACCATCGTCTGCCACCTACCGCACAGCGCACACTCCCTTGCGACCAGCAAGTTCTCTCCGATTTCTCTTCAAGTGTGACAATCATTGATATAGGAAAAAAGAAAAAAGCATACTCCTAAAAAAGTATGCTATTTTATTAATTGTTA